>NZ_JBHVPP010000015.1:0-264134 GCF_042887295.1 Streptomyces sp. NPDC057950
CCTGACGGTCCGAACGACGCCGTCGGCAACTGCTGCCACGTGCAGCCCGAGCTCGACACGAAGATGATCGCGGCGAGAACTTCGCGGTCACCGTGCCGACGCCGACCACCGCCCTGAGGCCGGGATGGTGCCTCCGGCACCACACGCTGGAACAACTCCCACAACTCATCCGGCACCAGCCGCTCAACAATCCCCACCACGACGGGCAGCTTACCCAACCAAATGAGATGACTTCTTAGGCTGGCCTAGCTGCTTGGCGATCCCTGGTCGCCGGCTCTCGCGGCCTGCTCGCTGCGGACTATGCGTGGACGAGGCCGCGGCATGCACCTAAAAACCGGCAGTTGACCGAACGAGGCGGACCGTTCTCCTGGGCTTCCGCTACAGCCGGAGAGACCTGGGAAACTGCCACGGAAGAGTGGCTTGGGAGGCAAGAGTGGCTGGTCAGAGGGAGCGAAGCCAGCCTGCTGCAAAATCTGCCGGGCCCAGAGCCGGGCCGTCCTCGGGCCGTGCGAGGGCAGCCGGCGACGGCTGACAACGGCCAGCAACGACCAACGGGGCGCGGCAGACTGCCGCGCCCCGTTGCTACATCCGCCCAACTAAACCCACGTATCCAGCCACATCCGCGGGCGCCACTGCTCTATCGGGATCGACGTACCCGTGTAGAGCGGCCAGAAGTAGATGCTGTGTCCGCTCGGTGCGGCCACACTGTGGCTCGGACTCCGAGACTGCGGGAGGAACGATGGGTGAGACCTCAAAGGCCCTTGAGCATGAGGACGACATCGTCTGGACGGAGAACATCGAGCGGTTCGACTATGTCAGGCAGTCAGTCGAGTTGTCTGTCTCCACTCGCCGCCGTCCGGTCCCGTGGAGCGGTAGCGGCCGACGCGTCGGCTACGCAGTGCTTCGCTCAGACGCCCCGGCCGGGGACGTGCCCGGCAAATTCATCCGGCGGGTCTTCTGGGTCAAGGCGTACGACAGGTCCGAGCAGCCGGACGGAACGTACGAGAACTCAGCACCCAGCGAAGCGGTCGATCCTCGAACAGTCGCCCCAGGTGTTTGGGGTGAGCTCACCGAACGGGCGTGGGGAGCGCCCCTGCCCTAGTACAGGGATGACGTGTGCGGATGGCAGCGCTGCGAACCCACCCCGCAACCTCGCCCATCGCTGTGGAGAAATCCTGGAGAAGTTCTTGAGATAGAGGGCTCGGGGGGCCACCGGATACCGAGCCATCCCGATGCTCTGACCTGCATCTATGGCGTGAGGCTCAGGTCTGTGATCCTCCAGAGCCTAATTCGGGACGAAGAAGTCCCCGCGGAAGATGCCACCTGTGCGCTTCGATCCTCAGGGCCTGCCCAGGTCGTGGTACACAGCGGAGCACGCGCGGGCCTGCACTGCCGTGGGGTAGTTCGCCCTGAAGTATGACCGTCACGAATGACCGTGTCCGCGAGCGTCCCGTGTGAGCGCTCGCGGTACCAATAGCCGGTCAGGCGCCTGGTGGCGACGCTTCGGCGTTCGAGCGAGATGCGACGGCCGCTTTGTTGTCGCCCGCGCGGGTGTAGGCCGTGGCGGACTGTTCCCATGCATTCCTAACGTGGGACGGTTCGGCACCGGACGCCGTCAGGGTGGTGGCGAGCTCCCCCCATGCCTCTCCAGCGCGCCCCCAGTCCTCCTGGTGCGTCAGCATTTCGACCGCTTTCTCTCCTGCTGCGATTGCCTCTATATGCCGCTCAAGGCCGCGGCTGGCCACCCCGAGGTTGTTCCAGACTGCGGCTTGACTGTGGGTGTCGTCGCTCTGCTGGAAGAGGGCGAGGCTGGTCTGGTGAGCTTCGCGTGCCTCAGTGTGACGTTGGAGCTTTTGGAGAGCATTGCCGAGGCCGTTCAAGGCATCGGCTTGGCCGTGGGTGTCGCCGGTCTGCTGGAAGAGGTCGAGGCTGGCCTGGTGAGCTTCGCGTGCCTCAGTGTGACGTTGGAGCTTTTGGAGAGCATTGCCGAGGTTGTTCCAGGCACCCGCTTGGCCGTGGGTGTCGCCGGTCTGCTGGAAGAGGTCGAGGCTGGCCTGGTGAGCTTCGCGTGCCTCGGCGTGACGTTCGAGCCTTTGGAGAGCATTGCCGAGGTTGACCAAGACGAGGGCTCGGCTGTGAATGTCGTCGGTCTGCTGGAAGAGGGCGAGGCTGGTCTGGTGAGCTTCGTGTGACTCAGTGTGACGTTGGAGCTTTTGGAGAGCATTGCCGAGGTTGGTCCAGGCACCCGCTTGGCCGTGGATGTCGCCGGTCTGCTGGAAGAGGTCGAGGCTGGTCTGGTGAGCTTCGTATCCCTCGGCGTGACGTTCGAGACCACTCAACGTGCTGCCGAGGTTATTCCAGGCGTCGGCTTGGCCGTGGGTGTTGCCGGTCTGCTGGTAGAAGTCAAGAGCGGTCTGGTGAGCGTCGAGTGCCTCGGCGTGACGTTCGAGCTTTTGGAGAGCACTGCCGAGATTTCTCCAGGCACCGGCTTGGTTGAGACTGTCGCCGAGTGCCTGACAGGCTTCAAGGGCATGGGCGCGGACGGTGATCAGGTCCTGAAACCGCCGTCGCCAGTTCAGGTAGTGGCCGAGGGCGAACCCGAGGTCCAGGGCCGTCTGGGTGCGGGCATGGGTGTGCGTGGTGGCGAGGAGGTTCTCGCGTTCGGCGTCGAACCATTCCAGCGACTGTTGCCGTCCGGCGAACTGCGGCGACACGGCGTCGCCGGGCGGCCGGAGGTGGGTGTCGGCTGCTTCTGCGTGGCGGACGTAGTGGTCGGTGAGCCGGGTGCGGGCCTGTTCGTACCGTCGGCGGGGGGCACGGTCGCGGTCCATGGTGAGACGGGCCTGTTCCTGCGCGTGAACGCGCAGGAGATCGTGCATGGACCAGCGGTCGCGCGACTGGCTGTTCTGGATGAGCAGGCGCGCCTGGACAAGCTGCCGCAGCAACGGCACGACTTTGCCGGCCGGCTGGTCGGTGAGGGCCGCGACGCCGGGGGTGGAGATATCCGGGCCGGCGTGGAGGCCCAAGAGGCGGTAGAGGTCGGCCTGCTGAGGGGTGAGGCGGGTGAGGCATTCGTCGAAGACGGCGGTCACGTTGCGCTCGCCGTCGTCGAGACCGCCAAGACGGCTCCCGGCGTCGGTGAGCATCCGCACCCGCTCGGACAGCGGCTGACCGGGGTCGTCCGCGAGGAGCGCGGCGGCGATCTGCAGGGCCAGAGGCAAGTAGCCGCAGAGCGAGGCGAGTTCCTCTGCGGCAGCGGGCTCGTCCTGGACGCGCCTGTCGTCGGGGTCGGCGACCTCCAGCCGCTGTTGCAGGAGGTCCACGGCGGCATCCGGCTGGAGAGGATGGAGGTCGAACAGGCGGGCGCCGAGTCCGGGCAGGGTGTGCCGGGAGGTCACGAGCACCGCGTGGTGACGTGCCGGCAGCAGGGACCGGACCTGGTCCGACGTTGAGGCATTGTCCGCCAGGACCAGAACCCGCTGCCCCATACGCGCCAGGGCGTCGAGTTGGGACCGGTACAGCCCTTCCCGTTCGTCCAGCGTGGGCGGGATGTGATCGGCCGCGACACCAAGAGCCCGCAGCAGCGCCTCCAGGGCGTCCTCCGGCGAAACGGGGGTCGGGTCGTAGCCGCGCAGGTTCACCATCTGCACACCCGTGAACCAGCCCTTGTCGAGCGCGGCATTCCCCACAGCATGAGCAAGCGTGGTCTTGCCCACGCCCGGCAGCCCAGCGACCGACCCCACCACCGCACCCGCACCGCTCCCGGGGTCGAGCAGGGACAGAACCTTGGTGATCTCGTGCTCGCGGCCGGTGAACTCCTGCGGCAGACCCGGCAGAGCGTTCAGCGCCGTCGGCACCGCCGCGTACGCCTGCACGTTGATTCTCGTGTTCTGCGTCCCGCTGCCGAGCACCTGACTGCGTTCGAACGACGCCCCCGCGAAACCAACTCCAGCCCGTTGCCGCTGCCCGGGACGCTTGTCTCTTCTGCCGCCGCCCTTGCGTTTGCCGGACGTCTTCTTCGCCCCCATGCTTGCCGCCCGTGCCTCTACCGGTTGATCGTGTTGTTCTGCGTGCCGCTCCCGAGAATCTGGCTGTCGGTGAACGTCGCATTGCTGAAGTCGTTGTGCGTGCTCTGCACCGGTGCCTGGGCCTGCGCCTGCTGGACCAGAGCCTGCAACTCAGCCGCCACCTGCTGACGCTCTTCTTCCGGAAGCTGCTCCAGAAGCATCTCCAGACGGGTCTGCCAGCGGGTCACCAGAACGGTCTGCACCCGCTCCGCCCCTGCGCCGTCACCGGCCGACTCCAGCTCGGCCCGGGTCTGATCGAGCCGCTCGAGCTCGGCCTGCTCCCGTCCTGCCTCGCCGCGACCGAGGATCCGCGCGACACCACAACGGATCCCCTCCCACGCGTCCGTCCCCGCGGCCTGCACGATCGCCCCGCCACCGGCCGCCGCCGCCGCGATCAGTCCCTCGACCAACACAACAACACCCCCACAAAACAACGGACAAGAAACTCAGCTTAGGACGAGACCCCCACCCAATCAGCCGAAACACCAACCTCACGCCCGGCTGCCACGGGGGCGGCAGCAGAACGAGCGGGAGGCATCGCTGGCAAAACGCCGGGAGCCTGCGGCCCTCAGACGCATCGCAGCAGGTGTCGTGCCGCCATGGAGAAATCCTGGAGACGATCTTGAGATCGTGACCCCGGGGGGCCATCGGAGGCCAACGCACTCCAATGGCCTGACCTGCATCTTTGATACAGGGTTCAGGTCAGGGATCTTGCAGGGCCTAATTCGGGACGAAGAGGTCGTGGGTTCAAATCCCGCCACCCCGACAGCTACATCGCAGGTGAGGCCCGGTACTGAGAGATCAGTACCGGGCCTCACCTGTAGTGCGTGACTAACCGCGTGACTACGGCGAGGACCGGGCAGGGTGATACTCGGTGGCGGCGCCCTCAGGAGGCCATAGCGTCCTCTACGCCTCCCGGGTACACATCTGCCCCCAGAGCCGAACCGCGTGGCAGACCGCTTGCAAAGTGCGTGCCAGCGTCGTGCAGACGTCGCGCGCCCTCTTGATCCTTCCCGCGCGAAGGACGGCTCTCATCCCCTCCTCAGACCAGATCACGCCGTTCCCTCCGCTTGAGCATTCTGGTCGGAGAGCAGGGCTTCGGCGCTGCCGTACCAGTGGAACGGCCGGCCGCCCCCTGCCAGAGAGCGGCGGTCTGGTCGCCGACGCCATCGGCACCGACGGAGCGGGGGACCTCTCGTGTCGGCCAGCCTGGCCAGACGGCCACGCCGCGTGCGGTTCGGTGTGCGGCTACGGCCGACGCGCTCAGCCAGTAGCCTGCGACCGGCAGCTCTTCGACCTTGGAGGCTTCGTGGTTCACGCCACTCTCACCGCACCGGATCGGCTGTGGTCGGCGCAGGAAGCCTTGTTGCGTCCCAGCCCGGTGCCGGCGGCGGCCGGGGTCTACGGGTGGCACTTCGAACAGGCTCCCTCAGCCGACCTCGATGCCGGGCGCCTGCTCTACGTCGGCATAGCTCCGCGGTACATGGCGAACCGGACCAGCACGCAGAACCTTCGCAAGCGCGTGCGCTATCACTACCGGGGCAACGCGGCCGGATCGACGCTGCGTCTCACGCTCGGGTGTCTGCTCGGGATTGAGCTGCGTCGGGTGGGCAGCGGGACGCGAATGACCTTCGGCAAGGCCGGGGAAGCCGCCCTCTCCCAGTGGATGGCGGAGAACGCCCGCGTGTGCTGGATCGAGCACGACGAACCGTGGACGCTGGAGTCGGAACTCATCTCTCAACTCGACCTGCCGCTGAACCTCGACAAGAACCGCCACAACCCGTTCCACAGCCGCCTCAAGAGCTTGAGATCCCAAGCTCGCGAGCGCGCACGAGAGTTGGCCGTCAGCGCGTAGACCGTCCGCTGCTCTGACATCACCAACTGACATCAACGACGGCGAACGACGGCACACGGCGGTGGCCGGAGCGGGATGCGCGAGCGACCGGTAGGTCGTTCCCGCACTTCGCACCGTGCAGCGGTCGAACTTACAAGGCGGATGTCAGCGATTCGAAACCGTCCGCGCCCACCAGTCTCAGGACACGAACAAGGCCCAGGTCAACCGGTGCGACGCCGGAGACCTGGCCTTTGTGCCGGAGATCGTGGAGGCGGACGTCACCGAGACCGATCGTGGTGAGAGCGCGGAGCCAGATCCGCCGGAAGTTGTTCCGACGGAGGACACCGCTGCGGGCCCCGATGAAGACGAGCCCGGTTCGGCCGGCCTGCGCGCGCTCGGCCAGCCACGTCGAACAGCCTGAAGGCCTCAGAGGGCACCCTCACCGCCAAGGAGAGGTATGGCGTGTTGGTCATCAAGGAATCGGCAGCCAGATTGCCGATGGGCGCGCCGGCCATAGTCAGCTTGCCCAACTGGCCAAGGCCGGGCGGCAGACGCGATTACGGAACCACGCCAACACCCAGTCCCGCCCCGCCCCGCCCCAGGGTGATGCCTCCCCCTCACACACTGCACCGTCAAGGTGACCGCCTCGATGAAATATCCAACGGCGTACCCATGCCAGCACCGTGTGACGGGCCAGAGTCGGACCCAAGAGCGAATTGGCCGAAATTGAATGGGCACACTAAGTAATCCCGGAAGTTTAATTATTGACATAATTCCCTGATTCCGAGGTCGCGGCGTGTGACAGGAGGGGTGGTGGGCGCCAAACTGTGACCCCCGTCCCATTACGGTTTGTCACTTGGACTTTTCTTTGCCCTGGAACGTGAACCTCCATATCTGGTATCCGTCTAGCTTTCCGGAATGAATGAAGACTCCCTCCGGAAAGGATCTCGATGTTTTCACGCACCATGAAGCGGACGACGGCCTTCGCAGCCGCGACGGTTACAGCCCTGGGTCTGATGGCAGCCCAGTCGGGAGCAGCTGGCAACCCCCATGTTTATACGCCTCGAAATGCCTTCTACCAGGGGAACGATCCGCGGGGTAACTTCACGGCTCAGATCAAGTACGACACCGGAAAGTTCCAGATGGGCTGGCAGTTAAGTGCCGCCACTGCGGCCCTTGCCACAGGCCCCATGAATGAGACGGCCAACTTGACGTGCAATGGACGAAGGGTGACGCACGACAGTCACGGCGCCGTCGGTGCGCGATACTTCCTTCATATGTCGTCCTCTCTAGGTCGCGACATGACTCGCTGCAATTGGGAGCTGACGATCCATGAGACGTTCCCGATAGGACACAGCGGCACCCGAACCGTCGATGTCGACTTTCCATTCGTTGTGACCCTGGTCTGATCGTCCGACAGCTAGGCTTCGAGATTGCTAGAATCCAAGGATGACAAAGGCAGAAGTTCGTGTCTGGCACGAAGAAGAAGGCTGGGGCGTCATCGATTCCGAGGAAACTCCCGGAGGGTGTTGGGTACACTTCTCGGCAATCGAGATGTCTGGTTTCCACTTCCTCTCTGCCGGTGATCACGTCACCTTGGAGTGGGAGGCTGGTGAACAGGATGGCTTTCAGTTCCGAGCCGTTCGAGTAACGCGTGAATAGAGGTCCGCGTTGCAGGGTCGCCGCTCGGCAGGAGTGGCGACCCTGCATTCGTCGTATGAGGGAATCGCACCCCCATCGGCTTACATGAGCTTCCCCGGCTTCAACGGCGCCAGCCTGGAGGACAGTTTCGTCCTGGAGATCCAGGCAAGGCCGTGATCGAGTTTCTCGCAGTTCGTGAGCTCACTGGACCCGGCCAGAGCAGCATCAGGCCAGCGACGGGCGTCAGCGGAGAGCAGGACTGGGGCGGGATCCACACGCTGCGACAACTCGAGGTCGTCAGCAGCTCGAACGTGCCTGGGGAGCGATGAAGGTCGTTTCTCAGGAGCCGATCGCGCGGATAGAGGGCGGGCAGTTGATCTGCGGTACAGCAGCGAGGTACTGCGGCAGCAACCGATCATGACCCGCGATACGTCTGAGCGATCACTGCGACCGCTATGGCCTCCGTCGACCGCTCTCTCTAGAGCTGCGGATCAGAAGGTCAGCCTCGCGGCTGTTGCCTCGTCGACTGCCGAAACGGCTATCGACGCCAGTGCTTCGCTCTGACACTGCCTTTCGCTTCCCCTCGCCGCGGCCAGGACCGATCACGAGGTTCATGGTGTCAAGCATCGTCGTTCAGTTCACCGATCTCCTCCGCACCAGCGAGTACGACCTTTGGGAAAGTCTGCGGGAGGTTCTGCGGGGCCAGGGGCTCGATCCGGACCCGACGATTGTCGTCGACCTCCTGCCCGAGGGCCCCGATCATGAGGATGGCCAAGTCATCTCTGAGGACGGCCGAGTCTTCAGGTTCAGTCTCTTCTACGACCGAGCATCCGAGGACGGTGCCCGAAGTGCCACGCCGGGATGCCAGGCCACGGCTCGGCAACGACGGGCATCGGCCCCTCTTCCTGGCTGCCCCGCCCCGCCCCGGGTACCGCCCAAGACAACGCGGCGCGACGCGGCGTGCCGGTCCGGTCCGGGGCCATATCTCGCCCTGGCAGACCCCTTCGAGCTTGCGCGTCGTCTCTCGGATCGCACGATCCGGGAGACGAGTGTCGGGCTTGAACATGCTTGATTCCCTTCGTGGGGCCGGAGTTGGGGTGGGCGGGCAGAGTTGTCGCGTCCGCGGGAGCGATAAGGTCCGCGCATGGGTGGGGAGATGGAGGCGCACAGCGCCGCCGCAGGTGAAAGCAGCACGTCCGCGGGGAATGCCGAGCCGTCGAAGGCGCCGAGCACTGAGGACGGGTTCTCGTGGCGCCGTCTCGCCGGGCAGATAGCGGGCGCAGCGGTTGTCGTGGCGGTGGCAGCGGATCGGCTGGGCCTGCACTTCTTTCTGTTGCTCGCGCGTTTCGCCGTGCACGCGTATTCGTGGCTCGGCCTGGGGAACTGAGGCGGTCCCGCCTTACCCGATCGGGCCGGCGCAGGGTACGCAGGTGTCGAGTGAGGTGGGGATGACGTGTCCGGCGTCGCGCCGGCAGGCCGGGCAGGTGCGGCGGGCGCGCGTCATCGCCGCGTGAGCCCGCCACCGGCCCGGCGTCCTCGGTCGGACCGGTCGGGCGAGATCGACGCGGTGGAGGTAGGCGATCAGCGGCGGTCGGCCCCGGCCGCGGGGCCGTTCGAGCTGGGCGGCGAGGTCCTGACCGCCGGGGCGCATGTTGCGTGCCCTGAGTTGGCGGCGGGTGGCGTAGCCGTCCGGGGCGAGGCGCCAGCGGAACAGCGGCAGCGTCCCGCTCACGCGACGCGTTTCCACGCGGCCGGTAACCGGACCTCGGATGCGCAGTGGCCGGCCGCGCGGAACGAAGGTTCCGGCGAGCCAGCGGGACGGATGGCTCGCCCTCGGCTCGAAGGGATATTCCTTCAGCTGGGAGAAGCGTGCCCGCAACGGTGCCTGTAAATGGATCGTCTCCAACCACGGGACCGCCAAGCTCCCGGCGCTCTCGCCCTACATCGCCCACTCGTGAGCTGAGGACGATCTGATGAAGCTGCCCCTGCTGGCCGCCGGCCTGTCGGCCCTGGTGCTCGTGTCGGCCTGTTCCGGAGGGGCTCACCCCCGGGCGACCGCCACCCACGGGGCGACGCGGGCTCCGGCGAAAGCGACGACCGGGACGGGCGCGACCCCCTCGCAGATACAGACCCCGACGAGCCCGGATCGCCTTCCCGATCCGGTCCAGTCGCCACTCCCTGTCGGATCGAAGACGCTGTACACGAGAACGGGTCACGGTAAGGGCGGTGTCACGCTTCCCGCGTCAGCGGGGGAAGCCGCATCCATCACGGTGATGTGGACATGCGCCGGTCCCTCCGCTTTCGACGTCATCGCCGCCGGAAGGCGTCTCGCCGGGTCTCAGTGCGGTGACGGGACCGGCGTATTCACCGCCGGGATACCGCACGCCCGTATGCACGAACTGGCGTGGACCCTCTCAGCGGCCGATTCGGTGATCTGGCGAATCGTCGTCATCCAGCCACCCGGGAAAGAGAAACGAGCGCACTGAGACCTGGCGGAATCCGTCGCGTTCTTCGGCCGAGCTACGGGACGCGTTCTCGCGCCGGGCCACGCTCGTCAGGTGGGCGTCCGGGGCGCGGGGCTGCTTCGGGGGCAGACCCGCGCCCGTCACGTCAGGCTTCGGTGAGAGGTACCGGACGTCATCTGGTGAAGATGAAGTACTTCCAGGTCCCGTACGTCGTCGAGTTCACGTTGTCGCCCGACGAGGTGTCGATGTAGGACGACCGGATGCGGAAACGGACGCCCGTCGGCGGGGTGCCCGTGAGCTCGAGCGTGTCCTTGCCGCCCGAGCCGAGTACCAGGTACCCGGAGTAGGTGCCGCGCCAGGCACCCTGGTAGTAACCCTGCACCTCCACCTTGTACTTGCGGCCCGGGTACGGCGTCATCGTCGTGGTGTGGACGGGGTCCTTGGACTTGTGGAAGTAGCGGTACGTCTGGCTCCACGCCGTCTTGCTCGTGTAGTAGCCGCTGAGCGCGGTCGACACCTTGGCCTGCGCGCCGACCGTGCTGGTGGCCGTCGCGGGCGCGTACCGGGTGTCGCCGGTGAACTTGGCCGTGAGCTTGGTGTCACGGGTCAGGGAGAGGGTGACGGACAGGTTCCCGGAGGAGTCCACCGTCCCGGACTTGAGCAGCTTCTCGGGCTTGTCCGCGCCGTAGGGGTCGGCGTAGATCGCGACGGTGCGGTTCTTGTACGTCGTCCCCAGGTGCGCGGTGAACTTCACCGCGGTGTTGTACGCGTACACCTTGCGGTTGTTGTTGAGCGTCACCGTGGCCGCCGTGCGGGTGACGTTCACCGTGCTCGTGGCGGTGGCACCCGCGTGGTAGTCGTCGCCCGCGTAGGTCACCGTGTACGTGACCTTGCCGCCGGCCGGCGGGGTGTCGGCGAAGGAGTAGGAGCCGTCCGCGCCGACCGTCGCCGTGCCGAGCGGCTTGCCGGACGGGGACTCGGCGTCGGTGCGGCGGACGGAGACCGTGGCACCGGACGGGAACGCGGTGCCCGACGTCAACCTGCCGGTGACGGCGAGGGACTTGGCGCGGGTGGCGGTGGCAGGGGCCGTCGCCGTGAGGTCGGTCTCCGCCTTGGTCGGGTTGTCGAGGACGCGCAGCGAGTACACGTCCTTGTCGTTGTACGACACCGCGAACAGCTTGCCGGCGTCGGGCGCCCAGGCGAGACCCGAGGCCGCGAGGGTGTCGGAGCCGCTGCTGCCGCCGGTGTTCGGGAAGTCGTACTGCCGTACCGGCGTGGAGACGCCCGGCTCGAAGATGTGGACGTCCGGGTCGTACCAGGAGAAGGTGCCCGCGGCGACGGTGCCGTTCGGGGCGATGTCCACCGCGTTCGGGTAGGGGTTGGTGGTGTAGCTGCCGTCCTCCGACAGGTCCGAGAGCTTGAACACCTCCTGCTTGTAGGGGGCGCCGCTGGCCGTGACGACGTCCTTGCCGTCGGGAGTGACGGCGAGGTCGCTGAGGTTGCTGCTGTTGCCCGGATCGAAGGCGTACGCGGTGCGGTTCGCCGAGCCCGACGACACGTCGAACACGGCGAGTTCGACCGGGCTCTGCCCAGGGGCACCCGCCACGACGGTGCCCGGGGCGCCGGCCGAGGAGCCGAGGATCGGGGCGTCGTTCCAGGTACGGGTGGTGTCCTGGTGGAGGGCGACGACCGGGTCGCCGCCGCTCAGGTCGAGCGAACCGATGTTGCCGCGGCCGGCGCCGCGGTAGCCGAACCAGAGCTTGCCGCCGGCGAGGGCCGGGTATTCGGGCTGGGTGCCGTCGCCCGTCGGGTAGCGATGGGCCTCGGTGGTGGTCGCCGTGTCGATGGCGACGATCGCGTCGGCGTCCTCGACGGCCGCGTACAGGGTGCCGGAGTCGGCGGACAGTTCCAGGCCGCGGACGCCGGGCAACGACTCGACGGTGCCGACGACCGTGCCGCTGTAGTCGGTCGCGACGACCTTTCCGCTGGTCGGGTCGCTGACGAAGACCCGCTGGTGGACTCCGTCCACGACGACGTCCCCGGTCGACTTGATCGGCAGGACGGTGCTGGAGTCGGCCAGGGCGGGCGCGGCCGAGGTGACCGCGAGCGCGGCCGAGCTGAAGAAGACCGCGAGCGCTGTCGCGGCCGGAAGAGTGCGTATGCGCACGATGGTTTCGAACCCCCCGGAACGAAAAGAGCCCCTGTTGTTGAACTGGGGAAGTAAGCGGAGCCTAGGTCACGCCAGTGACAGCAGAGGCCGACCGGGGTCAACGATGATCAAAGAAGTAGGCGAGATCTCATCATTCCGCGTACGTATCCACCAAGAGCGGACACGTCCGACGCCGTCGTCGACGCGTCATACGCCGCCGGGCGCCTGGAAGCGGGCCGGGAGCCGAATCGCTCCCCGAGCGTCCGTCACCCGCTCGGGGAGCCAGGCAATTCCACCCGCGTACTCGTAGGTACAGGTGGTGGCTTCGGAGGCGACCAGGACCCACACCACCCAGGCCCCCGTTGCCCGGGGCCGAGGAGAGAATCGTGGCCGGACAGCTGCTCGCGTGGAATACCCGGCCTGAGCCCTGTGGATCCGGGGACGGGCGGGTCTGGGACCCCGAAGGAGGGCACGACGCCCACCGCCCCTCCTCGCACGGCCCCGTGCGGAGGCCGGCGGAGGGCATGTGACGAGTCCCGTACGACGTGTCCCTCACGGTCGGGGCGGCCGGCCCGCCCTCTCGTCGGGCCCCCGCTTCTCTCCCGGGACCGCCCCGGGACGCGGGATCCGTGCCGAGTGCCGTCAACTATCGTCTCCGGTGGGCGACATCCCGGACGACTTCCTGAACGACGTCCCGCCGAGCCCCGCGGAGCCGTACCCGCACGACCGCAAGGAGAGAGGTTTCGTTGACCGCCTCGCCCGCCGTGTCCCCTGTTCCGACGGACGCTTCCGGGACCGCCGCGGCCGCCGTCCTCCCGTCCCCCTCCGTCCCACCCGGGAACCCCCGTACGGTGGCTGTCGGCGCCGCAGGCTCGCGGCCCTGCACCCTGGTCGTCTGCCGGGGGTGCTGCTGCGGGGATCCGGTGAAGTATCCCGATGACGACCACGCCTGGCAGCTGGAGCGGCTGCGAGCCGGGGCCGAGGCGTCCGGCGGGCGGTTCGTGGTGCGGACCGTGGACTGTCTCGGGCCCTGCGACCAGGCCAACGTGGTGGTGGTGCAGCCTTCCGGGGAGGGGCGGCGCAGGGGGGCGCGGCCGACCTGGATCGGGTTCGCGATGGGTGACGACTGCACCGACGACCTGGTGGACTGGGCGGCCGCCGGAGGGCCGGGGGTCGCTCCGCCCCCGGTCGCGCTGGAGTTGCAGTTCGTCCGGCCGCCGCGCGAGGCACGGGCCCGAACCAGGACCCGTACCCGCGGCCGTACCCGCGGCTGAGTCCGTCCGTCCCGGGGCCGGTACCCGAGCTTCTGTCCCAACCGCTGCCGGGTGGACGCGACTTGTGCCGGGCGGCCGTGTGGAACCACGCGTCCCGGTACGGCACTCTTCTCCCTTGTGGGGACCCTTCCGTACCAAAGCCCGTCGCCCGAGCCCGCCGCGCACATGGTGGTGGCCGGGGACGACGCCCTGGCGCACCGGCTCGCCGCGGAACTGCGTGGTGTGTACGGCGAGCGGGTGACCCTCGTCGTCCCGCCCGCGCAGCGCCGCGTGCGCCCGCCGGTGGTCGGACGGGCCCGGGGCTCGACCCTCTTCGACCGGGTCTCCGCGGCGGTGAACCGGGCCGCCGGGAACGGTGAAGCGCCACCCGGCCGCACGACCGAACCACCGGGTTCCGAAAGGGTGCTGGAGGCCGCTGAGCTCACCGAGGCCGTGCTCGCCGAGGCGGGCGTCGAACGGGCGGCCGCCCTCGCGCTCGTCCACGACGACGACGAGGCCAACATCCGGGCCGCGCTCACCGCGCGCCGCCTCAACCCGCGGCTTCGGCTCGTCATCAGGCTCTACAACCGGCGCCTGGGCGAGCACATCAAGGAACTCCTCGACCAGGCGTCGGCGTTGGCCGCGGACGGGATCGACGACGGCACCACCGGCGGTGACGGGGGCGGGTTCGACGCGTCCACCACCGTGCTGTCCGACGCCGACACCGCCGCGCCCGCGCTCGCCGCGACCGCCGTCGCCGGCACCAGCAAGGTCGTCCAGACGGACGGGCTGATGCTGCGGGCGGTGGAACGGCCTCCGCCGGGGCCCGGCGAGGTCGCCGACCCCGGTCTGTGCACGCTCGCGCTGCTGTCCGCCACGACCAACGACCCCGCCGGGGCCGACGGTTCCGAGAGCAGCGGTCCGCAGGGGCCCCGGCTGCTGCCCGACGAGCGGGCGGTGGCCGCCGCCACCGGGCGCGGGACCGTCGTCCTGGAGACCGTGTCGTACACCGCTCCCGCGGTGTCCGGCGGGCGCAGCGTGCTGCCCTTCGGCTCGCTGCTGTCACGGCGGCTGCGCTGGTCGTTCGCCGGACTGGTGGGGTGTGTGATCGGGCTGGCGGTCGCCTCCATGGCCGTCACCAGGGAGCCTCCGCTCCAGGCGACCTATCTGACGCTGCTCGACCTCTTCGCCATCAACAATCCCGCCATCGGGGAACCGGTCGGACGGCAGGTCCTCCAACTCTTCTCCGGGCTCGTCGGGTTGCTGCTTCTTCCGGTGCTGCTCGCCGCGGTGCTGGAGGCGCTGGGTACGTTCCGGAGCGGGTCCGCGTTGCGCAAGCCGCCGCGGGGACTGTCCGGGCATGTGGTGCTGCTCGGGGTCGGCAAGATCGGTACGCGGGTGCTGGCGCGCCTGCGGGAGCTGAACATTCCCGTGGTGTGCGTGGAGGCCGACCCCGAGGCGCGGGGGCTGGCGCTGGCGCGGCGGCTGCGGGTGCCGGTGGTACTGGGGGATGTGACCCAGGAGGGCGTCCTGGAGGCCGCGAAGATCCACCGGGCGCACTCGTTGCTCGCGCTGACCAGCGCGGACACGACGAATCTGGAGGCCGCGCTGTACGCCCGTACGGTGCGGCCCGATCTGCGGGTGGTGCTGCGGCTGTACGACGACGACTTCGCGACCGCCGTGTACCGGACCCTGCGGGCCGCGCATCCGCAGGCGCTCACGCGGAGTCGCAGCGTGTCGCATCTGACCGCGCCCGCGTTCGCCGGAGCGATGATGGGGCGGCAGATCCTCGGGGCGATCCCGGTCGAACGGCGGGTGTTGCTGTTCGCGGCCATCGACGTGGGCGGGCATGCCCAGTTGGAGGGGCGGACCGTCGGGGAGGCGTTTCGGGCGGGGGCGTGGCGGGTGCTCGCGCTCGAGGCGGGGGTGGTGGGACGGCGGGATCCGGCGGGCGGAGGCGGGGGCGGCGGGGTGTCGCAGCGGGCGCCGAGCGGGCTGGTCTGGGATCTTCCCCCCTCCTACGTGCTGCGCGCGGAGGATCGGGTGGTCTTGGCGGCTACCCGGCGGGGGCTCGCGGAGTTGTTGGGGCGGCGGGTCCGGGAGCGGGCCGTAGGCCCTCCGGGCGAGTAGGGGCGGGGCCGGGCCCGTGGGCGGTGGGCGGTGGGCGGTGGTTGTCGTGGGCGGGCGCCCGTCTTCGCCGCCCACGCCCCCGCCCCGCATCCGCTGCCCCGGCCCGTCCCCGTCTTTCAGGAGGCTCCGCCCGGTCCTCACGGGTCCCCGCAGCCGGCGGACCCGTGAGGACCGCCCCTGTCAGGCCGGAAGGTGGGTCCGGGCGAAGTTCAGTTCCAGGTGGACCTGCTTGATGCGTTCGTCGACGACCAGGGACCCATGGCCGGCGTCGTAGCGGTAGACCTCGTGGACGGCTCCTCGGGCGGCGAGACGGTCGACGTAGTTCTCGACCTGGCGGATGGGGCAGCGGGGGTCGTTCACGCCGGCCGAGATGTAGACGGGGGCCTTGACCGCGTCGACGTACGTCAGGGGTGAGGACGCCTCGAAGCGCGCGGGAACCTCCTCCGGTGTGCCGCCCAGCAGGGTGCGGTCCATGGCCTTCAGGGCCTCCATCTCGTCGTGGTACGCCGTGACGTAGTCCGCGACCGGGACGGCGGCGATGCCGAGGCTCCAGGCATCCGGCTGGGTGCCCAGACCCAGCAGCGTGAGGTAGCCGCCCCAGGAGCCGCCGGTGAGGATCAGGCGCTCGGGGTCGGCGAGGCCGGACGTCACCGCCCACTCGCGGACCGCCGCGATGTCCTCCAGCTCGATGAGGCCCACCCGGTGCTTGAGGGCGTCCGTCCACTCCCGCCCGTACCCGGTCGAGCCCCGGTAGTTGACCCGCACCACCGCGTACCCGTGGTCCACCCAGGCCGCCGGGCCCGCCGCGAAGGAGTCGCTGTCGTGCCAGGTGGGGCCGCCGTGGATGTCGAAGACGGTGGGCAGCGGTCCCGTCACCCCGGCCGGCTTCTGGACCAGGGCGTGGACCCTGCCGCCGGGGCCGTCCACCCAGACGTCCTCCACGGGCACCGAACCCGGGGACTTCAGGCCGGGGGGATCGAGGATGACGCCGCCGGTCGTCGAGCGGACCGACGACGGTTCGGCCGCCGACGACCACAGGTACTCCACGCTGCCGTCGGGGCGGGCCGTCGCCCCGGACACCGTGCCCGCGGGGGTGGGCACGCGCAGCAGCCCGCCGGACGCCAGGTCGTAGCGCCACAGGTCGCTGCGGGCCTCGAAGCTGTGCGCGATCAGCAACGCCGATCCGTCCGGATACCACTCGGCGCCCACGTCGCCGGGCAGGTCGAGGGACAGGTCCGTCTCCTCGCCGGTCGCTACGTCCCACACCAGCGGCTCCCAACGGCCGCGCCGCTGGTGCCCGATGAGCAGCCGGGTGTCCCCGTCGACCGGGGCGAAGCCCAGCACCTCCAGGCCCAGTTCGACCGTGCCGCCCTTGCTGTCGTCGAGCTCGGCGACCGTCGATCCGTCCGGGCGCAGCACCCGCAGCGCCGAGTGCATCGCGTCGCCGTGCTCGGTGTGCTCCACGGCGATCAGGGAGCCGTCGTGGGAGAGGTCGCCGACGCCGGCCGACTCCCGGTGGCGGTAGATCTCCACGGGTTCCTCGCCGGAGCGGACCAGGTGGATCGTCGACCCGTCCTCGTCCGTCGAGCGGCCCACGACCGCCGTCCGACCGTCCCGGCCGATGGCCAGTCCTCCGGGGTAGGAGGGCTCCAGTCCCGGTGCGGCGGGCTCGTCGACGCCGGCGGCATCGGCCGTTCCACCGGTGGGAGCGGCGCCGCCGGCGACGGCCGCGGCGAAACGCTGCCGGCGCCAGATGCCGAACTCGTCGCCGTCCTTGTCGTCGAACCACCAGATCCATTCGCCGTCCGGGGAGAGCACCCCGTCCGTCGTACCGTTCGCCCGGTCGGTGATCTGGCGCTGCTCGCCCGTCTCACGGTCCCACGCGTACAGCTCGTAGGTTCCCGTCGCGTTGGAGACGAACAGCGAGCGGTGCGGGGCGTCCTCCGCCCAGTCCGGCAGCGACACCCTCGGTGCCCTGAAGCGCTTCTCCCAGTCGGGCATGGCCGCCTGCTGCTGCTCGACGGACCCGTTGCTCTCAGTCATGGCCCCATAGTGCCTGGCCCACCCGCCTTCGCGCCGACGAGGTCCCCAGCCTGTGGAAAACTCCGTCCCGATCCGTGCGCGACCCCCGCCCCACCCCGCCCGGCGACCGGTGCCGGACGGGCGGGACCGGACGCCGGGACCGGGCCCCGGAGCCCGGCCGCGCTCGGCGGCACCGTACCTTTGAGGTCGTGTACCGGTTCCTGCTGACGCCCCGCTGGTGGGGGATCAACGTCTTCGTGCTGTTGGCCATCCCCTTCTGCATCTTCATGGGGTCGTGGCAGTTGAGCCGGTTCGAGGCTCGGGTCCAGGACCAGCGCGACGCCGGTGAGCAGGCCGCGGCGGCCAGGACGGATCCGGCCCGACCGCTGCGCGAGCTGCTGCCCGTCGACAAGGACACGTCCGGCAAGCAGGCCGTCGCCACCGGCCGGTACGGCAAGCAACTGCTGGTGCCCGACCGCGAGCTGGGCGGCAGGCACGGGTACTACGTGCTGACGCTGCTGCGGACCGACGGCGGCCAGGCGCTGCCCGTCGTCCGGGGCTGGCTGCCCGGTACCGCGGATGCCGCGAAAGCGCCCGCCGCCCCGGCCGGCGAGGTGACCGTCACGGGCGCGTTGCAGGTCTCCGAGAGCCCGGGGTCGGACGGGGTGAGCGCCGCCGGCGGGCTTCCGGACGGGCAGACCGGCGCGATCAGCTCGGCCTCGCTGGTGAACCTGGTGCCGTACAAGGTCTATGACGCCTGGATCACCCTCGCGAAGGCCGACAGCGGGATGACGGCGGTGCCCGCGACGGCGCCGCAGGGCACCGGCCTGGACCTCAAGGCGTTCCAGAACCTCGGTTACACCGGCGAGTGGTTCGTCTTCGCGGGCTTCGTCGTCTTCATGTGGTTCCGGCTGCTGCGCCGCGAGGCCGAGTTCGCGCGGGACGCGGAGCTGGGTCTGATCCCCTCGGGGACGACGGATCAGGACGAGGAGACGGGCCGGGACCGGGAGCGGGACGCAGCCCCGGACGGAAGCGCGGACGGAACCCCGGACGGAAGCGCGGACGTAGTCCCGGACGGGGATCCGGTCCGGGACACCGCCGGAACCCCGGCTCCGTAGAGACTCGGACCCCGGCTCCGTAGAGACTCGGACCCCGGCTCCGTGGAGACCGAGGTCCCGGCTCCGTGGAGACCGAGGTCCCGGCTCCGTGACCGTGGACTCCCCGGCCCCGGTCCCGGGAACGCCCGGGTCCCGGCGCCGCCCCGCTCAGGACGCCGCCAGTATCCCCGTCCGGTAGACCGTGCCCGCGCATGCGCCGGACACCGTCGTCGAGGCGGTCGCGCCCGTGTCCGTCGCGTAGGAGAGGGTGACGCTGCCGTCGGCCACGCCGTCCGCCCTGAGGAGCTGGGCCGAGGTGCCCGTGCCGCCGGTGTCCGTGCCGGTACCGCCGGCCACGGCGGCCCCCTCCGTGGAGCTCGGATCCGGTGAGGGCTGACCCCCGCCGGTGGTCGGACAGGTCTCCGAGGGCACCCAGGCGAACTTCACGACGTACGAGACACTCGGCTGCAGCACCAGCGAGGCGACCTCCATGGAGGGGTCGGGCAGGCCGGTGGCCGCGTCGCCCGCCACATGGGTCACCACACTGATCTTGGACGAGTCCGCCGCCCCCTGTGCCAGGGTGCTGACGGCGCCCGCGCCGCTGACGGTGCAGCTGGTGCCGGAGACGTTCGAGACGCTGAAGGAGCCGTAGACCGTGCCGGCGGCGTCGGGGACGCCGACGGTGCTGGTGGCGCCGCCGAGCTGCGCGGCCGTGCACGCGGACGCGGTGGGCGCCGAGGCCGACGGATCGGGGCCGCCGGTGGCCGCCCCGGTGCCCGCCCCCTTGCCCTTGTCGGGCGCTCCCGTCCGGTCCTGCTTGCCATGGTCCCGGGATGTGCCGGAGCCGCCGCCCGCGGTGCTCTCGCCGCCGTCCGGGTTCTTGCCCTGGCTGGTGCCGCCCTGCGCCTGCGAGCTGTTGCCCGCGATGGACGGGTCGGCGTTCGACCCGGAGGCGTTCGAGACGTGCACCAGGGCCGGGACGGCCGTGCCGATGAAGAGCGCGGCGGCGGCCATGCCGACGAGTGCCTGGCGCTTGCGGGCCCGCCGGGCGGGCACCGCGCGGCGCAGATGCTCCAGCGTGCCGTCGGCGGGTTCGATCTCCTCGACCGCCTGGTGCAGCAGCCGGCGCAGCGCCACTTCGTCCGCGCCGAGGCTTTCGGAGCCCAGTTCGGCCGGGCCCTGTTCGTCGGGCTGTCCGTCGGGGCCGTGGTTCACAGTTCCGTTCCCAGCGTGCGATTGCCTGTGCTCGTGCTCCGGGCGCCGTTCCTCGTCACGGCGCCGCGCGTTCTCGTCGTACTCGCTCATGCCGGGGCCTCCATGGCCACACGGAGCGCCGCGATGCCGCGCGAGCCGTACGCCTTGACCGAGCCGAGCGATATCCCGAGGGTCTCGGCGACCTGCGCCTCGGTCATGTCCGCGAAGTAGCGCAGCACCAGGACCTCGCGCTGACGGCGCTGCAGGCCCTTCATGGCCTTCTTCAGCGCGTCGCGCTCCAGCAGGTCGTAGGCGCCCTCCTCGGCGCTCGCCATGTCCGGCATCGGCTTCGAGAGGAGCTTGAGGCCGAGGATGCGCCGACGCAGGGCGGACCGCGAGAGGTTGACGACGGTCTGGCGCAGATAGGCCAGCGTCTTCTCCGGGTCGCGGACGCGCTTGCGCGCCGAGTGCACCCGGATGAAGGCCTCCTGGACGACGTCCTCGCAGGAGGCGGTGTCGTCGAGCAGGAGCGCCGCGAGACCCAGGAGCGACCGGTAGTGGGCGCGGTAGGTCTCGGTCAGATGGTCGACCGTCGTGCCCGCGGCCGCGCTGCTGTCCTCAGCGCCGTCGCGCTGGCTCGGTATGCGGGCGGGCCGCGCTGCGGGCATGCGCGCGATCACCGGCATGCCGCCGGGCGCGCCGGGGCTGCGGAGTCGGCGGGGTGGACGCAGGGCCGTGCCCCTCGTCTGTACCGCGGTGAATTCGAGTACCTCTGCCACGCCAGTTGGACACGCGTCCCCCCGTCAGGGTTGTACGCGACGGGCATCACATTCGCTTCCGCCATCACTTCGGCCGAAACCCCCACCCGCGCACGCACCGCGACGTCCACTCTCACGCACACCGCGACACCCACCGGAACCGATGCCGCAACCCCCGCCGACGCGCCCGGCAGCGCGCCTGAAAGTGCACCGAAAGCCCTCATGCGTAAAAGCTCATCCCCTATGCCCCATGTGCCCTGCCGCCCCCGGACCACCCGCGCAGGGCTACCGCAAAGACGCTCCCCGCCCTGCGCACGGTTGCGGAGAACGGGGAGGGAAATCTTCGAACGCCGGGTGGGTCTTGTTCAAGTGGTACGGACCATTATTCCGGCCACACGACTCACACAGATCCTACAAACGAATCCCGCGATGACCAGGGAGTTTTTTCGCGGGCCTCAGGGCCGCGGCCGGGAGGCCGGGTGCCGAACCGACAGTTCCGCCGCCACCAGCTCGGCGATCTGCGCCGTGTTGAGCGCGGCGCCCTTGCGGAGGTTGTCGCCGCAGACGAAGAGTTCGAGGGCGGTCGGATCGTCGAGTGCCCGGCGGACGCGGCCGACCCAGGTCGGGTCGGTACCCACGACGTCGGCGGGAGTGGGGAACTCCCCGGCGGCCGGATCGTCGAACAGGACGACTCCGGGCGCGGTGGCCAGGATCTCCCGTGCTCTCGCCACCGTGACCCTGTCCTCGAAGCGGGCGTGGACGGTGAGGGAGTGCGTGGTGACGACCGGGACGCGGACGCAGGTCACGGCCACCGGCAGGTGGGGCAGTCCGAGGATCTTGCGGGACTCGTCCCGCACCTTCATCTCCTCCGAGGACCAGCCGTCCTCGCGCAGCGACCCGGCCCACGGTACGACGTTCAGCGCCACCGGCTCCGGGAACGGGCCGGTGTTGTCCCCCACGGCACGGCGCACGTCCCCGGGGCTGGTCCCCAGTTCCGTACCGGCGACCAGGGACAGCTGCTGGCGCAGGGTCTCGACGCCGGCGCGCCCGGCACCGCTCACCGCCTGGTAGCTGGAGACCACGAGCTCGCGCAGTCCGAACTCGGCGTGCAGCGCGCCGAGCGCCACGATCATGGAGAGGGTGGTGCAGTTCGGGTTGGCGATGATCCCGCGCGGACGCATCCGCGTGGTGTGCGGATTGACCTCGGGGACGACCAGGGGGACGTCCGGGTCCATCCGGAAGGCGCCCGAGTTGTCCACCACGATCACGCCCTTGGCCGCGGCGATCGGCGCCCAGTGCGCGGCCACCTCGTCGGGCACGTCGAACATCGCGACGTCGACCCCGTCGAGAGCGGCCTCGCTCAGTGCCGCCACCTCGACCTCCTCGCCACGCACGGCCAGCTTGCGGCCGGCCGAGCGCGGGGAGGCGAGCAGACGGATCTCGCCCCAGATGTCCGCGTGCTGGGACAGGATCTGGAGCATGACGCGGCCGACGGCCCCGGTCGCACCCACGACCGCGAGCGTCGGACGTCCGAGGCGTCCGGGGTGGCCGGAGTGACCGGAGTGACCGGGGAATCCGGAGTGTTCAGCCGGTCGCCCGGTCCGTTCGGCCATCAGCGGCCAGTGCCCCCGTAGACGACGGCCTCGTCGCTGTCGGAGTCGAGCCCGAAGGCGGTGTGCACGGCGCGTACGGCCTCCGGCACGTCGTCCGCGCGGGTCACGACCGAGATACGGATCTCGGAGGTCGAGATCAGCTCGATGTTGACCCCGGCCTCGCTGAGCGCCTCGAAGAAGCCGGCCGTGACACCCGGGTTCGTCTTCATGCCCGCGCCGACCAGCGAGATCTTGCCGATCTGGTCGTCGTAGCGCAGCGAGTCGAAGCCGATCACGCTCCTGGCCTTCTCCAGGGCGTCGATGGCCTTGCGGCCCTCGGTCTTGGGAAGGGTGAAGGAGATGTCCGTGAGGCCCGTGGAGGCCGCGGACACGTTCTGCACGACCATGTCGATGTTGACCTGGGCGTCGGCGATGGCCCGGAAGATCGAAGCGGCCTCGCCCGGCTTGTCCGGGACACCGACGACCGTGACCTTGGCCTCGGAGGTGTCGTGAGCGACACCGGAGATGATGGCCTGCTCCACCTTCTGGTCCCCTTGCTGGATCGGTGTGTTGCTGACCCAGGTGCCCTGCAGTCCGCTGAAGGACGAGCGCACGTGGATCGGGATGTTGTAGCGGCGGGCGTACTCCACACAGCGGTGGAGCAGCACCTTGGAGCCGGAGGCGGCGAGCTCCAGCATGTCCTCGAAGGCGATCCAGTCGATCTTCTTCGCCTTCTTCACCACCCGCGGGTCGGCGGTGAACACGCCGTCCACGTCGGTGTAGATCTCGCAGACCTCGGCGTCGAGCGCCGCGGCGAGCGCGACGGCCGTCGTGTCGGAGCCACCGCGCCCGAGCGTGGTGATGTCCTTCTTGTCCTGCGAGACGCCCTGGAACCCGGCGACGATGGCGATGTTGCCCTCGTCGAGGGCCGTCCGGATACGGCCGGGCGTGACGTCGATGATCCGCGCTTTGTTGTGGACCGAGTCGGTGATGACACCGGCCTGGCTGCCGGTGAACGACTGGGCGCTGTGGCCCAGGTTCTTGATCGCCATCGCCAGCAGGGCCATGGAGATCCGCTCTCCCGCGGTCAGCAGCATGTCGAACTCTCGCCCGCTGGGCATCGGAGACACCTGCTCGGCGAGATCGATCAGCTCGTCCGTCGTGTCGCCCATCGCGGAAACGACCACGACCACCTGGTGGCCGTTCTTCTTCGCTTCCACGATTCGCTTGGCGACGCGCTTGATGCCCTCGGCATCGGCTACGGAGGAACCTCCGTACTTCTGCACGACAAGGCCCACGTGCGCTCCTCGCTCCATCTGTCTCTGCACCGCACTACTGCGGTGCGCTCAGTTTAACGAGCGGCCGGATTTCCCCTCCGAAGTATCGCATCGTGAGATGTCCCGCTCACGACGTGATCACTGCGGACCGTCAGGTCGACCGAGGCCGTCAGGGATCCTCCGGCCGCTCCGAGCGGCATCTGCCCATGCCCCGGCCCCGCCACTCCGGAAAGTGCCCCGAGTCACACGGGACCGGTGTGACCCGGGTACCGGCGAGAGAGGGGCGCACGCCCGGCGCACCCGAGCTGCCCGAGCTGCTGGCGCGCGTGGAGCCCAGGGTGCGGGGTGCGTCGGAGCACCCGCCGGGCCTCCTGGGTCCGGCCGGATCCCGCCGCGGCCGGCCTACTTGGCCGTCCCCAGGCCCAGCGGGCCCCCGATCTCCTCGGCCATCACCCGGCCCGCCTCCTCGGCGAGGATCTCCTCGCCGAGGTCCTGGTCGGTGTCCAGGCCGTTCAGGTCGTCCAGGGGCTGGTTGAGCCGCACATGGGCGACCAGGGACTGCAGGGCGCGCAGGGCGGCCGAGGCGGTGGAGCCCCAGTTCGAGAAGTACGAGAACTGCCACCACCACAGCGCCTCGCTGGTGCGTCCGGCGCGGTAGTGGGCCATGCCGTGGCGCAGGTCCGTGAAGACGTCGGCGAAGTCGTCCGAGATCCGGCAGGCCACCGGGGCCTTGCGGGGCTCGTACGGGTCGAAGACCTCGGAGTAGACGTCGACCGGTTCCAGCATCACGGCCAGGCGCCGGCGCAGCTCGTCGACGTCCGGCTCCGGGCCGAGGTCCGGCTCGTAGGGCTCGTCGGGGACGATGTCCTCGTGCGCGCCCAGGCGGCCGCCGGCCAGGAGGAGTTGGGAGATCTCCAGGAGGAGGAAGGGAACCGCCGAGTCCGGCTCGTCGCCCTTGGCCACCTCGGTGACGGCGACCAGGAAGCTCTCCACCTGGTCCGCGATCTGGACCACGAAGTCGTCGGGGTCCTGGCTGGTGGCGTGCAGTGTGGCGTCAGACATCTAGGAGTCGTCTCCCCTCGAAGGCGCGGCCGAGCGTGACCTCGTCCGCGTATTCCAGGTCGCCACCCACCGGGAGGCCGCTGGCCAGGCGGGTGACCCTGAGGCCCATGGGCTTGATCATGCGGGCGAGATACGTGGCCGTGGCCTCGCCCTCCAGGTTCGGGTCGGTGGCCAGGATGAGTTCCGTGACCGCGCCGTCCGCGAGGCGGGCGAGGAGTTCCCTGATCCGCAGGTCGTCCGGGCCCACACCCTCGATCGGGCTGATCGCGCCGCCGAGCACGTGGTACTTCCCCCGGAACTCACGCGTCCGCTCGACCGCGACGACGTCCTTCGGTTCCTCGACCACGCAGATCACCGACAGGTCGCGGCGCGGGTCGCGGCAGATGTTGCACAGCTCCTCCTGTGCCACGTTGCCGCAGGTCGCGCAGAAGCGGACCTTCGCCTTGACCTCCATGAGGCACTGCGCGAGCCGGCGGACGTCCGTCGGCTCGGCCTGCAGGATGTGGAAGGCGATCCGCTGCGCGCTCTTGGGACCGACGCCGGGCAGCCGCCCCAACTCGTCGATGAGGTCCTGGACCACGCCTTCGTACAACGGACTGCCGCCCTTCCTGGATTCTTTCAGTACGTACGGTAGTTGGCCGCCGCCGGTCTTAGAAGGGCAGACCGGGGATGCCGCTGCCGCCGCCGAGGCCCTGGGCGAGCGGGCCGAGCTTCTGCTGCTGGAGCGCCTGCGCGTTCTCGTTCGCCGCCTGGACCGCCGCGACGACCAGATCGGCGAGCGTCTCCGTGTCCTCGGGGTCGACCGCCTTCGGGTCGATCACCAGGGCGCGGAGCTCGCCGGAGCCGGTCACCGTCGCCTTCACCAGGCCGCCGCCCGACTGGCCTTCCACCTCCGTGCGCCCGAGTTCCTCCTGCGCGTTCGCGAGGTCCTGCTGCATCTTCTGGGCCTGCTGGAGCAGCTGCTGCATGTTGGGCTGGCCACCACCGGGAATCACGATCAGCTCCTGGGTCGTACGGCTATCGGCACCACTGTCCGGACGGGGTTTTCCCGCTCAGCACGAGCCTACGTGGTCGACGGGCCGGTCGCCCCAGCACTCTTTCGAGTGATACCGCCCGTCCGCCTATACCTGACGAAGACCCTCTTCCGGGCGGAAAACCGGTGAAAACCGGGCCATCGCCACCCATTGGGCGGTAGGAAAGGGACGGCGCCTGCGCATCATGCGTCACGCGACATCACACAACGTCACTAGTTTTCGTCGGAGCCGTCGTCGCCGGAGTCGTGGCCCGCGTCGTCGTCGGCGTCATCGCCGTCGTCAGTAGGGAGTGCCGGGTGAGCCAGCCGGAGATGCAGCCCGAGGGGCCGCCCCAGGACGCTCGCAACGACGGGGCCGGCGGCCCCCGGCCGGGCGACCTGACCGGCCGGCCGCTCCCCCTCGGGGACTGGGGCGAACCGGCCGACCGGCTTCACGAGCTGTACCAGTGGGTGGAGCGGGGGGCTCTCGACACGGCGTCCTGGTACCTCGCGGACCGGGCGGGGAAGCGGTGGGCGGCCCGGGGTCTGCGGGGCGGAGCGGCGCTGGGAGCGATGGCCGGAGCCGCCCTGCCGCTGCTGGATCTCACCGGAGTGGTCGGTGGCGTGGCTCCCTGGGGGTATCTCGCGCTGCTGTTCGGGGTGGCGTGTGTGGCGGCCGACCGGTTCTTCGGGGTGACCTCCGGGTGGATAAGGGACGTGGCCACGGCGCAGGCCGTGCAGCGACGGCTCCAGGTGCTCCAGTTCGACTGGGCGTCCGAGAGCGTGCGGGAGGTGCTGGGGCCCGCGGAGGGGACCGCCGGTGAGGCGGCGGAGCGGTGTCTCGGCGTGCTGCGCAGGTTCTCGGAGGACGTCACGGAGCTGGTCCGGGCCGAGACCGCGGACTGGATGGTGGAGTTCCGCACCGGTTCCGCCCCCCTCGGCATCCAGTCCTCACCGGTCACCGGACCGAGGCCGGATGCGGGGGCGGCACAGGGCAGGTTCTCGGCGCCTCCGAACGGGGCCCGCCCGAACATGCCCCGTCAGCGCCCGCCGGAGTCGAGATGAGCCGGCTTCGGACCGGCTCGTCCCGTCACCCCCGCCCCCCGTCGTCGCACATCCGCAGCGCCTTCGCCGCCGAGCACGAAAGCTGGCCGTGGGCACGGATGACGCTCTCCCCGGTGCCCTGGACGACGTAGGCGAGGAAGCTCGCGGCGAGCGAGCCGGCCGGCGGGCGGTTGTAGGTGTAGGCGTACTCGACCCCGCGGTACGGGTAGTCGCTCCTGCCGTTCTCGATGTCGGCGACCGAGGCCGTGGCACCGTCGAGAGCCACGGGCCGCAGACCCTTGTGGCCGGTGGCGAGGGTGAGTTCGCTGTAGCCGATGGCGCCGGGGATCCCGGCCACGGTGTCCAGCACCTTTTGCGTGGAGTCGAGTTCGCAGCGCGTGACGGGGGCCGTGGCGTCGTCCTTGCCCACACAGTCCAGGGACGTGCTGGGGACTCGCTCCCAGGCTCCCAGGACCCGCCGCTGGAAGATCTGCCGGGTACCGGACTCGGCGTTGCGGCTGACGAGGACGACGGGCAGGTCGGGGAGCCTGGCGTCGAGCTGCCTCCAGCGCGTGATCCCACCGCGGTAGACGCGGCGTACGTCGTCCAGGGAGAGCCCCTGGCGAAGCCGGATGTCGTCGTTGACGACCAGGGTGAAGACGGACAGGGCGACCCGGGTCCCGAAGAGTTCCCGGGGCCCGTCGGCCGCGGGACCGTCGGAGAACGCGATCACGGACCCGGCGCTCCTCTCCGACCGGGCGCCCAGCGCGGCGAGGTCGTGGACCCCGGCTTCACTGCCGCGCGCGTCCATGGTGATGGCGGACCCCGCGCAGTGCTTCTCGTACTGCCGTGCCAGCTCCTGGATCGCGGGGGCGAAGGCCGTCGAGCCGGTGATCCTCAGCGTGCCCCTCTCACAGCCGATCGGGGCCGCGTTGTCGTCGCGCAGGACCACGATCGCGGCCAGGGTGACCACGCATGCCGTGAGCAGGACGGTGATGATCCGGGCCGCCCGGCTGAACAGGGGCAGCGTGTCGTCCGGCGTGGCGCTGCGGTTGGGGTGGACCTCGCCGTCCCGGATGCCGCCGACGATCCGTATCGGGCATCCCACGTCACCACCCGACAGCAGCACGAGCAGCTTGAAGTGCTCGCCCCGGTTGAGCGGGACACGCGGGATGCGCAGGGTGCCGCCCTCGTAGCTGAGCCCCGCAGCCGGGGTGAAGTGGTCCATGAGGTGGTCGGTGCCGGGCGGCTGGGTGACGGACACGCCCCGGATGGTGCGGTCGGTGAACACCGCGGTCAGACCGTGCCGTTCACGGCTCGTGTAGTCGTCCCCGGCGATGCTCTGCGAGCCGTCGTTCTCGATCCGCAGCAGCACCAGCGTGGCGTCCGCCATGCCCGGCGCCTCGTCGAACAGCCCGAGCCGCACGTTGGCGCGCCCCGAACGCACGTCGTCGCCCACCGGGTTGTCCATCTGCACCCGGTACCCGATCCGCTTGCGCCGCGGTACCCGGCGCTCGTACCAGACCATCACGGCAGAGGCGACGACACCGATCACGGCGGTCCCGACGGCCACTATGTTCTCTGCGCTCAGCCACTCCATCGCGAGCCACTCCCCCGAGCCCAACGGTGCGGTCACCGTACGACTCGGAGCGGGAACGCCCGGCGTACGCCGGATGAAGTCTCAGCGACCTTCCGCGCCGACCGCCCCGGCGTACGCCGCTTCCCGGGTACGTACGCCCGTCAGCCGCTCTTCGTGTACGTCAGGGCGTCGCCGGAGCCCGTGTTCACCCGGCGCAGAGTGCCGTCGGGCAGCAGGGTCACCTCGGAGGCGGCGCCCGGGGTGCAGGAGGAGAGCGGTTCGCCGGAGGAGACCTGGGAGGGACCGATCCGCAGCGGGCCGCCGGCGCCCGGGGCGGCGGTCAGTTCGGCCTGGAAGACGCAGTGGTACGTGCCGCTGCCGAGCGGGCCGTCCGCGGTGAGCGAGAGGACCGCGTCGCCGACCCCGCCCTGCTGGATGGTGAGCCGGCGCGTGTTGTGCCCCGTCGTGTTGTCGATGGAGGCGTCCCAGGTACCGAGGAACGCCTCCGGGACCGTCCCGCCCCCCGCCGACGGCGAGGCGGACGACTCGGAGGGGGCGGAGGAGGAGGCGGAGGCCGACGGCCCGGACTCCGTCGGACCCGGGGTCGTGGGCGCGGTGGTGGCCGGGGCCCCCTTGGAGTCGTCGGTGCCGTCGCCGCCGCCCCGCATCAGGGCGTAGACGGAGCCGCCCGCGCCGAGCGCGACGACCAGCGCCACGACGATCAGGGCGGCGGTGGAACGGCCGCTTCTGCGCGGCGGCTCCACGAGGTCGGGGACGGGCCCGCCACCGGGGCCGTACGGCGTCGTCGAGCCGTAGGCGCCCGGCGGAGCGCCCCAGCCGCCCTGTGGATAGCCGTACGCGGGCGGCCCCGTGGGACTGGGGTGCTGCTGGGGATAGCCGTACGCGGGGTGCTGGGCGGGCGGTGCGGCCGGCGGGGGCGTCCCGTGGAAGCCCCCGATCATCGTGGGGAGATGATCCGCGGAGCCCGGCTGCCCCGGCGGCGGGGTGGCGGCGTGCTCCGGGGAGACCTCGGGTACCGGCGCGGCGCCGGAGACGACGGGTTCGGCGGGTTCGGCGGGTTCGACGGGCGCATCGGGTGCGGCGGATGCCGCGGAAGGCTTGGACAGATCCACGACCGGGTCCGGGGCCCGCTCCGGGGCCGGCGGGAGCGCGGCGGGCGCCGCGTCCGGATTCTCCGTGTCCAGCAACCGCACCGCGTGCCGCCCCAGTTGGGCCACCAGCGCGCTCGGCAGCCACGGGTCACGGGACCGCCCGCCCGAGACGGTGTCCTCCGCGCCGGTCCGCTCCAGGATCTCGCCGAGCGAGGGCCGCGCCGCGGGGTCCTTGCGCAGACAGTGCCGTACGAGGTCGGCGAGCCCCTCCGGTACGCCCTCCAGGTCCGGGTCCTCCTGCGCGATGCGGAACATCATCGCGTGCACCCCGCTGCTCGTCGCCCCGAAGGGCAGCACGCCCGTGGCGGCGTACGACAGGACCGAACCCAGGCAGAAGATGTCGCACGCGGGCGTGACACGGTCGCCGCGGACCTGCTCGGGCGCCATGAAACCGGGAGACCCGACGAGCGCGCCGGTGCGGGTGAGGCCGCCGTCGGTGACGGTCTCCAGGGCGCGCGCGATCCCGAAGTCGATGACGCGCGGGCCGTCGATCGTCACCAGCACGTTGGAGGGCTTGAGGTCGCGGTGGATGAGGCCGGCCGCGTGGATGTCCTTCAGGGCGTGCGCGAGGCCGGCCGCGAGGATGCGCACGGAACGCTCCGGGAGCGCGCCGTGGTCGTGGCCGACGACGGTCTGCAGGCTGGGCCCGGCCACGTAACCGGTCGCGACCCACGGGATGTCGGCTTCCGTGTCCGCGTCCAGCACGGGCGCGGTCCAGTAGCCGCCGACCCTGCGCGCGGCCTGCACCTCCTGTCGGAAGCGGGCCCGGAATTCCTCCTGCTCGGCCAGTTCCTCGCGCACCAGTTTCACGGCGACGGTACGGCCGCGGTCGGAGCGTGCGAGATAGACGTTCCCCATCCCGCCGGCACCGAGCCGCGCCATCAGCCGGTACGCCCCGATCTGACGCGGGTCCCCGCCCCCCAGCTTCTCCATCGTCGCGCGCCCTCCCCCGTACGTCTGCAACAGCCCGAGGATAGTGCGGCCGTACGGGGAGGCGGGTGGGGTGGTGTCTACGGTTCCGTAACAGCGTCTGGCGCTTTCGTGACGCCCGTCGCGGGGCCGCCGGGCGTCACCGAGAGGTCGGCGGGCACCGCCGGGCGCCGCTCCGGCACCCGTCCCGGCCCACCCCGCCGTGTCCGCGCCAGCCGCCGTTGCGCCTCCGCGCCCGTCTCCGGGCCCCCACGCCCGACAGACTGTCGCGGAAAGCCCCGGACCGCAGACAGGACGCCGATATCGCGTCCGCTCCGTGGACACCTACGCTTCGGCGCATGACCTCTCAGCCCAACCCCCAGGTCGGCGCCGCAGTGAAGGCCGCGGACCGCGCGCACGTGTTCCACTCCTGGTCCGCGCAGGAGCTCATCGACCCGCTCGCCGTCGCCGGCGCGGAGGGATCGTATTTCTGGGACTACGAAGGCAAGCGGTATCTGGACTTCACCAGCGGGCTCGTCTTCACCAACATCGGCTACCAGCACCCGAAGGTCGTCGCCGCGATCCAGGAGCAGGCCGCCACGCTGTCGACGTTCGCGCCCGCCTTCGCCGTCGAGGCGCGCTCGGAGGCGGCCCGGCTGATCGCCGAGCGGACCCCGGGCGACCTGGACAAGATCTTCTTCACCAACGGCGGCGCCGAGGCCGTCGAGAACGCGACGCGGATGGCCCGGCTGCACACCGGGCGCCCGAAGATCCTCTCCGCGTACCGCTCGTACCACGGCGCCACCTCCACCGCGATCAACCTCACCGGTGACCCCCGGCGCTGGCCGAACGACATCGGCGCGGCCGGCGTCGTCCACTTCTGGGCGCCTTTCCTCTACCGCTCCCCCTTCCACGCGCAGGACGAGCGGCAGGAGTGCGAGCGGGCGCTCCAGCACCTGGAGGACACGATCGCCTTCGAGGGGCCGGCCACCATCGCGGCCGTCATCCTGGAGACGATCCCCGGCACGGCGGGCATCATGACGCCCCCGCCCGGTTACCTCGCCGGGGTACGGGAGATCTGCGACCGGTACGGGATCGTCTTCGTCCTGGACGAGGTCATGGCCGGGTTCGGCCGGACCGGCAAGTGGTTCGCCGCCGATCACTACGACGTGACGCCGGACCTGATGACCTTCGCCAAGGGCGTGAACTCCGGGTACGTGCCGCTGGGCGGCGTGGCCATCTCCGCGGAGATCGCGGAGACCTTCGCGCGTAGGCCCTACCCCGGGGGGCTCACGTACTCCGGGCATCCGCTGGCCTGCGCGGCGGCCGTCGCCACGATCAACGTGATGGAGGAGGAGGGCATCGTCGAGCAGGCCGCGCGGATCGGTGAGACGGTGCTCGGTCCCGGCCTGCGGGAGCTCGCCGAGCGGCATCCCAGTGTCGGCGAGGTGCGCGGTACGGGGGTCTTCTGGGCCCTTGAGCTGGTCAAGGACCGGGAGACGCGGGAGCCGCTGGTGCCGTACAACGCGTCGGGGACGGACAACGCGCCGATGGCGGCGTTCGGGGCGACCGCGAAGGCCCACGGTCTGTGGCCCTTCATCAACATGAACCGTACGCATGTCGTGCCGCCGTGCAACGTCACGGAGGGCGAGGCGAAGGAAGGGCTCGCCGTGCTGGACGCTGCGCTGGCCATAGCCGACGAATACACGGTCTGACGCCGGGGACTTTCCTCGCCCACGCCGCCCCCGCCCTCCCCCGTCATCCCCTGCCCGGGGGTCCGCCCTGGCGGGGTCGGGGGCGGAGCCGCAGGTACGGGGCGAGGAATCCCTTGCCGGAACCCCACCGCGTAAGGTGACGTGCTCATAGACGAAGCACACGCGCACGCACGCACGCGCACCCGTACGCGATGGGGGAGCGACACACCATGCCCGGCACCGGCGGCACTGGCGCCGTAACCCGCAGCACCCTGCGGCAGCAGATCGCCGACGCACTCCGCGACGAGGTGCTGGCGGGCCGCCTCCAGCCGGGGCAGGAGTTCACGGTGAAGGAGATCGCCGAGCAGTACGGCGTCTCCGCGACCCCGGTCCGCGAGGCCCTCGTCGACCTCTCGGCGCAGGGGCTGCTGGACGCGGACCAGCACCGCGGCTTCCGCGTGCACGAGTACTCCCCGGCCGACTTCCGCGGCATGGTCGAGGCCCGCAGCCTCGTCACGGACGGGATGTTCCACAGCCTCACCGAGGGCGACGGCATGAAACTGGCCGACGATCCACGCGTCCTCGCCGCCCTCGCGGGCGTCCGCCGCCGCGGTGAGGAGGCCCAGCGCGCCGCCGCCGCGGGCGACCTGAACATCCTCATCGGCTACGACCTCCGCTTCTGGCGCGAACTGAGCGCCCTCTTCGGCAACGCCTACCTGGCCGACTTCCTGCACCGCCTGCGTGTCCAGTCCTGGGTCTGCTCGGTGCAGCACCTCCGCCGGGTGGACGACCTGCGGGGGTATCTCTGGTCCGGGCACACGGAACTCGTGGACGCGCTCGCGCGGCGCGACCCGGAGACGGCGCATACGATCGTCACCGAGTACAACGCGCACTCCCTGGCCCTCATAGAACGCCTGGTCGCCGAATGAGCGCGCCACACGCCACGGACGTCATAGAGGACATGCCGGCCCCCGCCATCGACCTGTCGGTCGTCGTCCCCGCCTACAACGAGGAGCGACGGCTCGCGCCGACGCTCGACGCGATCATCGCGCACCTGAGCGACAACGAAAGCCGATTCGGCAGCTGGGAACTGATCGTCGTGGACGACGGCTCCACCGACGGCACCAAGGACGTCGTCGACACCGTCCGCGCTCGCGAACCCCGCGTCCAGCTCGTCACCAGTCCCCGCAACCGCGGCAAGGGCAACGCCCTGCGCCTGGGCGTCCTCGCCTCGTACGGCCGCCGCGTCCTCGTCACGGACGCCGACCTGGCCGCGCCGATCGAGGAGCTGGAACTGCTCGACAAGGCGCTCGGCGAGGACCACGCGGCCGCGATCGGCTCACGGGCCACGCCCGGCGCCACGATAGACACGCACCAGCACCGGCTGCGCGAGCTGCTGGGCCGCGCCGGGAACTTCCTGATACGCAGGGTCGCGGTGCCCGGCATACGCGACACCCAGTGCGGGTTCAAGCTCTTCGACGGGGAGCGGGCGCGGGAGGCGTTCGGCGCGTCGCGGCTCAACGGCTGGGGCATCGACGTGGAGGTGCTCCAGCACTTCCGCCGCTCGGGCTGGCCGGTGGCGGAGGTCCCGGTCCGCTGGTCCCACCAGCCCGGCTCGAAGGTGCGGCCCCTCGACTACGGCCGCGTCCTCGCCGAACTGGCCCTCCTCAAGGCCCGCTCCGTCCGGCCCGCGGACCTCCTCGCGGTCTCGCTCTTCCTCCTCATGGCGGTCGCCCTCTACTCCGGCCGCTGGGCGGACCCGAACGGCCGCTACCTCCCGGACTCGCTCCAGGACCAGAACCAGTGGGAGTGGTTCTTCGCGGTCACGGCGGACAACATCCGCCATCTCCACAACCCGCTGTTCACCACCCTCCAGGGCTTCCCGGACGGCGTGAACCTCATGGCCAACACGGTCATGCTGGGCCTGTCCGTCCCCTTCGCGCCGATCACCCTGCTGTTCGGCCCGGCGATCGCGCTCAGCCTCGTCATGACGCTGGGACTGGCCGCCACCGGCGCCGCCTGGTACTGGCTGATCGTCAAGCGGGTCGTGGGACACCGGGGCGCGGCGTTCGTCGGTGCCACGCTGGCCGCCTTCGCCCCGCCGATGGTCAGCCACGCCAACGCGCACCCGAACTTCATGATCCTGTTCATGGTCCCGCTGATCATCGACCGGGCGCTGCGGCTGTGCGCCGGCACCCGGGTCGTCCGGGACGGGATCGCGCTCGGTCTGATGGCGACGTACCAGATCTTCCTCGGCGAGGAGCCCCTGCTGCTCGCGTCGATGGGCATGGCGCTGTTCGCCCTCGGCTACGGGCTCGTCCGGCGCGACGCCGCCCGCGCCGCGTGGCGTCCGCTGCTCAACGGGCTGGCGGTGGCGGGGGCGGTGTGCCTGCCGATCGTCGCGTTCCCGCTGTACTGGCAGTTCGCGGGGCCGCAGAGCTACGGGAGCGTGCTCCACGGGGACAACGCCGGCAACAGCCCTCTCGCCCTGCTCTCCTTCGCCGAGCGCTCCCTGCTCGCCGGGAACGCCGACCGTGCGGGCGCGCTCTCGCTCAACCCCACCGAGCAGAACGCCTTCTACGGGTGGCCGCTGGCCGTGTTCGCCTTCGCGGTCGTCGTACGGCTGTGGGAGCGGGCGCTCGTCAAGGCCCTCGCCTTCACGGCGCTGGCCGCGGCCATGCTCTCACTGGGCCCGAAGTTCCGCATTCCGACGACCGACATCGTGCTGCCCGGACCCTGGGCGCTGCTGTCCGGCAAACCCCTCTTCGAGTCCGTCATCGAGGGACGGGTCGCGATGATCTGCGCGCCCGCGCTGGGGATGCTGGTGGCGGTCGCGATCGAGCGGCTGCTGAGCGCCCGCGGCACCGCCACCCAGTACTTCGGCGCGCTGGCCGTCGCCGCCGCGCTGCTCCCGCTCGTCCCGGCCCCTCTGAAGACGGTCGACCGGGCGCCGACCCCCGCCTTCTTCACCGACGGGACATGGCGGGCGTACGTCGACCCGGCCAGGGGCGAGTCCCTGGTGCCGGTGCCGCTGCCGGACCCTGGCGACGCGCAGGCGCTGCACTGGCAGACGGCGGCGGGCCTCGGCTTCCCCCTGCCCGGCGGGTATTTCAACGGCCCCTACGGGCCCGAGCACATCGGTATCTACGGCGCCTCGCCCCGCTTCACGTCCAACATGCTGCGCGACGTGCGGTACTCGGGCAGGGTCCCCGTGATCGGCAAGAACTGGCAGGCGCAGGCCCGCGCCGATTTCGCCTACTGGAAGGCGGGCGTGCTGGTGCTGGTCCCGCAGCCCCACCAGGACGAGCTGCGGGATGCCGTGGACAAGCTGGTGGGCCGCCCCGGCACGTGGGTGCACGGGGTGTGGGTATGGGATCTGCACGAGGGGGACTGAGGACGGGCCCCACGCATTACGCTTCCCTGACCACCGTGCTTCCCCAGGAGCTAGAGGAGCCGTCTGTTGGCCTGTGACCTGTGGCTTGTCCCGCTCGTCGACGTGCTGTGCCACACCCCCGACAACCCGTTCGCCGAGGAACTGGCGCTGTACGACAAGGTGCTGGGCGAGGCCGGGCTACCGCCGGTCCCCGTGTACGCCTACATGCCGGGGCTGTCCGGCGACGTCGCCCCGGTCGCGGGCTTCGACTACGACGCCCTGCACTTCCTGCGCCGGGCGTATCTGCTGCAGATGTGCGGTCTCGCGGTCACCCCGGTGGACGAACTCGGCGGAGACTACGAGCAGTTGCTGGAGATGTTCCAGACGAACGCCCAGCAGTCGCATCTGGTCTGGCACTACGACCACGCGGGCGCGTACGTGCCGGTCGACTTCCCGCACCCGCTCGCCAACGACGAACTCCTCGCCGGGGGCGGCCCGCTGGGTTCCTCCCACACGCTGCTGCGCGAGCTCGAGTTCGTGGCCCCTTCGATCGGCATCGACCCGGCCAATCCGCCGGCCGCCCCGCAGCCGCCGGCGGCCCCCACGGAGCTGGAGGAGCCGGCCGCTCCCGCCCCCTACGACGCGAGCCCCTTCGCCCGTGAGCGGCACGTCTGGCTGGGCCTGCACGCGGCGGCGACCCGGAGCCTCGCCCAGGGCTCGATGATCATCTTCAGCTGAGGCGCACCCCGGCCGGCCGGGGCGGGGCCCGCTCCGCGCGTCCCCCCTGGCGGCCGCCTCCGCGCCTCTCCGCCGCCCGGCCGCGGCATCGGACGCCCACGCATCCCGCGGCCGCCCCTCCGCGGCCGCGAGGCCCGCGCTGTCGTCCCTCCGCGGCCGCGAGGCCGGGCGCCTCGGAGACATCGGCGCCCGGCGCCGCCGGGCGCCGATGTACGCGCGCGAGGCAGCGTACGGCCGTCCCTCCGCGCGTCCGCGAGCCGTACCATCGCCCCTCCGCGCCTGCGGAGCCCGCACGCCGACCCCTGCGCGCCCGCGTACCCCCGACCGCCCCTCCGCGCCCGAGAGGCCGCTCCCTCGTCCCTCGATCACCTCCCCTCCGGCCCGGCCCCGCCCCGGCCTCCTCGCCCCCGCCGCACGCCGGTTCGCGGCCCCGCCGTCCCGGTCCGGTCGCGGCTGGCCCCGGCACGGTCCAGGGTCGGCCCCGGCGCGGTCCGGGGCCGGCTCCACCCTCGCTGGGCTCCGGGGCCGCCCGGACCCGCCGTGGTTTCGGGTCTGCCCCGCCCGGCCCGCCGCCCGGATGCCACGCACCCGTTCGCCGCACGCACGCACCCGGATGCCGCACACGCCAGGGGTGGGAGCCCTCGCCGTGCTGCCCCCACGGCCGTCCGTTCCCCCGGCCGAGGCGGTCCGAGGCCGGGCGGGACCGGCCGACGGTCACCGGAAGCGCGCAGTCGTGTTGCGACCGATCGGGTTGTGTCTGGGCCCGGACCGGCGTGGGACCCGACGGATGGTCCACGATGAAGTAGCAGGTCAGAGTGGTCGGGCGAGGTCCAGGGCGGCCTTGGGGCACCCGCCGGGCGACGCCGGGACGTGCGCCGGTTGCGCGGCTCGAGTGGTGAGCGGGCCGGGAGGGGCTGACGGTGGATCACGTCGGGGTCGGGTTCCCCACGTGCTGACAAATCGTCAGCGGCTCGGCTGCGACGGAAGGACTCGACAATGCGTTCTGCCCGCATGCTTCTCGCTACCGCGACGGCCACGGCCGCCCTCGCGATTGCCGCTCCCGGCGCCTTTGCCGCCACGGCGGGCGACGGTGGCCACGACGACTCCTCCTACAGCAACGAACAGGACGACGGCAGCAGGCACGAAAGGCCCAACGGCGGCATGCACACCGGCGGCGGCGCGCTCAACAAGGTGAAGATCGGTCCGCTCGCCACGGTGAAGGGCGGCACGCACACCAAGCTGAAGGGCGACGACCAGGGCGAGGAGGACGACTCGGACTGGGGCGGCGACTCCGACCAGGGCGGCAAGGGCTCCGGCCGTGGCGGGGACTCCGGCCGTGGCGGGGACTCCGGCCGTGGCGGGAACTCCGACCGTGGCGGGGACTCCGGCCGCGGTGGCGACTCCGGCCGTGACGACGAGGGCTCCGACCACGACAAGCCCCGGGGCGGCATGCACACCGGCGGCGGCGCGCTCAGCATGCGGAAGAGCGACGACTGGAACAAGGACGACGCGAAGTTCAACCCGGAGACCTACAAGAACGACAACGGGGGCAACGGCAACGGGAACGGCCGCGACAACGGCGGCAACGGCAACGGCCGGGACAACGGGGGCAACGGCAACGGCAACGGGAACGGGAACGGCCGCGACAACGGCGGGAACGGCAACGGGAACGGCAACGGGAACGGCAACGGGAACGGCCGCGACAACGGCGGCAACGGGAACGGCAACGGGTACAACAACGGCGGCAACGGCAACGGCAACGGGTACAACAATGGCGGCGGCAACGACTCGGGCCGCGACAAGCCGAACGGCGGCATCCACACCGGCGGCGGCGCGCTGGCCGGGAAGAGCGTCACCGCCGGCGGTCTCGCGGTCCTGACGCTCGGCGCGGCGGGCGTGTACGCGATGCGCCGCAGGAGCGCGGCGGGCGGCATGTCCTGACCGGTGCCCGGCGTCCCATCGGCCGAGGCCGCCGCGGGTCATCCCCGTCGTGACGGCCCGGCCGGGTTCCCCGCGTGCTGTACCCGCTCCGCTGCAGTGCCCTAGTGAGGTGGTCCCCGATGACAGCCCGGCTGTCCTCCCCTGCCGTGACCGAGTCCGTGCCGCAACGGCAGGGCTCCCGTTCCGGCGTGCCGTTCAGCGTCTGGTGCGCCGGAATCCTGCTTCTGGTGCTGGGCGTGTTCGGTGGGCACTCCAAACCGCCCGACGACTCCCGCACGCCCCACGACGCGGCCGCGCTCATGCCGTGGTCGACCCCGGTGCCGGGCAAGCACCTGCCGGAGTCCGCGCCGACCCGGCTGGTCATCCCGAAGATCGGGGTGGACGCGCCCTTCACGGCCCTCTCCGTCGACGCCAAGGGCCACCTCAACCCTCCGCCCGCGGACAACGTGAACATGGTCGGCTGGTACGCCGACGGAGTGACCCCGGGGGAAGCGGGGACCTCGATCATCGCCGGGCACGTGGACACGAAGACCTCGGCGGCCGTGTTCGCGAGACTCAGCTCGCTCAAGAAGGGGGACACCTTCAGGGTGGAGAAGGCGGACGGCCTGACGGCGTCCTTCGTGGTCGACGATGCCGAGACCTTCGAGAAGGACCACTTCCCCAACGACCGCGTGTACGCCGACACCCCGCAGGCCCAGGTCCGGCTGATCACCTGCGCCGGTGACTACGACCACAGCGCGAAGGACTACACGGAGAACCTGGTGGTCTTCGCCCACCTCGTCTGAACGGCGCCGCCGCGGCCGACGCCCCCGGCGGGAGGACGCCGACCGCGGCGCGCGGGCCGGTCGCGCGCGGCACCGGGCGGACGCGGGTGCCTCAGAACACCGGCGTCCCCTCCTGCGTCAGCTTCCAGTTGGCGTCGGCGAAGTCCGCCGGGTCGAGGGTGCCCTTGGACGTGACGTAGTCGATCATCAGCTGGCGGATCTCGTCGGTGGAGCTGTAGGCGATGTCGGCGGCCGCGATGTGCGGGTAGCCGCTGCCGCCGTTGGCGCGGTAGTTGTTGACGGCCACCACGAAGACCTGGTCGTCGGTCACCGCCGCGCCCTTGTGGCTGAGGTTCTTGATCCGGGAACCCTCGGCCTGGGCGATGTCGATGTCGTAGTCGACGCCCGCGGCGGTGTCGTACATGTAGTCCCAGAAGCTGTTGGCGTTGGTGAGGGTGGCGGTGTCCACCTTCGTGCCGGACGGGACCCGGTAGTAGTACTTCGCCGCGTACTCCAGGTAGTCCTTCAGCTGGGCGCCCGTGAGCTTCTTGCCGTAGAGGGTGTTGTCGTAGATGTAGAGCCCGGCCACGTCCCGGATGGTGACGTCGCCCTGCGGGATGTCCGCCGTACGGCTGAAGGGCGCGGCGACGGAGATGAGCGGGAGGGCCGCGTCGGCCGTCGACAGGCCGGTGGCGACGGCCGCCATCTGGACCTGGTGGATGAAGTCCATGACGGGGACGTCCTTCCAGCACGCCTCCGCCGCGGAGAGGTCGGCGGTGCAGGTGCCGACGGGCGTGTTCACGTATTTCACGACCAGCTCGTGGTCCGCCGTCAGGAGTTTGGTGATCTCCGCGTCCTCGGCGACGGTGTTGCTGTTGAGGGTCTGCGCCTTGGTGCTCGTCACCTTCCACTGACCGTGCGCGAGCTCCAGCTCGAAGTCGAAGACGGTCAGCCGCATGCCGTAGCAGTACGGCTCCGACAGGACGACGTCCTTGCCGGTCGCGGTGTTGGTGACCGTGTAGGAGGAGACCTCGGTGTGGGTGTGGCCGACGAGGATGGCGTCGATGCCGGGCACCTGCGCGGCGACCAGGTTCGAGGCGTTCTCGACGTACGGGAGCTCGTCGCCGTACGAGGACGACCCGTCGAGGCCGGAGTGGTCGGTGAGGAACACGACGTCGCAGCCCAGGGCGCGCATCCGCGGCACGTACTTCTTCGCCTGCTCCACGAGGCCCGTGAACGCCATCTTCCCGGAGACGTTGTCCTTGTCCCACAGGGCGATCCCGGGGTTGGTCAGCCCCAGGATGCCGACCTTGATGTCCGGGGCACCGGGGACCCGGATCCGCTTGACGGTGTACGGCTGGAAGGCGGGCCGGAGCGTCTTGGCGTCGAGCGCGTTGGCACCGAGCAGCGGGAAGTGGCACTGCTTCTCGAACCGGCGCAGGGTCTCGATGCCGTAGTTGAACTCGTGGTTGCCGAGCGCGGCGGCGTCGTACTTCATGGCGTTCATGGCGATCGCCATCGGGTGGACCGGGCCGCGCCTGCCACCGGCGCCGGTGATGGGGTCGACGCGGGCGTAGTAGTACGCGAGCGAGGTCCCCTGGATGATGTCGCCCGCGTCCACGAGCAGCACCCGGTCCGCGCCCTTCGCGGCCCGCTGCTGCTTGACCAGGGTGGCCACCCTGGCGACGCCCACGGAGTTGCCGGCCTTGTCCGTGTACGCAGCGTCGGTGTAGTAGTCCCAGTCGAAGACGTGGCTGTGCAGGTCGGTGGTGCCCAGGATGGAGAACGACCAGGTCCGGGGATTCTTCTCGGGCTTGCCGCCGACGGGATTGCGGTCCGCGGCCCGAGCCGGGGTCGCCGCGGCCGTCCCCGCCACGGCCACGGCCGCGCCGGTGACGGCGGACCTCTTCACGAACTCCCGGCGGTTCAGCGGGTTGACGGGCATACGGGGCTCCTGGAGACGGGGGTGACGCGGGCGGAGGAACGGGCCGTGCGGGCCGAACGGGGACTACACGCGTAGATCGTGGTCGGGTCCCGTCCCGTCCGGAACCAGGAGCAAGCCATGTCCAGGTCAAGGATGGGCATTCCGGGACCGGTCCGCATCTCGGCGCTCCCGGAATGCCCGCCGCACCGGCCGTTCAGCAGCCTTCCGCCACCGCGCGCAGCAGCAGGGTGTGGACGAGGTGGTAGCGCGCCGCGGGCCGGTAGCGCCAGGCCAGGGGCCAGGTCAGGCCGCCCAGCGCGGGCACCGGGATGTACGCGACGTGGTGCGGGCCCGCGGTGAGGCGGGTGACGCCCGGCGGCCACGAGCGGTGGGCGGTGCTGCCGGCGGGGACGAGGAAGTAGACGGCACGGCGCCCGCGGGCCTCCTCGACGACCGGGCCCGGGTTGCCCCCGGTCGCTCGCGCGAGGCGGTCGGCGACGGTGCGGCCGGGGTCTCCGTCCACCCGGACGGCGTCGAACTGGACACCGGCCTTGCGGAGTTGGATACCGGACGGCGGGATCCAGTCCGGGATCTCCGGGGTGACTGTGGGTAGCGGCAGGTTTACTTCGTCACTTTGCGTATCCATGAGGACAGTTTCCGCAGGCGGGGCTAGCGTTTCCATGACTCTGCGTCGACCGCTGACAACGGTGTGGATCGATGTGGGCTGCCTGGTGACCGGTTGAGTTCGGTTGAGTTCGGGGGTGACCGTGATGGCGCGGGCGGAGAACAAGGTGGAAGCGGGTGGGACGGCGCACATGGTCGCCGCCATGTCGAAGGCCTTCCGTGAACAACATCAGCTGACACAGGAGGAGTTGGGCAAGCAGATCGGTTACACGGCGTCCGCGATCAGCGCGATGGAGACGTGCGCGCAGCCGGCCAGCGACAAGATGCTCGTCAAGCTGGAGGAGGTGATCGGGGGTGGGTTCGGGTTGTTCGAGAAGGCTCGCAGGTTCGTGTTGCTGGAGAAATATCCGACGCGGTTCCGCGGCTTCTCGGAGATGGAGGCCGGAGCCGTGACGATCTCCTCGTACGAGACTTTGGTCGTCGACGGCTTGTTCCCGACCGAGGCGTACGCACGGGCGTTGATCGGCGGCAGCTTTCCACCGGTGTCCGAGCAGAAGCGGGAACAACTGGTCGAGGCGCGACTGACGCGCAGGCGACTCTTCGAACGGGAAGCCGTCCCGATGATCGAGCTGATCCTCGAAGAAAGCGTGCTGAAGAGGCCGTTCGGCAGCTGGGACATCATGCGCGGACAACTGCGGTCACTCGCCGAGGATGCCCGCCGGGACAACGTCTGTGTGCAGGTGCTCCCCATGGACCGTGGGCTGCGCGGAACCTACGCGGGCGATCGGGGTGCCATGAAGCTCGTGGTGACACAGGAACACGACCACGTCGTATACATGGAGATCGAGGACCAGGGCATTCTGGTCAGCGAACCTCCGCAGGTATCCCAACTCGCGCACCGCTATGCGAAGATCCGCGCACAGGCACTGAGTCCCGACGAATCCCTGCTCCTCATCGAGCAGTTGGCAGGAGAAGAACGATGACCCGCACCGGAGCACTGCGGTGGTTCAAGTCCAGCTACAGCGATGGCGGCGGCGGGAACTGCCTCGAAGTCGCCTACGAACACCGCCCCACGCGAGTGGCCGCCATCCACATCCGCGACTCCAAGAACCCCACCGGCCCCGCCCTCGCCCTCACCCCGGACGCCTGGCGCCGGTTCGCCGAGTCCGTCTGAGGGTCCCGGACACAGCACACCCCCGGGTCGGCCGAAGCCTCACCGGGGGCGCGCTCATGGGCCCTACGAGATGAACGAGTTGATCTCGATCGTCTCGTCGCGGCCGGGGCCGACCCCGATCGCGGAGATCGGCGCACCGGACATGTCCTCGAGCGCCCTGACGTACGCCTGGGCGTTCTTCGGCAGGTCGGAGAAGGACTTCGCCTTGGTGATGTCCTCGGACCAGCCCGGCAGGGTCTCGTAGATCGGCTTCGCGTGGTGGAAGTCGGTCTGGGAGTACGGAAGTTCCTCGACGCGCTTGCCGTCGATCTCGTACGCCACGCAGACCGGGATCTCGTCCCAGCCGGTCAGGACGTCCAGCTTGGTGAGGAAGAAGTCCGTCAGGCCGTTGACCCGGGTCGCGTAGCGGGCGATGACCGCGTCGAACCAGCCGCAGCGGCGGTCACGGCCGGTCGTGACGCCCCGCTCGCCGCCGATGCGACGCAGCGCGTCGCCGTCGGCGTCGAAGAGCTCGGTCGGGAACGGACCCGAGCCGACGCGGGTGGTGTACGCCTTCAGGATGCCGATGACCCGGCTGATCTTCGTCGGGCCGACGCCCGCACCGGTGCAGGCGCCACCGGCGGTCGGGTTGCTGGACGTGACGAAGGGGTACGTGCCGTGGTCGATGTCCAGCAGGGTGCCCTGGCCGCCCTCGAAGAGGACCACCTTGTTCTCGTCGAGCGCCTTGTTGAGCACCAGGACCGTGTCGGCCACGTACGGGCGCAGCCGCTCCGCGTACGTCAGCAGTTCCTCGACGACCTGGCCCGCCTCGATGGCGCGGCGGTTGAAGACCTTGGTGAGGAGCTGGTTCTTGCCGTCGAGGGCCGCCTCGACCTTCTGGGTCAGGATCGACTCGTCGTAGAGGTCCTGGACACGGATGCCGACGCGGTTGATCTTGTCCGCGTAGGTGGGCCCGATGCCCCGTCCCGTCGTACCGATCTTCCGCTTCCCGAGGAAGCGTTCCGTCACCTTGTCGACGGTGACGTTGTACGGCGTGATGATGTGAGCGTTTCCGCTGATCAGAAGCTTCGAGGTGTCGACGCCGCGCTCGTTCAGTCCGTTCAGCTCGGAGAACAGGACCGACGGGTCGACGACGACACCGTTTCCGATCACCGGAGTGCACTCCGGCGTGAGGATTCCGGAAGGGAGGAGGTGGAGGGCGTACTTCTGATCGCCCACGACTACCGTATGGCCGGCGTTGTTACCGCCCTGGTAGCGCACCACATAGTCCACGGATCCACCGAGCAGGTCGGTGGCCTTTCCCTTGCCTTCGTCACCCCACTGAGCACCGAGCAGCACAAGTGCGGGCACAGGCGTACACCCCTTCCGGGCGGGGCATGTCCAAGGTCGGGGACGTACGCGGCTGATTCTTTGCACAGCTGCGTACGCCGGCGACCACCTTTGGCCGCGACCGTCGGACCGGATGCCCCGGAATAGACGAAGCCCCTGGCGCAATAGCGCAAGGGGCTCTTGCACAAAGATGCTACCCGAGGAAGCGAGGCATGACCGAGGTGGCGGCTTCCGACCAGCTTCTGGTGGTCATCGACCCGGTCGCCCGTCGCCATGACGGTGAGTCGGTACGGATCGCAAAAGACGTGCTCAGCGCGGGTGCGGTCACCAAGGTGTGCCTCCCGGAGGGGCCCGAGGAATTCGCCCGCGCGCTGGCCCGCAGAGGGGCCCGCAGGCCGGTCGTCGTGGGCGACGACCGGACACTGCTGCGCGCCGTGTCCCTTTTGCACCGCCAACGAGATCTGGCCGTGTGCGGGTTGGCGCTGGTGCCCGTGGGGGGATCGCTCTCCCTGGCGCGGGCCCTGGGGGTGCCCATAGGAGCGGTGGCCGCGGCGCGGGCCGTGCTCGACGGGGTCGAGCGGCGGCTGGATCTGCTGGTCGACGACAGTGACGGGGTCGTGCTGGGGGCGCTGCGCATACCGCCGCTGGGTTCGCCGGTGCCGGTCTCGGACGGGGCCGAGGAGATGGGCGCCGACGCTCCTGAGGCGCATCCGTGGCTGCGTACCTGCCAGTCGTTGGTCCGTACGCTCGCCGCGCGGCCCGCGGGGGTGGCGTCGGGGCGGACGAGGGCGAGGGCCTGGGGACGGGTGGTGTCCCTGCCCGCCGGGCCGGGACCTTCTCGGCTGCGGGTCGAGGTCGACGGCGTGACCCTGGTCGATCTGGACCAGCCGGTGGAGACGGTGTCCGTGACACCGGGGGCCGCCGGGGGCGCGGAGGTGGAGGTGCGGCCGGTCTCCGTGGGGGCGCATGCCTCACCGTTGCGGATGGTGGGACAGCGGGTCACCGTGTCCGGGGCCGACTTCCGCTACCGGGCGGATTCGGTGGTCTCGGGGCCGGTGCGGACACGGACGTGGACGGTGCGGGAGGGCGGGTGGGGGCTGACCCTCCCGGGTTGAAGCCCGGCCGCGCGTCGTCAGTGGCCGCCGCCGCCGAACAGCTTCTCCCGGTGGGCGCGCCAGCGTTCCATCATCCCGGCGATCTCGCCGTCGACGAACTCGAAGAAGGCGAGGGTCTCGGCGAGCCGGCGTCCGGCGGGGGTCGTGGACCCGAGGCTCTCGACGCCCGCGCGCAGGGCCGTCTCCCAGCGCTTGAGCACGGCGTCACGGCTGGTCAGCGCCTCGTACCACTGGTCGCTGTGCACGCGGTACCGCTCGCGCCGGGAGCCGGGGTCCCGCTCGCGCGAGACCATGTGCTGCTGCGCGAGATAGCGCACCGCGCCGGAGACCGCGGCCGGACTGACCTGGAGCCGCTCGCCGAGTTCGGCGGAGGTCATGGCACCGGAGTCGGAGGCGAGCAGCGCCGCGAAGACCCGGGCGGGCATCCGCTGCATCCCGGCCTCGACGAGCTGCGCCGCGAAGCCCTCGACGAACTGCGAGACCACCTCCGGGTCCCGCTCCGCCGCACTCGGTCGCTCCATCTGTCGATCATCTCCCCTGTTCACGCGTCACCGTTCACGCGTCACCGTCGAGTCTATCCGGAGTTCATATGTTTCCTTACCTTCACAAATTTCTGAAAGAAGCGTACGTTCTGGATCATGACGAAGGCACACCTCGCCCTGGAGGTATCCGGACTGCACAAGTCGTTCGGCAGGACGCACGCACTGGACGGTCTCGACCTGCACGTCGAGGCCGGCGAGGTGCACGGCTTCCTCGGCCCGAACGGCTCCGGGAAGTCCACCACCCTCCGCGTCCTGCTCGGCCTGCTGCGGGCCGACGCGGGGACGGTAAGGCTGCTGGACGGGGACCCCTGGAAGGACGCGGTGGAACTGCACCGCCGGATCGCCTACGTCCCCGGCGACGTGACGCTGTGGCGGAACCTGTCCGGCGGCGAGGTCATCGACCTGTACGGACGGCTGCGCGGCGGCCTCGACCGGGGACGGCGCGGGGAGCTGATCGAGCGGTTCGAGCTCGACCCCACCAAGAAGGGCCGCACCTACTCGAAGGGCAACCGCCAGAAGGTCGCCCTCGTCGCCGCCTTCGCCTCGGACGTCGACCTGCTGATCCTCGACGAGCCCACCTCCGGCCTCGATCCGCTGATGGAGGAGGTCTTCCAGACCTGCGTCGAGGAGGAGCGCGACCGGGGCCGCACGATCCTGCTGTCCAGTCACATCCTCAGCGAGGTGGAGGAGCTCTGCGACCGGGTCAGCATCATCCGCAAGGGCCGCACCGTCGAGAGCGGCACGCTCGCCGAACTGCGCCACCTCACCCGTACCAGCGTCACCGCCGAACTCGCGGGCCCGCCGGGCGCCCTGGCCTCGCTGCCCGGGGTGCACGACATCGACGTACGGGGGACCCGGGTGCGGCTCCAGGTCGACACGGACAAGCTGAACGCCGTACTGCGCTCGCTCACCGACTCCGGCGTACGGTCCCTGGCCGCCACCCCGCCGACCCTGGAGGCGCTGTTCCTGCGGCACTACCAGGAGGACGCGCCCGCGGAGGCGATGGCGCGATGACCGCCACAGTCTTCGCGGTACGGACCGGAGGCACCCGCCAACTGGCCGGAACCGGCACCCTCCTGAGGTTCGCGCTGCGCCGCGACCGCGTGCTGACACCGCTGTGGACCGGTGTGATCGCGCTGATGGTCCTCTCGCTGCCGAACACGCTGAAGACGGTGTACGGCACCGCCGCCGAACGCGCCGGCCTGGCACGGCAGATGCTCACCGACAGCTCGCTGCGCGCCACCTACGGGCCGGTGTTCAGTGATTCCCTCGGCGGCCTCACCGCCTGGCGCGTGGGCGGCTACGCCGGTCTGTTCGCCGGGATCATGAGCCTGCTCGTCGTCGTCAGGCACACCCGTGACGAGGAGGAGAGCGGACGCCAGGAACTCCTCTCGTCGGCGATGGTGGGACGGCGTGCCCCGTTGACCGCGGCACTGCTGGCCGCCCTGGTCGCGAACGGCGCGCTCGCCGTGCTCATCGCGGGCGGACTGGCCGGCCAGGGCGCCCCGGGCGCCCTGGCGCTCGGCCTCGGCGTCGGGGGCGCCGGAATGGTCTTCGCCACGGCGGCGGCGATCGTCGCCCAGTTCACGCAGAGCGCGCGGCTGGCGAAGGGACTGACGGGCGGCGTCCTGGGCACGGCGTTCGTCCTGCGGGCGGCCGGTGACTCCGCCGCGACCGACGGTTCGTCCCCGCTGACCTGGGTGTCGCCGCTGGGCTGGCTGGAGAACGAGCGGCCGTTCGCGCAGGAGCGATGGTGGGTGCTGCTCCTGTTCGCCGGGGCCGTCGCCCTTCAGGGCGCACTCGCCTACGCGCTCACCGGGCGGCGCGACGTCGGCATGAGCTTCCTGCCGACACGGCCGGGCCCGGCCGCGGGGCGGCTCGGCACGGCCTGGGCACTGGCCTGGCGGCTGCAGCGCGGCGGTGTGCTCGGCTGGAGCCTCGGATTTTTCGCCGCCGGAGCCGCGTTCGGCGGGATCACCAAGGGCGCGTCCGACCTGGTCGGCGACAACGCCAGGACCCGCGAGATCATCGAGCGGATGGGCGGGCAGTCCGGGATCACGGACGCGTTCCTCGCCGCGATGACCGGCATGCTCGGGATGGTGGCCGCGCTGTACATCGTCTCCTCCGTGCTGCGACTGCACGGCGAGGAGACCTCCCAGCGGGCCGAACCGATCCTCGCGAACGCGGTGGGACGGCTGCGCTGGGCCGGCGGGCACCTGGTCATCGCCTTCGGCGGAGCGGTCCTGATCATGCTGCTGGGCGGGGCCGGTCTCGGGCTGGGCTACGGCCACGAGCCGGGGTCCGTCCTCGGCGCCTGCCTCCTCCAGATCCCGGCGGTCTGGACGCTGGGCGGCCTGGCGGTCCTCCTGTACGGGGTCTTCCCCCGGTCGGCACCCGGCGCCTGGGGCGCGGCGGGCCTCGTCCTCCTGCTGGGCTGGATCGGGCCCGCCCTGGACGTCCCCCAGGCACTCATGGACCTCTCCCCCTACGGTCACCTGCCCAAGCTGCCGGGCGGGGAGATGACCTGGACACCGGTGCTGGTCCTGACCGTCATCGCGGCGGTCCTGACCGGAGCCGGTCTGACGGCACTGCGTCGGCGGGACCTGAGCACCTGACGCCGGACACCCGCGGTCACCCACGGTCGCTCGCGGACACCTGTGGCCCCCGCGACGCGGGCGCGGGCGCCGGTGCGGCGGCACCGGGAACCCCGGACCGCCCCGGCCGCGTCCCTGCCGGTCGGGGGAGGGCACACCTGGTGGCCGCCGGCGGATCAGAGGGTCACGCTGAGTCCCTCGAGCCCTCGGATCACGAAGTTCGGCTTGCGTTCCGGCTCCGCCGCGAGGCGCAGCGTCGGGGCCAGTTCGAGCAACGCGCCCAGCGACGCCGCCAGTTCGATCCGGGCCAGCGGCGCGCCGATGCAGTAATGGATGCCCGCGCTGAAGGAGATGTGCGGGTTGTCGGTGCGCGAGAGGTCCAGCTCCCCGGGGCGGGTGAAGACCGCCGGGTCGTGGTTGGCGGAACCGAAGAGCAGGGCGATCTCCGCACCGCGCGGGATCGTCGTACCGTCGATCTCGATGTCGTCCAGCACCCACCGCTCGAACATCTGCAACGGGGTGTCGTAGCGCATCAGTTCCTCCACCGCCGTGGGGACCAGGGAGCGGTCGGCGCGCAGCTCGGCCAGCCGGTCGGGGTGGCGGAACAGCGTCCACCAGCCGTTCACCGTGGCGTTGACCGTCGCCTCGTGCCCCGCGTTCAGCAGCAGCACGCAAGTGGAGATCATCTCCTGCTCGGTGAGCCGGTCGCCCTCGTCGTGCGCGGCGATGAGCCCCGAGATCAGGTCGTCGCCCGGCTCCTTGCGGCGGGCCTCGATCAGTTCCCGCAGGTACTCCGTGAACTCGACCGACGCCCGTACCGCCCTGGCCGCCGTCTCCCGGGAGGGGTTCAGCTCGTACATCCCGCAGATGTCCGCCGACCACGGCCGCAGCGGCGCCCGGTCGGACTCCGGGATGCCCAGCATCTCGGCGATCACGGCGACCGGGAGCGGCTCGGCGACATCGGTGAGCAGATCGCCGCCGCCGGCCGCGACCAGACCGCCGACCAGTTCACCCGCCAGCCGCCGCACGTACGGTCCCAGCCGCTCGACGGTGCGCGGGGTGAACGCCTTGGAGACCAGGCGGCGGATCCTGGTGTGGTCCGGCGGCTCCAGGTCCAGCATTCCGTGGTCGTTGAGCACGTGGAACGGCTCGTGCTCGGGCGGAGGCGCCGTCCGCCCGAAGTCCTCGTGCGTGAAGCGGTGCTGATACGTCCGGCCCAGGCGCCGGTCCCGCAGCAGCGCCGACACGTCCGCGTGGTGCGGGATCAGCCACTGGTCGGTCGGCTCGTAGTGGTGGACCCGGCCGCGCGCGCGCAGTTCCGCGTACGCGGGGTACGGGTCCGCCAAGAACGCCGGGTCCCAGGGGTCGAAGGTCCCGGGGGTCTCCAAAGCTGCCATGACCGGACGCTAGCCCGCCGCACCCCCCTCTGACCAGGGGCGCCCCGGCGGACGACCCCCGGCCGCCCGCCCCGTGCCGCCTCCCGCCGGGACCGGACGGGGTCACCTGGGCGTGATCAGACGCGCCTCGTAGGCGAAGACCGCCGCCTGGGTGCGGTCCCGCAGCCCCAGCTTCACCAGGATGCGGCTCACGTGGGTCTTGATCGTGGACTCCGCCACGAACAGCCGCGAGGCGATCTCCGCGTTCGACAGACCCTGCGCGATCAGGACCAGCACCTCCGTCTCCCGTTCGGTCAGGTCGCCGTAGGCCGCCTGCGCCGTGGCCGACAGCCGCGGGGCGTCGGCGAGCTTGGAGAACTCGGTGATCAGCCGCCTGGTGACCGAGGGCGCGAGCAGCGCCTCGCCCGCCGCGACCACCCGTACCCCGTCGGCGAGCTGCCGCGCGGAGGCGTCCTTGAGCAGAAAGCCGGAGGCTCCCGCGCGCAGCGCCTGGTACACGTACTCGTCGAGGTCGAAGGTGGTGAGCACCAGCACCTTCGCGGTGCTGTCCGCGGCGACGATCTCCCGGGTCGCCTCGATGCCGTTCAGCTCCGGCATGCGGATGTCCATCAGCACGACGTCCGGTCCGAGTTCGCGGACCCGCTCGACCGCGTCCCGCCCGTTGACCGCCTCGCCGACCACCTCGATGTCCGGCATCGCGCCGAGCAGCACCGAGAACCCCTCGCGGACCATCACCTGGTCGTCGGCGATCAGTACGCGGATGGTGTCGCCCGTCATCCGGACTCCTCCGTCACGGGCACCGGCAGGAACACCGTCACCTCGTATCCGCCGTCGTCCGTCTCGCCCGTCGTCATCTCCCCGTCCAGCATCGTGACCCGCTCCCGCATGCCGGTGATGCCGTGGCCCGCGCCGTGCGTGGACTTCACCAGGTTCGCGGCCGGCGCGGGGCCGTTGACTATCCGCAGGCCGAGCCCGCCGAGGACGTAGCCGATCTCGACGCGGGCCGTGGCACCGGGCGCGTGCCGCAGCGCGTTGCTCAGTGCCTCCTGGACGATGCGGTACGCCGACAGCTCGACGCCCTGCGGGAGTTCGCGCACCGCACCCGTGACCACCTTCTCCACGCTCAGACCCGCGTCCCGCACATTGGCGAGCAGCGCTTCGAGATCGGCGAGGGTGGGCTGTGGGGCGTCCGGGGCCTCGTAGTCCTCGGCCCGTACGACACCTAGGACCCGGCGCAGCTCGGTGAGCGCCGCCACCGCGTTCTCCCGGATCGTGACGAAGGCCTGCTCCAGCTCGGGCGGCGGGTTCTCCACCCGGTAGGGCGCGGCCTCCGCCTGAATGGCGACCACCGACATGTGGTGGGCCACCACGTCGTGCAGCTCGCGCGCGATCGTCGTGCGCTCCTCCAACAAGGTGCGCTTGGAGCGCTCGTGCGCCGTCACCGACAGCTGGGCGGTCACCTCCCGCTCCGCCGCGCTGCGTACGTGCAGGACGGTGACGACCAGCAGGGCCAGCGCGGCGAGGAACAGCAGGACGACCGAGTCGGTCTCGTAGTGCCCGGCGCCGAAGAGGGTCTCGGCCGCCATCCCGTACAGCGCGGTCAGCACCCACATCCAGGCCGCGGTGCGCGGTCGTGTCCGCAGCGCCACGACCGTCAGCACCACCAGGTGGGAGACGAAGGCGCCGGGCGGCCAGGGCCAGTCGCCCCAGCTGCGGCTGAACACGGCCGCGAACGGTGTCGCCGCGAGGGAGAGCCAGAAGGCACCGACCGGCCGGACGAGCGTCAGCAGGACCGGGAGCAGTGCGAGGAGACCGGGCATCAGGCCGGGCACCAGACTCCGGGCGCCGGGGCCGACGTCGTTCGCGGTACTCGCGACGGCCATCGCGAACAGTCCGCACAGCACGGTGACGGCGTGCGGAGTCCAGGCCGCGTACCCCCTGACGCCCTCGGGGAGGCGTCGGGTGATCGGACCGTCCACCCGTATGCGCGGGAGCGGACGGTAGGCGAAGGCATCGTGGAGCAGGTCCTGCCGGAGTCCGCGCAGGGCGTCCACATCGAGCCGGAACTCCGGGCTGCGTGGCTTGGCCCCGCCCGGCGGCGTCTTCTGCGTCTGGGTCGTGTCGGTCACGTTCGAAACGGTAGGCCGCCCGCCGGGTCACCGTCGTCACCTGTGAGAAGGGTCCTGCCGGATCCGTCTCAGGTACTACGGGTACACCCGAGGGGGCGGCTGCCGGGCCCGCCCGGCCGCCCGGCACTCAGTACCCGGAGGGGCCCACCAGGCCCGACTCGTGGGCGAGGACAGCGGCCTGGGTGCGGTCGCGCAGGCCCGGTTTCACCGGGATGCGGCACACATGGGTCTCCACGGTCCGTTCGGCGACGACGAGGCACTCGGCGATCAGCGCGTCGCCCGTCGCCACCGCCCTCACCGCCTCGGCGAGCCGGTCGGCGGACGCGTCCTTGTCACCAGGCCAGTTGGGCGATCTCCTCGGCCACGACCGCGCACGCGTCCGCCGCCGGATCGATCAGCGGGAAGTGGCCGACGTCCTCCAGGAGCGTCAGACCGACCACCTCGCCGGCCCGTGCCGCGGCCTCGGCGTACGACTCGGCGACCGCCTGCGGCACGACGAGGTCGGCGCGGCCCTGTACGAGAGTCGTGGCGATGCCCGTGGGGAGCAGGTGGGCGGGGTCGGCGTAGGGCTGCCGTTCCGTGAACCGTGCCTCACCGCCCAGGAGTTGGCGGGCCGCTCCGGAGCACACGTCCAATTTCGCGGCGACCTGGAAGTCGGCGATCGGGGCGAGGGCGACGACGCCGCGCAGCGGGGCGGGGCGGTCGGTGCGCCAGGGGGCGTCCGCGGGCAGGACGTGCCGGGCGGCGGCCCACAGGGCGAGGTGGCCGCCGGCGGAGTGGCCGGTGATCACCGTGCGGTGGGGATCGACCCCCGGCAGATGCGCCTTCACCAGCGGGGGCAGCGCGTCGAGCGCCGCCGCGACGTCGTCGAAGGTGTCCGGCCAGCGGCCCGCCACCGGGCCCTCGCCGCCCTGTGAGGGGAGCACCGCGCCCCTGCGGTACTCGACATTGGCCACCGCGAAGCCGCGGCGGGCCAGGAAGTCCGCGAACGGGGTGATGTGCCGGCGGTCGTACGGGGCGCGCCAGGCACCGCCGTGCAGGACGACCACCAGCGGCACGGGCAGCGCGGGGTCGGGATCACGCGGGCCGTAGAAGTCGATCACCTGGTCGGGGTGGTCGCCGTACACGGCGGTGACGTCGGGGTCGACGGGCGGGTGGGAGAAGGCCGACGCCTCCTCGGCGGCGTCCCGTGCTGCGGCGTCCCGTGCTGCGGCGTCGTCCGACATGCTCCAACCTCTCAGCGGTGAAACGGATTTGGCGGACCGGGAGAGAGATCGTCCGTTGGCGGGGACGGTATCAGGCCCGTGACGTGCGCCTACACCCGGATGTCACGCTCGGTGAGGGCTAAACGGTTCCGGTGTTTCGTTACGCTGGGCGGGTACCGGCAGCCGATCGTGAGGGAGTCCGTCATGTCCGCCGAGCCCGGCACCGTGCGTCCCGGCGGGCGCACCGCCCGTGTCCGCGCGGCCGTACTGCGCGCCGCCGGGGACGTGCTCGCCGAGCAGGGCTTCGCCCATCTCGACCTCGCCGACGTGGCACGGCGGGCGGAGGTCGGCAAGACCACGGTGTACCGGCGGTGGGGGTCGGTGACGGGGCTGGTCGCCGACCTGCTCGGCGACATGGCGGAGCAGTCGCCGCCGCGCGCCGAGACCGGGTCCGTACTCGGTGATCTGCGCGCCAACGCCGCGCTGGTGCGGCGGACGCTGGCCGATGCCCGGCAGGGACCGCTGTTCCGCGCGGTGATCGCCGCGGCGACGTACGACGCCCGTACCGCGCGGGCGCTGCGGCGGTTCTACGAGGTACGGGTGGGCGAGTGGGCGCCGTGCGTGGAACAGGGAGTGGCCCGCGGCGAGTTGCCGGCCGGGACCGACCCCTCGCTGGTGCTGCGGGCGGTGTCGGCGCCCCTGTGCTGCACGCTGCTGACCACCGGCGTGGTGCCGGACGAGGCCGCCGCCGGCCGGGCGGCCGAGGCGGCGTTCGCGGCCGCGGTGTCCGGGGTGTACGTCGTCGGGGACTGACCCGGTGCGGCCGCCACGGGGGACGCACAAGGCTCCCTCCGCCGCGCCCGGCCCCCTCTCCCTCCGCCCACCGTTCCGCTAGCCCACCGTCTCCCCCAGCACCCGCGCCGCCCGCTCCACGTCGGCGAAACCCACGTACAGCGGGGTGAGGCCGAAGCGCAGGATGTCCGGACGGCGGAAGTCGCCGACCACACCGCGGTCGATGAGACGCTTCATCACGTCTCCCGCGTCCGCGCACCGCAGGGAGACCTGACTGCCGCGTTCGGCGTGGACCGACGGCGTCACGGACTCCACTCGGCCCCCGGGAACGTACGCCTCGACGCACTCCAGGAAGAAGTCGCCCAGCGCGAGCGACTTGGCCCTGACCGCGTCGACCGACACCCCGTCCCACACCTCCAGCGCCGCCTCCAGGGCCAGCATGGAGAGGATGTCCGGCGTACCGACCCGGCCCCGCAAAGCGCCCGGCGCGGGTATGAACTCCGCGCTCATGTCGAACGGGTTCGTGTGCGAGTTCCAGCCGGGCAGCGGGGAGTCGAAACGATCCTGCAGGCCGGCCCGGACGTAGAGGTACGCGGGCGAACCCGGCCCACCGTTCAGGTACTTGTAGGTGCAGCCGACCGCCAGGTCCACCCCGTGGGCGTCCAGGCCGACGGGCAGGGCGCCCGCGCTGTGGCAGAGGTCCCAGACCGCCAGGGCGCCCGCGTCGTGGATCGCGGACGTCAGCGCCGGCAGGTCGTGCAGCCGGCCGGTGCGGTAGTCGACGTGGTTCAGCAGCACCGCCGCCGTACGGGGCCCCACGGCTTCCGGCACCGCCGACGGCTCCACCGGCCGCAGCTCACAGCCCGTCAGCCGGGCCGCCGACGCCGCGATGTAGCCGTCCGACGGGAACGTCGTCGCGTCGACGACGATCTCGTCCCGCCCGGCACCGGCCAGCCGCACGGCCCCCACCAGCGCCTTGAAGACGTTCACGCTCGTCGAGTCACCGACCACGATCTGACCGGGCGCGGCGCCGACCAGGGGCGCGATACGGTCGCCGATCCGCTCCGGCGCCGTCCACCAGCCGCTCTCCTCCCAGGACCGGATCCGCAGCTCGCCCCACTGCCTGCGCACGACGTCGTCGACCCGGCCGGGGACGTTCACCGACAGCGCGCCGAGCGAGTTCCCGTCCAGGTACACCACATCGTCGAGCACGAACCGGTCGCGCAGCTTCGCGAGTTCGTCCGCGGCGTCCAGCGCCGCCGCCTTCCCGGCGTACGACTCAGACATGGCTGCGCGCCGTCCACAGCTCGGGGAACACGTTCTTCTGCGCGCGCTTCTCCAGCCAGGCCACCCCGGCGGAGCCGCCCGTGCCCGCCTTCGCGCCCATCGCGCGGCGCGTCGCGACGAGATGGTCGTTGCGCCATCGCCACACCAGCTCGGCGACGTCCGTCAGCGCCTCCCCGAGCCGGGCCAGGTCGTTCTCCTCGTCCCCGGAATAGAGCGCGGTCCACACCGCCTCCACCTCCGGCGAGGGCTCGTACCGCAGCGACACGTCCCGCTCCAGCACGGCGGCCGGGACCGCGTGACCGCGCCGCGCGAGCAGCCGCAGCACCTCGTCGTACAGGCTCGGCTCGTGCAGCGCCTTCTCCAGCTCGGCGTGCACCCGCGGCGCGCCCCGGTGCGGGACCAGCATGGACGCGGACTTCTCACCGAGCAGGAACTCCATCCGCCGGTACATCGCGGACTGGAATCCGGAGCCCTCGCCGAGGGCGGAGCGGTACGAGTTGAACTGCGCCGGCGTGAGCTGCGCGAGGGGCCGCCAGGACGCGTTCAGCGCCTCCAGCTCCCGCAGGGACCGCTTGAGGGCCGCCACGGCGACGGGCAGCCCGTCCTCGCGCAGCGCCTGCGCCGCGGTCTCCCACTCGTGCACGATGACCGTGAACCACAGCTCCATGACCTGGGTGGTCACCAGGAAGACCATCTCTCCGGGGTCGTCGGAGCGGATGTGCTGCAAGTGGGTGAGGACGTCCGCCTGGACGTAGTCCTCGTACGGCGTGGTGCCGTGGAAATCGAGATGCGGGGTCTCGGGCGCCTGGGCCACCGCGGGCCCGGTCGGCTGGGACGACATCGCTGTCTCCTGATACGTGCTCCGGGTAGCGGTCCGCCCCTGCCGTCATCGACACGGGGGCCCCGGTCCCCACCGGGAATCCTGCGCAATCGTCCCCCGAAAACGCAAGACCCGCCCGGTCACACCCGCCGGACGGGCCCCACGGGTTCCGCGACCCGACTAACCCAGCGTCTGCGCCGCCGTCGGCGAGGAGTCCTTCAGGAACTGGCTGCAGCGCTCGTACTCCTCCTTCTCGCCGATCGCCTGGGCGGCACGGGCGAGGGCGTTCAGGGCGCGCAGGAAACCACGGTTCGGCTCGTGCTCCCACGGCACCGGACCGTGGCCCTTCCAGCCGCTGCGCCGCAGGGAGTCCAGACCGCGGTGGTATCCCGTACGGGCGTACGCGTACGACTCGACGACACTGCCCCGCTCGTACGCCTCGTCGGCCAGCTGGGCCCAGGCGAGCGAGGACGTCGGGTACTTGGCGGCGACGTCCGCGGACGGCGTGCCGTTCGCGAGCAGCTCGCGCGGCTCCGGGTCGTCGGGCAGGTAGGTCGGGGGCGGTCCCCCGAGGAGGTTCTCGTGAATCGTCATGAGTTCCAGTCTGCTGCATCGCCGGTGCCCGGTGCCCCCCGGCCACCCTTGCGGAGCGTCCGGTTCCGCGGGCGCCGCCGGGCGGCCCGTCGGCTCAGGACGGGAGCCGTCCGGGGGCCGCCGAGCGCTGCGGCTCCAGCGGGGGCGTCGTCACACAGCCGTGCGTACGGCACTGGGGGCGGCGGCAGTCGGGCGCGGGCCGGCGCACGGTCGCGAAGGCCAGCACCGCCCCCACCACGAGCACGCCCGCGCACAGCGGCATCGCGCGCCGGAAGGCTGAGTCGAAGGCGTCCGCCGAGCGGTACGCCTCCGGGCCCATGCCGACCAGCACCGGCAGCGCCGCCACGGCGAGGAGACCGCCGACCCGGGCCGCCGCGTTGTTGATGCCGCTGGCCAGGCCCGCCCGGCCGGTGTCCACGGAGGCGAGAACGGTCGCGGTCAGCGGCGCGACGAGCGTCACCATGCCCGCGCCCATCACCAGGAGGGCGGGCAGTACGTCGCTGACGTACACGGCGTCCTTGCCCACCCGCAGCATCAGCAGCATGGCCATCGCGCACAGCAGCGGGCCCACCGTGAGCGGGATGCGCGGCCCGATGCGCTGCGCCAGCTCGCCGGAGCGGGCGGAGAACAGCAGCATCAGGGCGGTGGTGGGCAGCAGCGCCGTCCCCGCCTGCAGGGGCGAGTAGCCGGCCACGACCTGGAGCTGGAGCGCGGTCAGGAAGAAGAAGCCGCCGAAGGCCGCGTACACGCACAGGGTGACGAGGTTGACGGCCGTGAACTGCCGCGACGCGAAGATGTCCGGCGGCATCATCGGATCGGGCCGGCTCCGCTCGACGTGCACGAAGCCCACCCCGGCGGCCACACCCAGGACCGCCGACACCCAGACGAGCACGGACCCGCTGGTGGCCTCGATCAGGGCGTACGTCACCAGCGCGAGCGCCACCGCGCCGAGAAACGCGCCGAGCACGTCGAAGCCGCGGTGCGGCCGGCCGCCCGCGGGCTCCTTCTCCCGGCCGGGCGCGGCGGTGCTCCCGTCGGACTCCGGGACATGCCGCAGGGCCACGGGCACGCACACGAGCGCCAGCGGGATGTTCAGCAGGAAGACCCAGCGCCAGCCGGGGCCGTCCACCAGCCAGCCGCCGAGGAACGGGCCGACCGCCCCGCCGATGCCGCCGAAGCCCGACCACAGGCCGACGGCCTTCGCACGGTCGTCGGGATGGAAGGAGGCCTGGATGAGCGCGAGGGAGCCCGGGGTCAGCAGCGCTCCGCCGATGCCCTGCAGGGCGCGGGCCGCGATCAGCACGCCCGCGTTCGGCGCGAGCCCGCACAGCAGCGAGGCGGAGGCGAACCACATGACACCCAGGACGAACACCTTGCGGCGCCCGAAACGGTCCCCCAGCGAGCCGCCCAGCAGGATCAGCCCGGCCAGCGTCAGCATGTACGCGTTCACGGTCCACTGCAGGGCGGCCAGACTCGCGTCCAGGTCACGGCCGATCCGCGGCAGCGCGACGTTGACGACCGTCGAGTCCAGCATGGCCATGCTGGAGCCGAGCACGGTCGTCAGGAGGATCCACCTGCCCGCGGGCGAGGAGATCCGTACGGCCGGTGTTTCCTGCGAGGGCACAGCCATACTCCGGAGCATACGGAAGGGCCCGGCACCTTGGAGGTGCCGAGCCCTGACCGGAGTACGGCCGGCTGATCGCTTTACTTGATCCGCGTGCCCGTGGAGCGCAGCGCGGCACAGGCCTCGGTCACCCGCTGGGCCATGCCGGCCTCGGCCAGCTTGCCCCAGGTCCGCGGGTCGTAGGTCTTCTTGGAGCCGACCTCGCCGTCGACCTTCAGGACGCCGTCGTAGTTCCTGAACATGTGGTCGACGACCGGACGCGTGAACGCGTACTGGGTGTCGGTGTCGAGGTTCATCTTCACGACGCCGTTCTCCAGCGCGGTGGCGATCTCCTCGGCCGAGGAGCCGGAGCCGCCGTGGAAGACGAAGTCGAACGGGGACGCCGTGCCGAACTTGGCGGCGACGCCGTCGCTCAGTTCCTTCAGGAGCTCGGGGCGCAGGACGACGTTGCCCGGCTTGTAGACGCCGTGCACGTTGCCGAAGGACGCGGCGAGCAGGTAGCGGCCCTTCTCGCCCAGGCCGAGGGCCTCCGCGGTGCGGATCGCGTCGTCGACCGTGGTGTACAGGGAGTCGTTGATCTCGTGCGAGACACCGTCCTCCTCGCCACCGGTCGGGGTGATCTCGACCTCAAGGATGATCTTCGCGGCGGCGGCCTTCGCGAGCAGTTCCTGGCCGATGGCCAGGTTGTCGGCGAGGGTCTCGGCGGAGCCGTCCCACATGTGCGACTGGAACAGCGGGTTCTCGCCCCGGGCGACGCGCTCGGCGGAGATGTCGAGCAGCGGCCGGACGTAGGTGTCCAGCTTGTCCTTGGGGCAGTGGTCCGTGTGCAGCGCGACCGTGATGTCGTACTTGGCGGCGACGATGTACGCGAACTCGGCGAGCGCGACCGCGCCGGTCACCATGTCCTTCTTGTGCTGGCCGCCGAGGAACTCCGCGCCACCGGTGGACATCTGGATGATGCCGTCGCTCTCCGCCTCCGCGAAGCCGCGCAGCGCAGCGTGCAGGGTCTGGGAGGAGGTCACGTTGATGGCCGGGTAGGCGAACTTGCCTGCCTTCGCCCGGTCGAGCATCTCGGCGTAGACCTCGGGGGTTGCGATGGGCATCTGTCCGCTCCTTGTATGTGCGGGTGGCGTTCTGCTGCTTACGGCCCTGACCTAGGGGGCGACGTCATCGTCGGCCCCATCTTTCCAGACTTGACCCGGTGCTCCGGTCACCCTGTCCGCGATGCGGGACCCCGCGTGGGACGGGATCCCGGACCCGTCGTCGGCCAGGACTCAACTCGCTCCGGGGGAGGGCGAGTCAGTCCAGGCCCAACTCGTCCTTGGAGAAGGCGAAGAGGTACGGCACTCCGGCGCCGGCCTGGATCTTCTCGGCTGCGCCGGTCGCGCGGTCGACGATCGTCGCCACTGCGACGACCTCGGCGCCGGCCTCCCGGACCGCCTCGACGGCGGCGAGCGGGGAGCCGCCGGTGGTCGAGGTGTCCTCGACGACGAGCACCCGCCGCCCCCTGATCTCCGGGCCCTCCACACGGCGCTGCAGACCGTGCGCCTTGGCGGCCTTCCGCACGACGAAGGCGTCCAGCTTCCGGCCCCGGGCCGCGGCGGCGTGCATCATGGCCCCGGCGACGGGGTCGGCGCCCATGGTGAGGCCGCCCACCGCCTCGAAGTCCAGCCCGGCCGTCAGGTCGAGGAGCACCTGTCCGACCAGCGGCGCGGCCTCGCCGTCCAGCGTGACCCGGCGCAGGTCCACGTAGTAGTCGGCTTCCAGACCCGAGGAGAGGGTCACCTTGCCGTGCACCACGGCCTTGTCCTTGATCTGCTGCAGCAGCGCTCCGCGCACGTCACTCATGCCCGTCAGCTTAGAGGCGCCGCCAGCTCCAGGTCATGGACGCCTCCAGCGGCTCGATGGGGGTGACCAGGCGCGGGTGGGTGTTCAGCCCGTTCGGCGGGCCGGTCTGCGGCTCCACGCACACCGCCGCCTCCTGCTCGTCGTACACCACGACCCACTCCTCCCGGCTGGCCACCTTCAGCTCCAGCCGGCCGGGCCAGGTGAGCGTGACGTCGACGCCGCCGGGCATGCCGAAGCAGTCGTCCCAGGGGCTGGGGAGGGGGTCGATGCGGCGGCCGGTGGGCAGATGGTCCGCGCCGCGCTCCTCCTGCCAGGCGGGGGTGAAACCGACCTGGACGCCCTCTCCCCCCAGGGTCCGGTTGAACCACGGGTGCCAGCCGATCTGGGCGGGGAAGGAGGAGTCGTGCGTCTCCACGGACATGGTGAGCGTGAGGGCGTCCTCGGTCAGGGTGAATGCCTGGGTGACGCGGCCGGGGTGAGGCCAGGGCGCGACGAGGTCGTGCGTGATGACGGCCTCCCGCTCGTCGGCACGGGCGGTGCGCCAGGCGCCGTCGCGGGCGGTGCCGTGGATGGCGTGGGGCGGGGAGTTGAGGGGCATCTGGCGGACGGTCGCTCCGTCCTGGAAGCGGCCGTCGCGGATCCGGCCGCACCACGGGGTCATCGGGAAGCACCCGAACTTCGCACCCTGGCGCAGCAGTTCGACGCCGCCGACCTTCAGACTCCCGACCCGTCCGCCGTTGCCCGGCGTGACGGTCGCTTCCGCGTCGCCCGCGGTCAGCGTGATGTCTTCGTTACTCACGGAGTTGACCCTACTGGTCCGCATCTCCCGACCGGCCCCTACCGGGGGGCTGCCGCCGGTCGGCCCCTGTTCTCGGCCTGAACGGTCTCGCCCTCAGACGCCGGACGGGCTGAAGGACACACCCTCGCCCGGAACCACCCAGAACCGACCGGCGCCGGCCGCATCGCCAGCCCGTCCGCAACCTCCCGGCAGGGGCCCGCGTATTCAGCCCGTCCCCGACCTTCCAGAGCAGGCCCCGTCTCCAGCCCGTCCGCAACCCTCCGGCGCGGGCCCGCATCGCCAGCCCGTCCGCAACCTCCCGGCAGGGGCCCGCGTATTCAGCCCGTTCACGACCTTCCAGAGCAGGCCCCGTCTCCAGCCCGTCCGCAACCTTCCGGCACGGCCCCCATCGCCAGCCCCTCCGCGACCTTCCAGCGCGGGCCCGCGTATTCAGCCCGTCCGGCGTTTGAGGACGAGCCCTTCGGGCGATGCGGGGGTCCAGGGGGCGCGGCCCCTTGGCGGGGTCTGGGGCGGAGCCCCGGGGACGGACACCGGGCCCCCGGCAGGGGATCAGCGCCGCTTGCGCAACGCTCGGGTGACAACGATCGCCGAGGCCACGACGACCGCCGCCGCGGGAGCCGCCCAACGAAGCACCGCACGCCCCCCGTCGGCCTCCGGCGCCGGCACAGGCGCGTACCGCCCCCGCGGCGGCGCATGGTCGACCTCCTCCGCACTGCGCCCGATCATCGTCCGCCGCGCGTGCGCCGCCTCGGCGATGGAGTCCTCCCCGTCCACGGGGCCCGGAACCGTCGGAGCCGGTTCCTGGTCGTCCCCGGCACGGGGATCGAGGGACGGCGGCGGGACCTCGGCGTCGAAGGCGGGGTGCGTCACGTCGCCCCCGTCCTCGGACTCGCCCCAGGCCGCGGCCTCCGCCTCGGAACCACCCTCGGAACCGTCCTCGACCTCATCCTCAAAACCCGGCTCGCCCCCGGCCTCACCCTCGGATCCGGATCCACCCCCGGGGGCGGACGCGTCCTCCGTCCCCGCCGCCAGATTCTCCACGAACCGGTTCAGCAGCCGGGTCGCCGCCGTGGCGACCGTGGCCGGAGCGAGTTCCCCCAGGCGCCCGTCCGCCGTGGCGGTACCCGTGACGACGAGGGTGGTCCCGCCCTCGGCCGGCGCCAGACGGAGGGTGAGGGCGAGTTTCACCGTTCCGGTGCCACGGGCCTCCGCGCCGTCCCCCTCGACGGCGTACGCACCGTCGTCCTGGGCGACGACCCGCACCGCCCCGCGATAGGTGATGGTGTGGCCGCCGACGCGGACACGCAGGCGCCCGGAGACGGGCGCGGTGCCGGCGTCCTGCTGGAGCCCGGGTACCGCCCGGGCCACCCGCGCGGGATCGGCCAGCGCCTCCCTCAGCCGCTCGGCCAGAACCGGAACGAACACCTCATGCTCCATGTCGGCCGAGCCTACCCAGGCCGGTGCGAACCGCACCCGCGTATCACGGGATTCCCGCGTCATTCCCCCATTCCCCCGGCCCTCGTGTCAGTCGGAGTAGCGCGGATGCACCAGCGTGGACGGCGCCTCTCCCGTGATCCGGGTGAGCCGCGCGGCCCGCGCGTCCGCCGCGAGGGACCGCGGGGTGAGCGAGCGCAGAGCGGGCCCGCCGGGGTCCAGGCGCAGGGCCGTCCCCCTGGCGGACGCGAGGACGAACCCCCAGTCGCGCGGGGCCCTGGCCGCACCCGCCGTACGGTCGGGCCCGGCCGCGGAACCGGAGTCGCGCCCGCCCACCCGGTACGGGTCGGCGCGCAGCCCGGCGGCCCGCATCGTCGCCTCGACGGTCCAGAAGACACGGGGGCGCGCGGAGACCGGCCCGGCGTGCACCACCAGTCGCCCGCCGTCGGCCAGCGCCCGGCGCGTCAGCCCGTAGAACTCCTGCGAGTACAGCTTCGCGCTCGCCGTGATCCCGGGGTCCGGCAGGTCGGAGATCACCACGTCGTACGGGGGCGGGTCCCCGCGCAGCCAGCAGAAGGCGTCTGCGGTGAACACGTGCACCCGCGGGTCGTCGAACGCGTGGCCGTTGAGCGCCGACAGGGCCGGGTCGCGGCGGGCCAGCCCCACCACACCGGCGTCGCGGTCGACCACGTCGACCCGGCGGACGTCCGGATAGCGCAGCACCTCGCGGACCGCGAGTCCGTCGCCGCCACCGAGGACGAGCACGCGGGTGCGGCGCCCGTTCATCGCGGGGTGCACCAGGGCCTCGTGATAGCGGTGCTCGTCGCGGCCGCCGGCCCGCAGGCGTCCGTCGAGGAAGAGGCCGAGCGGACGTCCGTGCGTGCCCCCGGTGAGGACCACTTCCTGTACGCCGGTCCGCAGGGCCACCCGCACGTCCCTGCCGTACACCGCCTGCCGTGCCGCGTGTTCGAAGTCGTCGACGAGTAAGGCGGCCGCGGCGAGCAGGCCGAGGACCACCACGTTGGCGATCAGCAGGATCCAGCGCCCACGCCTGCTCAGGTCCCGGCGGAACAGGCCGAGGACGAGGGCACCGCCGACCAGCGCGTTCACCGCCCCGGTCAGCAGCGCCCCGGTCAGCTGACCGAGCTGGGGCAGCAGCAGGAAGGGAAAGGCCAGGCCTCCGACGAGGGCGCCGACGTAGTCCGCGGCGAAGAGGTCCGCCACCGCCCCGCCCGGGTCCTGGCGGCGGATGCGCTGTATCAGCTCCATGAGCAGGGGCACCTCGGCGCCGATCAGCAGGCCGATGGCGAGCGAGAAGGCGGCCAGCAGGTACCGGGACCCGCCCGCCCAGACGCCGCCCCAGCCGCCGGTCCACGCGAACACGGCGTACAGGGCCATCGCGCTGCATCCGCCGACCAGGGCGAGCGCGGCCTCGACCGCGCCGAAGCCGGCCGCCGCGCAGAGACGCAGACGCTTGGCGGCGAGGGAGCCGACCCCCATGGCGAAGACCATGACGGACAGCACGACCGATGCCTGGGTGACCGAGTCGCCGACCAGGTAGGAGGCGAGCGCGACGAGTTCGAGCTCGTACACGAGTCCGCAGGCCGCACAGACGAACACGCCCGCGAGGACGAGGAACCGGCCGGTGCCCGGACGGACGGGCAGCCGCGCCTGGCCCTGGACGCCCCAGGGCGGCGGCGCGCCGGGGGGAGCAGGCGCGTGCGGTTCGATCACGCTGGGAACGCTACGTCACAGCGACACTACGCCTCGTCACCCACACGTGTGGATCTCGCGCACGCCCGTATACGGCCACCGGGGCGGGTACGGGCGCCGTCCGGGGTCGTCACCCCGGCCCCCGGTTCGTCTCAACGGCCGTATCCCCCCGAGCCGGACCCGCGCGGCCCCGCGCGGCCCCGCGCGGCCCCGCACGACTTCATGCGCCCTCACACGCCGGACGCGCTGAGCAGATCGGCCTCGGCCGTCACCCGCACCCCCACCCTCGTCCGGGTCGCCACCAGCTGGCCGTCCTGCGGGTACGCGTGCCACGTGCGCCAGTGGACCTGGCCGTCGTGGCGCTGTGCCAGCAGGGCGGTGAAGGCGTGCGGGCTGCCGGGGAAGACGCCGACGAGTCCGTTGGGGTGGTCGGAGACCAGGGCCAGCAGTTCCTGGGCGCGCCCCGCGAAGGAGCCGCACGAAAGCGTCTCGACGCGCGCCGCGAACTCGTATTCCCAGTCGCCGACCCGCTTGGCCACGCCGAGAGGAAGGGGTGTGCTGCTGCCGGCGATACATGCGACGGTCTCCGAACAGCTGCCCCGCTCCTCCTCCAGGAGGACCTGGTGGGACGCGCCGAGGAGCCGCAACTGCAGTCTCGCTCCGTCGAGTTCGAGGTCGAGGGTGGCGAGCGCGGGCAACGGCTCGCGCCCCAGGGCCCACGCGAGGTCGGCCGCGCGCGTGTCGGTGTAGGCGGTGTTCAGGGTCGTGAGCATGGGTCGGCTCCGCTAGCACGCAAAGGGAGGTGGGGGTCCGGCGCACCCGGTCGGTATGGGGGGTCGACCCGGTCAGCCCGGTCGGCCCTGTCAGGAAGGGACGATCCGAGGGCCGCGTTGGCGATTTAGAGGGAATCATGAACTGTGGTGCCACCACAGCGTTTTTACCCAACTTCGTAGGGTTTCCATCCCCCCGAGGGCTCCACAGTTCAACTGTTCAACCACGCCGTGCGCCGGGCGCGCGGAAACGGAAGCCCGGTCCGGCCTCCCGGAGCGCGGCAACACGTGCCGGTCACGGCCCCCTCAAAGCCCCCGGACGGCTCGCGAAGGGAAGCTCCCGGCGGGCCGGGCGTTTTCTCGGAAAAATCCCGGCCGCACCCCGGCGCCACCTCCCGGCCCCCGGGCCCGGCCCCGCACGCGGAGGTGCCCGCCGGAAGCCGTTCCGGCGGGCACCTCCGCGCGCCGCGGACGCGCGGTCCGTGTGGAGCTCGGCTGCCCCGTGTCAGCTGCCTCCACCGCATCCGCCGCCGCCACCGCAGGACGACCCGCCTCCGCAGGACGAGCCGCCGCCGCACGACGAGTGACCGCCGCCGCACGAGTGACCGCCGTGATGACCCCCATGGTGCCCGCCGCCGGACGAGTCGCCCCCGCCTGCCCACCAGCTGCCGCCACCGCCGGTTCCGCCCCCCAGGAGGCTCCCGCCCGATCGGGAGCTCCCCGCCCTCATCGAACGGGCCTTCCCACGACCGCGGCGGGCGGCCCTGAGGCCGCCGACCAGGACAATGAAGAAGACCGCCAGGATGATGCCGATGACCATGGCGCCACCCTCCTTTCGTTCCCCCGAAGCGGCCCCCCGTGGGCGCCTCGCGTCGTGCGTGACAGGGGGATGCCCCCGCGCCTCGCCGCCCAAAGCAGAGTTGAGGAACTCCTGAGCATCAGAAGTCGAGGCGACCTCCGCCCGGGGTGCGGGCCGGGGCCCGACGGCTGGTGAGTTGAGGAACTCCCCAGCTTGGGCGCAGGATGACGGGCATGACCTCCAACGGCCGCCGTCCGCTGCTCAACCGCCGCCTCACCGAGTTCGGCACCACGATCTTCGCCGAGATGTCGGCCCTGGCGCTCAGCACCGACTCGATCAACCTCGGCCAGGGTTTCCCCGACACGGACGGGCCCGAGGAGGTCCGGGAAGCGGCCGTGCGGGCGCTGCGCGACGGACGCGGCAACCAGTACCCGCCGGGCCCCGGCGTACCCGAGCTGCGGACGGCGATCGCCGTGCACCAGAAGCACCACTACGGGCTGTCGTACGACCCCGACCGCGAGGTGCTGGTCACGGCGGGCGCCACCGAGGCCATCGCCGCGAGTCTGCTGGCCCTGGTGGAGCCCGGCGACGAGGTCATCGCCCTGGAGCCCTACTACGACTCGTACGCGGCCGGTATCGCGATGGCGGGCGGCACCCGGATCCCGGTCACCCTGCGCCCGCACGAGGGCCGCTTCCGGCTGGACCTCGACGAACTGCGCGACGCGGTCACGGACAACACCCGGCTGCTGCTCCTCAACACCCCGCACAACCCCACCGGCACCGTCCTCTCCCGCGAGGAGCTCGGCGAGATCGCGAAGCTCGCCGTCGAGCGGGACCTGCTCGTCGTGACGGACGAGGTGTACGAGCACCTCGTGTTCGACGACGCCGAGCACGTGCCGCTGGCCTCCTTCCCCGGGATGCGGGAGCGGACCGTCACCATCGGCAGCGCGGGCAAGACCTTCTCCTTCACCGGCTGGAAGGTCGGCTGGATCACCTCCACGCCGGACCTCGTCACCGCCGTACGGTCGGCGAAGCAGTTCCTGACGTACGTGGCCTCGGGACCGTTCCAGTACGCCGTGGCCGAGGCGCTCGCGCTGCCGGACACGTACTTCGAGGCGTTCCGTACGGACCTGCGGGCCAAGCGGGACGTGCTGGCCGCCGGGCTGACGGCGGCGGGGTTCGAGGTCTTCCGGCCGGCCGGCACGTACTTCGTCACCACCGACATCCGCCCGCTCGGCGAGAGCGACGGCTTCGCCTTCTGCCGCGCGCTGCCGGAGCGCGCCGGGGTCGTCGCCATCCCGAACGCGGTCTTCTACGACCACCGCGAGGAGGGCTCGCCCTTCGTGCGCTTCGCCTTCTGCAAGCGGACCGAGGTGCTGGAAGAGGCGGCCCGGCGGCTCCGGTCGGCCCACTAGGGCGTGTGGCGCGAGTCCCGCCCGCCTCGCGACGCCTGCCGGACGCGCGACCGGACTTTCGCGACACGCCCTAGCACGCGGGGTACGGCTCCCGCGGACGGCGCGCCGCGGCGGGGGAAACCGCACCCACGCGGATGCGCAACGCTCGCAAACGCCCCGTAACGGACGCAGAGTTCGGGTGTGACCCACGCCAGTACCCTTCCGGCTCCCGCCGTCCACAAGCCGGCTGACGGGGACCGTGCCCGCGCGGCGCGGTCCGGGCGGAGCGTGCCCGCCGTCGTGTACGCGCTGGGGCTGTTCGTCCTGGCCCGGGTGGTCGGTGTCCTGGTGCTCGCCGGGACCGCCCGAGCCCACGGCAAGCACCCCCTCGCCCTGCTCGGACGCTCCTGGGACTCCCTCTGGTACCTGGGGATCGCGGCGCACGGCTACGTACGCGCCCAGCACTTCAGACCCACCGTCGTCCACAGCGACCTGGCGTTCTTCCCGCTGTACCCGGGGCTCGTCCGGGCCGTCACGGCGGTGACCCCGCTCAGCGGGGGCGCGGCGGGACTGCTGGTGTCCTGGCTGGCCGCCGCGGCCGCCGCGTGCGGGATCTACGCGGTCGGGGCCCGGCTGCACGGTCGCGCGGTCGGCACCGCGCTCGTCCTGCTCTGGGGCCTGCTGCCGCACTCGGTGGTGCTGTCCCTGGCGTACACCGAGCCCGTCCTCACCGCCTTCGCCGCCTGGTCCCTGTACGCGGTGCTCACCGGACGCTGGCTGTGGGCCGGCACGCTGGCGGCGCTCGCGGGCCTGTCACGGCCGAACGGGTTCGCGGTCGCCGCGGCGGTCCTCGTGACGGCCGCCTGCGAGGTCTGGCGGCGGCGCGGCCGGAAAGTTCCCCACAGCCTGTGGACGGGCGCCGCGCTCGCGCCGCTCGGCTGGTGCGGCTATGTGCTGTGGGTGGGCCGCCGCCAGGGCGACCCGCTCGGCGGCTACTTCGAGGTGCAGCGGCTGTGGGGCTCGCGCTTCGACTTCGGCCTGGGCGCGCTGCGCTTCGTCAGGCACCTGCTGCTGCGCGGGGACCGCTTCGTGTTCCCCATGTCGCTGGTGATCGTGGCGGCGGCCGTGCTGCTGTACGCGCTGCTGATCGCGGACCGGGCGCCGCTGCCGCTGCTCGTCCACAGCGGCGTCCTGCTGCTGATCGCGCTCGGCGGCGCCGGGTTCTTCGAGTGCAAGCCGCGCTTCCTGCTGCCCGCGTTCCCGCTGCTGCTGCCACTGGCACGGGCGCTGGTGCGGACGGCAAGAGCCCGGCCCTGGCACGCCGTCCTGGTGGTCGGCGCCCTGGCCGGGCTCTCGTTCGCCTACGGCGCGTATCTCGTCGTCATCGCGCACACGCCGCTGTAGAACCTGGCGGAAAACCAGCGGGAGGACTACTCGTCGTCGTCCTCGGGCTTGTCCGCCTCGTTCACTTCCTGCTCCAGGCCGAGCTGCTCGACGAGCCACTTGTCGAACTCGATGGCGGCCCGCACCCAGCTGACCGTCGACGACACGAAGTGTTCGAGGGCGACGCCGGTGCCGATCAGCATCTGCGCCTCGCCGATCAGGCGGACGGTGCCGTCGTCGTGCGTGTGGGTGTAGACCTTCGGCCACAGCGTGCGGCGGTTCCAGTCGTCGATCGACTCCAGCAGCGTCGGCTTCTCGTCGATCTGGTGCGGCCGGTCGTAGAACGTCCGCACCGAGAAGACCTGCTGGTCTCCCTCGCCGCGGAACATGAAGTACGTACGGAACTCCTCCCACGGCGCCGCGAGGTCACCCTCGTCGTCGACGACGTACTTCAGCTCCATCTGGTCGAGGAGCTGCTTCACGAGGTCCTGATCCGGGACGACGGGGCCCGCCGGTCCGCCGGGCTGCGGCTCGGGCTGGCCCCCGAAATTCGGAATCGAGGACGGGTCGATGCTCACCGTGTATTTCCCTTCGTACGGATACCGCCATCCTCCCCCATCCGGGGCGGGGAGTGGCAACCCCTGACCGGGCCTGTCGGCCGGGGCGGCATGTTCTCGTCACCGGCGGCGGGGGCGGAATCCGTCGTCACGGCGGCGTGGGGCCCGGTACGGCGGCCTCGGGCCCTCGGTGGCACGGACCGGGCGGCGTGCGGACGGGGTGCCGTCCCCCTCCATGCCGGGCGCCGAACCGTTCACGAACGTGAACGAACGGGGTCCGGTACGAGGGCGGGGGTCGCCCGCCCTCGTCACCTGCGGCGTGTCACCCCGGGCACCTACCCGTGCCGAGCGGCCTCGCCCGCCGGCGTCACAGCGTCTTGCCGGTCGCGGGCCCCACGATCAGGCCGTCCCCGAAGGCGTCCACCCGGACCGTGTCCCCGTCCTTGACCTCGCCCGCCAGGATCTCCTTGGCGAGCCGGTCGCCGATCGCGGTCTGGACGAGACGGCGCAGCGGGCGCGCACCGTACGCCGGATCGTTGCCCTCGGTCGCGAGCCAGGCCAGGGCCGGATCGGTGACCTCCAGGGTGATCCGGCGCTGCGCCAGCCGCCCTGCGAGGCGCTGGATCTGGAGCCTGGCGATGCGCTCCAGCTCCTGCTTGTCGAGGGCGGAGAAGACCACCAGGTCGTCGAGCCGGTTGAGGAACTCCGGCTTGAAAGAGGCCCGGACGACCTCCAGCACCTGCTGCTTCTTCTCCTCCGCGGAGGTCAGCGGCTCCACCAGGTACTGACTGCCCAGGTTCGAGGTGAGGATCAGGATGGTGTTGCGGAAGTCGACCGTCCGCCCCTGTCCGTCCGTCAGCCGCCCGTCGTCCAGGACCTGGAGGAGGATGTCGAAGACCTCCGGGTGTGCCTTCTCGACCTCGTCGAGCAGGACGACGCTGTACGGGCGCCGGCGCACGGCCTCCGTGAGCTGGCCGCCCTCCTCGTACCCGATGTAGCCGGGCGGAGCGCCGACCAGCCGGGCGACGCTGTGCTTCTCCCCGTACTCGCTCATGTCGATGCGGATCATGGCCCGCTCGTCGTCGAAGAGGAAGTCCGCGAGGGCCTTGGCGAGTTCGGTCTTGCCGACGCCGGTCGGGCCGAGGAAGAGGAAGGATCCGGTGGGCCGGTCCGGGTCGGCGATTCCGGCGCGGGTGCGCCGTACGGCGTCGGACACGGCCTCCACGGCCTCGCTCTGGCCGATCAGCCGGCGGCCCAGCTCCTCCTCCATGCGCAGCAGCTTCTGCGTCTCGCCCTCCAGGAGCCGCCCGGCGGGGATGCCCGTCCAGGAGCCCACCACGTCGGCGATGTCGTCCGGGCCGACCTCTTCCTTCACCATCGTGTCGCCGGCGGCCTCCTCCTCCGCCTCGGAGGCTTCCTCCAGGTCCCGCTCCAGGGTGGGGATCTCGCCGTAGAGCAGCTTGCTGGCGGTGTCGAAGTCGCCGTCACGCTGGGCACGTTCGGCCTGACCGCGCAGCTCGTCGAGCTTCTCCTTGAGCTCACCGACGCGGTTGAGGGACTGCTTCTCCTTCTCCCAGCGGGCGGTCAGCCCGCGCAGCTCCTCCTCCCGGTCGGCGAGGTCGCGGCGCAGCTTCTCCAGACGCTCCTTGCTGGCGACGTCCGTCTCCTTGCTGAGCGCGAGTTCCTCCATCTTCAACCGGTCCACGGAGCGCTGGAGTTCGTCGATCTCGACCGGGGAGGAGTCGATCTCCATGCGCAGCCGGGACGCCGCCTCGTCGACGAGGTCGATGGCCTTGTCGGGCAGGAAGCGGGAGGTGATGTAGCGGTCGGAGAGGGTCGCGGCGGCCACCAGCGCGCTGTCCGCGATCACGACCTTGTGGTGGGCCTCGTAACGCCCCTTGAGTCCGCGCAGGATCGCGATGGTGTCCTCGACGCTCGGCTCGGCGACCAGGACCTGCTGGAAGCGGCGTTCCAGGGCGGGGTCCTTCTCGATCCGCTCGCGGTACTCGTCCAGGGTCGTGGCGCCGACCATGCGCAGCTCACCGCGGGCGAGCATGGGCTTGAGCATGTTGCCCGCGTCCATGGCGGAGTCGCCGCCGGCGCCCGCGCCCACCACCGTGTGCAGCTCGTCGATGAAGGTGATGATCTGCCCGTCGGAGTCCTTGATCTCGGCGAGGACGGTCTTGAGCCGCTCCTCGAACTCGCCGCGGTACTTCGCCCCGGCCACCATGGCGCCGAGGTCGAGCGAGACGAGCCGCTTGTTCTTGAGCGACTCGGGCACGTCGCCCTTCACGATCCGCTGGGCGAGGCCCTCCACGACGGCGGTCTTGCCGACGCCGGGCTCGCCGATGAGGACGGGGTTGTTCTTGGTGCGCCGGGACAGCACCTGCACGACCCGGCGGATCTCCTGGTCCCGGCCGATGACCGGGTCGAGCTTGCCGTCGCGCGCGGCGGCCGTGAAGTCCGTACCGAACTTTTCGAGTGCCTTGTACTGGCCCTCGGGATCCGGGGTCGTCACCCGGCGCCCTCCCCTGGTCTTCTGGAACGCCTCCAGCAGCTTCTTCGCACTGGCGCCCTGCTGCGAGAGTACGTCCCCGCTCCGGCCGCCCTTCGCGGCGACGCCGATGAGCAGATGCTCGGTGGACAGGTACTCGTCGCCGAGTTCCCTGGCCTTGTCGGCCGCCTCGGCGATGACCGCGAGGAGTTCGCGGTCGGGCTGCGGCGGCGCGACGGTGGAGCCGGTCACGCTGGGCAGGGCGGCCAGGACACGCTCGGTGGCGGCCCGTACGGAGGCCTGGTCGGCGTCGACGGCGGCCAGCAGATCGATGATGTTCTCGTTGTCCTGCCCCCCGAGCAGCGCGAGCAGCAGGTGTGCGGGGGTCAGATCCGGGTGCCCCGCGGACACGGCCCGGCTGGTGGCCGCGTTGATCGCATCCCGGCTCCTGTTGGTCAGCTCGGCGTCCACGTTCGCGTTCTCCTCCTGTGCACGGACTTCCTGAACAGACTTCCGGTACGGACTTCGCGTACGGAGTTCCCGTACGGACTGACTCAGCCAACGTACACAAAGTTGAGTCTATTCCACTCAAGGTGGCCCCGGGCGACTTACGGCGAACCGGGCGGGCTACATTTCGGACCATGGCCGCATATCCGGTGGACCCGCACGACCCCGATCCCGCCTACCTCGCCTTCTGGCGGGAGCGGCACCTGTGCACCTTGACCACGCTCCGGGCGGACGGCAGCCCGCATGTCGTCCCCGTCGGGGTCACCTACGATCCGGGGGCCGGTCTGGCCCGGGTCATCGCCGGCGGGTCCAGCGCCAAGGTGGGGCACGTGACGGCGGCGGGGCCCGGTGGCGCCCGGGTCGCGGTCTGCCAGGTGGACGGACGGCGGTGGGCGACGCTGGAGGGGCGCGCGACCGTCTCCGCCGAACCGTCGCGCGTCGCGGAGGCGGAGCGGCGGTACGCGGAACGGTACGGAAGGACACCCTCACCCAACCCGGCCCGGGTGGTGATCGAGATCAGACTGACCTCGGCGCTGGGGCGCGGCTGACTCAGGCCCGGGGGCGGTTCCGGCCTTGGTCACGCGCACGGGCCCGCGGGACGAGACTCGAATACCCGGATTTTTCGCCCAAAACTGCAGCGGCGTCACCGTGTTCAGGTCACGGTGACGCCGCTGCGGGGGGAAGTACCTGCGCGATCTACTACGACGGGGGAATCGCGTCAGGCACTGCGGGGGGTGGCTGAGATGGTCCTTACGTCCGGGGCTTCCGGCTCGGCCAGCTGATGGTCACGCTGATCGAGGTTCACAAAGATCATTCCGTACCGGATGGCACATCGCACCGGCTGCGGCGCGCCGCGCGGCCGTCGCAGACACCGGTACGCCCGTACGTCCTCGTCCTCGTCCCGGGTGACGACGACCGGCTCTCCGAACACGGTCACCATCAGCGAATCGCCGGTGTGCGGGATCGCGGTCGCCAGGTCGATGAAGTGCCAGCCGGAGCGGTAGGCGGTGGCCATCTCGCGACGGAAGGAGCGGTCGTCGGGGGGCGTCGTCACGTCAACTCCCGGAGCCGTCATCCGCCGCCGGAGTCACCACCACGTCGTTCGGGGCTGGCGCCGGCCAGTGACTGTCCGCCAGGGCACCGTTCGCGGCCGCCGTCGGCCAGTGACTGTCCGCCAGCACACCGTCCACGGCCACCGACGGCCAGTGACTGTCCGCCAGTACATCGCCCTTCGCCCCGGAGAGGCCGCCCAGCGCTCCGAATGCCACCACGGCGGAGAAGGCGGCGACAAGCACCGAGCGAAGCATTTTGTTACGCATAGTCGGCTTCGTCCTCACTTGAAAGTCCCGTCTTCCCCCGTCGAATAAGACGATGGCTCATTCGGGCACGTCGTGGCCACATAATCGATGCATCATGTTCCTGCACGTTCAGGACCCTGGGGGGTGGAGTTTTGGTGACACATCAGACGAATGCGACACATCCCCACAGTGTGACCCGGCTGTGCGAGGACGGAGGGCGTCTTTACGCGAACGCGCTGCGCATAGGACGTATCGCGCGCGCCGACGTGGAGTCCGCCCCCTGCTTGATGGAACTCTCACTCCTCCAACCCGATCCCGACGACGCGAACTGGCTGCGACCGGTTGCTCCTTCGGTGGCCCTGGCCCAGCGACTCAACCCCATAGAGCGCGAGATCACCGAACGCAGACGTCTCTCGATCGAGCTGAGCGACGCTTTCGAGCCGTTCATGGCTCTCAGTGTCCAAGGAGCGACGCCCACCCACTCCATCACGGTGCTGGAGGGCGGCGACCGCATCAACGCGGCGCTGAACCTGGCGACGGCCCAGTGCCAGAACGAGATGCTCACGATCCAGCCGAGCGACCGCGGCTCCGAGCGCAGCCTCCTCCAGGGACTGGAACGCGACCGGCCACTGATCGAACGTGGTGTGAAGATCCGGACGCTGTATCAGCACACCGCCCGCTACAGTCCCGACAAACTGGCCTACGTCGCACAGCTCTCCGACGGCAAGGTCGAGTACCGCACCATCGACGAACTGGTGGAGCGTCTCATCGTCTGCGACGAGAGCGTCGCCTTCATCCCCACCCGCGACGACCAGCAGGTCGCCCTGGAACTGCGCCACCCGGGACTCGTCCGCTACCTGATCAAGGTCTTCGAGTTCATCTGGGGCCGCGCCGTCCCGCTCACCGCCGGCGCCCCCTACGAGTCCGCCCCCGGCGGCATCACCAACATCCAGCACTCCATCGCCAAACTCCTGGTGGAGGGCCACGTGGACGAGGCCATCGCCCGCCGCCTCGGTATGAACGTCCGCACCTGCCGCGCCCACATCGCCAAGCTGGCCACCTCGCTCGGCAGCGGCAGCCGGGCCCAACTCGGCTATCTCATCGCCCAGTCGGGGATTCTGGACCAGGAGCACTGACCGGCAGGGGCTCCGGGGAGCGCGGCGGCCCGTCGAGCCCCGCCTGCGCGATCCGGACGCCCAACTGCGTACGGCTCGCCGCTCCCAGCGTCTCCGAGAGGCGTGCGATGTGCGCCCGGCAGGTCCGCACGCTGATCCCCAACCGCTCGGCGACCACCGCGTCCTGGTGCCCCTCGGCGAGCAACGCGGCGATCGAGCGCTCGCGATGGGTGATGCCGTCGATGCCGGTCTCCGGGAGCGGGGCGGCGAGCGGGACGGCCAGCCGCCACAGCCGCTCGAAGACCGTCACCAGGTAGTCGACCAGCGCCGGATGCCGCAGCTCCAGCGCGATCGTGCGGTCGTCGTTGGCGGGGATGAACGCCACCTTGCGGTCGAAGAGGATGAGCCGCTCCACCACTTCGTCGAGCGTCCGGGCCTCCGCCGCTCCCCCCATCATCTCCATGTAGTTGTGCAGGCCCTGGCCGTGCCGTGCCACGTGCGTGTACAGGTCCCGCATCCGCACGCCCCGCCTGCGCATCTCCAGCGCCCGGTGCAGACCCTCCGACAACTCGTCCTCGCGCCGGATGCCACCCGGCTGCACCGTCAGCACCTCGCTGGTGCACGCCTCGGTCGCCTCGTCCATCGCGGCGCGGATCCTGGGCAGCCCGTCGAGGACACGGATCGCCACCCCCTCGGCCTGGGCCTGCACGCGGCCGCCGAGCCCGGCGTACCACTCGAACGCCGTCACGGCGTCGCCCAACCGTGCCTGGCTCGCGCTGACCTCCTCGTACACACCCCGGATCAGCCGCGTCATGACCTCCTGCGGCGAGGTCGGCACCAGCCACCCCATGTCGTCGGGGTCCGGGTGCAGCAGCGCCAGCTCGACCAGGCAGGGCACCGCCTCCGCGTCACCGCGCGGCACCCGCCCGCGCCGCACGGCCCGGGAGTACACCCGGTCCCCGGCGTCGCACAGTCGGTCAGCGCCGTGCGGATGCCTGTCCGCCCCGTGCCCGGCCATCTCCCACCCCTGGCTCCAACCTCCGGCTCCAGCAACCTCCGTGATGCGACGCTGCGTACCGTCCACGGCGGAGCACTTCCGCACTGCGGGACCCGTGGCCCGCGTCTTCCGCAGCGCAACTATGCGCGGCCCCGACCGCCATCGCAACACGGGCGCGCCCCCCGCACGCCCCCACTCGCCCCCATACGTCCTGACATTTCCCCACCTCCGCACGGCACTCTGCAACAACATGACGGCGACACCCGCGCCGCCGGAGCCCACACCGGGGCCGCGACCATGGCGCCGTGACCCCGCGCGGGGTCATCGACCCCGGGAGGGACCGGCGGACCGGCGAAGGCGACGGTGAGCTCCCCGGACGGCGTGCGGGACGGCCCGGGGGGCCGCGTGCGGGACGGCGTGTGGGGCTGCGTGCGGGACGGCCCGGGGGACGGCGTGCGGGACGGCCCAGGGGGCCGCGCGCGGGACGGCCCGGGGGGACGGCGTGTGGAACGGCCCGGGGAGCGCACAGCCCGGGGTGCGCGCACGTGCCTGGGTGCCCGCACGGGCCTGGGTGCCCGCACGGGCCTGGGTGCCCGCACGGGCCTGGGTGCCCGCACCGCCCGGGGTCGGCTGCGCGCGGGCCTCCGGAGGCGCAACGCGTGCGCGGCGCGCGTTCAGCCGCGCCCGAGCCCGGTGACCGCCTCCCCCAACACGAAGACCAGGCGGGGCATTCGGGGCGGGTGGTTCCGGTCGTCTCCCGGGAGAGCGACGCCCCCGGCACCGCCCTCACCGCCTCCCGCTCCCGCTCCCGCGAGGGGCTCGCCTCAGGCAGCCGTGGCCCAGCTCCTGAGCAGCGCCTCCCGTGCGGCCCGCCAGGGCGTGACGCCGTCGCCCTCTGCGCTTCCCCACTCCAACAGCCGTGCCACGTCAGCCGTGCCCTCGACGAAGCGGTTCAACAGGTCCAGCGACAGCTCGTACTCGGACTGCACGTAGCCCCCGACGGCCGCCGTGTACACCGTCAGTTCGGCCTTCTCCTCGTCCGTGCCGACGTGGAGTTCGAAAGCGGGCGGTGCCTCACCGCCGCCCGTCGCCACGTCGAGGACCGTGTCCATCACGCTGTTCACCAGCCATCGCGTGCTGGAGCGCACCTGCACGTCGTGCACGGTGACCGCACGCACGTCCCGCCACGCCCAGAAGCCCTTCTGGTCCGTGCCCACGGCCTCCAGGCCCTCGGGAGTGAGCCGCACACCGCGCCCGTTCCCCGCGGGCTCGGCACCCACGTACACACTCTTCTCGGTGATCCAGAACAGGCCGATCATGGCCACGGGCGCCTCCAGTACGAACGCGTCGGACACGGTCTCCCGGTGAGACCCCGGCCTGCCCGGAACGGTTCACCCGGGCCGTGAGAGACGTACGCGCGGGAGCCCCCGGCCAGGGGCTCCCGCGCGTACGGGGCGGGACGGGACGGGCTACTTGATGTGGGCCGCCGCGCAGGCCGTCTTGTACTTGGCCGTGCAGATCTCCGCGGCGGTGTAGATGTCGTCCTGGAGGACCGTCTCCTTGACGTTGTCCTTGGTGAGGGCGACCACGGGCACGAGCTGGGACGGGATCTTCTTGGTCGTGGGGCTGTCGACCTTGTCGCGGGTCAGCGCGTCGAACTCGATCCCGCGGCCCTGGACCTTGGCCACGGCCATCTCGGCGGCGGCGGTCGCCTCCTGCGGGTACGACTTGTAGACGCTCATGTACTGGTCGCCCGCGAGGATCCGCTGCACGGCGTCGAGTTCGGCGTCCTGGCCGGTGACCGGCGGCACGTTGCTGACACCCATGGTCTTCATGGCGTCGATGACCGCGCCCGCGATGCCGTCGTTGGCGGAGTAGACACCGGCGATGTTGTTGATGCCGATGGCCGAGATCGCCTCCACCATGTTTTTCTTGGCGTTGACCGGGTCCCAGTCCTTGGTGTCGTACCTCCGCGCGATCTCGACCTTGCCGTCGAGCACGGACATGGCGCCCGCCTTGAACTGCGCCGCGTTCGGGTCGGTGAGCGAGCCGTTCATCATCACGATCTGCTTCGTGGCGGCGGCGGTGCCCAGCGCCTTCAGCAGTTCCTTGGCCTGCACCTCGCCGACGAGTTCGTTGTCGAAGGAGATGTACGCGTCGATCGGGCCCTGCGCCAGGCGGTCGTAGGCGATGACGGGGATACCCGCGGCCTTGGCCTTGCGCACGCCGCCCGCGATCGCCTTGGAGTCGACCGCGTCCACGAGGAGGACGTCGACCTTGTCGTCCACCAACTCCTGGAGCTGGGCGTTCTGCTTGCTCGCGCTCTGCTCGGCGTTGCGGTAGACGACCTCGCCCTTGCCGTTGGTGAGCTTCTTGACCTGCTCGTCGATGATCGGGTGATCGAACTTCTCGTAACGGGTGTTCCCCTTCTCGGGGAGAAGGAGACCCACCTTGATGTCGTCGCCCTTGGTCGGGCTCGCCTTGGAGTCGCTGCCGCCGATCCCGTCCACGACCCCGCAGCCGGCGAGTGAGACGGCCATCGCGGACGAGGCCAGGGCTATGGCCGTACGACGAAGCCGGGTGTTACGAGTGTTCACATCAGGTGCCTTCCGGGCGAGGTAGCTGCATTGCGACCCAGGTGGCTGAAAGCCAACGCGGCGATCACCTCAGCGTCAAGGAGTAACCACTTAACGAGATGGCAACAGCGTTCTGTGTTCCCCAAGTGAACACGATGGGAAGAGAGTGCACCTCCACTTCCACGTAACGCCTGCGGCCCACCTCGTTCCCACACACCCCGTCAAGGCCGGACAACCCCCGCCCCCGACCTGCGGACTTGAAGGCGGCCGAGCATCACCGCAGCTCCGGACGGACGGCCGCGAGCCCGGCCCGACACGACGTGACGGCCCGCACCGGGGGCGCAGTGATCTGCGTCACCCATGAACCCGCATGTCGCGCGCATCGCACAACTCCGGCCGCAATGACCGTTTATGTCTCGCCCGCCCACAAAGGGCAGTTCACGTGAACGTCGCTTTGTGGGGCACACCGAAGAAAACGGACCGCGGCGTCCGCGGTGCGGACTTGGCCGATTCGGACCCCTCTCGCGACACCCGCGCGACCGGCCCCCACCGCGACGTCACCACCACCCGGGGACGGACCGTCGGCCTCACCGTTCCCGCCGGCAAACCCCTGCCACGTCGATCGCGCCGCACGGCCCCTCCCGCGGACGTCGGGTCCCCCGCGCCTCCGCGGACAACTCGACGGCTCCTCGGACCACTTCGCGCGACGTGCGCGGCCCCGGACGCGGACACGCGAAGGGGCCGGGAGGTGATCCACCTCCCGGCCCCTTCGACGATCGGGAACTACTCCGGCGACCGCTTCGGCCGCCACACCACCAGCGCGCTCGTCTGCTGGACCTCCTGGTACGGGACCAGGTCCCGCCGGTAGGAGGCGTGCACGGCGGCCTCACGCTGCCGCATGGCCGTCGCCGCGCCGTCCAGGGCCGACTCCAGTTCCACGACACGGGACTGGAGCGCGGCGACCTGGTTCTCCAGCTCGATGATGCGTTTGATGCCGGCCAGGTTGATGCCCTCGTCCTGCGACAACTGCTGGACGGTGCGCAGCAGTTCGATGTCGCGGGCCGAGTAGCGCCGGCCGCGTCCCGGCGTGCGGTCCGGGGAGACCAGGCCGAGGCGGTCGTACTGGCGCAGGGTCTGCGGGTGCAGGCCGGAGAGCTGGGCCGCCACCGAGATGACGTAGACCGGGGTCTCCTCGGTCAGTTCATAGGGGTTTCGACGACGGCCGTCCATCTGCTCATGCTCCCTTCGCGGCCTGGAACAGCTCCGCACGCGGGTCCTCGTCCGCGGTTGCCTCGCGATACGCCTCCAGGGCGTCACGCGCCTTGCCCGACACGTCCGTGGGGACCGCGACCTCGACGGTGACGAGGAGGTCGCCGCGGGTGCCGTCCTTGCGGACCGCGCCCTTGCCGCGGGCCCGCATCGTACGGCCGTTGGGCGTGCCCGGGGGCAGTTTCAGGGTGACCGGGGGACCGCCCAGGGTCGGTACCCGCACCTCGCCGCCGAGGGCCGCCTCCGCGAAGGTGACGGGCACGGCGACGGTGAGGTTGTCGCCCTTGCGGCCGAAGACCGGGTGGGCGTCCACATGGACCGTGACGTACAGGTCACCGGCCGGGCCGCCCCGTTCGCCGGGCCCGCCCTTGCCGCGCAGCCGGATCCGCTGCGAGTCGGTGACGCCCGCCGGGATGCGGACCTGCATCGTGCGGGACGACTTGGCCCGACCGCTGCCCGAGCACTCCATGCAGGGGTGCTCGGCGATCAGACCGCGGCCCTTGCAGTCCGGGCAGGGGTCCGTCAGCGAGAACCCGCCGCCGGAGCCCCGCGCCACCTGGCCGGTGCCGACGCAGGTCGGGCACACACGCGGTGTGCCGTTCTTGTCGCCGGTGCCCGAACATGCCTTGCAGGGCGCCTGGGACGTCATCCGCAGCGGGACCGTCGCGCCGTCCACCGCCTCGGTGAAGCTCAGCGTCACCTCGGTGTCGATGTCCTGGCCGCGCCGGGGCTGGGTCCGGGCGCCGGTGCCCGCGCCGCCGCGGTTGAAAAGGCCCCCGAAGACGTCGCCTATGCCGCCGCCGAAGCCGCCGGTCCCGCCGCCCGCTCCGCCCTGGGCGCCGCCTCCGAAGAGGTCGCCCAGGTCGAAGTTGAAGTTGCCGCCGCCCGCCCCGGGCCCCGGACGGAAGCCGCCGTTGCCGAAGAGGGCGCGCGCCTCGTCGTACTCCTTGCGCTTCTTGGCGTCCCCGAGGATGTCGTTCGCCTCGGAGATCTCCTTGAAGCGCTCCTCGGCCTTGGCGTTGCCCTTGTTGGCGTCCGGGTGGAACTCGCGGGCGAGCTTCCGGTACGCCTTCTTGATCTCGGCCTCGGTGGCGTCCTTGGGGACGCCGAGGACCTTGTAGTAGTCCTTCTCGATGAAGTCCTTGGTGCTCATCCTCGACGTCCCTCCTTCCTCATCGTGTCAACGTCAGCCCTCGTCCGGGCCACCGTTCTCCTTGTCCTCGGCCGCCTCAGCCGTCGTGTCGTCGGACTTGACGGACTGTGCGCCGGGCTGCGGCTCGGCGACCGCCACCCGCGCGGGGCGGATGGTGCGCTCGCCGAAGCGATACCCGGGCTGGAGAATCGCCACGCACGTCGTCTCCGTGACGTCCGGCGCGTACGAGTGCATCAGGGCCTCGTGGATCATCGGGTCGAAGGGCTCGCCCTCCTTGCCGAACTGCTGAAGCCCCATCTTCGCCGCGACGGTCTCCAGCGACTCGGCCACCGACTTGAAACCGCCGACCAGTTCACCGTGTTCCCGCGCGCGGCCGATGTCGTCGAGGACGGGCAGGAGCTCGGTCAGGAGGCTCGAGACGGCGAGCTCCTTGACCGCGATCCGGTCGCGCTCGACCCGGCGGCGGTAGTTCTGGTACTCGGCCTGGAGCCGCTGGAGGTCCGCGGTGCGCTCACCGAGCGCCGTACGTACCTGGTCCAGCTGGGCCGTCAGACCGGCGGTCTGTGCTGCGGCTGATGCGTCCCCGGCCGGGGACGCCCCCTCCGCGGAGGGGGCGTCCTTCGGCTCGGCGTCTTCAGGGGTGGCGCCGGAGGGGACGTCAGGCTTCTCTTCGAAACCCGGGGTCTCCTCCGTCACGCGGCACCGTCCTTGCGGTCCTCGTCGACGATCTCGGCGTCCACGACGTCGTCGTCGGCCCTGGCCTGCTCGGCACCCTCGGCGCCACCGCCGGCCTGCGCGGCCTGGGCGTCGGCGTACATGGCCTGGCCCAGCTTCTGCGAGACGGCGGCGACCTTCTCGGTGGCCGTACGGATCTCGGCGGTGTCCTCGCCCTTGAGCGCGGCCTTCAGCTCCTCGACGGACGCCTCGACCTCGGTCTTGACGTCACCGGGGACCTTGTCCTCGTTGTCCTTGAGGAACTTCTCCGTCTGGTAGACGAGCTGCTCGCCCTGGTTGCGGGTCTCGGCGGCCTCGCGGCGGGCGTGGTCCTCCTCCGCGTACTTCTCGGCCTCTTCGCGCATCCGGTTGACCTCGTCCTTCGGCAGCGAGGAGCCGCCGGTGACGGTCATCTTCTGCTCCTTGCCCGTGCCCAGGTCCTTCGCGGTCACGTGCATGATGCCGTTGGCGTCGATGTCGAAGGCGACCTCGATCTGCGGGACGCCGCGGGGCGCCGGCGGCAGACCGGTCAGCTCGAACATCCCGAGCTTCTTGTTGTACGCCGCGATCTCGCGCTCGCCCTGGTAGACCTGGATCTGCACGGACGGCTGGTTGTCCTCGGCCGTCGTGAAGATCTCGGAACGCTTGGTCGGGATCGTGGTGTTGCGCTCGATGAGCTTCGTCATGATCCCTCCCTTGGTCTCGATGCCGAGGGACAGCGGGGTCACGTCGAGGAGCAGGACGTCCTTGACCTCACCCTTGAGGACACCGGCCTGCAGGGCGGCGCCGATGGCGACGACCTCGTCCGGGTTGACACCCTTGTTGGCCTCGTTGCCGCCGGTGAGCTCCTTGACGAGCTCGGCCACGGCCGGCATACGGGTGGAGCCACCGACGAGAACGACGTGGTCGATCTCGGACAGGTTGATGCCCGCGTCCTTGATGACGTTGTGGAACGGCGTCTTGCAGCGCTCCAGAAGGTCGGCCGTGAGCTGCTGGAACTGGGCGCGCGTGAGCTTCTCGTCCAGGTGCAGCGGGCCCTCGGCGGACGCCGTGATGTAGGGCAGGTTGATCGAGGTCTCGGTGGACGAGGACAGCTCGATCTTGGCCTTCTCCGCGGCCTCACGGAGGCGCTGGAGGGCCATCTTGTCCTTGGCGAGGTCCACACCGTGACCGGACTTGAACTGCTGCACCAGGTAGTCGACGACCCGCTGGTCCCAGTCGTCACCACCGAGGTGGTTGTCGCCGTTCGTGGCCTTCACCTCGACGACGCCGTCGCCGATCTCCAGGAGGGACACGTCGAAGGTGCCGCCACCGAGGTCGAAGACGAGGATCGTCTGGTCGTCCTTGTCCAGGCCGTACGCGAGCGCGGCGGCCGTGGGCTCGTTGACGATACGCAGGACGTTCAGGCCCGCGATCTCGCCGGCCTCCTTCGTCGCCTGACGCTCGGAGTCGTTGAAGTACGCCGGAACGGTGATGACCGCGTCCGTGACCTTCTCACCCAGGTACGCCTCGGCGTCGCGCTTCAGCTTCTGCAGGATGAAGGCGCTCATCTGCTGCGGGTTGAAGTGCTTCCCGTCGAGCTCGATCTTCCAGTCCGTACCCATGTGACGCTTCACCGAGCGGATGGTCCGGTCCACGTTCGTGACCGCCTGGCGCTTGGCGACCTCGCCGACGAGCACCTCACCGTTCTTGGCGAAGGCGACGACGGACGGCGTGGTCCTGGCACCCTCGGCGTTGGTGATGACGGTGGGCTCGCCGCCCTCCAGAACGCTGACGACGGAGTTAGTCGTGCCCAGGTCGATGCCGACCGCACGTGCCATTTCAATTCCTCCAGCAATGACTTGAGTGGAACGGACTCAAGTGTGCACGACGTCCCGCTCCCGGTCAACAGAGCTGAGTCGAGGGGGCTCAAGTCTTATCTGTTCCTTACACGCAGGTGGGCGCCGACCTGCGGCTTTCCCGAGAGGCTCGCCCCGTAAGCGGGAACACGAAGGAGTACCAGGACCATCCCGGCGGCGCCGCCCGCCACCCACAGGGCCGCCGTCGCCCCCACCCACCCCAGGTCGATCAGCATGCCGACGAGTGCACCCGCGAAGCCGGTGATCCCGGCGAGGACCGCGGCACCCTGCGCCGTGACACCGAGGTGCCGCAGCCGGTGGCCGAGATGGTCGGGAGCGCCGCTCAGCAGCGGACGCCCGGCCCGCTGCCGCGACACCAGCACCAGCACCGCGTCGGCGGTCACCACCGCCGTCAGCGCGAACACGGCCCCCACGCTCGGCCCGGCCCCCCGGCCGGCGTGCACCAGCACCGCGGCCGAGGCCAGCACGAACCCGGCGAACAGGCCGCCACAGCGCCCCGGCACGATCCGGGCGGGCGGCCAGCCGTGCATCAGGAACCCGGTCAGCGCGGCGGCCAGCACGCTCAGCAGCGTCGCCAGCCCGTCCATGACCTCGGCGGCCGCGCACCCGCTCAGGGCGAAGGCGGTCACCACGGCGACCGTCCCCATCACTCCGTCGGCGTGATCGAGGGAGGTGAATGCGTGCGTGACGAGGACGACCCATCCGACGGCCAGGAACCCCAAGGGCGGTCCCAGTTCGTCGAACGGCACGGTCAGCGCGGCCGCGGTGGTGACGGCGGCCGTCCGCACCGGGAGCGGTACGGGTCTCAGGTCGGCGACCAGGCCGAGGGCACCGACCACCATCCCGGCCACCAGCAGCCGCCCGGCCGCGGGGCCGAGCGGGGCCACGTCCGTCCAGTCGCCGGCCCCGGCGACGAACGCCGTCGCCACGATCACCGCCGGCCCGCCGAGCAGCGCGACCATGCGCCCCCGCCGCCGCTCCACCGCGCCGAGGCGCAGGGCGAGCGTCCGCAGCAGCGCGGCGAGCAGGGCGGCGAGGGACAGGGCGGCGATGGCAGCGGCGATTCCGTACAGCACAGCGCCAACTTAGGGTTGAATGTCTTAAATGTGCAGCAGATAACACGATCGGGTTTACGTGTCGGCCCCGCGACCCCGGGAAGAGACACCCCCGTCAGGCGACCCTCAGCGACGCAGATCACCGCACCCCTGACTACAGTGCGGCGCAAGAAGTGGGTAGTCTCAGACGGACTGCATAAGTTACCGCTTAGTAATCACACAAAGCCCCACCTCGCAGGCCCGAGGAGCCCCCAATGCAACTCGCCGCGATCATTGTGTCGCTGACCCTGACCGTGGTCGGCGTTGCGCTCATCGCCCGAGCCGTCGCGCAGATCTACCGGTTCATCAAGCTCGGCCAGCCCCTCCCGGCCGGATCCAGGACCGACGCCTGGAAGGCCCGCAGCATCACGCTGGCCAAGGAGTTCGTCGGCCACACCCGGATGAACCGGTGGGGGATCGTCGGTGTCGCGCACTGGTTCGTCGCCGTCGGCTTCCTGACCCTCGGCCTGACGATCGTCACGGCCTACGGTCAGCTGTTCAAGGCCGACTGGACGCTGCCCGTCCTCGGCGACTGGCTGCCGTACGAGCTGTACACCGAGTTCATCGCGCTGTTCACGACGCTCGGCATCCTCGTACTGATCGCGATCCGGCAGCTCAACCGGCCGTCGAAGCCGGGCCGCAAGTCGCGCTTCGCGGGCTCCAAGACCGGCCAGGCCTACTTCGTCGAGGCCGTCATCCTCGTCATCGGCCTCGCCATCATGACCCTGCGCGGTCTGGAGGGCGCGATCCACGGCGTCCACCACTACGAGGCCGCGTACTGGGCGTCGTACCCCCTGGTCGCCGCCTTCAAGGGCCTGAGCCTCGGCACCCTGCAGAACCTGGTCTACCTGACCGCCATGATCAAGCTCGGCGTCACCATGGGCTGGGCGATCACGGTCGGCCTCAACACCAACATGGGTGTCGCCTGGCACCGCTTCCTCGCCTTCCCGAACATCTGGTTCAAGCGGAACGCGGACGGCGCGACCGCGCTGGGCGGCCTGCTCCCGATGACCTCCGGCGGCAAGGACATCGACTTCACCGACCCCGGCGAGGACGACGTCTTCGGCGTCTCCCAGGTCGAGCAGTTCTCCTGGAAGGGCCTGCTGGACTTCTCCACCTGCACCGAGTGCGGCCGCTGCCAGTCGCAGTGCCCCGCCTGGAACACCGGCAAGCCGCTCTCCCCCAAGCTGCTGATCATGTCCCTCCGGGATCACGCGCACGCCAAGGCCCCCTACCTGCTCGCGGGCGGCGGCAAGGACATGGAGGGCAACGAGAAGGCCTCGGCCGAGGCCCTCGCGGACGTGCCCGCCGCGGCGCTGGCGGAGGCCGAACGGCCTCTCATCGGCACCGTCGAGGAGAACGGCGTCATCGACCCCGACGTCCTGTGGTCCTGCACCACCTGCGGCGCCTGCGTCGAGCAGTGCCCCGTCGACATCGAGCACATCGACCACATCGTCGACATGCGCCGCTACCAGGTGATGATCGAGAGCGCCTTCCCGTCCGAGGCGGGCACGATGCTCAAGAACCTGGAGAAGAAGGGCAACCCCTGGGGCCTGGCCAAGAAGCAGCGGCTGGAGTGGACCAAGGAGGTCGACTTCGAGATCCCCGTCGTCGGCCGCGACATCGAGGACCTCACCGAGGTCGAGTACCTGTACTGGGTCGGCTGCGCCGGCGCGCTGGAAGACCGCGCCAAGAAGACCACGAAGGCCTTCGCGGAACTGCTCCACATGGCGGGCGTCAAGTTCGCGATCATGGGCGGCGACGAGAAGTGCACCGGTGACTCCGCCCGGCGCCTCGGCAACGAGCCCCTGTTCCAGGAACTCGGCATGGAGAACGTGGCCGCGCTGAACATGGCGTTCGGCGAGGAGACGGACGACGAGGGCAACACCACCCCCGAGTCGAAGAAGCCGAAGTCGGCGAAGAAGATCGTCGCCACCTGCCCGCACTGCCTCAACACGATCGGCAACGAGTACCCGCAACTCGGCGGCGACTACGAGGTCATCCACCACACCCAGCTGCTCCAGCACCTCATCGACGAGGGCAAGCTGCTCCCGGTCACCCCGGTCGAGGGTCTGATCACGTACCACGACCCCTGCTACCTGGGCCGCCACAACAAGATCTACACGCCGCCGCGCGAGATCATGTCCGCCGTCCCGGGCCTGCGCCAGCAGGAGATGCACCGCCACAAGGAGCGCGGCTTCTGCTGCGGCGCCGGTGGTGCGCGGATGTGGATGGAGGAGCGGATCGGCAAGCGCATCAACAACGAGCGTGTCGACGAGGCGCTCTCCCTCAACCCGGACATCGTCTCCACCGCCTGCCCGTTCTGCCTCGTCATGCTGACCGACTCGGTCAACGGCAAGAAGAACGACGGCAAGGCCAAGGAGTCCATCCAGGTCGTCGACGTCGCACAGCTGCTGCTCGACTCCGTCAGGACGCCGGTCGATCCGGCGGGGGCCGCGGAGGCCGAGAGCGAGCCGGAGCCCGAACCGGTGAAGTAGACCGCGCACGCCCCGCGAACGCCGGAGGAGCTGATGACAGCACCTCCGGCGTTCCGCGTTCTCCCCGGCTCCTCCGCGTCCGGACTCCCTGGAGATCAACACAGCGGATGAACGGGCGCCTACGTGAGCGGCCGCGACGGCCACGGCCGCCGACTCCACGGTCGTCCCGGCGGCCGACTTCAACGGCGACGGCATCGGCGACGTCGCCTTCTCCGCCGAGGGCTACTACGTGCCCGGCACGGCGAACGGCCTGAGCGTGTCCGCCGCCAAGGCCCTGAAGGCCGGCATCATCACGGCCGTCGGCGACATCAACGGCGACGGCTTCGGCGACATCGTCAGCGGCGCGCCCTGGGACAACACCAAGCTCAGCGACGGCACGACCCCTCCGGACTCCGCGTACGGCGGCAAGGTGAACATCACCTACGGTTCCGCGTCCGGCCCTGCCGGGACCGCCGGGATCAGCCAAAACACCGGCAGTGTGCCCGGCACCGCGGAGAAGAACGACAGCTTCGGCTACGAGCTGGATCTCGGCGACATCAACCACGACGGCTACCAGGACCTCGTCGTCAGCACCGCGTACGAGGACCTCGACGGGCACGCGGACGCCGGCATGGTCACCGTCCTGTACGGCTCCGCGCACGGCGTCAACACCTCTTCCGGCGCCCAGGCCTTCGCGCAGAGCACTCCGGGTGTCCCGGGCAACGACGAGAAGGGCGACCTCTTCGGCCTGGACGTGAAGCTCGACGACGTGACCGGCGACGGCAGGGCCGACCTTCTGGTGGGCTCGTACGAGAACGCGGGCGACGGCACGATCACCTACCTGCCCTCCAACGGCACGAAGATCACCACGACCGGCTCCCGCTCCGTCTGGCCGGCCGACGCGGGCGTCTCGACCACGGGCACCCCGGCCTTCGGCGCCAATTTCGCGGACTGAGTCCGATTCCGACGCAGGCGCCTTCCTCCGGAGGGCGCTCTCCGGCGGAGAACGCGTGGCCGTACGGCCGGCCGCGTGGCATGGGCGCGTACGGCTCGCGTGACATGAGCCGTAGGGCCCGCGCGCCATGGCTCGTAGGGCCTGCACGCCATGGCTCGTAGGCCGGCGTGACTCGTACGGCCCATGCGGATGGCACCGATCGCACCGCACGCGACGCCACGCGACTCGGGCCGGGCCGGCACCTGCGGGCCCGGCCCGAGCTCCGCCGCCTCCAGCCCCGCCGGACATCCCTCACAAGGCCCCCATACAACCCCCGGACAACCCCCATTCGGCCCTTGTGCGGCCCCTTAGGGGATGTCACAGCTCGGACCCAAAGGCCGCCGCATGGGCCCGCGCCCGGCACGTCACTGTGCGGGACCAGGTACGTTCGATTACGTGGCTGGATTCAGGATCGGGCGGGGCCGGGACAACCGGGCCCCGCAAGCGCGACCGCAACAACACCAACCGTCGTACGGGCAGCAGGCACCGCAGGGAGGCCGGGAGCCGTACGGCTACCCGCCCGCGCCCTCGCAGCAGCAGCCGTACGGGGGTCAGCCCTACGGCGGCAACCAGCAGCCCTACGGTCATGGCCGGCAGGACGGCGGCCGACAGGGCGGCTGGCCCCAGGCCGGCGGCCCCGGCGGCGGTGAGCCGGAGTACTTCGGCGACGGACACCCGCAGCAGGGCCCGGACCCGTACGCGGCGAACAGCCCCGGCCACACCCAGGCGTTCTCGGTCGGCGAGGACCCGTACAGCCAGGGCGAGACCTACCGCGCGGGCCAGGCGGCGGCCCCGCCCGTGGGCCCCCGGCTGCACTGGAAGGACCTGCTGAGGGGCATCGTCCTCAGCCCCAAGCAGACGTTCCTGCAGATGCGCGACTACACGATGTGGGCTCCGGCCCTGATCGTGACGTTCCTCTACGGCCTGCTGGCGGTCTTCGGCTTCGACGGTGCCCGCCAGGACGTCATCAACGCCACGCTCCCCAACGCCGTCCCGATCGTCCTGACGACGGCTGTGGCGATCGTCATCAGCACGTTCATCCTGGGCGTGGTGACCCACACCCTGGCCCGCCAGCTCGGCGGCGACGGCGCCTGGCAGCCGACGGTCGGCCTCTCCATGCTGATCATGTCCATCACGGACACTCCGCGCCTGGTCGTCGCCATGTTCTTCGGCGGCGACGCGTCCTTCGTCCAGCTCCTCGGCTGGGTGACCTGGGTGGGGGCGGGCGCCCTGCTCACCCTCATGGTCAGCAGGTCCCACGACCTGCCCTGGCCCAAGGCCCTGGCCGCGTCGGCGATCCAGCTGATCGCGATCCTGTCGATCATCAAGCTGGGCACGTTCTGACGGACGATCCTCGGCGGGCACGCCACGCTACGCACGATAAGGGGCTTCTCCCAGGCCACACGGCACGGGAGGGGCCCCTTTTCCGTCACCCTCGTCGCGGCTCGACGGGCCGCGTGAGCCGAGGGGACGGGGGCTCCTCTCGGCTCTGGGCATCACACGACTCTCCGACTTCCAGGTCTGTTGTCCGACGGAGCAGGTCGGGCAGGGAAACACCTCCGTCGATCAGAACGTCGACTGCAATCAGAGACACGCTCCTGTGGCAACCTCGCCCTCGGCCGGGGCAGGCACGTGAAAGTCCGGAGGTCGGGTGACTTTATCCACCCGACCTCCGGACTTCGAAAGTCAGCCGTTGTTGTTGTTATTGTTGTTGTTCCCGCCTCCACCGTTGTTGTTGTTATTGTTGTTGTTGTTCCCGCCTCCACCGTTGTTGTTATTGTTATTGTTGTTGTTCCCTCCGCCTCCGTTGTTGTTATTGTTGTTGTTGTTGTTCCCACCTCCACCGTTGTTGTTGTTGTTATTGTTGTTGTTCCCGCCTCCGCCGTTGTTGTTGTTATTGTTGTTGTTGTTGGCTCGGCCTCCGTTGTTGTTGTTGTTATTGTTGTTGTTCCCGCCTCCGCCGTTGTTGTTGTTATTGTTGTTGTTGTTGGCTCGGCCTCCGCCGTTGTTGTTGTTATTGTTGTTGTTGTTGGCTCGGCCTCCGTTGTTGTTGTTGTTGTTATTGTTGTTGTTCCCGCCTCCGCCGTTGTTGTTGTTATTGTTGTTGTTGTTGTTGTTGTTGGCTCGGCCTCCGTTGTTGTTGTTATTGTTGTTGTTCCCGCCTCCGCCGTTGTTGTTGTTATTGTTGTTGTTGTTGTTGGCTCGGCCTCCGTTGTTGTTGTTGTTATTGTTGTTGTTCCCGCCCCGACGGTTGTTGTTGTTGTTGTTATTGTTGTTGTTGTTTCCGCCCCGTCGGTTGTTGTTGTTATTGTTGTTGTTGTTGTCGCTCGGCGCCGTCGCGTGAGTTCCTGTAGGCGCCGGAGCGGCGAAGGCGGCAGAGGGCAGCGTTGCACCTCCCGCAGCCAGAGCAACCGAAGCAGTCAGCATTGCCGCGCGCTTTGCGATCTTGTTGAGCATGATGATCCCTTTCCAATGCGTGTGGGTTTTCCGATTTGCAGCTCCATTGGATTACGGAAGTAATTCTCCGTAATATGCGCCGCCAGCCAAACAGGCCAGTCATGGCACTCGCACCACTCCGCGCTCCGGAATCTCATGGATCGACAGACGCCGGCAACATTCGCCTTGCGTGTTGTGGCCGGATTCACTGCCGGAGATATTTCGGAGGGGCGGTCGCGCCATATTCTCGGCGCTGGTCGATTTTAGCCGCGAACCGGTAGACCCGGTTTCTGGAACTCCTAGGCCAGCATGCTCCGCGGCAGTCGGTGGCACATCGGGTGAACACCCCAACTTCCACCTCCGCACACCCCACATCCCACCCCGGCATTCCGCGAACCACCCCACCCGCCGACCTGCCCTGGCCCATCTGGATCTTTTGCGCCACTCCGCCCACGGAGGGAAAATGGCTGGTGATGGACCTACTAGAGCGAAAGGCCGTGCTCCAGGACCTCACCGGTCACCTGCAGGCGACCGTGAGCGGCCCTGGACGCCTCGCACTCGTGCGGGGCGAGGCCGGCATCGGCAAGACCAGCGTCGTCCGCCGTCTGGCCCAGCTGGCCGACCCCCGTATCCGGGTGCTGGCCGGTGCTTGCGACCCGCTGGCGACACCCCGACCTCTGGGCCCTCTGATGGACTTGGCTCCACGCCTGGGACCGGCGGTACGCACGGCCCTGACCGGGGCCCTGGCCGGCACCTGCCGGTCCGACGAGGTCTTCGACTGCCTGCTCGCCGACCTGAGTGCCTATCCCAGCCTGCTGGTGCTGGAAGACGTCCACTGGGCCGACGAGGCCACCATGGATCTGCTGCGCCACCTGGTGCGGCGTCTGCCGAGCGTTCCGGCCCTGGTGGTGGCCACCTACCGCGACGACGAGGTCGGCCGCACCCACCACTTGACCGCCCTCCTCGGTACTCTGGCGGGCTATTCGTGGGTGCACCGACACGACCTGGCACCCCTGAGCCGCCCGGCCGTGGCCCGGCTGGCCACCGGCCACGCCGTCGACGTCGAACAGCTCTACCACGTCTCCGCGGGCAACCCGTTCATCGTCACCGAGATCCTGGCCTCCCCGGCCGAGACCATCCCGGCCACGGTGCGCGAGGCCGTGGCCGGCCGCCTGGCCGGCCTCTCGGCCGCCGCACGCACGGTCGTCGACGTGCTGGCCGTCCTGGGGCACCGGGTCTCGCCACCGCTGCTGGCCGGTGTCCTGCCGACCCCGGAGGAAGCACTCGAGGAGGCCGTGGCCTGCGGAATTGTCCGCACAGACGGACAGGCGACCGAATTCCGCCATGAGCTGACCCGGCTCGCGGTGCTGGAGACCGTCCCCGCCGCATGCCGGCTGCGGGTGCACCAGCAGGTGCTGGCAGCGATGCGGGCCGGCCCGGTCACCGCGGATGATCTGGCGCTGCTGGCCGATCATTCCGAGGCCGCCGGCGATCCGACCGCCGTCTTGGAGTACGCGCCCGCGGCGGCCGCCCATGCCGCCGCGACAGGCGCGCACCGGGAAGCGGCCGCCCAGTACGCCCGCGCCCTGCGGTACGCCGACGGCCTGCCGCTCGACCAGCAGACCTCCCTGCTGGAAGGCCATGCGCAGGCATGTCTCCTGTCGAGCCGACTGGACGAGGCGGTCGAATCCCGTCGTACGGCGGTGCGGCTGCGCCGTACGGCGGGCGACCGGCTGCGCGAGGGGGAGAACCTGCGCCGGCTGTCGTACACGCTGTGGCCCGCCGGACGGACCGCCGAGTCGGGACGGACCGCCCTGGACGCGGTGCGGGTGCTCGAAGAACTGGGACCCAACGCGGAGCTGTCCCTGGCGTACCTGAACCTCTGCCGGCTGGCCTGCTACGAACACGAGGCGGTGGCGGTGACCGCCGCGCACGCCGAGAAGGCGATCGCTCTCGGTGAGCGCTTCGGCGACGAGGGGGTGGTCGTCCAGGCGCGCTTCCACGCCGCGGCGGCACGGATGCTGAACGAAGGGTGCGGCTGGGAGGACTGCGAGCAGGCGGTGTCCAGCGCGATGGCACAGGATCTGCCGGTGGACGCGGCCTCCTGTGCGCTGGTCATGTGCTGGTTCGCCGCGCTGCGGCATGACGTCGACCGGACCACCGCGGCCGTGACCCGGGCGGAAACCCACTGCCTCGATCACGACCTGCTGTTCCACCTGCTGTGCACGAGGATCTGGGGCAGCTGGGGGCTGTTGAACCGGGGCCTGTGGACCCAGGCGTCCGATGCCGCACAGGAAGTGCTGTCCCATCCCCACTCACCACCGATCGTCAGAGCGCTGGCCTTCACCGTGCTGGGACTGGTGCGCGCCCGGCGGGGCAAGGCCCAGGTGTGGCCGCTGCTCGAGCAGGCGGCGAGCCTCGTGGACCCGGACTGCCTGATGGCCACGGGTCCGGGATGGGAGGCCCGGGTCGAGGCGGCCTGGCTGTCCGGTGACCACGAGCGGGTTCGGGCGGAGGCACGACGCGGTCTGGACGCGTTGGCGGATCGCAGTCATCCCTGGCTGTCCGGGGCGCTGGCCTGCTGGATCCGCCGCGCCGGAGGGACACCCCCGCAGGTGCCGGCGGCCGAACCCTACGCGCTCGAGCTGGCCGACGACTGGGCCGGCGCCGCGGCACGATGGGACGCGCTCGGCTGCCCGTACGACGCCGCGCTGGCCCGCCTCTCCGGCGACGGACCCGCACTGCACCAGGCACTGGCAGCCCTTGAGGCCCTAGGCGCCCGGCCGGCCGTGGCGCGGACCCGCACCGTGATGCGTGCCCGGGGCGTCCGCCCGATCCGGCGGGGCCCCCGGGCGGCCACCCGGGCCAATCCGTACGGTCTGACCAACCGGGAGCTGGACGTCCTGAAGCTGCTGCACGAGGACCTGACGGATGCCGAGATCGCGGCCCGTCTCTACATCACTCCCAAGACGGCCGGGCATCACGTCGGCGCGATACTGAGCAAACTCGGCGTCCACACCCGCCACGAAGCCGCTCGCAAACTCCACCATTCCGATCGCCGATAGGTGCGGGCAGGACCTTATTTCCGTGCTGCTGAATGGCGCCGGGGACGCGGAGAGCATCCGACGCACATCCACCCGGCGTGGGACAATGGAACGCATCAGTACACTCGCAGCCAGCTTCGGCTTTCAGGGTGATGGGAATGAAGAAAGCAGCCTTGCGGAGTGTCGGACTGGTCGTGGCCTGCTGTTCTTTGGCGCTGGGCGCACGGGGTGCGTCAGCAGGTGAAGCAGACGCTCGTTCTCGGAATTCGTGGAGCGTATCCACGAGTTCGGCACTTCAGTGCTATGCGACGCGCGGCAGCCCGAATGACATCGTGTGCTACCGGAATTCATGGAAGGCCGAGTTCAGACACGGGGACGTGGTCTACGTCCCCATTCTCATTCAGGTGCCCGCGCCTTCGCATCCGTCTGTGACGATCGTCGACAGTCTGAACGACATACGTCCGAGCGCCACGACTTCCGACTGAGGCCTCGGGCCGTCCACCCGGCGCCCACCCGGCCCCGCCGTGCCGACGACCGCTCGCCCTGTGACCGTCCGGAAGGTCCTGGCGCGTACACGGCGGCCCGGTCGGACCGTTGCCCGTTGCCTGCGGTCACCCGCGAGAGGAGAGTCCCCCCTCTCCCGGCTCCGTGCCGGTTGCCGACGGGATTGCCGACAGGACGGCGCGGAGCTTCGCCCCGAGCTCCACCCAGGACAGGTCCGGGCCCTCCAGCTCGACAACAGCACTCCAGACAGCGGGCAACTCGGTGAACTCCATGAACGGCTCCCGGTGCATACGGACCACCCGGGCCGGGGGAATCACGGCTCCCGGCGGGCTGTCCACCGGGAGCACCGAGTCACCGAGGAAGACCCCCCGCTCCAGACTGACGCTGCGGGCGTGGCAGACCACCCGGTGCGCCGAAGGACGCTCGTAGACGATCAACACGTGCAGCAGTCCCACGGGCTCAGTGCTCGTCATTGCGCGGGTGCCTCCTTCGGGGTCCTGGGCGGATGAGGGAGCGATGCTCACTGCACGGAAGGTCCCGCGCACATCAACGCTGTGATCACCCCTGCTCGCTCCTTGAAGCGGTGGTGTGTGTCCCGTCCCGTACAGCAGCGAAGTACAGCAACTCGGCGGACCAGAGGCAACCGACCGAGCCCCCCGCCGACCCCGCTGACCGGCCAACTGACGCCCAACGGACGCCGCCGCGCGCGTAGTTCGCGCCGAGGGGGATGGCCGGCCTCCTCGGGCGACCGCCAACGGTTCTTGCGTGCGACGCCGGACAACGGCGCGCTCTCGCCCGAGGCGGCTGATCCACCTGCCAATTCCTTTGCGCGGCCGAGCAGGTCACTCCTAGCGTGCAAGCGCACAGGAACCGTGCGCCGGGGCGGCGCGCCACACGAATGAGGAGGAAGCGCCGTGGGAGTCATGGTCTCGGTCAGGGGCTGGCTGGAGTGTGACGACAGACAACTGGCCCAGATCAAGGAGATCGTGGAAGCAGACGATCCGGAGCGCACCTACAGCGGGGGCTGGGCCTTCCCTCCCCGGCAGTACAACTCCGGCGGGTGGGCCTTCTACGGGGGCGACATCCGCGCGGTGTCACTGGACTGGTTCGAGGAGAGGTTGCGTCAGATCGCGCGGATCCCGGCCTCGTACCAGGATGACGAGTACGACGAGAGGCCCCGGGGGCTGTTTCTGGTCAGCCACGACGTCGACGGCATGAGCGAGTGGAGGGTCCACAGCGGCGGCTTGGTGATCGGCCTCCCGGATGGGGATTACCGCTACCTCGACGCCTAGTGCACGCCAGTAGTCACGCGCATGCCGGAGGCATAGGTTCACTTCGACCGCGAACGGCAAGGGCGGGGGCGTTCACTCGATGGCGAAGAAGCCGGTACGTGCAGCACTGGGCGATGTCTGGCTCAGCTGCCAGGTCTGCAAAGGGGATCTGTTCCGAGAGCGGGATGTCCTGCTCAACAGCACCGGCATGGAGTTCTTGAAGCTGGCCTGGGCCGACGAGAACGCCACCGGCCTGATCTGCTGGCGGTGCGGCTATGTCCACCTCTTCGTCAACAAGGACATCAGGCTCTACCGGGCGGACAAGTAATGGACCGCCTGCGGCGGCTGACCCCGACAAGCGCGAACGGCAGCGGTCGAGACCGGACCCACCCCCTTGAACGATCACCCGAGCCGCAGAAGCCGTTGGTCGACGTTGGTGGACCCCCGTGATCGACCTGATAGGGATGGGGCCACCGGTCCAAGCAGGGCCCCTGGGTTTCCTGGGACACCACCGACCTTCGCATCAACCCGGCCGCGTGCCAGACTGCCCTTCATGACTTACAGCCGAAAGGTCCATGCCGCGTAGGCGCCCATCACGCCTGCGGGCGGACAACAGGCGCTTTGCTCCGCATCGCCGCTATTCGAAGCTCGGTCGGATCTCTGGCCCAGCTCAGGCACAGGTCATTCAGTTGGAGCGGACTCGTCTCCGACCCGGCCTGGTCAAGCAAGCTCTCACTCGGTGGAATGCCATCGCCCGTGCTCCGTGGGATCAACTCCCCTCGCCGTTCAGCGATCGGTGCGGAGTTCCGGACTGTTGCCCGGAACCGGCGGACGAGCGAGATCTGCTGGAACTAGCGATCCGCGCTCTCCCCAGGAAGACCGCGCGGGAGCTCCGCGACATCGTGCAGCCTCTCGATCTAAAGATCCTCGAACGTCCCGACGCTGTGCCGTACGGCAACCCGCCTCATCGATGGTGGCAAGACGCCTTCTGATGACCATGCCCCATCGTCGATCCGGTGCCGTACCACAGCGAAGTACGGCAACCACCACGACCGCGGCCGACCACTACCGGCCCCGGTCGTCCGATTGACGTGCTCGCCAGACCTCGGCGTCCCTCACGCCCATAGTTCGCATCGAGGAGCGCGACCGACAGGAACACATCACGACCTCGATCAGAAACGTGATGTGTTCCAGGTCTGCACGGGCCCGCTTCAGGCCACCGGGGCGGGTCGGGGCGCGGCTGCGGACGGGTCGCAGCGCCTCCATGTTCGGCTTGGCTACCTCTCCGGAGCTATGTACCGGATGTACCGGAGGCAGAACACTCCAGGCATCAGTGCCTGTATGAGGGTAGTTGCCCGCACGTCATAAGTGCAGGTCAGCACCACTTTCGCTTGGCCCGGGAATGACGGGCGCGAGGCCGGCAGGTTCACGACCTCGCGTCCAGGGTGATGTCTCAGCGCCACACGCGTACGGCATGTGCGTAAGCGTTGTGGGTGCGCCGCCCCGCGCCGGATCAACGAATTCCTGAGCGATCCTTCTGCCGGATGATTGTCGTCGGAGGGTGCCCCTCCCGGCCCGTCGTGCTCACCGCGCCTGGGTCCAGTCGCCCGCCTCCGTGCCCCGGATCCTCCGGCTCGGTCGCGGCGCCCGACCGGGTGCGTCTCGGTGGAGCACACGAACATCCAGGCGACCGCCCCGGCCCATGGCCTGGACGGTCGCGCGCCTCCTCCGTGTCGAATATGACGAAGTGTCATAATACGTCCCATTCCGTCAACCCGGTCGAGAGGATTGCTGTGACCATCTGTCAAACCGTGAGGGGGGTGGGCGCGCAGGAGACCCTCCCGTCGTCGGCACCGCCTGATCTTCGAGTGCGTCGCTCGTGGTGGGACGGGTTGCTGCGGACGCTGGTGGCAGGTCTCGTCGTGGCGGCCGGCCTGGCCCTGCCCATGGTGGCCCCGCAGCCCGCCCAGGCCGTGCCGCCCGGCACCTACGCCTACGTCACCAACTTCAACGCCGACACGGTGTCGGTGATCAACACACGGACGAACACGGTGGCGGTCACGGTTCCCGTAGGCAATGCGCCGTGGGAAGTGGCGGTGTCGCCGAACGGCACCCGCGCCTACGTCACCAACCGCGCCGACGGCACGGTGTCCGTGATCAACACCGCGACCGACACGGTCGTCGCCACCGTCCCCGTCGGCCTTGAGCCCCTTGGAGTGGCGGTGTCGCCGGACGGCACCCGCGCCTACGTCACCAACTTCCGAGCCAACACGGTGTCCGTGATCAAGACGAGCACGAACACGGTCGTCGCCACCATCCCCGTCGGCGCTGCTCCCATCGGGGTGGCGGTGTCGCCGAACGGCACCCGCGCCTACATCACCAATTCCGACGCCGACACGGTGTCCGTGATCAAAACGGCGGCGAACAGGGTCGTCGCCACCATCCCCGTCGGCGCCTTCCCGTTCGGGGTGGCTGTGTCGCCGAACGGCACCCGCGCCTACGTCACCAATTTGAACGCCGACACGGTGTCCGTGATCAAAACGAAGACCAACACCGTCGTCGCCACCGTCCGCGTCGGCGATGCGCCCCAGGGGGTGGCGGTGTCGCCGAACGGCACCCGCGCCTACGTCACCAACGCCGACGCCGACACGGTGTCCGTGATCAAAACGGCGACGAACAGGGTCGTCGCGACCATCCCCGTCGGCAATGCGCCTCGAGAGGTGGCGGTGTCGCCGAACGGCACCCGCGCCTACGTCACCAACGCCAACGCCGACACCGTGTCCGTGATCAAAACGGCGACGAACAGGGTCGGCGCCACCATCCCCGTCGAGGACCTCCCGTTCGGGGTGGCGATCGGGGTCGTGCCCCGCCCAGGCCACGGCAAGCCGGGTCACGGTAAGCCGGGCCACGACCGGTCAACCACGGCCACCGTCCCGGCCCCCGGTAATCGCACACAGGCATGACGAACGCCCCGGCGCCGGCCGCCCACCCTCGGACCACCGACGCCGGGGCACCGCGTGACCACGCAACCCCGTCCTTGCGGAACTGCAACGCACCACAAGAAATGCCGAGCGCCGGGAAGGTGCTGGAGAGGATCGGCAAGTAATCGCGAGGGAGGCAATGGCACGGCTTGACTCAGCCCTGGGCCGAGATGCCAGTGGCTGGAGCAGCCTCTCGAGGACGCAACCGGCAGGTTGTCAGGGTCGGCCCCCCGCGGCCACGGGCGAGGGCACACAAGAATGCCGACTCGCCCAGGCGCAGGTCAGAGAGCTTCCTTCGATGGAGTGATCGGCTCGCCCGACTTACGTACCACCGGCAGAACGCTCCAGGCATCAGTGCCTGTATGAGGGTAGTTGCCGGCACGCCATAAGCGCAGGTCAGCACCATTTCGCTTGGCCCGAACACGACGAACGCGAGGCCGGCACGGCGGGGGCGCTCAGACTCCGGGATGGACGGGGCGCCGTTCGCGAGTGCTGGCCCACGGGGGCGTGCGTGGAGTGCTTCCGTCCCATCAGCCATCGACCCAGGCAGAGCCGAGCAGACGCGGCCCCTGGCGTCCAGGTCGTTCGTACAGTGGCGCGCTCCACCTGGACGCCAGGAACCACGCCCGCTCCACGGTGTGTGGGCCGACGGCAGACGGGATGGAAGCCGAGGAGGGTGGTGGGTGATGCGATCCGGCCGTGGCAGCGGTCGATGCGTCGAGCACGCGTTGAACCCTGGCCGACAGTCCGGGCGTGACTCCGGATGCGAGGACGATGGGCGAGCGATACCCTGCCCGGGTATTGTCCAGCCAGGCCGGTACGTGGACACGCGCAAGGAAGGGGAACGGCTGTGGATAGCGGACAGGCAGGCAACCGGCGAGTCGCCCGGCTGCTCGCGGTGTGCGCAGTCCTGTTCGGCCTGTTCTTCATGCATGGCGCTCCGGCCACTGCCGCCGGCGGCTGCCACGGGGCGATGCCAGCGATGTCCTCCTCACCGATGTCCGACGGCCATGACGTTGCCCCGGCGACCATGCGCCATGCACCGGACGCGCATCAGCCGGGCCTGAGCATGCGCCACGCGGATGCCTCGGGGATGTCCGGGGTCCTGTGCCTCTCCACACCGGCGTCCAAGCGAATCCCCCTGCCGACGCCGAGCCTGCTCGCGGTGGCCGCTCTCGCCGTGCTGGCTTGCTGGATGCCCGCAGGACTTCGGGCGGCGATGAGCCCGACGGGGCGGCGGGCTCCGCCGACTAGCGGACGGGATCTACTGCTTCAGGTGTGCATCGCACGGACGTGACACAGACACGACGCCGACTTTCGGCAACGGCCGCCGGTTCGGCCCCGTGTCCTGTTCACTTCCGCGCGCCACCGGTGTGGTGCGCCCACCCGGAAAGACCACCATTCGATGTTCGATTCATCTCGCTTCACCGTGCGCCGCCGTGCTGTCGCTGTGGCCGGTACGGCAGCCGCTCTCGCGCTGACTCTGGCCGCCTGCGGCTCCTCGGGCGACTCCTCGCCCATGCCCGGCATGGACCACGGCGCCAAGCCCTCCGCATCCTCGTCGCAGAGCGCATCACCCTCGATGGGTGACATGCCGGGCATGGACAACATGTCCGACGGGAACGGACTGTCCAACACCCAGGACGGCTACCGCCTCACCTCGAAGGACACGACCCTGCCGTTCGGCCAGCAGGCCGCCTACCGGTTCACAGTCACTGGCACGGGGGACAAGCCCGTCACCAGCTTCGCCCTCGACCAGACCAAGCGGATGCACTTCTACGCCATCCGCTCCGACCTGACCGGCTTCCAACACATCCACCCCACGATGGCCCCGGACGGCACCTGGACGGCCGATCTGACCTCCCTGGCACCCGGCTCCTGGCGCACGTTCGCCAGCTTCACACCCGACAGCGGGACAGGGAAGGGCAAGGACTTCGTTCTCAGCCGCACCGTCACCGTCCCCGGAAACGCCACGAAGACCCCGCTGCCCGCGCCGGCCACCACCGCGGAGGCCGACGGGTACACCGTCACCGTCCAGGGCGAACCGATGGCCGGCATGGCCCACCCCCTGAGCGTCAGCGTGTCCAAGGACGGCAAGCCGGTCACCGACCTTCAGCCCTACCTGGACACCTACGCCCACCTGACCGCCTTCCACGAGGGCAACCAGGAGTTCGCTCATCTCCACCCGACCACCAAGGTCACCGGCGACAACGGAGGCCCGGATTTGGCCTTCCACGCCGAACTGCCCACCGCAGGCAACTGGCGACTGTTCCTGCAGTTCCAGACCGGCGGCAAGCTCCACACCACTGCCCTGACCCTGCACGTCGGGTAACGCCCGGACGGGGCGCCGTCCCAGGCGGCGGCGCCCCGTCCGATTTTCAGGTCTGACACCAGCACCTGACACCAACAGACGCGAACGCGGGCGGTCGACGTCGAACCTCAGTGGCCAGCAGGACCAGGCAGACGACGGGTCGACCGACGTCGACGGGCCCTGGGACCGACCTGATAAGGATGAGGCCAGATCTCGAAGCATCGGCCTGTACGGGTGCCGACCACACTGGTGGCCGGCACCCGTCAACTGCCGCTGTGAACGGCTAGAACCTGGTCGGGTTGTACAACTCCGCCGATGCCAGGGGCCCGGAGCCGCCGGCAGCCAGGACCTTGCCGTTGGTGAGCAGGGTGGCCGTGAAGCCCGAGCGTGCCTGGTTCATGGAGCCGGTGGCGCGCCAGGTTCCGGTGAGCGGGTTGTACAACTCCGCCGAAGTCAGGAAGCCGGTGTCGTTGCCGCCGCCTGCGACCAGGACCCTTCCGTTGAGGAGCAGAGTCGCCGTCGGAAAGTCGCGGGCGTCGTGCATGGACCCGGTGATCCGCCAGGTACCCGTGTGGGGGTTGTAGACCTCCGCGGATGCCAGGGCGCCGACGTCGTTGTTGCCGCCGCCCGCGACCAGGACCCTGCCGCCGGGCAGGAGCGAGGCTGCCGCGTGCGAGCGGGCGTCGTGCATGGACCCGGTGACTCTCCACGTGCCGGTGCGCGGGTTGTACAGCTCCGCCGAGGTCTGGGGGTCGAAGTTGCCGTCCAGCCCGCCCGCGGTCAAAACCTTGCCGTCGTAGAGCCGCGTGAGGGTCTGCCGGGAGCGAGCGTTGTGCATGGACCCGGTGAGACGCCAGGTACCGGTACGAGGGTTGTACACCTCCGCCGACGCCAGATTCCCGGTGTCTCCACTGCCTCCCGCGGTCAGGGCCTTCCCGTCGGACAGCCGGGTCGCGGCCGCTTCGAAGCGTGCGTCGTGCAGGGAGCCGGTGACACGCCAGGTACCCGTGCGCGGGTCGTACAGCTCCGCGGACGCCAGGATGCCGGTGTCACCCAGACCCCCGGAGACCAGGACCTTGCCGTTGGGCAGCAGGACGGCCGTCGCGGCGGAGCGGGCGTGGTGCAGGGAGCCGGTGACACGCCAGGTACCCGTGCGCGGGTCGTACAGCTCCGCGGACGCCAGGTTGCTGGTGCTGCCGCTGCCGCCGGCGACCAGCACCTTGCCGTTGGGCAGCCGGGTCGCGGTCGCAGCGAAGCGCCCGGCGTGCATGGAACCGGTGACGCTCCAGGTGCCGGGAGCAGCCGCGGCACCGGACACCACGTGCGCGCGGGGAGCGGCGTGAGCGGGGGCCGTCAGCGAGACCAGGACCAAGCCGACCGCTGCCCACAGCGCGGCAGCAATGGCGAAGGCCCGCGATGCAGCAGGCCCGTAGGCCGGAGGGCGCGTGCCCCCGCCCGGCATACGACCCACTTTTCGCAGAAGGAGGTTCATGAACCCACTTTCTGCTGATATGAGGAGTTCTGGATGTTCATTCGTGCGTGCGTCCCGACAACACCACACGGACGGACGCGCCGGTCTGGACAGATCGCCGTCGGCATGTACCGGTCGGCAGCCGGCGACGGCTACCGGGCGCGCGGCCCCACAGCCGGTGTTCTCCGGAGAATCGGTCGCGTCACTCCAACCCGAGACCTGTGCACTTCGGGCCGGGGCTACAACGCCTCTGTGTTCGGCCTGGCTACCTCTCCGGACCTATGTACCGGAGGCAGAACACTCCACGGGAAGTTGATCCACTCGTCGGTCCGCTTCCACACGTACTCGCACTTCACGAGTGAGTGGGGCTTCTCGTAGATCACGGCGCTGCGGACCTCGGCGACGGTGTCGACGCAGAAGTCGTGGACGAGCTTGAGCGTCTTGCCCGTGTCGGCGACGTCGTCCGTGATCAGGACCTTCTTGTCGGAGAAGTCGATCACGTTGGGGACGGGGGCGAGCATGACGGGCATCTCGAGCGTGGTTCCGACGCCCGTGTAGAACTCGACGTTCACCAGGTGGATGTTCTTGCAGTCGAGGGCGTACGCGAGACCGCCCGCGACGAAGACACCGCCGCGCGCGATGGAGAGCACTATGTCCGGCTCGTACCCGTCGTCGACGATGGTCCGGGCGAGTTCGCGGACGGCGGTGCCGAACCGCTCGTAGGTGAGGTTCTCCCGCGCTCCGGTCATGCTCGCGCCCTCAGACCTGGGTCCGGTGGAAGTTGAGGAAGGACCGGGAGGCGGTCGGTCCGCGCTGCCCCTGGTAGCGGGAGCCGTACCGGTCGCTGCCGTACGGGAACTCGGCCGGCGAGCTGAGCTGGAACATGCACAGCTGCCCGATCTTCATGCCCGGCCAGAGCTTGATGGGCAGCGTCGCCAGGTTGGACAGCTCCAGGGTCACGTGCCCGGAGAAGCCGGGATCGATGAACCCCGCGGTGGAGTGCGTGACGAGGCCGAGCCGCCCGAGGGAGCTCTTGCCCTCGAGCCGCGAGGCGAGGTCGTCCGGCAGCGTGATGACCTCGTACGTACTGGCGAGGACGAACTCGCCGGGGTGCAGGATGAACGGCTCGTCACCCTCGGGCTCGACCAGCCGCGTCAGATCCGCCTGCTCGATGGAGGGGTCGATGTGGGGGTAGCGGTGATTCTCGAACACCCGGAAATAGCGGTCGAGCCGCACGTCGATACTCGACGGCTGCACCATGGATTCGTCGTACGGAGCGATCCGCACCCGGCCGGCGCCGATCTCGGCCCGGATGTCCTTGTCTGAGAGAAGCACGCCCCGAGGATACGCGTGGGGCTGCCCACAATTGTGGACAGCCCCACGCCTGCACCTGCTGAGACCGCTCGGCGGTTGCCGCTACTGCTTCTCCAACGCCACCGGAACGACGTTCCGCAGCCGCGCGCACCGCGGGCACCGGATCAATCGACCGGGTCCGAGCCGCTCGGCCTTCTGCATCGGGAACGAAGCGGTGCTGAACACGTGCCCCTCGGCACATCGGACGACGGTGCGCTCCATCAAGTCCACGGAGTCCCTTCCCCAAGAGCCTGCGTCAGGCACTGGCGTGACCGACGACGAAAGCCACATTACGGGATGAACGGGACGGCTCTCCAGGCGGCACTCCGACCCCGCCAGGACCCTCTCCCTCGCCTCCACCGTACGCCCCAACTCCGTTCCCCTGCAGCCGTGTCCATCCCCCGAAACGCGCGCCGGCCCCGCGGCTTCAGCGCCGGGGGCCAGGCATGAGGTAGAGTGAGCGGGCATTCGACACCGGCTCGGCCGGCGTCTTACGCGGGTGTAGTTTAGTGGTAGAACATCAGCTTCCCAAGCTGAGAGTGCGAGTTCGATTCTCGTCACCCGCTCCAATTCGAACCCCCAGGCCATCGGCCCGGGGGTTGTTTGTTGTCTATTCCAATTTGTGGGCGGCGTGCCCTCTGCGTGCCTAAGACGTCGTTCACGGCCCGTGCGGTAGCAGCCGAGGTCGCCGTTGACGGCGGGATGCGGGCCGGGGTGGCGGAGGAGGACGAGGGCTTCTTCCTGCTGTTCGACCAGACGCTTCAGTTGAAGGAATTCGCCGGCTCCGCGATCTCCAGGAACACAGCGGGAAGCGCGGCCTCCAGGACTTGCCTGCGTGGCAGGGAAAGGCCGAAGTATCGTTCGATGATCTCCAGTGCGGTGCGGTGCACTTCCCGGCGAGGCACATCGGCGTCTGGCAGGCCGGCAGCAGCCAGCATCTCCTCGACGCGTACCGCCACCTCGCGGTCACCGTTCACGCCGTCGTATCCCCATGAACCGTCCAGGTGGAGATTGAAGGCACACATGAGACGATCGTCATGGAGATAGGAGAACTGAGGCGGTACCGGCTTTCCGTTCTCCTCTTCGTATTCCAGCTGGAATACGTGTGCACCACCCCGAGAGACAGGTGGCCGCGGGCCGAACTCCGCTTGCCAGCCTCCGTACTTCACCACGAAGACCCATCCATCGATCTCTCCATAACGCAGACCTATTGCAGGGTAGGGGCCCGAAGGGCCGTCTTCCACGACATCGATCAGGTCCTTGCTGGTGAGGTGGGCCAGGCTACGCGCCGTGCGCGTCGGCCCGAACACTGTCGCGGTCAGCCGAGACACCAGCTCTTCGGCATCCAACCCTCGAGCGAGCACCACGCTGTAGCCACCGAAGGCGATCGCCTGGGGAGCGGCAAGCCATGCAATTCCATCGGTCATGGCGATCATCGTGACGCACCTCTGCCTGGCGTGTCACGAGGCCCCACGGCCACAATCCTCCAGCGAAGCCATTGCCCCTGACGCGTTCACTCGCCAACTGAAGTGCCGCGCCATATTCGAAACGGACGTGAACTCACGAACCGCCCTCTTGAAGCCTCAAGTCAGCGGCCTGCGGCTGGTTATTGACGAGCCGTCGCTGCGTTTCGCGGGCCTCTCACCGTCGACGACTGGGCACGCGGAGGGCACTAGTTCCTTGAGGCGGCAGCCGCCCGCATCGCAGCACGGCGCTGACCTGCTCTTCGGCATAGCCGGGCGAGAGGTCGGCACGGTCCGAGCCACCAGCCCGCCGATCCCGGACAACACTCCAGGTGAACCGATGAAACCCCCAGGTCGATGACCCGGGGGTTCTTTGCCGTCCGGACCGGTGGGCAGGGCGCGCCCTCGATCCCGGTCCACCGGCCCGCCACCGGGTGACCCCGCCGGCACGGCCGCGGCTTCCCGTATTTCCCGGTGTGAGTCAGCGAGTGGCGGGTGGTCCCGATTTCACGAGTCCCGACTGGTAGGCGGCAACGACGAGTTGGGCTCGGTCGCGGGCGTGGAGTTTGGTCATGGCGCGTTGGACGTGGGTGCGGATGGTCAGTGGGCTGAGGCAGAGGGTGTCCGCGATGTCCGTGTTGGACATACCGCGGGCAGCCATGATCATCACTTCTCGCTCGCGTGCGGTGAGCGAGCTGATCCGGTCCGGCAGCCCTGTGTCGGAGGCCGGCTCGGGTGTGACGAGAAAGCGGCTGACGAGCATCTTGGTGGCGGCCGGGGACAGCAGGGCGTCGCCGTCCGCGACGGTGCGGATCGCGCCGAGGAGGACGTCCGCGGTGACGTCCTTGCCGAGGAACCCGCTCGCTCCGGCGCGCAGCGCGCGGGCGACGTACTCGTCGGTCTCGAACGTGGTGAGGATGAGGATGCGCACGCCCGCGAGGGAAGGGTCGGCACAGATGGCGGTCGTGGCGGCAAGGCCGTCGGTGCCTGGCATGCGGATGTCCATGACGACGATGTCGGGGTGGAGTGTTCCCGCGAGGGTGACGGCCTCCGCGCCGTCCGACGCTTGACCGACGACTTCCAGGTCGTCGGCGGAGTCGATCAGGATGCGGAAGGTGTCCCTGAGGAGGGTGTGATCGTCTGCGAGGAGCACTCGGATGGTCATGGGGTTCCCGGATCAGAAGTTGAGGGGGAGCTCGGCGACGGCGGTGTACCCACCGTCGGGGCGGGGGCCCGCGGTGAATCGGCCTCCGGCGGACAGGGCACGTTCCCGCATGCCGATGAGTCCGTACCCGGAATTCACGGACACCGGGGCGGTGGTGGCCGGGTGTCCTCGCTCGTTGGTGATCTCGATCTTCAGTACGTCGTCCGTATAGGTCAGCGTCACTTGTGCCACAGGGGTTCCAGCGTGCTTGGAGACGTTGGTGAGTGCCTCTTGGACGATCCGGTAGGCGGTCAGGTCCACGGCGGGGGAGAGCGGCTGGGCCGCTCCCTCGGTCGTGACGGTGACATCGAGTCCCGCGGTCGCGAGCGACGCGACCATGGTGGGGAGCTGCTCGAGTTTCGGGGCCGGCTGGAGAGGCGAGTCGGAGTCCTCCGGGTGGCGCAGCAGCCCTACCGTCGCCTTCAGTTCGCGCAGGGCGGTGGCGGTCGTGCCGCTCAGGCCGGTGAGCATGTGCTCCGCCTGTTCGGGGTCGTCGCGGATGAGGTGCGCGGCGGTGGCCGCCTGGGCGTTGGCGAGGGTGAGGTGGTGGGCCACGACATCGTGGAGTTCGCGGGCGATGCGTACACGTTCCTCCGCCACCCGGCGCAGTGCCTCCTCCTCTCGGGTGTGTTCCGCGTGTTCGGCGCGGGCCCGCAGTGAGTCGGTGAACGCGCGGCGCAGCCGTAGAGCGGAACCCCAGGCGACGGGGAGGAGCAGTGCCAGAGCGGGGTTCAGGGTCACGATGATGAAGCTGGCGTAGCGGGGTGCCCGCACGATCGCGAGGGGGACCATGAGCACCACGACCCCGAGGCCGAAGAGGTGGGCGGTCCGGCGCTCGTCGAGGAGCGCCAGCCAGAACAACGCCACCATGACGGGGGCGAGCAGCAGCATGGTGGTGAGGTAGCCGAGACCCACCGCGGCGATGGCGCAGGCCCCGGTGACGACGACGACCGGGCGAGGACGGGTTCGTCGCCACAGCAGGGCGGCGGTGGCGACGACGCCCAGGACCAGCCCTGGCCACCAGGCGATCGGTTCCCTCACGTCCCACGTGCCGAGGAAGCTCGCGGAGGCCACGCAGGCGAGCACGAAGGTCAGCAGGGCCGCGTCCATGACGTGCGGGTGGTCGAGAGCGAAACGGCGGGCGGCGCTGGGCATCGCGGTCTCCGGTTGCAGTGGCTTTCGGACTCATGGTGGGGCATCCACCGGCGAAGGCCGGTGAGGGCCGCCCGGCGACATCGGGTGGCCCTCACCCAGGTGCACTCAGATTCCGGCGGTTTCCAGTGGCTTCTCGTCGGGCTGGGTCGCGGGGATGTCGCTTCGGGCGAGCGCTTCGCCTTCGATGTCGACGCGGGGGAGCGTGCGGTCGAGCCATCGGGGCAGCCACCAGGCCCGGTGGCCGAGGAGCGCTAGGACAGCAGGTACGAACGCCATGCGGACGACGAAGGCGTCGAAGAGGACGGCGATGGCGAGACCGAAACCGATCATCTTGATCATCGATTCCCCGGCGGTGATGAAGCCGGAGAACACACTCATCATGATCAGTGCTGCCGCGGCGACGACGCGTGCGCTGTGACCGAAGCCGGTGACCATGGCGTGGCCCGGGGTCTGGCCGTGGACATACGCCTCCCGCATGCGGGACACGAGGAATACCTGGTAGTCCATGGCCAGGCCGAAGACGATGCCGACGAGGAAGATCGGCATCATGCTCATGATCGGGCCGGTCTGTTCGACGCCGAGGAGGTCGGCGGCCCAGCCCCACTGGAAGACCGCGACGACCGCGCCCAGCGAGGCCAGGACGGACAGGAGGAACCCGACGGCCGCCTTGACGGGCACCAGGACGGAGCGGAAGACGACGAGCAGGAGCAGGAAGGCCAGCCCGACCACGACGGCCAGGTAGGGGATCAGCGCGCTCTGCATCTTCTGCGCGACATCGATGTTGGCCGCCGTCGTCCCGGTGACCTGGAACGTCGCGCCCGTCGCCCTCTCCAGCCCCGAGCGCTCACCGCGGATGGTCTGGACGAGATTCTTCGTCTCCTCGCTGGTGGGCGGGGTGGACGGCGTGGCGGAGAGGATCGCGGTGTCCCCGGCTTGGTTGAAGCGCGGCTCGGACACGGACACGACGCCGTCCGTCGAAGCGATCCTCTGCGCGATGGTGTTCACCGCTCCGGTCGCGTCGGGGGTGCGCTGAGCGTCGACCACGATGGTCAACGGGCCGTTGAAGCCGGGGCCGAAACCGTCCGCGAGGGCGTCGTAGGCACGTCGTTCGGTGGTGGAGGTGGGCTTGGCCTCGTCGCCGGAGGTGCCCAGCTGAAGATCGGCCACCGGCAGGGCGAGTGCTCCGAGACCGACGACGGACAGCAGGAGGACCGGCAGAGGGCGACGCAGCACGAAGCGGGCCCATCTCGATTCCTTGATGCCGACTGCCGCCTCCGTGACGGCCGCGAGGTGCTGCTCGTCCGATTGCCCGGCCGTGCGGACGCGGCGGCGCAGATGCCGGGGCATGACCGCGTTCGGCCAGAACCCGAGCAGCGCGGGAACCAGCGTCAGCGCGATGATCACGGACAGCAGGACCGCTCCGGCGGCGGCGAGCCGCCCTTTGGTGAGCATGGGGACGCCGACGATCGAGACCGCGAGGCCCAGCATGGTGGCGAGGGTCCCCGTCGAGGACGAGAGGCCGAAGGCACTTCGCCCGGAACGGGTCCACCACGCTCGCGACCTGGCTCCCGGCAGCTGCATCGGTGACCGTCTTCTCGATGGCCTGCCGGTTGTCGGCGGCCGTGACCCTCTGTCCGTCGGGCGCGACGAAGACGATACGTGCGCTCGCGCCGTCGGCTGCGGTTCCTGGGAAGCGCTGGTCGATGAGGTCGAAGGCCTTCTGGGATTCGATCCCCGGCATCGACGACGAGTCGTCGGCACCGGCAGCGGCGGTGAGGCCCTTGAAGCCGACGACGGCCAGGACGGCCATCCACAGCAGCAGGACCCAACGGCGTTTCCGGAAGGCCGTCCGGCCCAGCCGGTAGAGGAAGGACGCCATGACAGGGAAGCTCCACATCTGGTCTCGGGAATCTTCCGCAAGACTCCAGGACCAGGGCTGTTCCGTCGTCGTGCAGCTGCTGGCAATCCCCTCTACTGCACTCGCACTACTCCGGTCCGCCGGATCCGCACCGGGGAAGGACCCACCACCCGGGGCCGCAGGTCATGCGCAGGTAAAATGCTAGGATCCGGCCACTCGCCTGGGGGGTGTCTCAACGTCACGTGTGCCGCGCGTCCATGACCCGCGGCTGATGACGCATGCACAAGCCTCTCCGAGCCTTCGCCTACCGTCCTTGGAGAGGTCCTGCATGGGCAGACGTGCGCTCGTACGAGGCGCCACCGCCGCCACCGTTTCCTTCACGCTCGCCCTCGGGCTCGGCCCGCTCACGGCCGGCAGTGCGCACGGGGAGGCGGTCACCGGAGAGGTGATCGTGCCGGCCACCACGTCCATGGTTCCCAGGACGGGTCTGCTGAGCGCGGGGCCCTCGGGATTCCTCCGGTACGAGGAGGGCCGTGGCCAGCTGTGGACGACGTACGACGGTGTCGACACGGTCGTCGACGCCTCGGGCACGGACGCGTACGGCGTGACGAGTGCCGGCGCGGGTTCGGACGTCGTCGCCCACTTCGACAGCTCCGCCAGGGTCGTGACACTGCGGAACATGACCTCGGGTCAAGTCGGTACGGTCGCGCTGCCCGAGGGGCACTCCTACTTCAGCACGCTCGGGTCGACGGTCGTCACGACGACGGGGACCCCGGGCGACTCCCGGTGGCATCTGCTCGACGCCCGGGACGACGGCTCCCTCTCCGACCGCACGGTGGAGGGCGTGCCCTCCGGCGTCTACACGGAGTCCGCCGCCGGGCTGGGCGACGCGCGCGGACAGGTGGTGCAGTACCGGAAGGGCGACGACACCGTCACCGGGTGGCTCGACATCGGGCAGGCGCGCTTCACCGCCCTGCCGTACAGCATGCAGTCGTGGTACTACCTCGTCGCGCTCAGCCCCACCCACCTGGTGTGGTACGACAACGGCACCCTGCGCGTCGCCTCCCGCCAGAACCCGGCCGCCGCCGTACGGAGCGTGGCGGTCGGTGACATCACGCAGGTACTGGGCATCGTCGGCGACACCGTGATCGTGTCCCGCTACGACTCCTCCCTGGGCAGCAGGGACACCTACCGCGCGGTCTCGCGCGTCGAGGCCGTCCCCCTCGACGGATCCGCGCCGCGGACGCTGCTGGCCCGGACGTCCCGGCAGGCCGTGGCGACTCCGGACGGCGGGCTCCTGGTGGCGGGCGGCGCCGACCCGGACCACTGGGGCGTCTCCCTCGTCGAGGCCGCCGCGGGCGGCGGGGTCACCGTGCGCCGGATCGCGGACGCTTATCCGCCGAAGAGCGCCCACACGGTCTCTCAGTTCACCTTCGCCCAGGGCCGGCTGACGACCGTGGAACTGGACCCCGTGGGTGACTGGTCGTACCTCCACACCCGGGAGACCGGCGTGGCCGGGTCCCCCACGGCGGGGGCGCGCACCCCGCGCGGCCGCATCGTGGTGGAAGCCTACGCGGGAGGCCGCCCGCGTCTCCTCGACACCGGCGACGGCCGGACGGTCGTCTCCGGTCACGGCACGGGGGCCGCCGAGCAGCCCCAGGTCCTCGGGGCCGGCCGGTCGCTGCCCGGCACCCGGATCGACAGCTCCCGCACCTACCGGACCGCGACCGCCGCGAACGGCCGCTTCGCCGCCCTGGCCAGGCCGTACGACAGCGCCGGCAAGACGGAGACCCGGATCGTCGACCTCGATTCCGGACGCACCGTGTACACGACGACGGAGAGCGTACGGGCGATATGGGGCACCACCGTGTGGGTGATGTCCGGCAACGACACCGTGGTCCCCTACGACCTGCTGACCGGGAAGCAGGGCGAGCCCGTGTGGTTCGGTCGCGGCTGCCTGCTGAACGACTTCCAGGCGGTCGGCCGGTGGCTGCTGTGGAACTGCGTGCTCAACTCGGAGGGCCAGGGCGTCTACGACACCGTCACCAAGCGGAATCTGACGCTCGTGCAGGGTTCCGGCTGGGAGCAGGCACGGCTCGGTGACGGCTTCGTCGCGACGGCCGCGGCCGGACAGCTCAAGGTGATCGACGTGCGCGGCGGGACCCCCGTGGCGCACACCGCGGGCGAGTTCGAGGGCAACGCCTGGGACGTCGACCCGTACACCGGTGTGATCGCCCAGCTCCGCTCCGACAACTCCATCCGTCTGACCTCCAGCGACGTGCCCGTCTCCGCCCTCGCCCAGCGCGACGCCACCGTCGCCGCCTCGGCCGACGTCAAGGGCGGCACCGCGCAGTGGGGCCCGAAGTGGTGGCTGAACAAGCCGGCGGCCTCCTGGACCCTCGTGATCGGCGACAGGGCCGGCAAGACCGTACGCACGCTCTCCGGCGCTCTGACGCGCGGTGTGGTGAGCCCGGCCTGGAACGGCAAGGACGGCTCCGGCCGGCTGGTGCCCAATGGCGCCTACACCTGGAAGCTGACCGTCACCCCCGCGGACGGGCAGGGCGCGGCCCTGACGAGGACGGGTCCGGTCAAGGTCACCGGGGCCGCCGCGGTCCGCCGCGACTTCGTCGGGTCGGACGGCTTCGGCGAGCTGGCGACGCTCAACGGCTCCGGCGGCCTGACGTACCAGTACGGGACGGGCAAGGGGACGTTCACCGGCAAGGTGACGGGTTCCGGGTGGCCGACGACGGTGAAGGCGGTGCCCTTCGGCGACCTGAGCGGTGACCGCTGCAACGACGTGCTCGTGCGGTTCAGCAGCGGCTCGCTGCGCGCCTACCGGCCCGCGTGCGGGACGGCGGTGACGCCGTCCACCGCGTACACGTCGCTGGGCACGGGCTGGAACCAGTACGACGTGCTGACCTCGCCCGGGGACGTCAGCGGCGACGGCCGGGCCGACCTGATCGCCCGCCAGTCCTCGACCGGCGACGTCTACCTCTACAAGGCGACGAGCACGGGCACGTTCTCGGCCAGGGTGAAGATCGCGTCCAAGTGGACGGGGTACAAGAAGGTCGTGGGTGCCGGTGACCTCAACGGCGACGGTCACGGTGACCTGCTGGCCCAGGACAGGTCGAACGAACTGTGGCGCTACGACGGCACGGCGACCGGCACGTTCAAGGCCCGCGTGAAGGTCTTCAACGACTGGGGCTCGTCGTACGACGTGATCGTGGGCGTGGGAGACATCACCGGCGACGGCAGAGCCGACGTGGTCTCCCGCGACACCTCCGGCAACGTCTGGCGCAACAACGGCAACGGCGCCGGCTCCTTCGGCGGCCGCACGAGGATCGCCACCGGCTGGCAGGGATACAAGGGCTTGTTCTGAGCCCGGCTCCGCCGCCGCACGACGGGCCCGGACGACGCGTTTCGTCCGGGCCCGTCCCCTGCCCGACGTCCCGTGCCCGACGTCCCCGGCACGTCCTACGCGTCGCGGAAGAGCATGCTGCCGACGGCCAGAGCGCCGGCCCGCCCCGGCCACGGCACGGGGACACCGGGGCGGGGTGGGCGCGGCTCCGTCTCCGGCTCCGGCTCCGGCTCCGGCTCCGGGGAGGCAGGCCCTACTGTGATCCCCGTGAGGCAGACAGGCGCTGGGAAGGATGATCGGCGATGACGCCCCTGAGCACCGGGGACCCGGAGTCCATAGGCGGGTACACCCTTCTCGGCCGGCTCGGGGCGGGCGGCATGGGAGTCGTCTATCTGGGAGTCGCCGCCTCGGGACGGCAGGTCGCGGTCAAGCTCGTGCACGGGCCGTACGCCCAGGAGGAGGAGTTCCGGACGCGCTTCCGGCAGGAGATCGAGGCGGCGCGCAGAGTGAGCGGCGCCTTCACCGCTCCTGTCGTGGACGCCGACCCGGACGCCGACCAGCCGTGGATGGCGACGCTCTATGTGCCGGGGCTCAACCTCGCCGAAGTCGTGGAGAGGGACGGCCCGTTGAGCCTGCGGGAACTGCGCGCGCTGGGGCTGGGGCTCACCGATGCGCTGCGCGACATCCAGCGCGCGGGCCTGGTGCACCGGGACCTCAAACCGCGCAACGTCCTGATGACCGAGGACGGGCCGCGCGTCATCGACTTCGGCATATCGCGGGCTGCCGACCACCAGAGCCTCACCACGACCGGGCGGATGATCGGCACTCCGCCCTTCATGTCACCGGAACAACTGGCCGCTCCCCGGGACGTCACCCCGGCCTCGGACGTGTTCTCGCTGGGCTCGCTGCTGGTGTTCGCGGCCGTCGGCACGGGACCGTTCGACGCCGACAGCCCGTACATAACGGGCTATCAGGTGGTGTTCGGGACCCCGGACCTCGGCGGCGTGCCCGAGGCGCTCCTGGGCATTGTCGAACGCTGCCTGGACAAGGACCCCGCCGCACGGCCGGAACTGACGGACATACACCGCATGCTCCGGGCGCTGCCGGAATCCGGCGCCACCGGGCCCCCGAAGACCGGACAGTCCGCGAAACCCCGGCGCCGACCCGCTTCCCGGAGCGCGGCCACCCCCTCCGCGGGCGCCGCGACGGGCCTCGGTACCGGCGGGCGACGCCGGACCCGGATGCTGCTCACCGGCCTCGGTGCGGTGCTGGCCGTCACGGCGCTGGGTATCGGGGTGGGTGTCTCCGTGTCCGGCCCGGACACCCCCGCCACCGCCCCCGCCACCGCCTCGGCCAGCGCCCGGCCCGCGTCACTGCCCGACGGCTGGCGTCCGTGGCGGGCGGGACTGCGGTACGACGTGAAGGGTGTCCCTCTCGACTACGACAGCCCTGGATGTGTGGCGCAGGGAAGCGCCCTGTTCTGCGGCGGTACGGGTTTCACGGCCGCCAGGATCGACGCGGCCTCCGGCCGCACCCTGTGGCGGGCCGGCACCCGCCCTCAGGGGACGCAGCCGGTCGGCGTTCGCGACGGGCTGGTCTACATGTACGAGGAACCGGACGACAGGACCAGGCGCGTGGTGGCCCTCGACGCCGGTACCGGGCACCGGCGGTGGCAACGCGACATCAGCACCTCCGAGGAGGCCGTCCTGTACGACGGCGGACTGCTGACCCTGTCCCCCGACTCCTCTTCGTTCGTGGCTTACGGGCCTTCCGGAAAGGAACTGTGGCGGGCACCCTCCCTGGACGAGTACTGCGCTCCGTCGGTGCTGGGAGGTGCCCCCTACGCCCTGTGCTCGGCGGGCAGCGAGCCCGGACGGACCCCGCTCCGGCTGATGAAGCCCGGACCCGGCGGCCTGACCGGAACGGCCACACTGCCCAAGAAGGCTGAGGCGCTCGGCGCTGTCGACGGGCAACCCCTGTTCCTCGCCCCCCAGACCGCGAAGGACGTGTACGAAGCCGGGTACGAACGGCCGTACAACGCGCTGCTGCGGGTGGCCCCGGGAACCGGGCAGGTCAGACGGATACCGCTGGCACACCCGCTGAAGGGCGCGGCCACCCTCGTGGACGGCGTCGTCTACTTCGTCCGGTCCGACGGATCGGTCACCGCGGTGTCGGCGGACAGCGGCCGACAACTCTGGCGGAGGACGACGGACGTGGAGAGTCTGTCCGCGCCCGCGGTGTCGGCGACGTACAAGCGGGTCTATTTCTCCAACCGCTTCGGCCGTCTGCTGGCACTGGACAGCCGCACCGGAGCGGAGGTCTGGCGCACCTCCGCACTGGACGACCCCGGGGACAAAGTGCAGAGCTACCCGCCGCGCGTGCTGCTCGTCAAGGACGCGATCGTCGCGATGGCCGGTGACACGGCCTTCTCCCGGAGCCCCGACGGGCCCACCTGACCGGCCGGGGCGATCACCGCGCACCGTGCGGATCGTCCCTGGGCGTACGTCGGGCAGGTCCGGCAAGGTCATCTGTCATGTACCAGTGTTAATATCCGCCCGCTTGTTCGGGGGGATGGGGCCCTCCACCGGGGAGGGGAATCAAGTGACTCGTCATACCTTCATGCGTGGCTCCCTTGTCACGCTCATCGGGTTGGCGCTCTCTGCGTCGGCCGTGTCGCTGGTGGCGCCCGCGCACGCGGAGACCGCGACGGAGATCACCGTTCCGGCCACCATGCGCACCTCTCCGCGCACGGCGTATCTGCAGAGCGCGGGGGCTTCCGGCTTCCTCGAGTACCGCTCCGCCGCAGAGGGCTCCGGCCTCTGGTGGACCGGCTACGACGGCAGCCGGAAGCCGGTGGAAGGCGGCGAGAAACTCGCGCCGCGCACCGCGGGCGCGTACGGCACCGGTTCGGACATCGTCGCCCTTCGCCCGTCCCAGGGCAGTGGTGGGCAGGTCCTGCTCCGGGACATGGGAACCGGTACGACGGAGACCGTCGACGTCCCGGCGGGCCAGAGCTATCTGAAGACGTACGGACGTACTGTCCTGACCAGCACTTCGACAGGCGACGAACGGACTCAGCTCTTCCTGCTGCACGACGAGAGCGGCAGCACGGTGCAGAAGCCCGTGACCGGGTTCCCGGACGGGACGGTCTTCTCCTCCTTTCCCACGGGTTCCGCCTCCGGCATGCTCGTCGACTACAACGGCCCGGACGGGGTCACCCGGTACGCCTGGGTGGATGCGGAGTCCGGTGCCGCCACGCTCCTGCCTCCAACGGTGGCGAACCTCTCCACCGTGGTGGGATCCGACTACCTGGTCAGCTACAGCGGGTCCCGGGCGCGGGTGTACGCCCAGGGTGCCTACGACGCTCCCTCGCACGAGGTCGCCTTCCCCCACAACTCCGGGGACAAGATCCTCGGCGTCGTCGGTGACGCGCTCGTCGTCGCGCGGCGCGACGGATCCTCCGTCTGGAGTGTGTCGGCGCTGCCCTTCGACGGCTCCGCCGAGCTGCCCCTGTTCAAGCGGGCGGATCCCGCCGCTGTCGGGTCTCCCGACGGAGGCCTGGTCCTCGCCGGCGGGGAGTCCTCCCTGGACTACGGCATCGCCAAGGTCGAGGCGGGGGCCGACGGTCTGCCCAGGGCCCGCCGGATCGTGGGCCTTCCGGCCGTGCCCATGGGGATCGAGAGGTTCGATCTGAGCGGCGGTGAGCTGACGACCTACGAGTCCGGCGACGGGGCGACGCACCTGTACAGCCGCTCGCTGGCCACGACGGGGGCGCTGACGGCGGGCCCGCGCACGGACCGGGGAGCGACCCAGAGGTGCGGGGTCATGGCCGGGGACTACGGGAGCTGTCCCGACCTGATGGGTACGGGTGACGGCCGGGCGGTCCTCCACAACGCGGCCGGGGAGGTCTCCGTCCTGGACCGGGGGCAGTCCCTTCCCGGCACCGTGCTGGCCTCCGGCCTCCAGGACAACCATTTCCTCCTGGACGTCGAAGGCCGGTATGCGGCCTGGCACGGGCCCTCGCCCGCGGGAGACGGCCTGATCGTGGCGGACCTGGACGCGCGCAAGATCGTGCTCACCCGCACGGGCGCGGCCGACACGGGTGCCCCCGCCCTGTGGGGGGAAACGCTGTGGACGGCGACCAGGGACGGCGCCGTCACGGCCACGGAGATGCGTTCGGGCACCGCGATCACGTCGTTCCGGCTGGGCGGCAGCGGCTGCGGTCTGAGCGGCTTCCAGGCGGTCGGACGCTGGGTGTACTGGTCCGGATGGTGCGATCTTCCCCAGGGCGACGTGCGGAAGGCGTACGTGTACGACACCCGCAGGAAGACATCCATCGCCGTGCCCACCGGCGGAGAGACGCACCTGGGCGACGGCTTCCTGGTCACGCGTGACTCCGGAACCGGAGCGCTGGTCCTCACGGACGTCACGAGCGGCTCCGCGGTGAGCCGGACCCTGGCGGCCAAGGCCGGGGAGTGGGACGTCGATCCGTACACCGGCCTGGTCGGCTACGTGGACCAGACCTCTCAGGACATCCACGTCCTGCGGAGTGGCGTCACCGCCACGGACATCGCGGTGCTGGGAGCAAAGACGGAACCCTCGGTCGGCCTGGCGGACTCGTCGTCGTCGTGGGACGGCACGTGGTGGCTGTCGAAGCCGGCCGCGTCGTGGACGCTGGTGCTCAGGAACAAGGCGACCGGGGCCACCGTGCGGACACTGTCCGGCGGCGCCGCGCACGACGCGGTCCACACGTCCTGGAACGGCAGGACGTCGACGGGCGCGTATGTGCCCAACGGCACGTACAACTGGACGCTGACGGTGGCACCGGCCGACAAGCACGGTGCGTCGGCGACCGCGTCCGGCTCGCTGGCGTTGACCGGCGGTGCCGCGGTGAGACGCGATCACGTCGGGTCCGACGGCATCGGTGACCTGCTCACGCTCACCTCCCAGGGCGCGCTCTCCTTCCACCGGGGCGACGGTGCCGGGAAGTTCTCGACGAAGCCCTCGGCTTCGGGATGGCCGTCCTCGATCACGGCCGTGCCGTTCGGAGACCTGAACGGCGACCGCTGCGACGACGTGCTCGTGCGGTTCAGCAGCGGTGCGCTGCGGGCGTACCGTCCGGGGTGCGGCAAAGCCCTGACGACATCCACGCCGTACACCACGCTGGGAACGTCGGGCTGGACCCAGTACAACGTGCTGACCTCACCGGGCGACATCACCGGTGACGGCCGGGCGGACCTGATCGCCCGCCAGGCGTCCACCGGTGACATCTACCTGTACAAGGCCACGAGCACCGGAAAGCTCTCGGCGCGGGTGAAGATCTTCTCCAAGTGGTCCGGCTACAAGAAGATCATCGGCGTCGGCGACCTCAACGGTGACGGGTACGGGGACCTGCTGGCGCAGGACACGTCGAACAAGCTGTGGCGGTACGCGGGCACGGCGACCGGCGGCTTCAGGGCGCGGGTCAAGGTGGCCGACAACTGGGGCGCCTCCTACAACGTCGTGGTGGGCGCCGGCGACATCACCGGGGACGGGAAGGCGGACATCGTCTTCCGCGACACCTCCGGAAAGCTGTGGCGCGCCAACGGCGACGGCAAGGGCTCCTTCGGCCCTCGCACCGGGATCACCACCGGATGGCAGGGCTACAAGGCCCTGTACTGACCGCCCGTCACAGGTCGGGTCCGAGGAAGTGGCCGGCCCCGCCCACCACAGAGTCCGCGAGCTCACCGGGACCGGAGCGTGGGCCCGTGACGGACTGTCACACGAAGCTCTCCGGTCGCAGCCGCTCCGCGACAGCGTGCGCCTGCCCTCGACCCGCGTGAGAGGTGGTGCGCGGCCGGCTCTGGCAGGTCATCCGTTGGCGATCGACGAAGCCCGGCCGTCGGTTGGGTCCCGGACGTGTCTCCGGGCCGCCCCCTGACAGGCCGGGGATGCAAACCATTCTCTTCAGAGCTGGAACCCCCGGAAGCCGACCACGCGCTGAAACCATAGCCACAGCCACTGACAACGGGTCCTGCCAGCGATCCGCCCCGAGCCGGGAGCGCGGGTCCGGTTCTCGTCACCCGTTCCCCGTGAGCCGTCGAAACCCCCAGGCCCATGACCCGGGGCTGTCTCTTGTGCGCGTCCGGCCCGGTTGTCCGTGAACTCCCCCGGGATTGTCCGTGATCGGTAACGGACGCATCCCGTGACCGGGATCCTTCGTCCTGCCAAGTGGTCGCGACGCGACCGGGGATCGACGGGGCACTGGGCGGAAGCGGGGCGGACATGGCGCGGCACGGCGGAACACGGGGCTGGTACGGCAAGGTGGTCGGGGCGGCACTCGGGGTGACGGTGTTCGCCGTCGGTGCCTCGGTGTGGACCGCGCAGGCCGGCGCCGTGGGCGGCCCCTCGCCGAAGGCGACCGCGACGGCCGCGCCGCGCAGTGACGTCAGGACGGTCGCGATGACCATCGCGCACGCCTCGGACAAGGGGGCGCGCGGCGTCAACATCACCATCGACGACGGTCCCGACCCCGTGTGGACCCCCCAAGTCCTCGATGTGCTGCGGGAGTACGGGGTGAAGGCCACGTTCTGCATGGTGGGGACGCAGGCGCAGGCCCACCCGGATCTCGTGAAGAAGGTGGCCGCGGCCGGACACCGGCTCTGCGACCACACGGTGTCGCACGACACCGCGATGGACAAGAAGTCCCCGGCCTACCGGTCACAGCAGATACTCGACGCCGAGAGCATGATCACCAAGGCGTCCGGGGGCGTCCGGCCGATGTACTACCGGGCCCCCGGCGGCGCCTTCACCCCCGACAGCCGCAAGCTCGCCGCTTCCCGGGGCATGCGCCCGCTGGGCTGGAACGTGGACACCAAGGACTTCGAGCGGCCGGGCACGGACGCCATCGTCGCCACCGTCCGGCGCGAGCTCCCCAACGGGCCGACGCTCCTCTTCCACGACGCGGGAGGCGACCGCTCCCAGACCGTCGAAGCGCTGCGCCGGGTCCTGCCCTGGCTCAAGCAGCAGGGGTACTCCTTCGGCTTCCCCGTGCGCTGACCCACCGGCCCCTCCCTCGCGTGCCCCCGCGAGGCGGCGCGCCGTCCAACCGCCCTCCGCGGCCGAAGTGTTGCCGTGTCACGACGCTGCCACGGCGGTGTCCGGAAGGAACGACGGGCGTGACCTGCGGACCTGGGCAGCCCTCATAGTCGACACAGAGCGGGAGACCGGCAACGCCGTCGCCTCCCCACCGTCCCGCCGGAAGGAACCCCCCGTGATGAACCGCCACCTGCGCAAGGCCGTCCTCGCCTCCGTCGCGATCACCGCCGGGCTGCTGATGACGGCATGCCAGAGCGGCGGCGACACCCACTCGTCCGGCAAGAGCGGAACGGGCGCGACGGCCGTCGCGGCGAAGGTCTCGGACGCCGAGAACGCCAAGAACGCCAAGAACGCAGCCGACTCCAAGGGCGTCAGCGGCTCGTTCAAGAACGGCAGGGTCAGCTACCTCGCCCCGGGCAAGTACATAGTGTCCGTGCCCGGCCGGCAGGGCCAGGAGTTCTGGGTCGCCGACGACACCGAGGTCTACGGCACCGGCACGATCTGCGGCGAGGCGGGGGCCAAGGTGGACGCGCCCTGCACGCTGGACCAGTTGGAGGCGGCGACCAGGAAGGCCGCCGTGGGCGCCGACGTGCGGATGAAGAACGGCGTCGCGACCCTGGTGACCGAGCGGCGCGCCGCCCAGCAGGGCTCCGGATCCGGCTCGGGTTCCGGCTCGGGCTCGGGTTCCGGCACGGGCTCGGGTTCCGGCTCGGGCTCAGGTTCCGGCTCGGGCTCAGGTTCCGGCTCGGGCTCAGGTTCCGGCTCGGGCTCAGGTTCCGGCTCCGGCACCCGTGACACCGCCGTCGAGGGCATCGACAAGGGCAAGGGCGTCAACGGCACCTGGTTCGGCAACGTCTCCTTCGTCGCTCCGGGCAAGTACACGGTGTCCGACATGAAGGGCACCGAGCAGGAGTTCCTCGTCGCCGAGGACACCGAGATCGTGGGCTACGACGACGTCTGCGGTGACCCGGGCGCAGCCGGCCAGGACGGCACCAAGTGCACCGAGGACGAGCTGGAGACGGCCGCCAAGAAGGGCTTCGGCGCCGAGGTCGTGATCAGCAACGGCATCGCGACCAGCATCCGCGACGACCACTGAGTCCGGATCGGACGCGGACCGGGCGACGTCTTACGGAGCGGTGACATGCCCGGCGCGGCGCTGTGGCGGCGCGGGTCCGGGGCCTAACGTGCCCGGCATGCGTGTACTGGTCACCGGCGGTGCCGGGTTCATCGGGTCCCATGTCGTCGAGGCGCTGGCGCGAGACGGGCACGAACCCGTCGTGTTCGACCTGCGCGACGGCCAGGACGTGCGCGACGCCGCAGCGGTGGCGGCCGCGCTGCCGGGCGTGGACGCGGTCTGCCATCAGGCGGCGATGGTCGGGCTGGGAACGGGGTTCGGTGACGCGGTGGAGTACGTGTCGCGCAACGACCTCGGGACGGCGGTACTGCTGGCCGCCATGGCGGAGGCGGGAGTGCGGCGGCTCGTGCTCGCCGGGTCGATGGTGGTGTACGGGGAGGGGCGGTACGCGTGCGAGTGGCACGGGGTGGTGCGGCCGGGACCCCGGGCCGTGGCCGATCTGGACGCGGGACGGTTCGAACCCCGGTGCCCTCGGTGCGGTGAGGAACTGGCCCCGGGGCTCGTCGGCGAGGACGCGCCGGCCGACCCCCGCAACGTGTACGCGACGACCAAGCTGGCCCAGGAGCATCTGGCGGCGGCCTGGGCCCGGGCCACGGGCGGCTCGGCGGTGTCGCTGCGCTATCACAACGTCTACGGCCCCGGGATGCCGCGCGACACCCCGTACGCGGGCGTCGCCTCCTTCTTCCGGTCCGCCCTCGCCCACGGCAGGGCGCCGCGTGTCTTCGAGGACGGGCGCCAGCGACGGGACTTCGTGCACGTACGGGACGTGGCGGCGGCCAACGTGGCCGCGCTCACGGCCGGATCCGGGGACGGCGCGCTGACCGCGTACAACGCCGGCAGCGGGGAGCCGCACACGGTCGGGGAGATGGCACGGGCGCTGGCCGCCGCGTACGGCGGGCCCGAACCCGTGGTGACCGGTGAGTACCGTCTGGGCGACGTACGCCACATCACGGCGGACTCCTCCCGGCTCCGCGCCGACCTGGGGTGGAAAGCCGAGGTCGGGTTCGAGGTCGGGATGCGGGAGTTCGCCACGGCGAAGCTCCGCGGGGAGTGACGACGCGATCGGGGTCGCCCCTCGCGGATGCTGATCGCGGGCGGACTGCGGCCCGCTCACACCACGCCGTCCCCGATCGCGCCCACAGCGCCTTCCATGAGCGGGCCGGCCTCCTCCTCCGTGGCGGTGGGCGACACCACCAGGAGGTCCCACCGGCCTCGGCCGGGAGTCACCAGACAGACCGTGGGCGGGGCGTGCCGGGGGGTCGTCCGGCTCAGGCGCACGACCTCGCCTGCGACGAGCAGCCGGTCCGGGAACGGGGACCACTCGGCCCCGTCCACCACAACGCCCTCGATCCGCCCCCAGGAGCGCGGAAGTCCGCCGAGCAGCCAGGGCAGTTCGGCGGACAGGTCGTACGAGCGGGGCCACCACGCGCCGTCGATGGGCCGGGGCATGCGGCCGTGCTCGGGCTGCGCCGCCAGGCGCAGGCGGACACCGACCGGGGAGGACAGCGGGGGCGGCGGGGCGAGAGTCATCGGAGCTCCTGGGGCGGGGACGGAGGTGAGTGAAGCGCGGCGGCCGGGGCGGGGGGAAACGGGAGACTTCGGGCGCTCCCCGGCCTCGGTGACGACCGCGCGGCGGTGGTCCTCGCCCGCGCCTCCTGGACTGCTTCCGGGGAATGCGCGGGGGAGGCCGGGTGGTATCGGCGTCGGGGCCGTCAGACCGTCTCGCCCCGGTGGGTGCGGTCGGCGGGCGGCCTGCTGGTGTCCAGCCAGGGGCGGAGCGGTCCGGCGGTGTGCGAGGCGTCGAGCGTGAGGTGCAGTCGCGTGCCGGTTCCCGCGGGGCCGTCCGGATAGCTGCGCTGCTCGTCGCCGGCGAACAGCACCCGGAGCGCGTCCGCGACGCGCCGCGCCGCTTCGGGGTCCCTGGAGACGATGCGGACCTCCACCCGGCCCGACACGTCCGCCCGTACGTCGACGGAATGGGGGGAGTCCGCGCCGGGGGAGTCCGCGCGGTGCGGACCGGACGGGCCATGTGTGGCTTCGGACGTCATAGGGCGGAACCTGCCCCGGACCGGAGCGGCCCGTATCGGCTGCGCGGCGAGGACGAGACCGGTCCCGTCACCGGCATACGAGGTGCCCTCGGCTCCTCCACCGTACTCCTGACGGTCGCCGCGGCCGGCGCGACGCCAGGAGGCTCCGGCACCGGAGGTTCCGGCACGGGGACGCCCGCGGGCGGAGGAGTAGGGTTTTGTGTACCGAGAGTATTCCGTGCGCCGGCGTCCGCACCGGGTCGTTCCCGGCGAGTCCCCGGAACGGAGGCGTCATGTCGCTGCCCCGTCTGACCATCTACCGGCACGACCGGAGGAACCGGGCACTGATCACCCTGGTCGGTAGGATCGACCACGCCACGGCGCCCCGGGTGCGTGCCGCCCTGGACCGGTGCCTGGACGACGGCATCGGCACCATCGACGTCGATCTGACCCCCCTCGGCTCCTGCGACGACAGTGGTCTGAAGGTCTTCCTGGACGCGTCGGAGCACGCCGCCAGGGAGCACGCGTCGCTGCGGCTGCACCACCCCTCCCCCCAGACCTCACGGCTCCTCGCCCGCACCGGCGCCGCTCCCCGGCTCCTCGGCGCGCCGAGGGCTCCGGTGCCGCCGCCCCACCGGCGCGACCCCCGCGGAACGGCTTCCCCGTCGAGTCCGTACGGCATGTGAGACGGGCCGATCAGGGCGGAACAGCATGCCGTCGGGGCCCACCCGGATTCCGGGCGGGCCCCGACGGCGCCGCGGCCGCCCTCCCGAGCCGCGGCGGACGCCGTACGTGGACGCCCACCGCCGTCGGACGGCATGCGTGAGCGTCAGCGGCCGCCGTGTGTGAAGCGCTCGAAGGTGTGGCTGAAGTACCAGGTGTCCTGGGCGATTCCGGAGCAGGCGTTGGCGCCCGCGGTGCCCACGCAGCCGCCGTTGTCGCGCTGGAGGGCCCAGAAGGAGAGCGTGTTGATGCCCCTGGCCGCGGCCCACTTCTCGACCGCGACGGCGTCCTGGGTGGTGAAGGTCTCCTCGGGGCCGTAGTCGTCGATGCCGGGCATCACGGTGACGCCGATCGTGTTCCACAGCTTCGCCGGGGACTTCTCCGGGTGCAGCGCGGCCAGTTGGTCGTGCAGTCCGGTCGCGGCGGTCCTGGCGTCGGCCGCCATGTCGTGGGTGGCGCCGTCCCAGTAGTCGAAGGTCATGATGTTGACGACGTCCACGCGCGCGCCGTTGTCGACGGCGTTGCGCAGCAGGGCCACCCCGCTGGGCGCGAGACCGTTCGCGAAGGTGGGCAGTGTGTAGGAGAACTGCACGTGGTGACGGGTGCGTTCGGCCCAGCGCTGGACCTTGGCGATGGCCTTGTTGCGGCGGTCGACGCCGGCGGTGTTGTTGATCGAGTCGGCCTCGATGTCGAGGTCGATACGGGTGATGCCGTACGTCGTGACGAGACTCTCGTACACCTTCGCGATGGCGTCCACGCTGGTGCAGCTGTCGGCGAGTTCGGTGCCGGTGGTGTCGGCGCTGTAGCCGCCGAAGGACGGGATGACGTTGCCGCCGCGGGCCTGGATCCGGGCGATGTCCGCGCCGAAGGACGCCTTGTCGATCGGCTGGGCGGTGGCGCCGTTCCAGTACGCGGTGCACGAGCCCGGCGCGTCCGTCTGGAGGAAGGCCATCGTGAGGTACTTGTTGCCCGACGCGGCGGCGAGCGCGGCCGGGCTCTCGCCGGTCCACGCCTCGAAGTACGGCGCCGCCACGTGCGCGGGGAGCGGCTTCGGGGCGTGCGAGCGGGCCGGCGCCGCGGCCAGCGCACCGCCTCCGCCGAGGGCGACCAGCCCGGCGGACAGGGCGGTCACGGTCATGCAGGACAGCAAGGTGCGAAGCGGACCAGGTCGTCTCATTGACGCTCCCATGGTGGAAAAGAGCAGGCGGGATGAGCGGAAGGGCATCACCGTGGGAGCCTGCCGGGACGGTGCGCGCCGGAGGGCTCCCGCTGGACCAGGAACGAACAGCGACCATCGTTGGACTAGACCAATCGACTGTCAAGGTTCTTTACGGTGAACTGACCCAAACCGTGGGGTCGATGCTCCGGACCACGGGCGCGACACCCCCCGGACCGCCGACGCCACGTCGGCCCCCGCCCGCGCTCAGACGGGCAGCTCCATGAGGGCGACCGGTGCCGAGGTCGGGCGGGCCGAACCGCCGGCCGGTTCCACCGTGATGCCCACCGCGGAGGCCCCGCCGGGCGATCCGTCCAACAGCACGGCCTGCGTGGCCCGATGGGCGTCCATCAGCCCGGCCGGCCGCATGGTTCCGGAGTCGTCGAACCAGAGCTGGTAGACCTTGCCGCGGGGCGGTACCGCCATCCCCGAGGCCACGAAGGCCGCCTGGTCGCGGCTCCTGGAGACGAGGAGCGTGCCGGCCGCCCCGTCCGCGAGACGTACGTGGCGGGACGTCACGTCGGGGGCCGAGAGGACCGCCGCGAGGTCGTCCGCACGCTGCCGGGCCGCGCTCTCCCGCCGCCCCGCGTCGTCGGCCCTGGTGTGCTGCCAGACCGTGGTCCCGGCGAGCCCCGCGGCGGCCGCGACGCAGGCGGCCAGCGCCCAGCGTCCGAGCCGCCGGGTGAGCGCGCGGGACGGAGCGGGCAGGCGTACCCGCGGAACGTCCTGGCGGACGGCCGGGACCCGGGCCATGACCCTCGCCTTCATCGCGGGGTGCGGCGGAGCGGCGACCGCGAGCCCCAACCTGGCCGCCGCGGCCGTCAGTTCGGCCACCTCGCCGGCACAGGCCGCGCAGTCGGCGAGGTGTTCCTCGAACGCGGCGCGCTCCTGGTCCGGCAGGGCGTGCAGGGCGTACGCGCCGGTCAGGGTGTGCAGGTCGGCGGTGGTCGTCATGCGCTCACTCCCAGGCAGTCACGCAGTCGGATGAGACCGTCGCGCAGACGGGTCTTGACCGTCCCCAGCGGCACGGACAGTTGGGCGGCCACCTCGCGGTAGGTCAGTCCCCGGTAGTAGGCGAGCGTCACGGACTGGCGCTGCAGTTCCGTGAGTGTGCGCAGGCAGCGGCGTACCTGCTCGCGTTCGAGCCGGATCTCGACCTGCTCGGTCACCTCGTCGTACTCGGGCATCCGGTCGAGCAGCGCCGCCCGGTGGTCCCGGGCGGCCGTGGCCTCGGCGAAGCGGACCCGGTCCACGGCACGACGATGGGCCAGGGTGAGAACCCAGTTGATGGCGGTGCCGCGCGCCGCCTCGAAGCGGGGCGCGGTGCGCCACACCTCGACCAGGACGTCCTGGGTGACCTCCTCGGACTGGGCCCGGTCGCGCAGCACCGCGCGCACCACGCCGAGCACCGGGCCGGCGACGGCGTCGTAGAGGCCGGCGAACGCCTGCTCGTCGCCGCAGGCCACGGACCGCATCAACGCTTCCAGGTCGGGACGCCGGGACGGGTCGCTCCCGATGTACACGGCTTCTCTCACTTGGCCATCCTTCGGAGCACGCGGGCACGCGGACGGGGGGCCGGGGTGGCCCGGGGGGCCGGGGTGGCCAGGTGGCCCGGGGTGGCCAGGTGGCCCGGGGGGCCGGGTGGCCGGGGTGGCCGGGGTGGCCGGGCGTGCGGCCCGGCCACCCTCGTGCCCCTCCCCGTCACGGGAGTCGTGGTGCGGTGTCGGCTCGTCGGCGTCAGCTCTTCGGCATCAGCACGGTGTCGACGATGTAGACATTCGCGTTGGCGGTCCTGACGTTGCCGCAGACGACCTTGGAGGCGTCGTTGACCGTGTAGGACTCGCCGGAGCCCGCGGTGGCCAGCTTGGACTTCTCCAGCGTGGCGTAGGAGCCGCTCTCCAGGTCCTTGGGAGCGAGCTTCTGACCCACGACGTGGTACGTGAGGATCTTCGTCAGCTGCGCCTTGTCGGCCAGGACCTTGTCCAGGGTCGCCTTCGGGATCTTCGCGAAGGCGTCGTTGGTCGGCGCGAACACCGTGATGTTCTGCGCGCTGTTGAGCGTGTCCACCAGACCGGCCTTCTTCACCGCGGTGACCAGCGTGGACAGGGCCGGGTTGTTGGACGCGGCGGTCGCCACCGGGTCCTTGGCCATGCCGTTGAAGGAGCCCGCGCCGTTCTTCGGCACCGTGGCGCAGCCCGGCCCGAAGGGCTGCTCGGCGCCGGCCATGTCGCCGGAGCCGGTGGTGGCGCTGTCGGTCGCGGTGTCGCTCGCGGCGGTCGAGGACTTCCCGTTGTCGGAGGAGGCGCTGTCCTTGCCGCTGTCCGAGCAGGCGCTCAGGGCGAGGGGCAGGACGGCGGCCGCGGCGACGGCGAGGGCGGTACGGCGGAAACGGATGTTCATGGAGTTCTCCTAGGACGGCGCGGCGGAAGCCGCGTTCGAGGGGGAAATTTCGAAGGGGACGGAGGGAAGTCGGCGCAGGGGGAGGGAAGTTGAGGGAGGGAAGCCGGGGTCCGGGTGGGTGGAGCGCGCCGGTACTCCCTTACGGGTGCGTGGGGCGGCTCGGTGGGGGTCGCTCAGTCGACGGTCACCACCACCGAGTGCCGGCCACTGGCCCCGTCCGGGATGGTCCGGGCGCGCAGCGCGGTCTGCACCTGGCCGGTGCCGTCGGTGGCCCGGACGGTCAGGGTGTGGCCGCCCTTGGCCGCCTGCCAGGGAAAGGACCACTGCCGCCAGGTGTCGACGCTGTCCTCGGCGGCGAGACGGGCCTGCTGCCAGGGCCCGTCGTCGACACGCACCTCCACCTCACGGATGCCGCGGCGCTGGGCCCAGGCGACACCGGCGACCATCACCGTGCCCGCCCGAGGACGGGCGAACGGCTTGGGGGTGTCGATACGGGACTGGGTCTTGACCGGTGCCCTGCGTGCCCACTTCCGCTTCACCCAGTACGGGTCGTAGGCGTCGAAGGTGGTGAGCTCGATGTCCTGGATCCACTTGCAGGCGGATACGTAGCCGTAGAGACCGGGCACCACCATGCGGACCGGGAAGCCGTGTTCGAAGGGCAGCGGCCGGCCGTTCATACCGAAGGCGAGCAGGGCGTCCCGGCCGTCCATCACGTCGTCGACCGGGCTTCCGATCGTCATGCCGTCGACCGAGCGGGCGACCAGCTGATCGGCCGGACCGCCCTTCGAGGGGGGTGTCACCCCGCACTCGGCCAGCAGATCCGCCAGCCGCACCCCGATCCAGCGCGCGTTGCCCACGTAGGGGCCGCCTACCTCGTTGGACACACAGGTCAGCGTGATGTCGCGCTCGATCGCCGCACGGCGCAGCAGGTCGTCGAAGGAGAGCGACACCGGGCGGGTCACTCCCTTGCCGTGGATGCGCAGCCGCCAGGTGGTGGCGTCGACCTTGGGGACGACCAGGGCGGTGTCGACCCGGTAGAAGTCCTTGGTCGGCGTCACGAACGGACCGATGCCGGGAACCCTCAGCCGCGCGCCCGCGGGCACGGGGGCGGCCGGGGAGCCCGGCGCGGGCAGCAGCACGTGGGCGCGGGAGGCCACCGCGTCGCGGCCGCGGCTGCCGTTCAGCGACCGGCCCAGCGCCCCGGCACCGGTCGACGCCGCCGCGGCCGCGGTGGCCGCCACCAGAAAGCCGCGCCGGTCCCAGCCGGGTTCCCCCGGCGTGACGGCCGGGCCGACGGTGTCGTCGGCCGCCACGGGACGCTCCCCGTCCGGCCCGACGACCGGCGCGGCGTCGAGGGGCCCGCTCACCGCCGGACGGCCGGTGAGCCCGTACAGCAGCAGCCCGCCCACCAACGCGCCCGCCACGGACGGCAGGGCGTCGGCCGCGCCCGTGGAATCCGGGCGGCTGAGCGCGGCCGCCGCGCCCACGACACCGAATACGAGTACTCCGGCGGACCCGGTCCCGCGGTGGGCGAGCGCGAGAAGCCCGAGCAGGACCGCCAGGACGGCGAGCACGGCGAGAATTCCGAGTTGCAGAACGAGTTTGTCGTCCGTGCCGAAATGACGGATCGCCCAGTCCTTCACGGGCGCCGGGGTCCGGTCGATCGCCGCCGACCCCACGGCCACGATCGGACCGGCCTGTGGCCGCACGAACGCGGACACCAACTCGGCGAACGCCAGAGCCGCGTAACCGGCCAGCAGCCCGCTCAGCGCGGCCCGCGCCCGCCGCACCCACCGGATGCCGCGCCTCGACGTACTCGGTTCTTGTCTCACGGCCGGAATCCGAAGCAGAACAGTGCCGCGGATTGGTCACTCACCACATCGGAGGAATTTTCGTTTCCGACCAATCCGCGCCGCGTTCGGCTTCGAATAAAGACCCACGAACGTGACACGAAAGGGCCACGGAAGTTCCGCGCAGGGGCCGCGAATGAGCCCGGAAGGATCCGCGGGATTCATCGGAGAAAAGCCCTGGGTGAATACGGACGGGACGTCATGTGCGGACGTCGCAGCGGTCGGAGAACCACACGACGGCGTACGGGCGCGGGGCCGGCACGCGGGCCGGCACGCGGGGCGTGGGGCGCGGGGCACGGCCCCATTTCTCCGGCCCGCTGACCACTTCCTCACATGTCCCGTCCAGGATGATGATCATGCCTTTCTCCATCAACCGCACGGGCGGTGTCCGCCCGGGGCTGTCCGCGGTCGTCCTGGTCCTGTCCGTCGCCCTCACCGGATGCGGGGGCGGAACCGACTCCGTGGGCGGTGCACGGTCGTCGGCCGTCGGCACGGATGCCCCTGCCGCCACCTCCGGCACGACGCAGGCCAAGCCCTCGCGCCCTTCCGCGGACACCGGAGCGGCCGGCAGCGCCGACTCGGCGCGGCTGCCGGGCCTGGGCCCCCGTACGCTGGCCGCCGTTCCCGCGGAGGCGCGGCAGGTCGTCCTGGTCACCGGCCGCGGCAGGAACTCCCCGATATCCAAGGTGGCGCTGTACCGGCGTACGGACACGGGCTGGGCACCGGGAGCCGAGTGGCCCGCCCACAACGCGCTCAGGGGCTGGACGGACGACCACCACGCCGGTGACCTCCGCTCCCCCATCGGCGTGTTCGCCCTCACCGACGCGGGAGGGCTGCTGGCCGACCCCGGCAGCAAACTGCCGTACGACCGGTCGGGGGGCTTCACCACCGTCGGCACCGGCTTCGAGGGCGAACCGCTCGCGGGCTCCTTCGACTACGTCGTCGCGATCAACTACAACCGCCGGCCCGGCACTTCACCTCTCGACTGGACCCGCCCGCTCGGCGCGGGCCGCGGCGGTGGCATCTGGCTGCACGTGGACCACGGCGGCCCGACGCACGGCTGCGTCGGCCTCGCTCAGCGGCACATGAAGGAACTCCTGCTCACGCTCGACCCCGCCCTGCATCCCGTGGTCGTCATGGGTGACGCGACGTCCCTCGCCCGCTGACACCGGGGCGGCAGCCGGGCGGGGACTCCCTCCGCCCGGGGTCAGCCGGGGTGCGCCGGGCGGGTTCTCAGGGGCGTTTCGAGGGTCTTCTCCGTCAAGGGGTCGAGGAGTTTGGCGGGACCGGGCGGGGGCGCGGTACGCGGGGTGCTCGGGGTTCCCCGGGTCCGCGAGGCGCCGGGAGGCTGCGGAGTGCTCCGGGCGCCGGGGGTGCTGGGGGCGCCGGGCGTGCCCGGCGTGCTGGGGGCGCCGGGGGTGCTGGGCGTGCTGGGGGCGCTGGGCGTGCCTGAACTCCCCCGTGGGTTCCGGTCGTCCGGAGTGCGCCGCGTGTGCGGGACCCCGGAGGCGGGCCGTTCCGGCACGGCGGCGGCGGACTCTTCACGGGTGCGTCCGCCCGTGGGACGGGTTCCGATCAGGGACCGGTACGTCGCCGGGTGGACCACGAAGAACATCATCGCGGCGTGCAGCGGGGCCAGCAGGGGGGCCGTCAGCCGTTCCGTACGGCTCAGACCGGGTCTCAGGACGGCGTACAGCAGCGCTTCGGCCAGCGTGAACACCCCGACGGCCGCCAGGACGTGCAGGAGGAGGCCGGTAGAGCCGGTGCGCCGGACGCCGGCCACGAGGCCGAGGGACAGGAGGGGCAGCAGGGCCCCCGCGCCCAGCTCGACCAGCCGGGCGGTCCTGGCGGACCCGGGCAGGGCGAGGAGTTCCCAGGGGACAAGGCGCCGGACCGCCCTCGCCCGGCTCAACTGCTGCCGGTAGGTGTCGGCGAGGGTGCCGGGCGCGTCGGCGGTGACGTAGGCGCGCGGTACGGAGACCACCCGGCCGCGCGAGCGGGCGTAGCCGCACAGCTGGCGGTCGTCGTCGCCCCCGCCCTCGCCCGAGGCCACGTAGTGCTCCAGATGGTCGGACAGGACCGGCGCCCGGTACAGCGAGAGTCCGCCCGGGGCCGGGCGTGCCGCTCCCACGGCGGAGCGCAGTCCGCGGCCGAGCACGCACAGGACGAACAGTCTGAGGTCCGACAGACGGGCCGTGAGGCCGGCGTGACGGGCCCGGGTCAGAACGGTTCCGGTGCAGGCCTGGACGCGGGGGTCGTTCAGGACGCGCAGCATCTGCCACACCGCGTCCTTGTGGACCTCGGAGCCGGCGTCCACGGTGAGAACGTAGTCGAACGGCTCCCCGCGGTCGCGTAGTCGACGGACCACCGCGGCGCGGGCCGCGCGCCTGCCGCCGCCGGGCAGCCGGTGCCAGGTGACCGAGGGGTGGTCGAAGGGAGCGACGGGGAGGGCCGGTCCGTCGTCGACGACATGGACGGCGTCGACCGGCCGGGACTGGCCGGTCAGCGAGCGGACGGTCGCGTACAGCGGCTCGGCGGCGCCCTCGGCACGACCTCCTTCGCCCCCCGCGCCGTCACCACCGCCACCGCCACCGCCTTCGCCGACGCGCACGGAGACGATCGCCACCACGCGCCCCGGCGCGGCGCGCTTGTGTCTGCTGCCTGTCGGGAGCGCGGTGAGAGCCGTGCAGACCAGGACGGACACCGCCAGCAGGACGGGCCATGACTCAGCCGGCATGCCGCTTCTTCCCCGCGGCGCGGCGGTGACCCACCCCGCACGCGATGATCAGCACGACAGCGAACAAGATATTCATACTTCCCCCTCGTTACCCGCCCAAGGGTTCAACAGCGGCAAGGCCGCGGAAGGCCCTGTTGCCGTTTCGCGACATACAGGTGGTTGCGCGGATAAATGCGCGCCCCTCGCGCACGCCTCACACGCCGCGCGCCCTCGCCCCCACCGCCGCACCCGCACCCACTTCAGAACCGTGTCGCGAGTGTCAGGAACTGTCGTCTCCACGTTAGGTGAGGGCCAACACCGTGGCCCCGCGTCCTCCTGGCGCGTTCCATGGGACCCGGATGCCCGAGTGGACGTACGCCGAGGGGTGGGCCAGCGATGAGCGAGGCAGAGCGGCGACGCGTCGTGGTCGGGGTCAGCGGCTCGCTGGGCAGTCTCGCGGCCCTGCACCGGGGCGCGTTCGAGGCCCACCGGCGGGGCGTCGGGCTGCTGGCCGTGGGCGCCTGGGAACCGCCGCGAGGGGCGCTCGCCCACCCGAGTTCGATGCTCACACCGCCCATGGCCGAGTTCCGGCAGCTGGCGGACGAACGGCTGCGTACCGCCCTCGACTCGGCCTTCGGACTGGCCGGGCCGGGAGTCCCCCTGCGGGTGGTGGCCGTGTGGGACCGGCCGGGCCGCGCCCTGGTGCGGGCCGCCGACCGCGCCGGCGACCTCCTGGTGATCGGCGCCGGACGCCGCGGCAGGGTGCGCCGCGCGCTGTTCCCCTCGGTGGCGCGCTACTGCCTCGCGCACGCCGCCTGTCCGGTGCTGGCCGTACCCCGCTCCCCCCTGCACCGTGAACTGGCCGCGGTGCGACGCCGCGTCAGCCTGCGCCTGCCGCTGAACGCCGGCGAGCTGACGGACGACCGCCCCTGAGACCGCCCGCCCGGCGACCCGGGAAGGTTCGCCCCGCTCGGCCCGGCCGACCGTGCCCGGCGGACGGTGCCCGGCGGACGGTGCCCGGGGGCGACGTGCGCGACCTGTACCGACGTACGGCCGGCCTTGCTTGCAGACGCAAGGATCGCGTGCCTATGTTGGCGCGCATGCAGTCCTACACCATCGGCCAGGCCGCCCGGCTGCTCGGCGTGAGCCCGGACACCGCGCGGCGGTGGGCGGACGCCGGGCGCATCACCACGCGACGCGACGAGGGCGGGCGGCGTGTCATCGACGGGCGCGATCTCGCGGCCTTCTCCGTCGATCTGGCGAAGACCGGCGGGGAGGACGAGACCTCCTGCACCTCGGTGCGCAACGCGTTCCCCGGCATCGTCACCGCCGTCAAGCTCGGTGACGTGGCCGCCCAGGTGGAGATCCAGGCCGGACCGCACCGGCTGGTCTCGCTGCTGACCCGGGAGGCCGTCGAGGAACTCGGCCTGGAGGTCGGCATGGAGGCCACCGCCCGTGTGAAGTCCACCAACGTGCACATCGACCGCACGTAGACACGGGGGACGTCGGCGGGCGGTGGCCCCGCGTTCTCAGGACGTGGTCGTCGGTGGCGTGGTCGCGGCCGTCGCCGTCGAATAGGAGTGCGCCCCCGTGCCCGCGAGCCCGCCGCCGTCGACGATCAGGTACTCGTCCCGGATCGGCGTGCCCTCCAGCCACGACTCCAGGATCTCGCGGGTGCCCGCCGCGTAGCGGGCCTGGGCGGAGAGCGAGGAGCCGGAGATGTGCGGGGTCATGCCATGGTGCGGCACGGTGCGCCAGGGGTGGTCGGCCGGCGCGGGCTGCGGATACCAGACGTCACCCGCGTAGCCGGCCAACTGCCCACTGCGCAGCGCCCGTTCCACGGCGTCCCGGTCCACGATCAGGGCCCGCGCCGTGTTGATGAGATACGCGCCGCGCTTCATCGTGGCGAGCAGCTCGTCCCCGAACAGCCCCTCCGTCTCCGGGTGCAGTGGCGCGTTGACGGTGACGACGTCGCAGTGCGGCACCATGTCCGCGGTGGTCGGGTGGAAGGTCAGCCCGAGTTCCCGCTCGACCGCCTCCGGCAGCCGGTGCCGGTCGGTGTAGTGCAGTTTCACGTCGAAGGGCGCCAGGCGGCGCAGTACCGCGAGCCCGATGCGCCCGGCGGCGATCGTACCGACGTGCATGCCCTCCAGGTCGTACGAACGGGCGACGCAGTCCGCGATGTTCCAGCCGCCGTCCAGGACGACCTGGTGCGAGGGCAGGTAGTTGCGGACGAGGGAGAGCGTCATCATCACCACGTGCTCGGCGACGCTGATGCTGTTGCAGTACGTCACCTCGGCCACGGTGACGCCGTGCTCGATGGCCGCGTCGAGGTCGACGTGGTCGGAGCCGATGCCCGCCGTGACCGCCAGCTTCAGGTTCTTCGCGGCGGCGATCCGCTCGGGGGTCAGGTACGCCGGCCAGAACGGCTGCGAGATCACCACGTCCGCGTCGGGCAGTTCACGGTCGAAGACCGAAGCGTCACCGTCCTTGTCGGAGGTGACGACCAGGGTGTGTCCGCGTTCCTCCAGGAAGCGCCGCAGGCCCAGTTCGCCCGTCACGCTGCCGAGCAGATGGCCGGGGGTGAAGTCGGCCGCCTTGGGAGTGGGCGTGGTCTGCCCGCCGGGATAGTGGTCGATGGCGGGCAGGTCGTCGCGGGCGTACGTCGTCGGGTATCCGTCGGTCGGGTCGTCGTACAGCACACAGAGCACCTTGGCCATGGCGCGGCTCTCCTCAACTCCGGTTACGGAAGGTTGCCTTCACCATCCTCGGGGTCGATTCCGCAGGTCAAAGCGAACGTCGCTATGCGGAGATAGCCGACGGCTATCAACTCGGGCCGCCGCCCAGGTAGCTGGTCAGCAGGGCGTCCAGCGCGTCCCGCACGCCCGCCTCGCGCGCCACCTTCAGCAGGGCCTCCGCCAGCACGGACGGAGGGTCGTCCCGCGCCACCACGAGCCCCACCCGCGGTCCGTGCGCGGGCCCTTCGAGCGGCACCACCCGCATGCCCTCCGGTACGCCGAACATGTGCAGCCACGCATGCGAGATCACGCTGGACCAGCGGCCGTTCGGCAGCTGCGCGTACAGTCCGGCGACGCTGTCGGACTCGATCGTGGGCACGGCCGTCGCACCGTCGGCGGCGAAGCACTCGTCGATGATGCGCCGGTTGCGCATCCGGGGATTGAGCAGGCACAGCGGCAGGTCCGCCGCCCGTGACCAGCGGGCCGTCGACGCCGTGGCCAGCGGGCCGTCCACCGGTGTCAGCAGCACGTACCGCTCCTCGTACAGCGGGAAGCGCCGCATGTGCCGCAGCCCGTCGTCGTCGAGGTACGTCATCGCCGCGTCGAGTTCGAACTCGGCCAGCCCGTGGGAGATGTCCGCGGACGACAGGGACTCCAGACTGACCCGGACCCCCGGGTGACGCTCGCAGAACGGGGTGGTCAGGAGCGAGGCGGCGGGCAGGGCGGTGGGCACGATGCCCAGGCGCAGGGTCCCGGTCAGGCCGCCGCGCAGCGCCGACAGTTCCTGGTGCAGGGCGTCGCGCTCGGCGAGGATGCGGTGCGCCCAGGCCAGCACCACCTCGCCCTCCGGGGTCAGCCCCTCGTACCGCCGCCCCCGGCGCACGATCGGCACACCCAGTTCGTGTTCGAGGCGGCGGATCGCGGCGGACAGCGAGGGCTGCGAGACGAAGCAGGCCGCCGCCGCGCGGGCGAAGTGCCGCTCCCTGGCCAGCGCGACCAGGTACTCCAGCTGACGCAACAGCATGCGCGACCTCCCCCGAACGGCGACCCGCCGACCGCCGACCGCCGACCGCCGACCGCCGGCGGGTCAGGGTCGCAGACGGGTTCGCGTCACGTCCATGGACGGGAGGGGCCGTAGCGGCCGTCCACGTGGATGGTGTCGATCCCGCTGATGTGCCGCGCACCGCAGCGGTCCTGCGGCAGCACGAGCTGGGGGCCCGCCCGGTCCAGCGGGTCGCCGTCGATGCCGACCGCGAGGAGGACCGGGGCGTGCGCGAAGTCGGGGTCGATCTCGGCCCAGGTGAGCAGCGCGTGGTGGCCGTCCGCGCCGCCCACGGCGATGAGGAAGCGCAGGCGGTCCTTGCGGCGGGCGGGATCGAAGCCGGGACCGGCGTCACGCAGCACGTCGTGCAGCAGCGGGCCCTCGAAGCGGTGGTGCTGCACGCCGCTGGTGGCGCACTCGAAGCTGACCCGGGCCCGGTGCTGGGGCCACGCCAGCAGATCGGGCACGGTGAGCCGGGCCGGGCGGGCGAGGTCCCCGGTCAGGGCGACCGACGCCGGCGAGTACGCGGGCGGATGTGTCAGGGACCGGCTCACTGGGCACCACCTCCCGGAAAACGTACCCAGAGCGCCGTCCCGTCCAAACGCACATGCGGACACCCGAACGTTGATCGTGCGGCTCATGCGATTCGACAGGAGACTTATGGCTCGCATCTGCGAAAGTATGATCGGCGTAAGCATGCCTGAGGCCTCCGAGGGAGTACACCCGTGATGACCCGATCCGCGAGCCGAACCCGCCGCACCGGCCGGATGCTGCAGGTGGCCGGTGTCGGCGCCGCCGCGCTGCTGGCCCTGAGCGCCTGCTCCTCCGACTCCGACAGCTCCACGAAGTCCGACAGCACGAAGTCCGGTTCCTCCGCGAAGTCCGACAAGCCGTCGGGCACGGTGACGGTGTTCGCCGCCGCCTCCCTCAAGGAGAGCTTCACGACCCTGGGCAAGGACTTCGAGAAGGCCCACCCGGGTACGAAGGTGACCTTCAACTTCGGCGGCAGCGACACACTCGCCGCCGGCATCACCGGAGGCGCCCCGGCCGATGTGTTCGCCGCCGCGAGCCCGAAGACGATGGCCATCGTGACGGACAAGAGCGACGCGGTCGGCACTCCGGCCGTCTTCGTGCGCAACCAGCTGGAGATCGCGACCCTGCCCGGCAACCCGGACAAGGTCGCCTCCCTCAAGGACCTCACCAAGTCCGGCCTGAAGGTGGTGCTGTGCGACAAGACGGTGCCGTGCGGCGCCGCCGCGCAGAAGGCGCTGGACGCCAGCAGTCTCAAGCTCACCCCGGTCTCCTACGAGCAGGACGTCAAGAGCGCCCTGACGAAGGTGGAGCTGAAGGAGGCCGACGCCGCGGTCGTCTACAAGACCGATGTGAACGCCGCGGGTGACAAGGTGGAGGGCGTGGAGTTCCCCGAGTCGGCCAAGGCCATCAACGACTACCCGATCGTCCTCCTCAAGGACGCGCCCAACGCGGCCGCGGCCAAGGAGTTCATCGCGCTCGTGCAGTCCCCCGAGGGCCAGAAGGTGCTGACCGCGGCCGGCTTCCTCCAGCCGTGACCGAGCCGGACCGGGCGGACGCCGAGGTTCTCCCGCGGGGCGACGCTCCCGACGACGGACCTCGGCGGTCGCGTGTCCGGCCGGTTGTCCGGTCGGGTGTCCGGTCGGGCGTCCGGGGCGGGGTGCCGCTGCCGCTGCTGCTGCCGGCCCTCGTCGGTCTGGCGTTTCTGCTGCTGCCGCTGCTCGCCCTGCTCGTACGGGCTCCCTGGCGCGGCCTGCCGGACCTGCTGACGAGTACCGAGGTGTGGCAGGCCCTGCAGCTCTCCCTGGTCTGCGCGACCGCGGCCACCGGCGTGAGCCTGGTCCTGGGCGTGCCCCTGGCCTGGCTCCTCGCCCGCACCGACTTCCCCGGACGGGGCTTCGTCCGCGCACTGGTGACCCTGCCGCTCGTCCTGCCGCCCGTGGTCGGCGGTGTGGCGCTGCTCCTGGCACTGGGGCGCAACGGTGTCGTCGGCCAGTCGCTGGACGCCTGGTTCGGGATCACGCTGCCGTTCACCACGGCGGGGGTGGTGGTCGCGGAGACGTTCGTGGCGATGCCGTTCCTGGTCATCAGTGTGGAGGGCACGCTGCGGGCGGCCGACCCGCGGTACGAGGAGGCGGCCGCGACGCTCGGCGCCTCCCGGTTCACCGCGTTCCGCCGGGTCACGCTGCCGCTGATCGCGCCGGGCATCGCGGCGGGCGCCGTCCTCGCCTGGGCCCGCGCGCTCGGCGAGTTCGGGGCGACCATCACGTTCGCGGGCAATTTCCCCGGCCGTACGCAGACCATGCCGCTCGCCGTCTACCTGGCCCTGCAGAGCGACCCCGACGCCGCGATCGCGCTGAGCCTGGTGCTGCTCGTCGTGTCGATCGCGGTCCTCGCCGGGCTGCGGGACCGCTGGATGACGGGGGTGTCATGACGGGCGTGAACCCCGAGACCGGGGAGAACCCGGCGCCGGGGAACGGGCCGGCCGCCGCGGGCCGCCGCGCTCCGGGCGAAGGACAGTCCTGCGGCGACGGCCGGACACGGACCGGGCACCCCGGACCGGACCGGGAACCCGCGCCGCTCCGGAAACCCGAACCGGACCACGACCCGGCGCCGGCCGGAGGCACCGACCCGGCCGGGCACACCGCATCCGGGCAGGGCCTCGACGCCCGGCTCGTCGTCGACCGCGGCGCCTTCCACCTGGACGTGACGCTGAGCGCCGCCCCCGGAGACGTGGTCGCGCTCCTCGGGCCGAACGGCGCCGGGAAGACCACCGCGCTCCGGGCCCTGGCCGGTCTCACCCCGCTCTCGCACGGCGGCAGGCTCCGGCTGGACGGCGTCCGGCTGGACGGTACGCCGCCGGAGTCCCGTCCGGTCGGAGTCGTCTTCCAGGACTATCTGCTCTTCCCGCATCTGACGGCCCTGGACAACGTCGCGTTCGGGCCGCGCTGTCAGGGCGTGCCGAAGGCGGAGGCACGGGCGCGGGCCGCCGCCTGGCTGGACCGGATGGGCCTGGCCGACCACGCCGGCGCCAGACCGCGCCGGCTCTCCGGCGGCCAGGCACAGCGCGTCGCCCTCGCCCGCGCGCTGGCCGTCCGCCCCCGGCTGCTCCTGCTCGACGAGCCGCTCGCCGCACTCGACGCCCGTACCCGACTCGACGTGCGCGCCGGACTCCGGCGCCATCTCGCCGAGTTCGAGGCCGTGGCCGTGCTCGTCACCCACGACCCGCTCGACGCGATGGTGCTGGCCGACCGGCTGGTCGTCGTCGAGCACGGCCGGGTGGTCCAGGAGGGAACCCCCTCGGACATCGCCCGCCACCCGCGCACCGACTACATCGCCCAGCTGGTCGGCCTCAACCTCTACCGGGGCAGGGCCGAGGGCCACACCGTACGACTGGACGCGGGCCCGGCGATCACCACCACCGAGGAGCTGACCGGCCCCGTCTTCGTGGCGTTCCCGCCCGGCGCCGTCACCCTGTACCGCGACCGGCCGACCGGGTCCAGCGCGCGCAACCTGTGGCAGGGCGAGGTCGCGGGTCTGGAGACGCACGGCGACCAGATCCGCGTGGACCTCACCGGTGAACTCCCGCTGGCCGCCGACCTGACGACCGTCGCCGCGGCCGAACTCGGCCTGCACACGGGCGCACCGGTCTGGGCGACGGTCAAAGCCGCCCAGACGCACGCGTATCCGGCGTAGTACGTGCGGCGCCGGTGCCGGGACCGGCGCCGGTCACGCGGACGTGGCCTCCGGCACGGCGTCGGCACGCACCATCACACAGTCGAACTCGACGACCCGGCCGGTCGTCTCCTCACGCGTCACCGGGTACATGCCCGTGATCTCGAACCCGGCCTCCTCGTACGTGGCGATCGCCTCCCGCATCCGGGGGCTGCCCTCGTAGAGCCGCAGCGCGGCGACCTCCGACTGCATACCGACGAAGTCCGCGATCCGCTCGCCCGCGCCGGCGAACACCTCCAGGTCGTAGCCCTGGGTGTCCATCTTCAGGTAGGGGCGGGGGTCGGTGATGCCGTCGAGCGCCTTCTCCAGCATCCCGTCCAGCCGGCGGATCTCGATGTCCTCGGTACGGGTCTTGGCGAACCGGAGGTAGCGGTCCTTCCCGTAATCACTGGGCGGTAGGAGGGAGTTCATGGTGTTCCAGCCCACGTGGATGGACTGCGCGGAGTCCTCGCGGCCCAGCCCGACGTTGAACACCTGCCAGTCGTCGTCCTTCTCCGCGGCCCGCTCCAGCTTCTCGAATGCGTCCGCGGTGGGTTCGAAGGAGACGATGCGGCCGGTGTAGCCGAGCCTGCGCAGCCGACGACCGTACTGGCCCGCGTTGGCACCCACGTCGAAGACGCAGTTCACCCGGTACTTCTCCAGCAGGGCGGTCACGTGCTGGGTGCACAGATACTCGGCGGCCGCGATCTGGAAGCGGCGTTCGTCGGCCGCCGACGCCGTCTCGTCGACCAGCAACCGCCCGCCGGACTCACCGAAGGGCACGCTTCCCCAGGCATCGCCCTGCGCCGAGGACTCCCGGGCGACCACCCACATGTCGGCCTTCTTCTCCGGCCCCACGGCCGTGACCTCGTAGCGCCCTTGGCCGCGGGCGATCAGATCGGCCGTGCGCCCCACGGGCACGCGGGTGCGCCTGCCGCGTCGGTAGACCACCGCCGCGCCCGAACCGAGGTCGAGAACCTGCACGCCTATCCGGGGGAGCAGACCGAGCATTCTTCTGTAAAGGGTCGGCATCCCCACACCCTTGCAGAATCATGTGGGGAACGGGAGTTGCTCGAACAACTTTCGCGCGGAGGAACACTTGATGACAGTGCGTCGGCATCGGTCCGACGCGATCACCCCACCCGCACCCCCTCGCACGGGGAGAACGTCAGTGACCGTCTCCTGTACACCGTTGACGGGTTTGTGACCCCGATCGCCGGTTGCCGATCGCCGGGGGCGGGCATCACCCGGGGGCAGGACCGCCGCGCGCCGTTTCGCGCGGGGCCCGGCCGGCGGGGGTCCGGCCGCCGGGTACCTGGTGTCCTGGGAGGGGAAGTGAGGTTGTCATGCGTGCGCAGCAGCGCGCCGTCCGGCAGACCGCCCGCGTGGAGTACACCCTGCCACGCACGGCCGTTTCGGCAGGCAGGGCCCGCAGGTTGACGTCGGCGTTCCTGACCCGGCCGCGTCCGCGGACGGTGCCACCGACCGCCGACCAGGTCGACGACGCCACGCTCATCGCGTCCGAACTCGTCGCCAACGCCGTCCGGCACGGGCGTACCGGCTGCCGGCTGCGTCTGCAGGTGGGGCACGGGGGCGAAGTGACCGTCGAGGTCCACGACGACAGTCCGGGGCGGCCCCGGGTCGGCCTGGTGGACACCGAAGCGGAGAGCGGCCGCGGTCTCGCGATGGTGCAGCACCTCGCCCACCGCCTGGAGGTCGTCAGTACGGGCATGGGCGGCAAGACGGTCCGCGCGGTCCTGGCCGTGTAGCCCCGGCCCCGGCAGGCGTCGCCCGCCCGCTGGACCATGTATCGCGCCGTGTCCCGCCCGGTGTCCTCAACGACTGGTTCTGAGGGCTGTCCCGCTGCGGCCGCGCGAGGAGGACCTCAAAGCCGGGGGAAACGCGAACGCCCCGGGAGGGGACACCGGGGCGGTCGACCGCGCGAGGCAGGCGGGACTTTCGCAACACGCCCCTAAGGGCTGTCACGTAATCCCCGGTGGATCAGCGCGCGGCGTCAGATGCGGTGCATCGCAAGGCGGAGGGTCGTCCTCATACTGGGCTTATTCGGGCGATCCGACAACGCGGCGAGGTGCCGTAGCTGTCGTCGTGCGCCCGCCGGGGATTACGGGACAGCCCTTAGGCGGGTTCGGCCCAGCTGGGTACGGCGGTACGGGCGGGCGCGGCAGCGGGCCGGCACGTGAAGCCGAGCCGGGTGAGCGCACGGGCCACCTCGGCCTCGGTGAAGTCGCGGCGGTCCTGCCTGGTGATGATCTCGCCGACCTGCTTGACGGGGTAGGCGATCGGGCCGACGAGCACGGACGCGCCGGTGACGGACTCGGGCTCGACGCCCGCCATCGAGTGCTCGACCTCGCTCTTGATGAGGTCGAAGGGGAAACGGGCGATCACACAACGCATGGTGCCTCCGCGGGATGAAGTTTCGTGGCCCGGAAACTGGGCGAGGCGGGCCGGAAAGTGGGCACGGCGGACAGAAAATTCGCCGGAAATTCAATCCGGTACGAAACCAGCCGGGGGACGAAGCCCGGGTACGAAACCAAAAAAAGCAGGTGGCCGGGGCCCGCACCTCAGGGTGCAGGTCCCGGCCACCTGTAAGCGTCGGCCGACTCAGAAGTCAGGCGTCAGCGGGTCCCGGACTAGGCGGGGACGATGTTCTCCGCCTGGGGGCCCTTCTGGCCCTGCGTGACGTCGAAGGTCACCTTCTGGCCTTCCTGGAGCTCACGGAAGCCCTGGGTGGCGATGTTCGAGTAGTGGGCGAAGACGTCGGCGCCGCCGCCGTCCTGCTCGATGAAGCCGAAGCCCTTTTCCGCGTTGAACCACTTCACGGTGCCAGTAGCCATGTCAATCTCCTTCGGGGCAAAGCTCGAGGACCCACACTGTGCGGGTCCGCGTCGCCGCGATGTTGCCCCCTCCGGATAAAACCGGAAATTCAGAAGCGACCGACCGGTATGGACCGGAAAGACGCTCCAAGACTTTGGGAACCACAACTGCAACTGATATCGACACTAGCACGCCACGGCTCCGGAAGGGTGGCGCACTATCTCACCGCACTCCGGGGAATAAGGAACTGCCCCCTCGGCCGAGGCATTTTCTATCGCGGCCATGACAGATATTCCACGCCCTCCCGCACCGGATCCCCCGTGCCGGGGCCGGGTCCCCCTACGGACGGCTGGCGGAGCCGGGCCCCGCGACGCGACGTGCCGTCGGGACGGCTCCGCCGTCGTGACGGCACGACGGGCGCGCCCGGCCCGGCGTGTCGCGGCCGGCGTGTCGCGGCCGGCGGGCGACGGGCGACGGGCGACGGGCGACGGGCGACGGGCGACGGGCGACGGGCGAGGAGATCGCGTCGCACGCCACCCCGCACCCGGCCCGCACGCGACCCCGCACCCGCGCGGCCCGCGACCCCGCCCTCGCTCGCACTCGCCCTCGCCCTCGCCCTCGCCCCGAGTTGCCGCCACGCGACGAGGGGTGTGCGCTGGAGACCGGCCGACGGCCGCCCGGCCGACGGATTCACCTCGTACGGGTCCGGGACGGGACGCACCCCGTACGCCAGGGGGACGGCCCCGTACGACGCAGGAGAGCGCATGACGAGTGAGCCCGGTGCGGTGTCGGAGACCTTCGCGTTCGTGTGCCGGGGCTGCGGGCACACCTGGGAGGCGACGTTCCAGGTCATGTTCTTCACCGATCCGACCGACGCCGCCGGCCTGCACACGCAGGAGTACGTCGACGAGGACGGCGTCGCGATCAGGTCGCCGCTGACCGACGCCGTGTGCACACGGTGCGGAAGCCGCCGGGTGCGGGTGACGACGCCGGGCGCCGGGCGCCGGGCGCACGACCCGGCCGGCTGACGTCCGCGCGGCGGGTCACCCGGACGGGCCCGGTGCGCTGGTGGTGCGCCGCACCCGGTGGTGGCGTGGACGGAGACATCGCGCCCGCCGTCAGGAGGCCTCCGCCGTGAACCGTCCGCCGTACCGCCCCGCCTCCGTCCGCCCGCCGTCCCCCGTGCCGCGGCTGCTGGTCTGCGCCCTGGCGGTGGGCGTGCTGGGGTCGGCGGCCGCGTGCTCGAACGACGGCGGCGGCCGTACGGTCCCCGCCTCCCCGCTGGCCAAGGTGGCGCCCTCGCCCACCGCCACGCTCACCGAGGCCCAGGCCAGGACCGCGCTGATCACCAACGCGGACCTGCCCTCGCAGTGGACGGGGACGTCGGGTGCGGCGACCTGGCGGGACGGCCTGCTCAAGAGCAAGGTCGACGCGGCGGGCTTCGGCACGGACAAGAACGCCGCCGCCGACTGCCAGAAGCTGCTCGACGGCCTGTACGCCGAAGAGCTGCTCGGTCCGGCGAAGGGGACCAAGGCCGTCACCGGTTTCGACGACAGCAACAACCAGGCGCAGATGCACTACCAGGTCGCCGAGTACGGGCAGGCGGAGCTGAACAGGCAATTGGCGTGGGTGGCCACGCTGCCGCAGAAGTGCGCCGAGTTCACGGCGGTCGACGGGCAGGGCGGTCAGCAGAACATCCAGGTCGTCTCGACGCAGCTGCCCGCCGAGGGTGACGCCCGGCAGGGGCTGATGCTGACCATGAACGGACAGCTGGACGGCGAGCCCTCGACCCTGACCCTGGACATCGCCGCCGTGCGGGTCGGCGACAGCGCCCTCTTCCTCACCAACGGCGGCCTGGACGGCGCCGAGTCGGACTCCACCGCGCAGGCCGTCCAGCAGGGCACCTCACGGCTTCGGCAGGTACTCGAGGGAAAGACACCCGCCGCCAGCCCGACGAACTGACGCACCGCGCTCACGGGACCGGGCCGGCCGGGACGCGCACACCGAGCCGGTCCGGGCGGTCCGGGCCTTCCGTCCGCACCGGGCGCACGGCCGAGCACACCAGGCACACCAGGCACACCAGGCACACCAGGCGTTATTCCATCCGCTCGACCGCGTCCTTCGCCTCCTTGAGGCCCACGCCCGTGAACTCCCGGTACTCCTTGATCGCCTGGATCTTCCTGCCGTCCCGCACGAGCGCGGCCACCTGCTCCAGCTCCGGTTCGGTCTGCTGGACGCCCAGGTGGTCGAGGATCAGGTCGAGTTTCCGCTCGACGCGGGCGATCCTGCGGTCGGTGCGGCCCAGTCTTCCCTCCAGCCCCGCGTAGGTCGCGAAGACGATCATGACGAGGACGAAGAACCCGAGTATTCCCATGGGTCCGATCCTATGAAAGCGCCCCGCCGTCCACGCCCAGACGGCGCAACAGGCCCAGCAGTGCGACCCGCTCGTCCTCGTCCAGCGGCGCGAAGGACGCGGCGAGCACCTCGACCGCGACGGCACGCCCCGCCTCCAGGATCCGTTCGCCCGCCTCGGTGAGGTGGTGCTCGATCCGGCGGCCGCGGCCGGGGCGCCGCTCGACGAGGTGCTGGGCGGCGAGCCGGCCGGCCAGTGTGCCGAAGGACTGGTCGCCCTGGAAGGTCGCCATGGCCAGTTCGTGCGCGGAGGCACCGGGCGACCGCCCGATCGCGCGCAGCGCGTCCCACTGGGCGAGGGTCGTACCGACCGCCGCGAGGCGGGTGTCGAGTGCTCGGTGATGCCGGTACTGCGCCTCCTTCACGGCCCGCCCCAGCGTTTCGAGGTCGACCGCACCGCCGACGTGACCGTCCACGCGCTTCTCCTCCTCAGTCGTGCCACGAGTCATGCCACTCATGCCACGATTCTAATGCTGCGAATACGATTGCGTATATACGTATGCGTAGATACGGTGGGCGCGTGACCGACACCAGGACCCGTACCGTCCGCACCCGCCCCGACCTCCCGCTCACCCTCACCGAGAGCGGCCCCGAGGAAGGCCCTGTCGCCCTCGTCCTGCACGGCGGTGGCGGCCCCGCCACCGTCCAGGGCATCGCCGCACACCTGGCCGCCCGCATGCGGGTCGTGGTGCCCACGCACCCGGGCTGGAACGGGACCGAGCGCCCCGACTGGTTCACCGGCGTGGACGACCTCGCCCTCGCCTATCTGCACTGGCTCAAGGACGAGGGCCACCGCGACGTCCTCGTCGTGGGCTCCTCGCTCGGCGGCTGGACCGCCGCCGAGATGGCCTTCCGCGACGACGGCGACCGCATCACCCGTCTCGTGCTCGTCGACTCCGCCGGCGTGGACGTACCGGGCGAGCCGGTCCGTGACATCTTCGCCCTCGACCCGCGCGAGATCAGCACGTACTCCTTCCACGACCCGGCCCGCTTCGCCGTGGACCCCGCCGCCCTCACCGAGGAGCGGATCACCGCCCAGAAGGCCGACATGGCGACGCTGCGGGCGCTGTGCGGCGACCCGTACATGCACGACCCGAAGCTCCTGAACCGTCTCGGCCGGATCCGGGTCCCGGCGCTCGTGCTGTGGGGCGAGAGCGACCGCATCGTGACGCCCGCGTACGGGCGGGCGCTCGCCGCGGCGTTCGCCGACGCGCGCTTCGTGTCCGTGCCCGAGGCCGGCCATCTCCCGCACATCGAACAGCCCGCGGCGACGTTCGGCGCCCTCGACTCCTACCTGGACGGAACGGCCGTGGCGGTGGGCTGACGGCCTGCCGTGGGCTGCTCGCCCGTGCCGCCGACGGCCGGGGAAGCGCTGCCCCCCGCTGTCGGCGACACGGAGACCGAGTCCCCGATCTCGACCATCGCGCCCAGGTCCAACTGCCCGTACAGCCACTGCGCGTCGGCCGACCGCAGCCCGATCCAGCCGTCCGTGATGTCGTAGTTGCCGGGGGCCTTCTGGTCGGTGGAGAGGGCTCCGACGAAGTTCGTCGTCCCGTCCGCGGCGCGCAGTTCGATCACCCAGGGCACCTTCAGCGCATAGACGTCCTTCGGGCCCACCTCCAGGGTGGGCACCACCCGCACGTCCCGCTTCGCCACCACCGTCATCCGGCCCGTCGGCGTGGGGCGGCCGGGCATGCCCGCGGAGACCGGCATGTCGCGGCCCGCGGCCGTCAGCACCCGGCGGGCGAGATCGACGGTGGCACCGACCGTGACGGGCGTACGGGACGGGGCGGTGGGACTCGCCGCCGGGGACGGCCGCTCCCGCGTCCCGCCGTCACCGGGGTGCAGGGCCAGCAGCAGCGCGAGGCCCGCCGCGGCGCAGGCACCGGCGACGGACGCGGTCGCGGCCGTACGGCGGCCGCGCCGTCGGCGTACCGCCCGGAAGCGGATCTCGGCCCCGGACACCGGCGGCGGCGTCTCGCCGGAGGCGGCCAACTCGCGCAGGTCGGTGGCGAGTTCGGAGGCGGGTTCATCGGACACGGTCGTCCTCCCTCTTCCCCTCGTCCGCGGCAGCCGGGGCCACCGGGCCGCCGGAGGGCCTCGCGGTGTTCCCCCGCCGCCCTCCGTGCGCCTTCTTCCCCCGGTCGGCGGCCTCCCACTCGTCCGCCGCCAGTTCCCGTGCCAGTGCCGCCCGGCCGCGGGACAGCCGGGCCTTGACCGTGCCCACGGGGGCCCCGGTTTCGGAGGCTACCTGCTCGACGCTGAGGTCGCACAGATGGTGCAGGACCAGCGCCATCCGCTGCGCCTCGGGCAGCGTGCGCAGTGCGGCGACCAGCGCCGTGCGCTCGGGATCGGGCCCCGGAGCGTGCTCGGGCGGCGGGGTGCGGCGCACGAGCTCCAGCCAGCGGCGCGCGCGACGCCAGCGGCTCACCGCGAGCCGCATCGCCACAGTGCGGATCCACGCCTCCGGCGCCCCGTCGGCGAGGAACTCCCGCCGCCGGTCCCAGGCGCGGACGAACGCCTCCTGGACGACGTCCTGCGCCTCGCCGTGGTCCCCGGTGAACGCGAAGAGCTGTCCGGTCAGCCGGGGGAACGCGGCGGCGTAGAACGCGTCGAACTCTTCCTCGGTCATTCCTCCCGCAGCTTCCTCGGTCGTGCCCCCGCCGGAGAATCCCGGAATTTCCGCGGCCCCGTGCAACCCGGCCGAATGCGCCGTGCGTACAGGTCCCGTACGCCGCACATCGAAACACACCACAGGGGGAACCCGATGACGAGCGGAGTCAGGAGCCGTCGCCGCGCGGCCGGTTGGCCAGGGGCCGCGGTGTGCGCGCTCGTCCTCACCGGATGTCCGAAGGGGCCGACGGTGAGCGGCGCGGACACCGGGACCGGCGCGGCGGCGAACCGGGCCCGGCCTCCTCGCCCCACCGCCCCACGGCGGCGCCCGCCGCGGCCGAACGCGCCCGGACGAAGCACCGGTCACGGAGCACCGGTCGACGGCCGCACCATCCGTCGAGGGCTCCCAAAGCGCGGGCGGGGACCGCGATCCGCCGGAGGAGAAGCGGGTCGACGCGACCAACGTGGCGCGCCCGAGTTGCCCCGGCCGAGGACCGATCGGCCGAAGAACCCCTAGAACCCCGCCACCGGAGGAGTCGTCCGCTCATGAATGCCCACGACCCCGGTGACGAGGCCCGCGCCCGGTTCGGGCCGCGCTGAATCCGCGGGCGGGGGAGCCGAGTTGTTCAGGTCCCGGCTCCCCCGCACCGCACCTCCCCCACGTACCCGACCCCGAGGGACCGCCGGCCGTGCCCCACACCTCATCCGACGCCTCATCCGCCATACCCGCCGTTGAGGGCGACTTCACCGCCGCACCCGGCCGTGGAGGCGACTTCACGACGTACGCCACCGCGGCCTGGCCCCGCCTGGTCCGCACCGCGCACCTGCTCACCGGCGACCTCAAGGAGGCCGAGGATCTCGTCCTGGCGACGCTGGCGCGGGTCCGCACCCGCTGGCGGCGCATCCCGCACGACGACGTCGCCTTCTACGTACGGCGCGCACTGGTCGAGCATCATCTCGGCCGTACCCGCAGAAGACGCGTCACGCGTCTGCCGGCGCCCTTCCTGCCCGCGCGGCCGCGACGGCCCGCGCCCGGCCGCGCGGAGGCCGCCGCGGAACGGGACCAATTCGCCGGCCGGGCTCCCGAAGCGCTCGCGACCCTCACGGTCCTCACGGCGCGGCAGCGTGCCGTACTCGTGCTCCGCTACGGCGACGGGCTGAGCGAGGCCGAGACCGCCCAGTTGCTCGGCTGCTCCGGCGGCACGGTCCGCACGCTCGCGCGGCGCGGTCTGGAGTCACTGCGCGCCGATCCCTCCTTCGCTCTTCGCCACCCCGTCCCCGGAGCCCGTCCATGAAACGTCGTCGCAGGTCCGCAGCGATGTCGGCCGAGGCCGCGCGGCTGCGCGAGATATTCGCCGAGGCCGCCCGCGACGTGACTTCCTCGCCCGTCCCGCTGGCCGCCGTCGAGCGGGCCGCCCGCCGGCGCCGGCGGCGCCGCGCGGCCACCGTGGTGGGTTCCGCCTTCGCGTTGCTGGTGGTCCCGGCGGCCGCGGTGGCGCTGCGCGCGGGCGTCGGCGCGGGAGCGGACGCGGCCCGGGTGACGGGGCCGCCCGCCGGGCCCCGGGGCACGGTACGGGTGGTGGCGCCCGGGGAACGGGTGCGGATCGCGTCCGGCATCAAGGTCTGGCTCACCGAGGACGGCGGGCACTGGAACTCGCCCTGGAGTTCCGCGCCGCTCTTCCGCGGCGTCAAGGGCGACGGCATCGACGTCGGCACACCCGGCGTCACCCTCCAGGAAGAGGGCATCGGCGACAACGGCTACTTCGTGTCCGGCATCTACCACGGCAAGGAGGACGCGGCGCGCGTGCGGATCGAGACCACGGCGGGCGACGTCGACGGCACGGCACTCACCCTCGCGGGCAGCCCCCACTGGGGAGTCTGGTACGCGCTGGTGAGTCCACCGAAGACGCGGGAGACGCGGGAGACGCGGGGGACGAAGGCGCGGGAGGTGCTGAGGATGTCGGGGATGTCGGGCATGCCGATCAAACGGCAGTTCCACGGCGGTCCGACGAAAAGAGTCACGGTCACGGTGTACGACTCCGCGGGCAGGGTGATCGCGACCATGGAGTTCGCGACGTGAGCGGCGGGAACGTCGGCGCCGGCGAGAACGGCGAGAACGTCAGGAGCACGGCCCCGAGCCGCCCCGGGCGGACCGGCGCCACGGACGTGGCCGGACGGCCGCGCGCGGGCATCCGCGGGGACGGAAGGCCGCGCAGGAGGCCGGACGGAAGACCTCGCGGGAACAAAGACCGGGACCGGACGCCGGTCCCGGCCGAGGGGACGAGCACGACCACGGACCCTGGCACGAGCACGGGCACAGGCACGGCCACGGACGCGGATCCGAACGCAGACGCGCGCACGGACACGGGCACAGGCACGGGCACGGGCATAGGCACGGGCCCGAACGTCGGCACGACCCGGAGCAGAAGGATCCGCCGCTCCCGGGGCCGGCGCAGGCTCCGGGCCGGTCTGCGGCGCCGTATGGCCGACCGCCGTATCCGCGTCCGCCGCACGCGCGGCCGCCGTCTGCGTGGCGCGCTGATCGCCCTGCTCACCGTTCTCGCCCACCTCGTCGCCGCGGTCCTCGTCGCGTACCACCTCACGGTCATCCCCGAGCCGCACCCCGAGACGGCGATGCAGAGCACCGTCTTCGTCGACGACGACGGCGACTACCTGGGCCGGCGCGGGCCCGTCGACCGTCAGGAGATACCCCTCTCGCAGGTACCAGGACATGTCCGGGAGGCGGTGATCGCGGCAGAGAACCGTTCCTTCCGTTCGGACACGGGGATCTCCCCGAAGGCGATCACCCGGGCGGCCTGGGCGACGGTGAGCGGCGGCGGACGGCAGGGCGGGTCCACGATCACGCAGCAGTACGTGAAGAACGCCCTGCTCAGCCCGGAGCAGTCGCTGTACCGCAAGGCCCGTGAGGCCCTGATCGCGATCAAACTGGACCGCACCCGCTCGAAGGACGAGATCCTGGCCGGCTACCTCAACACGGTGTATTTCGGCCGCGGCGCGGCCGGCATCCAGTCCGCCGCCCGGAACTACTTCGGCGTCGATGCCAGGAACCTGACCGTGAGCCAGGGCGCGGCGCTCGCGGCCGTCATCAACATCCCCTCCTACTACGAGAAGGCCGGCTCCGACCCCGCGGTGACGGCGAAGCTGGTGGACCGCTGGGACTGGGTGCTGGACGCCATGGCGGACAGCCACGCCATCACGGCCGCCCAGCGCGCCGCGGCCCGCTTTCCCGCCTTCCGCTTCTATCCGCCGGGCGACACGGACGGTCAGCGCCAGTACCTGATCGACGTGGCGTCCGCCGAGGCCGCCGACCGACTCGGCATCACCGAGGACCAGCTCGCCCGCGGTGGCTACACGGTCCGTACCACCTTCGATCTGACGGCGCAGGACGCGACGGCGGAGCGGGTGGGCGACGCACCGCCCGCCAAGGGCGGCGCCCGGCTGCACACGGCCGTGGTGGCCCTGGTCCCGGGCGACGGCGCCGTCCGGATCCTGTACGGCGGCGCGGACTACGCCCGCCAGCCCTTCAACGACGCGGTGGACGGCGCGGTGGAGGCGGGCACGGCGCTGGAGCCCTTCTCCGGCACGAAGCTGCCGCCTCCGCTCGCCGGCCTCGCGCGCACCGCCGCCCCGACCCCGCTGCGGCTGGCCTCCGCGTACGCGACCGCGGCGGCGCACGGCACGTACGCGAAGCCGTACACGATCGCGCGGATCACCCGCGCGGGCCGCACCCTCTACAGCGCCCACCCGAACACCAGTACGGCGACGGCTGGGGGTGCCGCGGGGGTGTTGACCAAATTGATGCAGAGCCGGGCCGGCGGTCCTCCGGCCGTCCTCACGGGTGCCGCGGGCCCGCGCACCCTCTGGCGGACGACCTACGACGAACACCTCACCCTCACCGTGGCTCTCTTCGCGGAACACCCGGCCAAGGGCGGAAAGCCGGCCCTCCCGGCCCTGCTCCCCGGCACCGCCGAGGGGCTCTCCGCCCACATCTCGGAGGGCGCCTGGGCCAAGATCACCGGCACCTCCGGCGGCCCCTCTCCGGCCGAAGAAGGAAATCCGGGGCTTCCGATCGGCCAAACAAAGCCCATACTGGCTACACGATGACGAAACCCTCCGCGCCCCGGCGCCACCTGCCCACCAGCCCCTTCGCAGCCCCGGTCGTCCCCGTGGCCAAGGAATTCAGCCTCGGAGACCGTGTCTCCCACGACCAGTTCGGCCTGGGCACGATCATCGGCGTCGAAGAGGGCATCGCCATGCTCGTCGACTTCGGCTCCCGCCAGGCCCGCATCCTCAGCCCCTACACCCGGATGGACAGGCTCTGACCTGCACATTGCGCAGTACCCGCACCGCCGTCAGCACCCGCGACGCGTGCAGTACCCGACCCGACTGACACCACCGGACCCGGCCACCTCATCCCGCGGCTGCCCCATCCGCAGGTTGCCGGGTTTTCGGTGTGCGACGGGCCGGACGCCTCACCTCCCCGCCCGATGACGTGTTCCCGGGCCCCCTCCACCCCCTCGAACGGCCCACCCCGATGGTCCCGGGGCAGGGTGTCGCCGAGGGTGGGGGCATGGATGCCGCGGGCGAAGAGCTGCCGTTCGAGGATCTGACCGACTTCGAGAACGCGGATCGCGGGTTCATCGCGGCCCTGGTTCCCGGCGTGGTCCGGGACGCGGAGGGGCGGGTCGTCCATGACGCGGACGCCTACGCGTTCCTCGCGGACGACTGTCCGCCGACCGCGCACCCGAGTCTGTGGCGGCAGGCGCGCCTGTGCGCGCGGCAGGGCCTGTACGAGGTCACCGAGGGTGTGTACCAGGTGCGCGGGCTCGACCTGTCGAACATGACGCTCGTCGAGGGCCGTGAGGGTGTCGTCGTGATCGACCCGCTGATCTCGGCGGAGTGCGCCGCCGCCGCCCTCGCCCTCTACCGCGAGCACCGCGGACCGCGCCGCGTGACCGGGCTCGTCTACACCCACTCGCACGTCGACCACTTCGGCGGCGCCCGCGGTGTGCTGCCGCACGGCAGCGACAGCGGGGTGCCGGTACTCGCGCCCGTCGGCTTCCTGGAGCACGCGGTCAGCGAGAACGTCTTCGCCGGCAACGCGATGCTGCGCCGGGCGGTGTTCATGCACGGCGCCCGGCTGCCCAAGGGGCCCCGCGACCAGATCGGCACCGGGCTCGGCACCACCACCTCCACCGGCACCGTCACGCTCATCGCCCCGAACGTGGACGTCACCCGGACCGGGCAGGAGGAGACGGTGGACGGCGTGCGCTTCGTCTTCCAGCTCACCCCGGGGACGGAAGCGCCCGCCGAGATGAACTTCCTGCTGCGGACCAGCGCGCGCTGTGCGTGGCCGAGAACGCCAGTCACACCCTGCACAACGTGCTCACCCTGCGTGGCGCCCCGGTCCGCGACGCGCGCGTCTGGGCCCGCTACCTCGACGAGACCGTCGACCTGTTCGCCGACACGTACGACGTCGCGTTCGCCTCCCACAACTGGCCGACCTGGGGGCGTGAGAACGTCGTCCGGTTCCTCGCCGAACAGCGGGACCTCTACGCCTACCTGCACGACCAGACCCTGCGCCTCCTCAACAACGGCCTGACCGGCGCCGAGATCGCCGAGGAGCTGCAGCTGCCGCCCGCCCTGGAACGGTCCTGGCACGCACGCGGCTACTACGGCTCGCTCAGCCACAACGTCAAGGCCGTCTACCAGCGGTACATGGGCTGGTACGACGGGAACCCCGCCCACCTCTGGGAGCACCCGCCCACCGAACTGGCCTCCCGGTACGTGGAGTTGGCGGGCGGCCCGACGGAGACACTGGTGAAGGCACGGGCGTACGCGGACAACGGCGACCTCCGTTTCGCCGCCACCCTCCTCAACCACCTGGTCTTCGCCGACCCGTCGGACAGCGCGGCCCGGGAGACCCTCTCCGGTGTCTACGAACGGCTCGGGCACGGTGCCGAGAACGGCACCTGGCGCAACTACTACCTCACGGCCGCCCTGGAACTGCGCCGGGGCACGGCCGACACCGACATCGACACCGCGGGCTCCGAACTCACCTCCGCGCTCACCGTGAGCATGCTCCTCGACTCGCTCGCCGTCCGCATCGACGGCCCGCGCGCCTGGCACGAGCGCCTCACCCTCGACCTCGTCGTGACCGACGAGCAGCGCCGCCACCGCGTCAACCTCCACCACGGCGCGCTGACGCACCGCGGCATGCCGGTCCACCACGTACCGAAACCGCACGCGGGACTGACCCTGACCCTCACCCGGCCGGAACTGCGCGCCGTGCTGGAGGGGCGGGGCCTCGCGGGCATCGAGACGGACGGCGACCCCGCACTCCTGGACCGCCTCCTGTCGTACGCCACCGCGCCGGACCACGCGTTCCCCGTCGTGACCCCGTAGCGCCCTCGTACGGGCCCGTGGAGGCCGTACGAGGGGTCCGGGTGCGTAACCGGACCGCCCCCGCGCCCCCGCGCCCCCGCGCCCTCCGGGGCGCTCCAGCCCGCGCCACGCCGGTCAGAGCGGGGGCTGGGCGGGGGCCGGGCCGAGGGTGGTCGTGCCGGGAGCCGTACGGTGGCCCAGGCCCGTGCGATAGGCGTCGAGGGCAGCCTCCACCCGGCCGGTGCGCCGCAGGAGGTCTCCGAGCAGGCGGCAGAGGTCGGCCAGGTCGCCCGCCGCGCCGGCCCGCTCCAGCAGGCTCAGCGCCCTGACGTAGTGCTCCTCGGCGGTCTCGGTGTCCCGGGCGTCCTCGGCGATGATGCCGAGCAGCCGGTGCGCGCCCGCCGAGTGCACGGCGCCGCGCTCGGGACTGAGGTCGCCGAGCACCTCGTGAAGGAGAACGGCGGCTTCCGTCGACTTGCCGCGCCGGTGCAGCACGTCCGCCAGCTCGACGTTGACCTGGCTGGTGTAGAGAGCGGCCCGCTTGGCCGAGAGCATGACCTGCGCCTCGCGCAACTCGTCCTCGGCGCGCTCCAGTTCGCCGTTCTGCGCGTACAGGTATCCGCGCATCCAGTGACAGTTGGCGAGCTCCGTACGGATCTGGAGCTGGCGGTAGAGCTCGGCGGCCTTGGCGAGGGAGGCGTCGGCCTCCGCCATCCGGCCCTCGGCGATCATGGTGCGGGCCACCGAGCGGTGCATCCGGGCGACGAGCGCGGGATCGCCGACCTGCGGGGCGAGGGCGAGCGCGAACTCGGCGGCCTGGGCGGCGCGGGCGTGCGCGCCCATGTCCATGTAGGGCGCGATGACGCCGGTGTAGAGGAGCAGCAGCGCGTCCGGGTCGTGCATGCCGGTCCGGTTCAGCTCGTCCAGCGTGGACTCGAACAGGTAGCAGGAGTACCGGAGTTCCCCCGCGAGGTAGTGGGAGACGGCACGGCCGCGCAGGGCGGGCACCCGCTGGGGCAGCGGCGCGTCCCCGAGGCGCCGCTCCGACGCCTCGAACCGCTCCTGGGCTGTCTCCAGGTCCCCGGTCTCCAGGGCGCATTCGCCGAGCCCGAGCAGCGCGGCGGCCTGCTCGGCGACGAGTCCGTGCGTGTCCGCCTCCGCGAGGAGCACCGTGTACTGCTCCGCCGCGACCTCGGCCTCGCCGGTCGCGAGGGTGCGCTGCGCGTCGGTGAGCCGCAGCCGCAGACCGGTCGCGAGATGGGCCGGCCGGCCCGTCGCCAGCTCCTCGTACGCCACCCCGAGCCGCTCGGCTATGTGCCGCAGCGCGGGCTCCGAGGCGCGCACCCGCCCTGCCTCGAGCGTCGAGATGTAGGCGGGCGTGTACGCCGGTTCCGCCAATTGTTTCTGTGTCAGCCCGCGTTCTGTACGCAGCTGCTGGACCCTGCGCCCGATGACCTCCGGGCCGTCACGCTCCGCCATGGATTAAGCATGCCATTAAGTCCACTTAACCCGAGACGACTTTGACTAATATCCAACTCCCCTTGCGCCCCTTGCTCTTTGGTGCTCCGAGCCCCTACGTTAAGCGACGGGTTAAGCCCGCTTAATACGCCGCTGTTGTTGCGAGGTCGCCATGCTCCGACGTATTTCCGCTCGCTACTTCCGAGTGCTCGGTGCGGCGGTCATCGCCGTGGCCGCACTGGTCCTGGCGGCGAACGCGGGCCCGGCCAGGGCGGCCGATCCCGCCCCGGCCCTCCACCAGCAGGGCCCGGGACACACCGAGACGGCGTACGGCGACACCTCCTCGCGACCGTAGCGGCCGCGGCGGCCGCCCGCCCACACCCGCTCCTCACCGCCCCCGCCGTCCACAGGTGTGGACCGACGCACCGGAGGCGAACTCCCGTTGCCGACGGCACCCTTCGTCGGCGGCCCCGCGAGACCCGACCGTCCGGAAACCGCGTCCTCCCCCGCGGCGGACGGCGCGAACGGCCGCCGGCGGAACTCCCCCGTTCCGCCGGCGGCCTCTACCCTGACCCCGTGAACTCTCCCGCCGCACGCACCGCGCTGGACCTCACCGCCGACCTCCCGGTCCCCGCCCTGGAGGACTTCTACCGGGACCTGCACCGGCATCCGGAACTGTCGATGCGCGAGCACCGCACCGCCGCCGCCCTCGCCTGCCGGTTCCGCACGGCCGGGTTCGACACGGTCACCGGCATCGGGGGCACCGGGGTCGTCGGGATCCTGCGGAACGGGCCGGGACCCACCGTCCTGCTCCGCGCCGACATGGACGCGCTGCCGGTCCAGGAGGAGACCGGGCTGCCGTACGCGTCCACGACGCCCGGCGTGATGCACGCCTGCGGGCACGATCTGCACGTCACCTGGCTGGCGGGCGCGGCGCAGGCGCTCGCCGCCGGGCGCGACACCTGGTCGGGCACGCTGCTGGTGCTCGGCCAGCCCGCCGAGGAGACCGGCGAGGGCGCCGCGGCGATGATCGCGGACCACGTCTACGAGCGGTTCCCGCCGCCGGACGTGCTGCTCGCCCAGCACGCCGCGCCCGGCCCGACGGGGCTCTACGCCCACCGGCCCGGTCTCATCATGTCCGCCTCGACCGACGTGGACATCGTCGTGCACGGGCGGGGCGGGCACGGTTCACGCCCGGAGTCGACCGTCGACCCGGTCGTCACCGCCGCCTACCTGGTGACCCGGCTGCAGACCGTCGTCAGCCGGGAGATCGCGGCGCGCGAGCAGGCCGTCCTGACGGTGGGACGGATCGAGGCGGGCACCCGCCACAACATCATCCCCACCGAGGCCCGGATCGCCCTCAACCTGCGGACCCAGTCGGGCGAGGTACGGGAACGCATGATCGCGGCGATCCGGCGGATCGCGGCGGGCGAGTGCCTGGCGGCCGGCTGCCCGCGCGAACCCGACGTCATCGTCGCAAACAGCTTCCCCGTGACCGTCAACGACCCGGACACCGACGGGCGGATCGCCGCGGTGCACGGCGAGGTCTTCGGGACCGGGACGATCCTCGACCCGGGTCCGGCGATGGGCAGCGAGGACTTCCCGAGGCTCGCGGACGGGCGGATCCCGTACTCCTACTGGTTCGTCACGAGCACTCCGGCGGAGGTCTGGGACGCCGCTCCCGGCGACGACCTCATGGAGAAGTTCGCGGCCGTGCCCAGCAACCACAGTCCGCACTTCGCACCCGACCCGCGCACCCTCGCGCCGGGGGTACGGACGCTGGTGTCGGGGGCGCTCGCCTGCCTCACCGCTCCGGAAGGATCCGCCTGAGCGCCCGGTCCGGCCGCCGGCTCCGCGTCACCCGGCGCGTCCGCACCAAAAAGCGCCCGGAAGCAGCTCCTCGTCACCGGCTGACGTACCCGGCGTGATCCGGCGGCCCGCTTCCCCCCGCGAGGACCGTCACACCTGGGCCTCCAGCCGGCTGAGCCGGCCCTGCACGTGGTCCAGCGCACCCTGCCGGCGCCCCGGCACCCGCAGCCGCAACCCGGCCAGCGCGAGCCCCAGTTCACGGGCGCGCAGCGGGTCGTCGACACGGCCCCACTGATGATGGGCCCGGTCCACGGCCGACTCCACGGACGGGGCGTCGGCGGGCTGTCCCGCGTCCAGGCGCGCGGTCGCCACCGCCAGCCAGACGCGGCAGCTCCCGGCCGCGTCACCCGCGAGCATCGCCAGGTCCGCGCGGACCTCCGCCCAGTGCAGGGCCTGCTCGGACGCGGTGCCCCAGGTGCGGACCGCCTCCTGTTCCCAGCGCGCGGCCAGCGCCGCGGCCTCTTCGTGCCGGCCCGCCCGCGCGGCAGCGGTGATCGCGGCGTGCGGGTCCGGCGCCGCGGGCACCCGCGCGTCCACCGCCAGCACGATCCCCGGCCGCCCGCCCTCCGCGTCGCCGCGGGCCAGCGCCTGCTCGTGCAACAGCGGCAGCGCGGGCCGGTGACCGCTGCGCAGGATGGTGGCGACGGCCTTCATGTACGCCGGTGACGCCACCGTGCGCCGGGGCGGCGGCGGCGCCACCCGCCCGTACAGGCCGACGCCCGTCCCCACCGGCAGGGTGCTCGTGGCGAGGTACTCCCAGCTCTCCGCGTCGGCGTGCAGGTCGACCAGGAGCGCGGTGGTGCCCGGCGGACGCAGCCGGAGCTCCTCGGCGATCCAGTGCCAGGGGAAGGCCGTGTAGCGGACGGTCGCCGGGGTGGTGCGGGCGAGCGCGAGATGAGGGAGGCGCTGGCGGCGGTCCAGTTGGAGCTGGCCGGTCACGAACACCGTCAGCGGGCCGGGTGCCGTCGCCGCGGCACGCAGCCGGGTCAGGACGGCCTGCGGCTCCAGCGGGTCGGCCAGTTCGACCACGTTCGCCGTGTCCGTGCCGGACAGCACCGCGGGGGAGACGGCCGCGAGGACGGGGAGCACCGACGCCGCGTCCACCAGACACCCCTTGCCCATCGGCGAGGCCGCGAGGAGCAGCACGGTTCCGGGCATGGTTGCCTCCCCATCGATCACGTACGCCAGCACCGTAACCGCTGCGCCTGCAAAGGGGGGACGACAGTCGCGCAAACGCCCCCTATGGCTGGCTTGTGCCGCTTCCGCCGGCGCCGGCGCCCGTCCGCCGCCGCACCGCGAAGATCGTCGTGTCGTCGGAGAGGCGTCCCCCGCAGTGCCGCAGCGTGCCGTCACGGACGAGTTCGACGAGGCGTTGCGGATCGGCGGTGGCCGGGTCCGCGGCGAGGGCGCCGGCCACCCGTTCGCGGAGCGGGAAGAACACGCCGTCGGCGTCACGGGCCTCGGTCACCCCGTCCGTCACCAGGAGCAGGGTTTCACCGGGTGCCAGCACGACCGTCAGGACGAGGGGCCGGTCGGCGGTCAGGGCGGCGAGGCCCAGTGGCAGGCCGTGGCCCGGCGGCAGGTCGCGCACGCCCTCGGGGGCGACCACCAGCGGGGGTTCGTGGCCGAAGTTGACGAACTCCACGGTGTCCCGGTCGTCCTGGGGGAAGCCGACGAGGACGCCGGTGGCGAAACGTTCCCAGTCGTCACGGTCGAGCGCCGCCCGGTAGCGCACATGCCGGAGCATGCGCACCTCCAGCCGGTCGGCGACCGTGTCGAGCGCGGGCTCGTGGTAGGCCGCCTCCCGGAACGTGCCGAGCAGCGCGGCCGCCGCCTCCACCGCCCCGAGCCCCTTGCCCTGGACGTCGCCGAGCAGCAGCCGGGTACCGCGGGGGCCGGGCTGGATGTCGTAGAAGTCGCCGCCGACGCGGGCCTCGCTGTCCGCGGCGAGGTACACGGCCGCGTGGTCGAGGCCGCCCCAGCCGGCCGGCATCGGGCGCAGCACGGTGCGCCGGGTCGTCTCGGCGACGTCCAGCATGTGCAGCATGCGCCGTTCGCCGCGGACCCGGACCGCGCAGGCCAGGATCGCGAGGAGGCCGCCCAGGGCGACGAGGATGAAGTCGGGCAGCCCCGTCCGGTACTGGTACGACCAGGACTTGTCCACCGCGAAGTAGGTGAGGAGCGAGAGGCACGCGAAGGCGGCCGTGCCCCACACTCCGCAGATCGCCGCCGCGATGCCCGGGACGAGCACGATCCAGGAGATCATCCGGAACGCGCCCGAGGTGTTCCAGTCGGCCGCCGCGATCCCGCCGAGCAGCACCGCGGGCGGCACCCACGCGACGCTGCGTCCGCGCAGCCTCAGGAGCTTCTGCCGCTGGACCGGATCGGCCCGTCCGGCCTGGGGCGCCAGCGGGCCGAGCGGGGGTAGCCAGTCGCCCACCTCGCCGTACCGCCTGTCCTTGTCGGCGCGCGGCCGATGTCAGTACGCCACCGACATCCGGGCACGCGGGTGGGTGGGCGTCTCCAGCTCGTCGACGAAGGCGACCGCGTAGTCCTCGGCGCTGATCCGGCTGTTGCCCTGGTCGTCGGTGAGCATCCGGTCGCCGCCGGTCCGGAACCGGCCGGTGCGCCGGCCGGGGGCGATCTCCGCGGCGGGCGAGACGTAGGTCCAGTCGAGGTCGTCGACGGTGCGGTAGTAGGTGAGGGCGTCGCGGTGTGCGAGCGCCTCCGCCAGAACGGTCTCGGGGAAGCCCGGCCGGTCGCAGAGCTCCTGTCCGGGCGCGACCTCCAGACTGCCCGCGCCTCCGACGACCACGAGCCGTGCCACGCCCGCCGCACGCGTACCGTCCACGAGCGCGTGGTTCAGGGCGAGGAAGGGGCCCGTGAGATCCGCGCTGTCCCTCGGCGGTACGCACGCCGAGGCGACCGCGTCGGCGCCCGCGGTCAGTTCGCTCACCTTCGCCGCGTCGGCGGCGTCCGCGGCGGTGGCGGTGACCCCGGGGACCGGGGACCGTCCGGACCTGCTGACCGCCAGGACACGGTGGCCGCGCTCCAACGCCTCGGTGGCGATACGGCTGCCGACCATGCCGGTGGCGCCGAAGAGTACGAGCTTCATGGAAGTCAGCGAAACACGGGGCCAGGGCACCCGCATCCCGACTTGCCAGGCGTCCGGGCGAGGTGTGCTCTGGAAGGCAGGGGCGAGGAGAGAGGAGTGCTCCCATGGCTCACGCGGCACATGCCTCATCGGCGTCGGGGACACGGCACACATCACGGACGCCACGGCCCTCGGACGTCTTCGACGCCCGCACCCACACCGTCGCACAGCGGGCGGTACCCGTGCTCGGCGGGCTCGTCTACGGATTCTGGGCCGCGGCCATCAACCGCAGCGGCGGTCCGATCACGGGCTGGAACGTCCTGTTCGGGTTCGTGAGCGCGATCGTGTTCGCCGCGGCCTGCACCGGCGTCCTCATGGTGGCGCCCCTGTTGAGGCGCGAACTGCACGCGGTGCTGTGGGCCGTGTTCGCGGGCCTCGCGTTCGGCTTCATCTACAGCCAGGCCGATCACAGCGTGTGGCGGTCCACGATGATGTCGCTGGCGGTCGCGTTCGGCGTGTTCGCCGTGAACTTCTACCGCTACTACACCCATGAGGACGGAGCGGGTCATCGCGTGGGCTGACGTCCCGCCCGCGTCGTATGTGGTGCACGAGACCCCGGCGGCCGCCGGGGTCTCGTGCACCTCCCTCACTCACCTACCTCCTGGGACGCCGGTCCCAGGAGCCACGGGGCGTGATGGCCACGCCTGGTTCTTCCGGATTCCAGGAAACACCCGTTCGGGTGAGCCCTCCACCGGAGCGGGCGGAGCCCGTGTGCCGCCCGGCCTCCCCGAGGGGTGCCGTCCGGGCCCCGTTCGGCTTGTCGCATGCGCCCATATGCAGTCACACCGCTCGCGCCCGGCTCCGCCCGGCCTTTGCCTGAGGGGGTGTCCCCTCGTGCCCGGAGCGTCCTGTCGGCCGTTCTGATCGTCCTCGCCTGTCTGCTCGCGCCACTCGGCGCGCTGTCCGGCTGGGCGATGTACGGCATCGGCGACAGCGGGCGGTACGAGGCCACGGTGGCGCCCCTCGCCTCCGACTCGGACGTGCGGGAGGCGATCGCCTCGGCCGTCACGGACGGGATCCTGCGCGAGGTCCACGTGGGCGCACCGCTCCAGAAGCCGGTGAACCACTTCGTACGGGACGCGGTGCGTTCGTTCACCCAGACCCCGGCGTTCCGCACGGCGTGGCAGGCGGTGAACCGGGCCGCGCACGACGCCGTGATGCGGGCGCTGCACAGCGACCGCGAGGAGGCCGTGACCATCGACCTCGCGCCGGTCGCCGAGCGGGTCAAGAGCCAACTCACGGTCCAGCACATGCCTTTGGCGAACCGGATCCCCGTCGAGCACACCGAGATCACGGTGTTGCCGCCCGAGGACCTGAACCAGCTCCGGAAGGGGTTCCACGTGCTTGAATTCGCCGGCTTCTGGCTGCCGGCCACGGCAGCCGTCCTCGCCGTGACGGGCATCCTGGTCGCCGTGTGCCGCAGACGGGCGGTGCTGGCCACCGGACTCGGGACGGCGCTGGGCGCCGCGCTGCTCGGTGTCGCGATCGCCGTCGGCCGCCGGCTCACGCTCGCCGACCTGCCGGCCGACGTGTCCCCCAGTGCGGCGGGCGCGGTCTACGACGCCCTCACCGGCACCCTCCGCCTCGTCTCCTGGCTGCTGCTCGCCCTCGGTGTCGTGGTGGCGTCGACCGCGCTGCTCACCGCCGCGTACGGGCGCCGCCGGCGAGCGGCCGCGGCGCCCGCGCAAGCCGCGGCGGACCAGCCGACACAAGTCCGAGCCTGACGGCACAGGTCCGGGCCCGAGGGCGTCCGGGCCCGACGGCGTCCAGGCCCGACGGCGTCCGGGTCGCCGCGTCCGCGCGCTCGGCGGGGACCAGCCGCTCCACCGTCTCCCGTCGGCGATCCCGCGATCCGGTGATCCCGCGATTCCGAGATCCGGCGATCCCGCGATCCGGCGACCCGGCGATCCCGCGATCCGGCGACCCGGCGATCCGGCGATCCCGCGATCCGGCGGAACTGCCTCCAGGGGTGAGGCATCCCGCCGTCCGCGCTCCGGAGCGACGGGCCGCCGCGACGGCCCGACCCGCTCCGGTAGGACCACGAGCCTGCCCGACAAGCCCACTCGAAGAAGTGACGCCCGTCCCCACGTGAGCGCACCACCCGCTGTCTGAGGGAGGATTCGGGCATCCCACACGGACGAGTGGAGGGCCGGGCGTGGACACTGCGGCAGCGGAACGGGCGGACGAGCGGCGGTCACGGCCACGGCGGCCGGCCGGCCGGAGAGCCGGATCCTGGGTGTCCGGCGCACTGCTCACCGGCGTGAGTGTCGTCGTGGGCTGCCGGGCGGCCGACACCGACGGCATCACCCCCGTGCCCCAACTGCTCGCCTTCCTGCCATGGCTGCTCGCTCCCCTCGGTCTGGCCCTGCTGCTGGCCCTGTTCGCGCGCTGGCGGACCGGGATGGTGTGGGGCGTGCTGGTGCTGGCGGCGATCGCCTGGTTCACGGAGCCGTACGGGAAGACCCGCGAGCCCGTCGGCAGTCCCGTCGCCGAGCTGCGGGTGCTGGCCTCCAACGTGCAGTTCGGCAGGGGAACCCCCGCGCTCATCGCCGCCGTCCGGCGCGAGCGGCCGGCCATCGTGTTCGTCGAGGAATGCGAGTACGCCTGCTCCCGGGCACTGCGCGACGCCTTCCAGCGGGCCGACGGCCCCTATCCGTACCGGGAGTCCGTCGAGGGCGCCGGCTCCGACGGTTCGGTCATCATGAGCCGCTTCCCGCTCACGAAGGCCGCCGGCATCCGGGCCACGATGGGGATGCCGGGGGCCGTGGCCGACATCGACGGCCACCCCGTACGGATCCAGCTCGCGCATCCCGAGCCCCCGTTGCCGGGACAGGTCGGCCTCTGGCGCCACGAACTCGGCGAACTGCGCGCCTACGCGGCCGCCGACGAGGCCACCCCCACCCTGATCGCCGGGGACTTCAACGCCTCCCAGGACCACGCCGCCTTCCGCCACCTCCTCGACACCGGCCTGCGCGACGGCTCCCGTCTCGCCGGCTCCCCGCGCACCCCCAGCTGGCCGGCCCGCACCACCCCCGCCCTCGGCGCCCAGATCGACCATGTCCTGGTCTCCGAGGAGTTCTCCGCGACCGGTGCCGTCTTCCTCACGGTGGCCGGCAGCGACCACCGCGCCCTGCTCGTCGATCTCACCCTCCACCAGCCCGGATGAGTCCGGGGAGGGCTCTGTGAAACGGTCATAATGGGCCCATGCCCCGCCAGTTGCCCAGTGCCCTCACTCCTCCCGACTGGCTGGTCAGGAACCTCCGCCCGCAGAACGCCCCCGTCTCCCGCGCCGCGGTCGTCCGCGCCGCGGTCGCGATGTCCCTGCCGCTGGCGATCGGCCTCGCCGTGGGCCGGCCCGCGTACGGGGCACTCGCCTCCATGGGCGCCCTGTCCGGCGTCATCGGCGACACCGCCGACGCGTACCGCATGCGCATCCTCACCATCGCCGTCCCCCAGCTCTTCGGCGCGGTCGGTGTCACCATCGGCGCGCTCGCCTTCGGCCACGGCTGGATCACCGTCACCGCCGTCACCGCCGTCGCGCTCGTCTCGGGGATGTTCTCGACGATCGGCTCCGTCGCCTCCGTGTCCGGACTGCTGCTCCTCCTCAACTGTGTGATCGGTGCCGGGCTGCCGTTGCCGGGCCCGTGGTGGCTGGCGCCCGTCCTGATGTCCGGCGGCGGCCTGCTGGTCCTCGCGCTGGCCCTGCTCGCGTGGCCGCTGCGCTCGGGCGTGCCCGAACGGGTCGCGGTCGCGGACACGTACCGGGCGGTGGCGGACCTGCTCGCCGCGAGCGGCACCGACGCGTACGACGACCGCCGCCACGCCGTCACCCAGTCCCTCAACCAGTCCTACGACCTCGTCCTCGCCCGGCGCGCCCGCCACCACGGCCGCAACCCGGACCTGGCCCGGCTGCTGGCCCAGCTGAACGCCGTCACCCCCGTCGTGGAGAGCGCCCCGGCCGCCCACCAGTACGGGCGCGGGCACGCCGAGCCGCTGCCCTCCGAGGTGCCCGCCGCCGTACGCCATCTCGCGGACGCCGTCGAGACCGGGTACACCGGCCCGACAGGCCTCAGGCTCCCCGTCCCCACCAACGAGACCGCGCGTGCCGTCGACCACGCCTTGACCCATGCCGCCGACGTCGTCACCGGCCGGACCCCCGACACGCGCACGGCCGACGACCCCCTCGGCCGACCCGCCCGCCTGGGCGTCCGCGCGGTGCGCTCCGCCCGCGACGTCCTCCTGTCCTCCGGGTCCTGGCGCTACGGTCTGCGGCTGGCCGTCTGCATCGGTCTCGCGCAGGCCCTGGTCTCACTCGTGCCGGTGGCCCGCTCCTACTGGGTCGCCCTCACCATCACCTTCGTGATGAAGCCCGATTTCGGGTCGGTCTTCTCACGGGCGCTGATGCGCGCGCTCGGCACGGTGGCGGGGCTCGTCGTCGCGGCCGTCGTCCTGGCCGCGGTACCGCTCGGCTGGTGGGACGTGCCGGTCATGGTCGTCCTCGCCCCGCTCATCCCGGTTCTCGGCGCGCGCGGCTACGGCCATCAGACCGCCGCCGTCACCCCGGTGATCCTGCTCCTGTCCGACGTCCTCAACCACCAGGGCACCGCCCTGCTCGTCCCGCGGCTCGTGGACTCCCTCATGGGATGCGCGATCGCGCTCGTCGCGGGCTACCTGCTGTGGCCGGAGAGCTGGCACACCCGTGTCGGCGACCGGCTCGCCGACACGGTCGCGGGCACCGCCCGTTATGTGGAGTACGCCTCCAGGGAGGACGCCGACCCCGCCGAACGCGCCCGTATGCGGCGCCGCCTCCACCGCGACCTGTCCGGCATCCGCACCGAGTTCCAGCGGGCCCTGAGCGAACCCCCGCCCAACGGCCGGCGCGCCGCCGCCTGGCTTCCGCTCGTCGTCGCCGTCGAGCGGATCGTCGACGCGACCACCGCGGCCGGGGTACGGATCCGGCACGGGGCCCAGCGTCCGTCGGCCGCCGAGTTCGCACAGGTGGCCCTGCAACTGCGGGAACTGTCCGAGGGGCTGCGCGAGACGGACGTGCTCGTCGCCGTCCGTACGGATCTCACCGGTCCGGCCGGCAGTGTGCTGGAACCCCTCCGGCAGGAGGTCGCCGCGGCCCGCGCGATCGCGTCACCTCACTGAACGACCGGGCGCGGCCGGGGGAGCGGGGGCGCGGACCCGGCACGGACCGGACGCGGACCCGGACCCGGACCCGGACCCGGAAAGAACGGCGGTGCGGGCCGCCCGTGCAGGGGGCGGCCCGCACCCGTGGGGGGTGGGGCTGGTGGAGGCCGGTGGGAACTAGGACGTCGCCTTGGCCAAGGCCTTGTCCAGCGCCTGCGCGAAGCCGTTGGCCCACAGCTGGTTGACACGCGACCGCTCGGCCGCGTTGGGGTTCGCGTTGGTGCAGGAGGGACCGGGGCCGCCGCCCGACATCAACTCGCTGCACGGGCCGGAGTAGTGGTCGGGCAGACCGAGGACATGGCCGGTCTCGTGCGCGGTGATGCGGATCGGGTTGTACTGCTCGCTCTGTGCGTAGTCCAGGAAGACGTACCCGCTGCCGTGGCCGTCCGTCGAGGCGTACGAGCCGCGCGAGTCGTTGCCCTCGCGGTAGGTGAAGTCCGCGCTCGACGCCGAGCCGGACTGGAGCTTCACGTTCGCCACCGCGCCGTTCCATATCGCGGCGCTGCGCGCTATCTCGGTACTGAAGGAGGGCGCGCGGGAGGCGTTGTAGATCACGGTGACGGCCGCCGCGCTGCTCGGGTTCGCGGCGCGCTTCTCGGCGACGGATTTGATGACCGCCGCGAAGAACGCCTGGTTGGCCTTGCTCTCCTCGGCGGAACCCGCGTAGGCGGAGAAGCCGGGGAGGGCGGAGTGTCCGGCGTGGACGGCGTCCCGCGCGGGGACGGGAGCCGCCACGGCGGGGACCGTGCCGAACCCGGCGGCCGCGAGGCCCAGACCGAGCGCGGCCGCGAGTACGGCCTTGGACTTGGGCAGGGGAGCTCTCATCGATGACTCCTTGTGTGGGGGGGTGAAGTCGTCACCGTGAGTTTCGGTGCCTGTGCGGCTGCTGTGATGATGGCAAGTGGCGATAGGCCAGGACTATCGGCCCGCGGAAGGCCGTCCAACTCGCCCGTTCCGCGTGGGGTTTGTGCGTCTGGTGCAACGTCTGCTTCCGACTTAGGCTCCGCAGGCATGGAGCTTGAGGTCAGGCACCTCCGCGCGCTGTGCGCCATCGCCGACACCGGCAGCCTGCACCGCGCCGCGCGCCTGCTCGGCGTCGCCCAGCCCTCGTTGAGCACCCAGCTGCGCAGGATCGAACAGGAGCTGGGCGGTGAGCTGTTCATCCGCGAACGGAGCGGCTGCCGCCCCACTCCGCTCGGCCGGATCGTGCTCGGCCGGGCCCGCCCGCTGGTGGCCGAAATGCGGTCCCTGGTCGCCGAGGCGCGGGCCGCCGCCGCGGACGGACTCCAGCTGCGTATCGGCTCCACCGCGAGCCGCGCGCTCGCGGGCTGGCTGCGCCGGCTGCGCGAACACCGCCAGGAGCCGCTCCTCCAGATGGACGTGTCCGCGAACGCCCTGCTCAACCTGGTCGCCGAGGGACGGCTCGACGTCGCCTTCGTGCACGAGGTGGAGGGCTGCCCCCTGCGCATCCCGGACGGACTGCGGCTGCGCGTCCTGGTCGAGCGCGAGCCCCAGTTCGTCTCCCTGCCCAACGACCACCCGGCCGCCGTGCGTCCCGTCGTCCACCTCTCCGAGCTGGCCCAGGACCGCTGGATGGTGGACCCCACGGTCGACGGGGAGTGGGACGCCGTGCACCGGATGCTGCGCTCCGCCGGGCTCAACCCCCGGGTCCTGCACGGCGACTACCACACCGCCGCCTCCCTGGTCGCCACCGGCGAGGTCGTCACGGTCTGCCAGCCCACCCGCCAGTCCGGCCCCGAGACGGCCGTGCGCCCCCTGCACGGCGACCCGCTCGGCGTACGACTGCTGCTCGCAGCCCGTACGGAGACGGAACTGGACGGCGTCTACCCGGAACTCGCGGATGCCTACGAGGAGACGGCACGGCAGGCGCCCGCGTACCGTGAGTGGCTGGAACACGGCGGTTCGGGAACCCCGGTCCCCGCCCTCCCGTGAACGTCGGCCGGTCTTCGGCGGGCTTCCTGTGTGAGGATGTGGGCCACGGCAGCAGTCTGCGCACTTTACTTTCCCCATGCGATTCCATGACCTGGACTTGGCGTAGGGGAGATGTGGGCGCGGGGGTGCGGTGGCCCGATGAACGTGCGGTGAACCCGTGGGATCCGTAGGGGTCTTGATAACGCTCTTGACACCGCTACCTGTCGGTACCCGACCCTGCCCAAGATCGCCGACAGCGGCCGCTAACCTTACGTGTCCGTCCTGGCCAGGGATTGACGGGCTTCAACTCATGCGAAGGGTTGCGCACATGGGCATTCTCACTCTCCTGCGGAACGCGTTCGGCCGCTCACGCCAGGGGCGTGACGCCGACGCGGAGACCTCGCGGGAAGCTTCGGCTCCCTCGGTTTCGGCCCCGGAGGCCGAACACGTTCCTTCGCAGGAGGCCGAACCGGTCTCCGCGCCGATCCCCTCCCAGGCGGCCGAACGGGCCCCCGCGGAGACCGAACCGAAGATCCCCGCGCCTTCGTCCGAACCGAAGCCGGGGCCGACGTCGTCGGTGGTCGACGAGCTGGTGTCGGCGGCGTTCGACAACGTCACGGTCCCCAAGCCGGCGGAGTCGACGGAGTCGGCCAAGGCGACGAGGTCCTCCGGGCCGCAGACGGGGACGACCTCTTCTCCGGAGACGGTGGCCGAGGCCGCGCCCACGGACGAGGTCGAGGCGGGGGCGGAGGCCGGGGTCGAGGCTCGGGCCGAGGCGGAGGCGAAGCCCGAGGGTGCGGTCGAGCCCGTGGCCGAGGCGGCGCCCACCAGCGAGGTCGAGGCGGATGCCGAGGTCGTCGCCGAGCCCGAAGCCGTGACCGAGCCCGAGGCCGAGGCGGCGCCCACCAGCGAGGTCGAGGCGGATGCCGAGGTCGTCGCCGAGCCCGAAGCCGTGACCGAGCCCGAGGCCGTGACCGAGGCGGACGCCGGTGCCGACGCAGCCGCCGTGGCCGGGCCCGAGGCCGAGGTCATCGCCGAGGCCGAACCCGCGGCCGAGGACACGCCCAAGGCCGAGATCGAGCCTGCGGCCGAGCCCTCGGTCGAGCCCTCGGTCGAGGCCGAGGCCGTGGCCCAGCCCTCGATCGAGGCCGAGCCCGTGGCCGAAGCCGAGGTGGCAGTCGCACCCGAGGCCGAGCCGGACGCCGAGGCCGCCGCCGAGGTCGAGCCCAAGACCGAGACCGCCGCCGAGCCCAAGGTCGAGGCCGAGGTCACTCCCGAGCCCAAGGTCGAGGCCGAGGTCACCCCCGAGCCGGAGGCCGAGGTCGAGACCACGCCCGGGACCGAGGCCGCGCCCGAGGTCGACGCCGAAGCCGCGGTCGTGGCCGAGGCCGAAGCCGTGGTGGAGGCGGTCGCGCCCGGGACCGAGCCGGTTGTCGAGGCTCCCGAGGTCTCCGAGCCGGAGGCCGAGGAGCCCGCCGCCGCGAGTGCTCCGGCGGCGGAACCGGTCGCGCAGACCGAATCCGAGCCCGAGCCGGCTCTCGAAACCGTCGCCGCGCAGGCCGCCGAACCCGCGGCCGACGCCGACGCCACGGCTCCCGCCGTCCCCCTCGCCCACGTCCAGTCGACCGCCGCGACCCTCACCACCGCGTACCGGGAAGCCGCCGCCACCCTCGAGAAGCAGAACCTCACCGGCGCCCGCGCCAAGGTCTACCTCGTCCTGGACCGCTCCGCGTCGATGCGCGCGTACTACAAGGACGGCTCCGCCCAGGCCCTCGGTGAGCAGGCCCTCGCCCTCGCCGCGCACCTCGACCCCGAGGCCACGGTCCCGGTCGTCTTCTTCTCCACCGAGCTCGACGGCACCGGCGAGCTCACCCTCGCCGACCACGAGAACAAGGTCGACGAGCTCCACGGCGCCCTCGGCCGGATGGGCCGTACCAGCTATCACGTCGCCGTACAGGAAGTCCTCGCCCAGCACGAGAAGTCGCAGAACCCCGCGGCCCCCGCGCTCGTGATCTTCCAGACGGACGGCGCCCCGGACGCCAAGACCCCGGCCACCCTGGCGCTCACCGAGGCGGCCGCGACCCACCCCGCCGTCTTCTTCTCCTTCGTCGCCTTCGGCGAGCACGAGAACAAGGCGTTCGACTACCTGCGCAAGCTGAAGACCGCCAACGCGTCCTTCTTCCACGCGGGCCCCACCCCCCGCGAACTGACGGACGCCGAGGTCTACGAGGGCGTCCTGGCGAACTGGCGCCCGTAGGCGGCGCCGGCACCCCGCCGGAACCCCAGCGCGAACCACCGGAGGCCGCCCGCTTCCCATCCCTTAAAACGGGAGGCGGGCGGCCCACCCATGTCGGCTACGATTTCAAGGTTCGTAAGACGACCGGCGACCTGATCGGAACCGCCGGCCGTCACCCCACGTAGCGACTTGGGAGCAGCCCGCGATGGCTCGACACCTCATCACCAGCGCCCTTCCGTACATCAACGGGATCAAGCACCTGGGCAACATGGTGGGGTCCATGCTCCCGGCGGACGTGTACTCCCGCTACCTTCGCCAGCGCGGCCACGACGTGCTGTACATCTGCGCGACGGACGAGCACGGCACCCCGGCCGAGCTGGCGGCGAAGGAGCGGGGCATCCCCGTCGACGCGTTCTGCGCGCAGGCGCACGACGCCCAGAAGGCCGTCTACGACGGCTTCGAGCTGGCCTTCGACTACTTCGGCCGCAGCTCGAGCGAGCAGAACCGCGAGATCACCCAGCACTTCGCCCGCCGCCTGAACGAGAACGGCTTCATCGAGGAGCGCGCGATCCGTCAGGTGTACTCGCCGACGGACGGCCGCTTCCTCCCGGACCGCTACGTCGAGGGCACCTGCCCGCACTGCGGCTACGACAAGGCGCGCGGCGACCAGTGCGAGAACTGCACGCGCGTCCTGGACCCGACCGACCTGATCAACCCGCGTTCGGCGATCTCCGGCTCGACGGACCTCGAGGTCCGCGAGACGAAGCACCTCTTCCTGCTCCAGTCGAAGCTGCAGCACGAGGTCGAGGCCTGGGTCTCCCGGCACGAGGAGGAGTGGCCGCAGCTGGCGTCCTCCATCGCCCGCAAGTGGCTGACCGAGGGTCTGCACGACCGCGCGATCACCCGCGACCTGGACTGGGGCGTCCCGGTGCCCGCCGACACCTGGCCGGAACTGGCCGCCGAGGGCAAGGTCTTCTACGTCTGGTTCGACGCCCCGATCGAGTACATCGGCGCGACGAAGGAGTGGGCGGACGCGGCGCCCGCCGGCGAGACCCGCGACTGGAAGTCCTGGTGGTACGAGGCCGACGACACGGTCCTCTACACGGAGTTCATGGCGAAGGACAACGTCCCCTTCCACACGGTGATGTTCCCGGCCACGGAGCTCGGTGTCCGCGAGCCCTGGAAGAAGGTCGACTACGTCAAGGCCTTCAACTGGCTGACGTACTACGGCGGGAAGTTCTCCACGTCGCAGAAGCGCGGCGTCTTCACCGACCACGCGCTGGACATCCTGCCCGCGGACTACTGGCGCTACTTCCTCATCGCCAACGCCCCCGAGTCGGACGACTCGTCCTTCACCTGGGAGCACTTCACCACCACGGTCAACAAGGACCTCGCCGACACCCTCGGCAACTTCGTCAACCGCGTCCTGTCCTTCTCCAGGAAGCGCTTCGGCGACGAGGTCCCGGCGGGCGCGGCGGCCGGTGAGGCGGAGGCCAAGCTCGGCGAGGAGATCGCCGGTCTGCTCTCCGAGTACGAGACCCAGATGGAGGCCCTCCAGTTCCGCAAGGCGGCGGCGGCGCTGCGTGCCCTGTGGTCGGCGGGCAACTCCTACCTGGAGGAGAAGGCCCCCTGGCTGGAGATCAAGACCGACCCCGACGGCGCGGCCCTGACCCTGCGCACGGCGATGAACCTGATCCACCTCTACTCGGTGGTCTCGGAGCCCTTCATCCCCGCCTCCGCCAAGGCGATGCGCTCCGCGTTCGCGCTGGCGGACGACACGGCGGCGTGGGTGTCCGCGGACGAGGCGAAGTCCCTGGACGCCGTGCCGGCGGGCACCGCGTTCACCGTGCCCCCGGTGCTCTTCGCCAAGATCACGGACGAGGACCTGGAGTCGTACAAGGAGCGCTTCGGCGGCGCTCCTGAGTAGTCCGGACAGCAGGAGCGGGGCCCGGCGTCACTCGATGCCGGGCCCCGCTGCCGTGTCCGACGGCCGGAAACCGACCCCGATGGTGACATGCGCGCGCCCACCCGTATGGTTTCGCCATGGCAGTCCCTCCGGTCATCCCGATCGCCTACGAGCCGAAGTCCCGCACCGAGACCATAGGTCACTACGCGGACGGCCAGTTCCTGGCGTCGGTCACCTACGCATTCCCCGAGGGGTACCGGCCCGACGACGGCTGGGAAGAGCACAAGCGCCTCTACACGGTGCTGCACACCTTCGACTCCCAGGGCCACTACCGCGACTCCGAGATCTGGTGCGCGGGCACCTGGGCCGAGCAGCAACTGACCCCGGACGGCGAGAGTTCGGTCCTCTCCCTGGCCAGGGCCCATCTGGCGAAACTCCTGCGGAGCCTGCCCCGGCGCTCCTACACGGACATCGCGGTCCGCCCCTTCCAACTCATCGTCGACGGCGTGCTCTTCGGCCTGGTGATCAAGAAGGACGAGGAGGAGACCTGGGCCGAGCTCTACCCGGACCGCCTCGGCTTCGCGGACCCGTGGGACGGCACATACGACACCTGAGTCCCGCGCACGGCCATCGGCACTCCGGCGTCGGCCGGGCCCCCGCCTGATTCGGAAGCAGCCGCCGGAGGACGCGGCACACGGACCCGTTCTGAGCGGGCCCGGTCCCATCGGCTCGCACCGGCCTGCCTACCCTGGCTCCGTGATCACCACTTCGTCGGTCCTCGGACAGTTCGATCTCTGCGCGGACCGGGCGGCGTTCCCCGATCTCGACAACGGCTACTACCACCCCGTCGACGCGCGGATCCACGTCCTCGGCGACGGCACGCGCTGGGCCGTGGTCGCCGAACTGCTCGGCTACAACCCGCGCGGCGGCAACCTCATCGACGTCATGCACCGCTTCGGCAACTGCCTCACCCGCGGTGAGCCCGGGTTCGGCGCCTTCCTGGACCGGGTGGACAACATGACGGAGGTCGACCCCGAGGGCACGGGGGTCTACGCCGGAGGAGCCCCCGTGGTCGTCCGGGGGACCGCGCTCACGGTCGGCGCCGACGCCGGCACCCCCCTGCAGGACGTGTTCCGCCTGCTCGCCCCGCAGAACAAGGGGCTTCTCCTGGCAGACGCGGCGGAACTCAGGGCCGACCTCCCCGCCGACCTGCCCGTACTGCTGCGGCTCGACGAATGGAACCAGCCGGAAGATCTCTGGGACACCCTGCCGAGCGCCCACGAGACCTTCCGGCTGATCGCCGACGTACTGAACTCCTCCGACGCGGCCCGGTACCGGCCGACGCTCCCGCCCAACACCCACTGGTCCCACTGGCCCGACGCCGGAACACTCTGACCAGGACCGGACACCGCTGGGACGAACCCTCGCGTCAGCTCACCGAAGCCGACGCCGCCCCGCCCGGCACCGTGTCCGTGCTGTCGTACGTCTCGTCCGGGGTCACGCCCGACGTCAGGCGCGCGCACTCCCCTCGCCTGGCGCTTCCCGTCGTACGTGAGGTACAGGAGCCCGCCCGGACGACCGTTCTGCGGGTAGATCGCGTCCTCGGTCGGCTCGGCGTGCCCACCCCCGTGCCGCCGGAGGCGCCGCCGGACGGAGGCTCGCCCGTGGGCGTGCCCGAGGGGGCGCCGGGCGGGGACCCGGAGGGCGGCGTACCCCAGCGACGCCAGGGACGACACCGGTCAGCACCATGGGTACGGGCTGTGGTTGCACGCGGCACACAGAAGTGGCCCGGAACCGGCGACGGTTCCGGGCCACTCCGTGGACCGGGCCCTACTTCGGCTGCGGCTTGCGCACCGAGAGGTGCAGCTCCCGCAGACGGGTCTCGTCCAGCTCCGTCGGCGCGCCCATCATCAGGTCCTGCGCGTTGCCGTTCAGCGGGAACGCGATGGTCTCGCGGATGTTCGGCTCGTCCGCGAGGAGCATGACGATGCGGTCGACGCCCGGGGCGATGCCGCCGTGCGGCGGGGCGCCGAAGCGGAAGGCGCGGAGCATGCCGGCGAACTGCTCCTCGACGGTCTCACGGTCGTAGCCCGCGATCTCGAAGGCCTTGAGCATGATGTCGGGCTCGTGGTTACGGATCGCGCCGGAGGACAGCTCGACGCCGTTGCAGACGATGTCGTACTGCCAGCCCAGGATGTCCAGCGGGTCCTGGGTCTCCAGGGCCTCAAGGCCACCCTGGGGCATCGAGAACGGGTTGTGCGAGAAGTCGATCTTCCCGGTGTCCTCGTCCTTCTCGTACATCGGGAAGTCGACGATCCAGCAGAACCGGAAGACGTTCTCCTCGAAGTTGCCCGAGCGCTTCGCGGCCTCGACCCGCACCGCGCCCATGATCTTCGAGACCTCGTCGAACTCGCCCGCGCCGAAGAACACCGCGTGGCCCGGGGCCAGCGACAGCCGCTTCGTCAGCTCCGCCACGTTCTCCTCGGTCAGGAACTTGGCGATCGGGCCCGTCAGCGAGCCGTCCTCGCCCACCCGCACCCAGGCCAGGCCCTTCGCGCCCTGCTCGACCGCGTAGTCGCCGAGGCCGTCGAAGAACTTCCGCGTCTGGCCGGAGACGTCCGGCACCGGCAGCGCGCGCACGTGCTTGCCGGCGAAAGCCTTGAACTCCGAGCCCGCGAAGATGTCGGTGATGTCGGCCAGCTCCAGCTGGGCCCGCAGATCCGGCTTGTCGGAGCCGTACTTCAGCATCGACTCACGGAACGGGATCCGCGGGAACGGGGAGGTGACGTGACGGTCACCGCCGAACTCCTCGAAGAGCTCCGTCATCAGCTTCTCGATCGGCTGGAAGACGTCCTCCTGCTCGACGAAGGACATCTCCACGTCGAGCTGGTAGAACTCGCCCGGCGAGCGGTCCGCACGCGCGTCCTCGTCGCGGAAACAAGGCGCGATCTGGAAGTAGCGGTCGAAGCCGGAGATCATCAGAAGCTGCTTGAACTGCTGCGGCGCCTGCGGCAGCGCGTAGAACCTGCCCGGGTTGAGCCGGGACGGCACGACGAAGTCGCGGGCACCCTCCGGGGAGGTGGCGCTGAGGATCGGCGTCGCCATCTCGTTGAAGCCCAGCGCCGTCATCTTGTGACGGATCGCGGAGATCACGGCCGTACGCAGCAGGATGTTGCGGTGCATGCGCTCGCGGCGCAGGTCGAGGAAGCGGTACTCCAGGCGCCGCTCCTCGTTGACGCCGTCCTCGGCGTTGATGGTGAACGGGAGCGGAGCGGCCGCGCCGAGCAGCTCGACGTCGCTCACCTCGACCTCGACCTCGCCGGTGGGCAGGTCGGGGTTGACGTTCTCCGCGCCGCGGGAGACGACCCTGCCGTCGACGCGGACCGTCGACTCCTTGGAGACCTTGTCGAGGGCCTCGTAGGCGGGGGTGCCGGGGCGGGCGACGAGCTGCGTGATGCCGTAGTGATCACGCAGATCGATGAAGAGGATGCCGCCCAGGTCTCGGCGATTGTGCAGCCAGCCGCTCAGCCGGACGTCGCTGTCGACGTCAGAGGCGCGGAGCTCGCCGCAGGTGTGGGACCTGTACCGATGCATCGTCGTTCATCCAGTCTTCGCGGATCGGGGTCTGTTTCACGTGAAACCTCCGGGCGCGGGCCCGGACCCCCCAAGGGTACCGGCCACCCAAAGATCACCACTCCGAATACTCTCGGTGGCACCCACCGATCACCTCTTCATACAGTGGTCCAATGCGCACTGGTGAGCCCCTGCCCGCCGTGGGGGACGTCCTGGCCGCCCTCGCGACCGGCCTGTGGCGCTGGGACAACGCTCAGGGGCTGGTCACCCTCGACGCGGAGGCCGCCCGCCTCCTCGGCCTGCCCGCGGAGGCGGTGACGCTCACCGAGGCCGCCGTGCGCGCCCGGTTCCACCCGGCCGACTGGAACGAGGTCGCCGGCGTCGTCCAGCTCGCCGTCGTCGAGGACACGCTCGCCGAGGTGCGGTTGCGCGTCATGAACGAGCACGGCCGGGTGCTGCGGACCGCGCGCAGCCGCTCCAAGCCGACGATCGATCCGGAGACCGGGGAGTTCCAGCTGTTCGGCACCCTCCAGGAGGTCACGGAGCCCTCCCCCGGCACCGCCGCGCGCACCCCGGTCACCGGTGACTGGCGCCGCTCGCGCGAGGCGTTCCTGCTGGACGCGGGGCGGGCCCTGGCCGAGGCCCGGTCGACGGCGGAGGTGCTGCGGGTCGCGGCCGGCCTGTCGATGCCCGGGTTCTCGCCGGACGGACTGGCCGTCTTCGGCGCCGAGGGCGACCGGCTCACCGTCGTCGGGCACCACGGACAGCAGCCCGGGGACGAGGGCCCCTTCACCCATATGTCGCTGGCCACGGACTATCCGGCGGCGGAGGTGGTCCGCACGGGACGGGCCGTCTATCTCTCCTCCCCCGAGAACTACAAGGAGCGCTATCCCGTCTCCTGGCCGCTGGCCAGGCACTTCGGCCGGGAGTCGTGGGCCTTTCTCCCGCTGACCGTCGCGGGCCGCACGATGGGCGCGTGGATGGCGGCGTTCATGTACCCCGTCCGCTTCACGCCCGACGAACGCTCGGTGCTGACGACCGTCGCCCGGATGCTCGCGCAGGCCCTCTCTCGGGCGGGCGCCGCCGAGACGGAACGGGAGCTCACGGACGGTCTGCAGCGCTCGATGATGCCCACCCTGGGCCCTCGGACGCCCGGCATGGGCATCGCCGCGCGCTACGTCCCCACCGGCGGCGGTCTCCAGGTCGGCGGCGACTGGTACGACATGATCCCGCTGCCGGCCGGCCGCTTCGCGCTCGTCATCGGCGACGTCCAGGGCCACGACGTGCGCGCCGCCGGGCTGATGGGCCAGCTCCGCATCGCCCTGCGCGCCTACGCCTCCGAGGGCCACCGCCCGGACGCGGTCCTCTCCCGCGCGTCACGGTTCCTGTACGGGGTCACGGACTCGGTGACGCACGGCTCCAGCGGGCAGGACGCCGGCAGAGCCGCGGACGTCCGCTTCGCGACCTGTCTGTACGTCGAGGTGGACCCGGCGACCGGGCTGCTGGACTTCGCCCGCGCGGGGCATCCGGACCCGGCGATACGCATGGCCGACGGGACGGTGCTGATGCGCCCCACGGCGGGCGGACTGCCGCTCGGCATCGATCCGGACGCCGACTACCCGACGACCCGGCTCGGCCTGGAGCCCGGCGAGACCATGCTGATCTGCACCGACGGACTGATCGAGACCGGCGGCCACGACCTCGACACCGGCTGGCGCCGCATCCGCCGGATCCTGGAGTCCCACGACGGCGACCTGGAGGAGCTCGCCGACGCGCTGGTCCAGGGCGTGCACGGGCCCTCCTCGCACCACACCCCGGGACCGCTGGCCGACCGGCGTGAGGACGACATCGCGCTGGTGCTGCTGTCCCGCCAGGGCCTGGGCGCGGACGACGACACGCTCGCGGCGGCGGCTCCGCCCACGACACGCCGTACCGCGCTGACCGTCGCGCAGGCCGCGCCCGAGCGGATCGCGGACGCCCGCCAGCAGGTGCGCGAGCTGCTGCACGACTGGGACTCGGAGGACCAGCGGGACTCCGCGGTCCTTCTCGTCTCCGAGATCCTGACCAACGTCCTGGTGCACACCGACGACGACGCGCTGCTGGTCGCCGAGGTGACCGGCGGGCCGGGCGACCGCCGGATGCGGGTGGAGGTCACGGACGCGAGCGACGACCTGCCGCACCGGCGCCATCCCGGTGAACTGGCGTCCTCCGGGCGGGGACTGGTGCTCGTGGAGGTCCTCGCGGAGGCCTGGGGCGTGGACCCGCGCGGCGAGGGCAAGAGCATCTGGTTCGAGTTCTACGAGTCGTCCACGACCAGGCCCGACGCGTAGCGCCTGCGCAGCTCCGAGATCACCCCGAAGGCGGCCGCCGTCAGCGGTACGGAGAACAGCATCCCCAGGATCCCCGCGACGGACGCGCCCGCCGTGATCGCCAGCAGCACGACCGCCGGGTGCATCTGCACGGTGCGGCTCTGGATCATCGGCTGCAGCACGTGCCCTTCCAGCACCTGCACGGCGAGGACGACCCCGAGCGCCCACAGCGCGATCACCAGCCCCCGGTCGGCGAGCGCGACCAGCACCGCCACCGCGCCGGAGATGAACGCGCCCAGGTAGGGGATGTACGCGCCCACGAAGACGAGCGCGCCGAGCCCGACCGCACCCGGGACGCGCAGGATCAGCAGCCCGACGGTGATGCACAGGGCGTCGATCAGGGCGATGAGGGTGGTCCCGCGCATGAAGCCCTCGACGGCTCCGAAGGCGCGGCGGGCCATGGCCTCCACGGTGTCGGCGGTGCCGTGCGGCGAGAGCGAGCGCAGCAGGCCGGCGGCGCGGTGGGAGTCGCGGAGGAAGAAGAAGACGAGCAGCAGGGCCAGCACGGCCACGGCGATGCTCTCGCCGACCAGGCTGACCCCGCTGATCACGTTGGACGCGGCCGCCCCGCCGAACTTGGTCAGCAGCTCCCTGGAGTGCGAGGTGAGGTCGTCGAGGGAGGTGCCGGGCGCGCCGAAGTGCTCGGCGAGAGACCGCGCGGCCTGTTTGAGCGAGGCCAGGATCTGGTCCCCGGTGTCGATGAGCGCGGCGACGACGATGTAGACCGCCCCGCCCACCACCACGACGACCGCGACACAGGTGAGCCCCGCGGCCAGTGACCGCTGCACCCGCATGCTCACCAGCCGCCGGTACAGCGGCCGCAGCAGCGCGGTGCCCAGCAGCGCGAGCAGCACGGGCACGACCGCCGTCCGCAGCTGCCCGCACAGCCGGATCCCGACCCACGCCACACCGGCGACGAGCAGGATCACGACACACCAGGCCGCCAGTCGCCGTACGCCCTCGGAGAGTAGCTGCACCTCTCCACCCGACCACGCGAAGGGCGGGCCGTCCTCTCGGGACGGCCCGCCCGGGTGACGCGGTGTCAGACGCGCGCGGTCGCGGGGGCGTACGGCGTCGGGATCGTACGGCGCGTGGGCCGTACGTCCTTACAGCCCGCGCTCGGACATTCCGTGCACCGCCGGGATGGTGCCCAGGCGGCCCTTCTGGAAGTCCTCGAAGGCCTGCTGCAGCTCCTCGCGGGTGTTCATCACGAAGGGGCCGTAGTGGGCCATGGGCTCACGGATCGGCTGTCCGCCGAGGAGGACGACCTCCAGGTCCGGGGTGTTCGCGTCCTGCTTCTCGTCCGCGCGGACGGTCAGTGAGCCGCCCGCGCCGAAGACCGCGGTCTGGCCGGTGCGGACCGGACGGCGCTCCGTGCCGACGCTGCCGCGTCCGGCGAGGACGTAGGCGAGACCGTTGAAGTCCTCGCGCCAGGGCAGGGTGATCTCGGCGCCGGGCGCCACGGTCGCGTGGACCATGGTGATCGGCGTGTGCGTGACACCGGGGCCCTCGTGGCCGTCGAGCTCACCGGCGATGACACGCAGCAGCGCGCCGCCGTCGGGGGTGCTCAGCAGCTGCACCGAGCGCCCGCGGATGTCCTGGTACCTCGGGGCCATCATCTTGTCCTTGGCCGGGAGGTTCACCCACAGCTGGAGGCCGTGGAAGAGGCCGCCGGACATGACGAGCGACTCCGGCGGGGCCTCGATGTGCAGGAGGCCGGCGCCGGCGGTCATCCACTGGGTGTCCCCGTCGGTGATGGTGCCGCCCCCACCGTTGGAGTCCTGGTGGTCGAAGATCCCGTCGATGATGTAGGTCACGGTCTCGAAGCCGCGGTGCGGGTGCCAGGGGGTGCCCTTGGGCTCTCCCGGCGCGTACTCCACCTCACCCATCTGGTCCATCATGATGAACGGGTCGAGGTGGCGGTAGTTGATCCCGGCGAACGCGCGACGGACCGGGAATCCCTCGCCCTCGAAGCCGCTGGGCGCGGTCGTCACGGTGAGCACGGGACGGGCCACGGCGTCGGCCGGCGCCACCACACGGGGAAGGGTCAGCGGGTTTTCGACGGTCACTGCAGGCATGTCGGTACCTCCTTGTGCTTCGAGTTTAGTTGATCGTTGAACTTTCTGCCACCCGTAACGGCGGACGCCCGGAGGGAATTCCCTCCGGGCGTCCGCGATGATCCGTGAGCGGCAGGACTAGCCGTACATGCGGCGCATGGCGAAGTCCACCATCTGCTCCACGGCCTTCGCGTCGAAGACCATGCGGTGCTCACCCTCCATGTCGAGCACGAAGCCGTAGCCGGTGGGCAGCAGGTCGATCACCTCCGCACCGGTGATCACGAAGAACTTGGACTCCTTGCCGGCGTACCGGCGCAGCTCCTTGAGCGAGCTGAACATGGGGATGACCGGCTGCTGGGTGTTGTGCAACGCCAGGAAACCGGGGTTGTCGCCGCGCGGGCAGTAGACCTTCGAGGTGGCGAAGACCTGCTGGAAGTCCTCCGCGGAGAGCGATCCTGTCGTGAAGGCGCGGACCGCGTCCGCCAGCGACGGCGGGGACGGCTCGGGATAGAGCGGCGGCTGCTGGCCGTAGCCGCCGGGCATCTGCTGCTGCGGCTGGGCGTACTGCTGCTGCTGAGCGCCCGCGTTCTGGTCGTAGCCGTACATGCGGCAAAGACTAGTGGGCGCGGCCTCCGGGGGAGTCACGGACGGCCCATCCCCGCACCCGGCCGCCGGCCCCGCCCGTCCATCGGCGCCCCGGACTCACCCCGCGTACAGCTCCCCACCGGAGTCCGGGCCGCGCGCGACAGGGGTGGTGACCGATTTCGGCCCGCGTCCCGCCCGCGTCCGGCTGAAGTCCCGTTAGAGCCTCATCACATATGGACCGTCAGGGGTTGATTCTTATTACCGACGGGTAGCATCATCGTAGCTACTTGCTGGTACGTGTAACGAGGCTGCGAGTACCTCCGCCTCCCCGAACCCTTACGGAGCCGTCGCCATGGGGCACTACAAGTCGAATCTCCGCGACATCGAGTTCAACCTCTTCGAGGTGCTCGGGCGCGACAAGCTGTACGGCACCGGACCGTTCGCGGAGATGGACACGGACACCGCCAAGAGCATCCTGGAGGAGCTCACGCGCCTCTCGGAGAACGAGCTGGCCGCGTCCTTCACCGACGCCGACCGCAACCCTCCCGTCTTCGACCCCGAGACCAACACCGCGCCGGTCCCGGCCTCCTTCAAGAAGTCGTACCAGGCGTTCATGGACTCCGAGTACTGGCGTCTGGGCCTGCCCGAGGAGATCGGCGGCTCCACCGCCCCCCGCTCCCTCATCTGGGCCTACGCGGAGCTCGTGCTCGGCGCCAACCCGGCCGTCTGGATGTACTCCTCGGGCCCGGCCTTCGCCGGCATCCTCTTCGAGGAGGGCACCGAGGTCCAGAAGCACATCGCGAAGATCGCCGTCGACAAGCAGTGGGGCTCCACCATGGTCCTCACCGAGCCCGACGCGGGCTCGGACGTCGGCGCCGGCCGCACCAAGGCCGTCCAGCAGGCGGACGGCTCCTGGCACATCGAGGGCGTCAAGCGCTTCATCACGTCCGGTGAGCACGACATGTCGGAGAACATCCTCCACTACGTGCTCGCCCGCCCCGAGGGCGCCGGACCGGGCACCAAGGGCCTCTCCCTCTTCCTCGTCCCGAAGTACGAGTTCGACTTCGAGACCGGCGAGCTGGGCGCGCGCAACGGCGCGTACGCGACGAACGTCGAGCACAAGATGGGCCTGAAGGCGTCCAACACCTGCGAGATGACCTTCGGCGACCGTCACCCGGCCAAGGGCTGGCTGATCGGCGACAAGCACGACGGCATCCGCCAGATGTTCCGCATCATCGAGTTCGCCCGCATGATGGTCGGCACGAAGGCCATCTCGACCCTGTCGACGGGCTACCTGAACGCGCTGGAGTACGCCAAGGAGCGCGTCCAGGGCCCCGACCTCGCGAACTTCATGGACAAGACCGCGCCCAAGGTCACCATCACGCACCACCCGGACGTGCGCCGCTCGCTGATGACGCAGAAGGCGTACGCCGAGGGCATGCGCGCCCTGGTGCTGCACACCGCGGCGATCCAGGACGACATCCAGGTCAAGGAGGCCGCCGGCGAGGACACCGCCGCGCTGGAGGCCCTCAACGACCTGCTCCTGCCGATCGTGAAGGGCTACGGCTCCGAGAAGGGCTACGAGCAGCTCGCCCAGTCCCTGCAGACCTTCGGCGGCTCCGGCTTCCTGCAGGAGTACCCGATCGAGCAGTACATCCGCGACGCCAAGATCGACACCCTGTACGAGGGCACCACCGCGATCCAGGGCCAGGACTTCTTCTTCCGGAAGATCGTCCGCAACCAGGGCGCGGCACTGAACTCGCTCGCCGAGGACATCAAGCAGTTCCTGGCGCTCGCCACCGGCGGCGAGGAGCTGTCCACGGCACGCGAGCAGCTCGCCAAGGCGGCCGTCGAGCTGGAGGCCATCGTCGGCCTCATGCTCACCGACCTCGCCGCGACCGAGCAGGACGTCAAGAACATCTACAAGGTGGGCCTGAACACCACCCGCCTCCTCCTCGCCTCCGGCGACGTGGTCGTCGGCTACCTGCTGCTGCGCGGTGCCGCGGTCGCCGCCGAGAAGCTGGAGACGGCGTCGGCGAAGGACAGGCCCTTCTACACCGGCAAGATCGCCGCCGCGAAGTTCTTCGCCGCGAACGTCCTGCCCGGCGTCACCGGCGTGCGCAAGCTGGCCGAGGGCGTGGACCTGGACCTGATGGAGCTGGACGAAGCGGCGTTCTGAGTTCGAGCCCCCTCGGCGACCGCTCGGCGCCCACCAGGCGCCCACTCGACGGCCCGCTCCCGGATTCGTTTCCGGGGGCGGGCCGTTCGGCACGGCGGAGAGGACGGCGCCCGGACGGGCCCCTCGTCGGGATGCCCGCACACGAGGTGCCTGAACGAGGCGCCTGAACCGGGTGCCTCAACTGAACGCCGAAACAGGAGGACCAGGGGCGCAGAGGGGGCGTATAAAGGGGCGCGCGATTCCATACGCGCCGGGGCGTGAAATTCTGGAGGCCCCCGCGGCGGGCCGGAACACGGGTGGCGTCTCCCCTCCCGCACCGTGGTCCCCAAGCGGGTACCACTCGGGAACGTCCAGCTCCAGCCAGATGTCCGCCCTTCACATCCCCCTTACGAGAGCCCGCTCACCATCCCGGGGAGGGGGCCCCCGAGCGTCGTTAAGGTGAACTCATGAGCTACCCAGCCCGCTTCGACCGCGGCCACACCGACGACCTCATGACCTTCCTGGCGGCGAGCCCCACGCCGTACCACGCCGTGGCGAACGCCGCCGAGCGGCTGGAGAAGGCCGGATTCCGTCAGGTCGCCGAAACCGACGCGTGGGACGGCACGAGCGGCGGGAAGTTCGTGCTGCGCGGCGGCGCGATCGTCGCGTGGTACGTGCCCGAGGGTGCCGGACCGCACACCCCCTTCCGGATCGTGGGCGCGCACACCGACTCCCCCAACCTGCGCGTCAAGCCGCAGCCGGACACCGGGGCGCACGGCTGGCGCCAGGTGGCCGTGGAGATCTACGGCGGACCGCTGCTGAACTCCTGGCTGGACCGCGACCTCGGGCTGGCCGGCCGGCTGGCGCTGCGTGACGGCTCGACGCGCCTGGTCAACATCGACCGGCCGTTGCTGCGCGTCCCCCAGCTGGCCGTCCACCTCGACCGTTCCGTCTCCACCGAGGGACTCAAGCTCGACAAGCAGCGCCACCTCCAACCCGTCTGGGGCCTGGGCGACGCCGACGAGGGCGGCCTGATCGCGTTCCTGGAGGAGGAATCGGGTCTGCAGGCCGGCGAGATCACCGGCTGGGACCTGATGACCCACTCCGTCGAACCGCCGGCCTACCTGGGCCGCGACAAGGAGCTGCTGGCCGGCCCCCGCATGGACAACCTGCTGTCCGTGCACGCGGGCACGGCGGCGCTGGTCGCCGTGGCCACGGCCGCGGGCACCGGCTCAGAGCTCCCGTACATCCCCGTCCTCGCGGCCTTCGACCACGAGGAGAACGGCTCGCAGAGCGACACCGGCGCCGACGGCCCACTGCTCGGCGGCGTGCTCGAACGCTCGGTGTTCGCACGGGGCGGCACGTACGAGGACCGGGCACGCTCCTTCGCGGGCACCGTCTGTCTCTCCTCCGACACCGGCCACGCCGTCCACCCCAACTACGCGGAGCGGCACGACCCGACGCACCACCCGCGCGCCAACGGCGGCCCCATCCTCAAGGTGAACGTCAACAACCGCTACGCCACCGACGGTGCGGGCCGCGCGGTGTTCGCCGCCGCCTGCGAGAAGGCCGGCGTCGACTTCCAGTCCTTCGTCTCCAACAACTCCATGCCCTGCGGCACCACCATCGGCCCGATCACCGCGGCCCGCCACGGCATCAAGACCATCGACATCGGTGTGGCCATCCTCTCGATGCACAGCGTCCGCGAACTGTGCGGCGCCGACGACCCGTTCCTGCTGGCCAACGCGCTGGTGGCGTTCCTGGAGGGCTAGTCCTCGCGCACGGACGCCGAACGCAACGGTGCCACCGAGCGACGAGTGAGCGCCTCCGCATGTCTCGCGGAGTCCCGGGTACTCGGAACGAGCCCGGAAAGACCGCGAGTTGCTACTCCAAGGAGGCGACACCCATGGGCCTGGGCGGCTGCATCATCCTGATCGGCGCGGGGGCCATCCTCACGTTCGCGACCGACTGGCACATGAAGGGGGTCAACCTCGATCTGGTCGGCATCATCTTCATGGTCGTCGGACTGATCGGGGTCCTGACGTTCAACAGCATCGCGAGGAGGCGGCGCGTGGTGGTGCCGCCGAGCACCCCGGTGATCGAGGAGGAGCGGCACCACCGCGGCGGATACGGCGTGTGACCGCGGGTCAGTCGTCCATCCCCGCCAGCACCAGCGGCAGCCGTCGCGCACCGCCCGCGGTGAGGCGGACCGGCACACCCCAGTCCTGCTGGTGGACGTGGCAGGCCGGGTACTCGTTCGACGGATCGTCGTCGCAGGACGCGGCCATCGCGGAGACGTGCAGGACACCCTCCGTGACGGCCGGGTTCAGCTCCAGAGCCCGCGAGAGGTCCGTGCCCGCCCCCTCGCCGTCGAGCAACAGCTCGGGCGGGGTCGAGGAGACGAGCAGCCGGGTCGACGGACCGTAGCGGGTGTCCAGCTTCTGGCCCGCCGGAGCCTGGAAGATCACGTCCAACCGGAGCCCGCCCGGGGCGACTTCGGTGGCGGCACGCTGCGTGCGATGGGCCACCGACTCCACCCTCACGGCCTCCTCGGGCAGGCGCAGCCGGGTCAGCCGGTGCCTGGCGGACTCGACGACCACGATGTCGTCCCCGACCAGGACCGCGTCGCTCGGCTCCCGCAAGTCCGTGGCCAGTGTGGTCACTTCGCCCGTCGCCGGATCGTAGCGGCGCAGCGCGTGGTTGTACGTGTCGCTGATCGCTACCGAGCCGTCGGGCAGCGCCGTCACGCCCAACGGATGCTGGAGCAGGGCCTGTTCGGCGGCGCCGTCGCGGTGCCCGAAGTCGAACAGACCGGTGCCGACGGCGGTGTGCACACCGCCGTCGAGGCCGACCCAACGCAGCGCCGAGGTCTCGGAGTCGGCCACCCACAGCCGGTCGGCGGTGGCCGCCAGCCCGGACGGCTGGGCGAACCACGCCTCGGCCGGCGGCCCGTCGACGAGTCCCTCGTTCGTCGTGCCCGCGGCGACCCCGACGGTCCCGTCCGCCGGGTCGTACGCCCACAGCTGGTGCACCCCGGCCATCGCGATCCAGACCCTGCCGCCGAAGAACGCCACGTCCCACGGCGAGGACAGGTCGACCTCGCGCGCCGGGCCGGACGTCGGCGAGCCCTGCCACCACTGCCGGCCGGTCCCCGCGAGGGTCGTGACCTCGCCGGTCGCGAGGTCGACGCGGCGCAGGGCGTGATTCACGGTGTCGGCCACCACGACCGCGCCGTCGGCGTCCTCACCGAGCAGCGCCAGTCCCTGCGGCTCGCTGAACCCGGCCGCGTCGGCCGGTCCGTCCACGAACCCGCGCACGCCGGACCCGATGCGCCGTACGACCGTCTCGCCGTCCGCCTCGAGCTCCACCAGCTGATGCCGGGTCGTGTCGCTGACCAGGAAGTTCCCGTTCGGCAGGGCGAGCGCCTTGCCGGGGAAACGGAGCGCGGTCGGCTCGGGCTCCGGCGCCACATAGGGACCGTCCCCGCGCCGCAGCGTCCCCTTGGCCGCGTGCTCCGCCTCCAGCTCCTCCACCAGCCGGGCGATCGCGTGCGCGTGCCCCTCCCCGGCGTGCTGCGCGACGACGTAACCCTCGGGGTCGATCACCACGAGGGTCGGCCAGGCCCGCACCGCGTACTGCTTCCAGGTGGCGAGCTCGGGGTCGTCCAGCACCGGGTGCTCGACGCCGTACCGCTCGACGGCGTCCACGACCGCCTGGTGCTCGGCCTCGTGCACGAACTTCGGCGAGTGCACCCCGATGATCACCACGGTGTCCCGGTGCTTCTCCTCCAGCTCCCGCAGCTCGTCCAGGACGTGCAGGCAGTTGATGCAGCAGAAGGTCCAGAAATCGAGGATGACCACGCGTCCTCGCAGGTCGGCGAGGGTGAGTGTGTTGCCTCCGGTGTTCAGCCAGCCGCCCTTGCCGATCAGCTCGGGGGCGCGGACACGGACACGGCGGGGCGCGGGGGCGGGGGCGGCGTCGTTCATGCTTCAAGCATGCCATCCGGGTGTGCGAGCCGGATCGAGCGTGTACGGCTGGGGCCTGGGCGCAGCGGAGCAACCGTCGGCTGAGGCCGGGAGAGATCGCCACTGGCGAAGCAGCGCGGACGGCGCAGGTGGTCCTGACACCGCCGGAACGTACGCCCGGAGAAGGGGCGAGAATGCGACCAGGCCCACTTCGGCCAGGGGTTCCGGGCGTTCACCGGGATCACGCCGGCCCGGTACGTCGAAGTCCGGCGGCGGTTCCCGCGCGGACATCCCCGCCACGCGCCGGCCGGATGCCGCTGCCGGCCGATTGATTTCCTACCGGAGCGACAGCTCACCACACGCTAATTTGGGGCACCCCGAAGCAGAGGAGAACCCCGTGGGCAAGGTGGTCCTGTACAGCTCGGTGTCGGTGGACGGCTTCGTCGCGGACGAGAACGACCAGCCCGGACCGCTGTTCGACTGGTTGACCGGCGGTGACGTCCCGTTGGACGAGAGCGGCGAGGTGAAGGTGTCGCAGACGTCCTACGACTACATCCGGCCGTACTGGGACCAGATCGGGGTGACACTCGTCGGCCGCCACGTCTTCGACATGACGGACGGCTGGGACGGGAAGCCCCCGGGCGGGATCGACCACGTGGTCGTCGTGACGCACCGGCCGGAGCCCGAGGGCTGGGACCCCGAGGCGCCGTTCCACTTCGTCGACGGCGTCGAGGCGGCCATGGCCAAGGCGCAGGAGCTCGCGGGTGACCGCGTGGTCGAGGTCGCCGCCGGCGACGTCGGTGGCCAGGTTCTTGCCGCGGGCCTGATCGACGAGGTGCGCATGGACGTCGTACCCGTCGTGTTCGGGTCCGGCAAGCGCTACTTCGGGTCGGTCCGGGCGCAGCACCTGTTGGAGGATCCCGACGTGGTGATTCAGGGCGACCGGGTGCTGCACCTGCGCTACCGGGTGCGCCGTTGACGTGTGGGAAGCCGGCACCGGCCGACCCGCGCCGAAATGGATCCGGGCAATCCGGCGAGGGCTCTGCAGCCCCGGCCGATCACAGGGCATGCCCCCGGGTCGCGTCCACATGGTCCGGGATCTCGTCGTGGTGGTCGCCGACGGTGAGGGTGCCCGTGGGTTCGAACATCAGGATCGCGGCGCCGGCCGGTGCACTCGGCCTGTGTTCGGTGCCGCGCGGGACGGTGAAGACGGAGCCCTTGGGGAGGACGACGGTCCGCTCGCCGGCCGGCCCCCGCAGGGCGATGGTCAGCTCGCCCTCCAGGACCAGGAAGAACTCGTCCGTGTGGTCGTGCGTGTGCCAGAGGTGCTCACCCTCGACCTTGGCCACGCGTACGTCGTAGTCGTTGACGGCGGTGACGATCCGGGGGCTCCACAGATCGGAGAAGGAGGCGAGGGCGGCGGTCAGGGAGACGGGTTCGTTGGCCATGCCGTCATCCTCGGCCTGGCCGGACACGTCCACGAGTGCTAGAAATCGCACATGCCGCAAGGATCCTCGCACCCCGCCCTCGGGGGCACCCCCGGGACCGCCGCGCACCGGGTCGTCCTGATCGTCGACGAGAACTCCAATCCCTTCGAGATGAGCTGTGCCATCGAGGTCTTCGGGCTGCGCAGGCCCGAGCTGGGGCGGGAGCTGTACGACTTCCGGCTGTGCGCGGCCACCGGGAGCACCCGGATGCGGGACGGGTTCTTCACGCTCACCGACGTCGCAGGGCTGGACGCGGCCGAGGACGCCGACACGCTGATCGTGCCGAACCGGCCCGACACCGACGCGCCACGTTCCCCCGAGGTTCTGGACGCCATACGCCGGGCGCACACGCGGGGCGCGCGGCTGATCGGATTCTGCTCCGGCGCATTCACGCTCGCGGAGGCCGGTCTGCTGGACGGGCGGCGGGCGGCCTGTCACTGGATGTGGGCGCCGTCGTTCCGGGCGCGGTTCCCGGAGGTGCGGCTGGAGCCGGACGTGCTGTTCGTCGACGACGGGGACATCCTCACGGCGTCCGGCAGCGCGTCGGCGCTCGACCTCGGCCTGCACGTCGTACGGCGCGACCACGGCGCCGAGATCGCCAACGCGGTCAGCCGACGGCTGGTCTTCGCCGCGCACCGCGACGGCGGGCAGCGGCAGTTCGTCGAGCGCCCCGTGCCCGACGTACCGGACGAGTCCCTCGCACCCCTGCTGACCTGGGCACGGGAGCGGCTCGGCGAACCCCTCACGGTGGGCGGCCTCGCGGCGCGCGCGGCACTCAGCCCGGCCACCTTGCACCGGCGCTTCCGGGCCCAGCTCGGGACCACCCCGCTGGCGTGGCTGACCGCGGAGCGGGTCGCACTGGCCTGCCGCCTCATCGAGCGGGGCGAACACCGGATCGAGGTCGTCGCGCGGCGCAGCGGCCTCGGTACCGCGGCGAACCTCAGGACGCGGCTGCGGCGGGAGACGGGACTGAGCCCATCGGCCTACAGACGGCGTTTCGGACCGGCCACCGGGGAAGCCGTGACGGTATGAGATTCCTCGTGCGCGACCGGCTCCTCGGCTTCGGTGACGACTACTGGATCGAGGACGAGCACGGCGACAAGGTGTTCCTCGTGGACGGCAAGGCGATGCGGCTGCGGGACACCTTCGAGCTGAAGGACACCCGCGGGCGCGTCCTCATCGACATCCACGAGAAGATGTTCGCCCTGCGGGACACGATGGTCATCGAGAGGGACGGCGAGACGCTGGCCACCATCCGGCGCAAGCGGCTCTCCCTGCTGCGCAACCACTACCGGGTGACCCTGGTGGACGGTACGGAGCTCGACGTCAGCGGGAAGATCCTGGACCGGGAGTTCGGGATCGACTACGACGGGGAGCTGCTGGCGCAGATCTCGCGGCGGTGGCTGCGGGTGCGGGAGACCTACGGCGTCGACGTCGTCCGGGACGACGCGGACACCGCGCTGCTGATCGCGGTGGCGGTCTGCGTGATCCACCTGGCGGAGAAGGAGCACGGCGCGGACTGACACCGGCACGGTGGCGTGCCCTGCCCTGCCGTGCCGTGCCGCGGGCGCCTGCCGCCGGCGTCGACGACGTGCGTCAGCCGCGGGGTGGCGCGAGACCCAGTACGCGGTCCTTGAGCGCGGGGAACTGCTCCCTCGTCGTCGCCACCTTCCCGGGGTCGAACTCGACCCTGAGGACCTCCTCGTCACGGCCCGCCTCCGCGAGGACCTCGCCCCACGGATCGACCACGATCGAGTGACCGGCCTGGGGAACGTCCGCGTGGGTGCCGGCCGTTCCACAGGCGAGTACGAACGCCTGGTTCTCCACCGCGCGGGCCCGCGCGAGGAGGGTCCAGTGGGCGCGGCGACGCTCGGGCCAGCCCGCGGGGACGACGAAGGTCTCGGCGCCCGCGTCGACGAGCCCGCGGAAGAGCTCGGGGAAGCGGAGGTCGTAGCAGGTGGCGAAGCCGACGGTGGTCTCCGGGAGGCGGACCGTCACCAGCTCGCCGCCCGCGCCCATCAGTACCGCCTCGCCCTTGTCGAAGCCGAAGCGGTGGACCTTGCGGTAGGCGGCGGCGAGGTCGCCGGAAGGGGAGAAGACTAGGGAGGTGTTGTAGAGCGTTCCGTCCGGGGCGCGTTCCGGGACCGAGCCGGCGTGCAGCCACACGCCCGCGTCGCTCGCCGCCTTCGCCATGACCTCGGCGGTCGGCCCCTCCAGGGTCTCCGACTCCGCGGCGAACGACTCGTAGGCGAACGCCCCCGTGGTCCACAGCTCGGGGAGCACCACCAGGTCCACTCCGGCTTGTTCTCGTACCAGAGCCGCCACCCGCCGCCGACGCGAATCGACCGATTCGGTGGCTTTTACGTCGATCTGGAGCAGAGAGGCGCGCACACTACCACCGTCCTGGCATTCGAGCCGTCCATACGGGCCTACGATCGTCACACGAAAGCACTGCCGGGGTGCCTCACAGCAGCGTAACTTAGCGTTCCAAGACACCCACTGCCCGCGTACCGACCGCCCGAGGGGTCCCGTTCCGTGAGTCTGCATCCGAGCCTTCAGTCCTACGCCGACGCCTGGGCCCACTCCATCGAAGCGATAACCGAACTGGTGTCGCCGCTGGTGGAGGGCGAATGGAACCGGCGTACGCCCTGCCCGGGCTGGTCGGTACGGGACCTGGTGTCGCACGTGATCGGGCTCGACTGCGAGATGCTGGGCGATCCGCGGCCGATCCACACGCTCCCCCGGGACCTGTTCCACGTCACGAACGAGCACCAGCGCTACATGGAGATGCAGGTCGATGTGCGCCGCCACCACACGGCGCCCGAGATGACCTCCGAGCTGGAGTACACGATCATCCGCCGCAACCGTCAGCTGCGGAACGAGTCACGGCAGCCGGACGCCAAGGTACGCGGTCCGCTCGGCACCGAGGTGACCCTCGAACGCGCCATGCTGAACCGTGCGTTCGACGTGTGGGTGCACGAGCAGGACCTCCGGACCACCCTCGGCCGGCCGGGCAACCTCGACTCCCCGGGCGCGCAGATCGTCCGCGACCAGCTGCTCGCCGCGCTGCCGAAGGTGGTCGCCAAGCACGCTGGGGCGCCCGCGCAGTCGGCGGTCGTCTTCGATGTCCACGGGCCCGTGGAGTTCCTGCGCACGGTGCGCGTCGACGCCGAGGGGCGCGGCTCGATAGACGGTGCCCCCTCCCTCGGCCCGGCCGCGACCCTCACCCTCGACTGGGAGACCTTCTTCCGTCTGGCCTGCGGGCGGGTGACCCCCGACGCCGTCTCCGACCGCATCAAGACCGAGGGCGACCCGGAGCTGACCACGGCGATCCTCCGCAACTTCACGGTCACGCCGTAACGGGCGGCGGGCCCGGAGGAATCCAGGGCCCGCGGCGAAGGCCCCGGGAACGGCGGGGGCCGGTCGACCCCGCCCGAGCGGAGCCGAGAGCTCGGGGAAAGGGCGGGGCGGGGAGCCCCGGCGGTGACTACGCCGGAACGTGCACCGTCTCCACCCGGCTCGCGACCAGGCGCTCCCGCTCCCTGCGCGCCGCCTCCTTGCGCAGCCGGAAGATCTGGCTCAGCCCGACCGCCTGAAGGACGAACACCGCGGAGAACGCGATCCGGTAGTTGTCCCCGGTCGAGTCCAGCAGCACCCCGATCGCGAACAGCGTCGTCATGGAGGCGACGAAACCACCCATGTTGGTGATCCCGGACGCGGTCCCCTGCCGCTCGGGCGGATTCGCGGGCCGCGCGAAGTCGAATCCGATCATGGAAGCCGGCCCGCAGGCGCCCAGCACGGCGCACAGCGCCACCAGCAGCCACATCGGCGCGTGCTGCCCGGGGTAGGCCACCGCGCTCGCCCACGCCACCGCGGTCGCCGACACCGTCCCGAGCGCCAACGGCAGCCGCGCCGCGTGGTGCCGGGCGACGATCTGCCCGTACACGAGCCCGACGAACATGTTGGACAGGACGACGAGGGTGAGCAGCTCACCGGCCGTCGCCCGCGACAGTCCCTCCGCCTCGACCAGGAACGGCATGCCCCACAGCAGGAGGAACACCATCGCCGGGAACTGCGTCGTGAAGTGCACCCACATGCCCAGCCGGGTGCCGGGCTCGCGCCAGGACGCCAGGATCTGCCGGCGCACATAGGCGGCGCCCTGGTGCGGGAACGGCTCCGGCTCGTGGCCCTCGGGGTGGTCCTTGAGGAAGAGGAGCAGCAGGACGAGGACGACCACGCCCGCCGACGCGCTGCCCGCGAACGCCGCCGTCCACCCGACCCCGTGCAGCAGACGCGCGATCGCTAGGGTCGACACGAGGTTGCCCGCCATGCCGACGAGCCCCGCGAGCTGGGCGACCAACGGCCCGCGCCGGGCCGGGAACCAGCGGGTGCCCAGCCGCAGCACGCTGATGAACGTCATGGCGTCCCCGCAGCCCAGCAGGGCCCGCGAGGCCAGCGCCATCCCGTACGAGGACGAGAACGCGAAGCCCAGCTGTCCCGCCGTGAACAGCACGACGCCGAAGGTCAGCACCCGCTTGGTGCCGAGCCGGTCGACGAGCAGCCCGACCGGTATCTGCATGCCGGCGTAGACGAGGAGTTGGAGGATCGAGAAGGTGGAGAGGGCGGAGGCGTTGACGTGGAAGCGGTCCGCGGCGTCGAGTCCGGCCACCCCGAGCGACGTACGGAAGATGACCGCGACGAAGTAGACGGCGACACCGATGCCCCAGACGCCGACGGCGCGGCGCCCGCCGGGTGGATCACCCGGCAGCGACACGGCCGAGTGGGAGCTCATCGCACCTCTCCCCGCGCCAGGTTCGAGAACCAGCTGACGTGGCGGTGGACGATGCCGACCGCCGCCTCCGCGTCCCCGGAGCGCAGGGCTTCGAGGATCTCCTCGTGCTCGGTGAGCGTCTTGGTGATCCGGTCGGGGTGCGCGTGCATGACGGCCACTCCCATCCTCAACTGACGGTCGCGGAGCTGGTCGTAGAGCCGGGAGAGAATGTCGTTGGCGCCACTGCGGACGATCTCCGCGTGGAAGCAGCGGTCGGTGACGGCGGCGCCCGCCAGGTCGCCCGCGGCGGCCTGTTCCTTCTGCTGGGCGAGAAGTTCCTCCAGCCGCGCGATGAGCCGCGGCGGCGCCGGTACGGCCTTGCGGACCGCGTGCTCCTCGACGAGCTGGCGGGTCTCGACCACGTCCGCGATCTCCTGCGCGGAGACGGGCAGGACGAGCGCGCCCTTCTTCGGGTAGAGCCTGATCAGGCCCTCGGCCTCGAGCCGGAGCAGCGCCTCGCGCACCGGTGTGCGGGACACCCCGACGGCGTCGGCGAGTTCGCCCTCCGTGAGCAGCGTCCCCCCTTCGTAACGGCGTTCCAGGACACCCTGCTTGACGTGGGCGTAGACACGGTCGGCGGCGGGCGGCTGTTTCACCGGGGGGACGGCGGGCGGGGCGGACACGGGTGGAGCGGCAGGCATGCGCACATCATAGATACAACACGCACGCATCACGGTTTCCCGTCCAGGATGCGGACCGGCGCGACCCGGCGGCTTCTCACGCGTTCACCTTGGGGCTCCCGACGTAACCCACGTCACATCATCAAGTTCCCCTTTCCGTGCATCCCTTTGGGGGCGTGGGGAGTCCGTACGTGAGACGGCACTGCCATGTGCCGTTCTCCCAGGGGCATTTCGCGCATTCGGAGCGTTCATTTTGATTACCGGCATTAAGGGCACGCGTTTCCGCAAGGCCGCCGCTGTGGCCGTCACGACCGGCGCCGTTCTGGCCGCCGGAGCCTTCGGCGCGGCACCCGCGGGTGCCGTGACCACGCCCACGATCGCCGCCAAGGGCGGCTACGTGATGAACAACGGCACGGCCAAGACCCTCTACACCAAGGCCGCGGACACCCAGCGTTCCACCGGTTCCACCACCAAGATCATGACCGCCAAGGTCGTCCTCTCGCAGTCGAACCTGAACCTGGACTCCAAGGTCACGATCCAGAAGGCGTACAGCGACTACATCGTCGCCAACACCGCCTCCTCCGCCCACCTGATCGTCGGCGACAAGGTCACCGTCCGTCAGCTCCTCTACGGTCTGATGCTGCCGTCCGGCTGCGACGCCGCGTACGCGCTGGCGGACAAGTACGGCTCGGGCTCCACCCGTGCCGCCCGTGTGAAGTCGTTCATCGGCAAGATGAACAGCACGGCGAAGTCCCTCGGCATGACGAGGACCAAGTTCGACTCGTTCGACGGCATCGGCAACGGCCACAACTACTCGACCCCGCGCGACCTGACGAAGCTCGCCAGCAGCGCGATGAAGAACAGCACGTTCAAGACGGTCGTGAAGACGAAGTCGTACACGGCGAAGACCGTCACGAAGACCGGCAGCACCCGCACCATGGCCGCGTGGACCAACACCAACGGTCTGCTCAGCAGCTACAGCGGCACCATCGGCGTGAAGACGGGCTCCGGCCCCGAGGCCAAGTACTGCCTCGTCTTCGCCGCCACCCGGGGCGGCAAGACGGTCATCGGCACCGTCCTCGCCTCGACGTCCATCCCGGCCCGCGAGTCGGACGCGAAGAAGCTGATGAGCTACGCCTTCGCCAAGTAGTCGCCTCGCGCGGGGATGACGACTCCCGGCGCAAGGGAGAGTCACGAGGAACGGGCGCAAGGAAACAGGGGCCTGCCGCACACCAGCGGCGGGCCCCTGTCCTTCGCCCGCGGCGCCGGCGGGTGCGGCAGGTGCGGCAGGTGCGGCAGGTGCCACCGTCATACACACGGCCTTGGTCACGCGCCGTGGAATCGATGATCTTTCCCCCGCAATCATGAACGTCCCGGTTCCGGCTGGCATATTCGATTTGCTCCGTTCTACGTTCCGCGACGGAGGTGGTTCACATGAACGAACCCAGCAAGCGGCCCAGTTCGGCAGAGCGCCGCGAGGCGATCGACATCAGCGACTTCGTGTACGCGGCGACCGGTGACCGGATCCGGAGGCTGACCATGCCGGACGGAAACCACTGGTTCCCGTCCGTCGACGTCTGCAAGGAGTTGGGCTACACGACGCCCCGAAAGGCACTCCTCGACCACGTCCCGGAGCAGCATCGAGACAATCTCGAGACAGTGACTGGAGGTCACGGTCTCAGCGTTCCCGCAGGTAGGACATGGCGCCGAGACTTGCAGCTGATCGACCTCCAGGGTCTGATCCTTCTCGTCAACGCCTGCACCAAGCCCGCCTGCGCCCCCTTCAAGCAGTGGGTCGCGGAGGTCATCGAGACCGTCCAGCGAGAGGGTTCCTACACCCTCGTAGAGGCCGAGGTGCAGCCCGCCGACCCGGGCGCGCCCATCGCCTACGCCATGCCCGAACAGGTCGCCGACGCCATCGTCCGGCTGGAGGAGCGCAACCTGCGGGCGGACGAGCAGCACGCCGTCGCCCGGCAGGAGTCGCTCACGCTGCAGCGGTCCATGGTCGAGATGCAGCGCGAGACGCTCGCCGCGCAGCGGGCCATCGCCGAGGCGATGGGACGGATCGCGAACCGGCTCGACGTCCTCTCCCTCGACCGTCCGGCGCCCACCGCCGGCCTCTCCGCGAACCCGGTCGCCGAGTCCGTCCTCGCCGACTGGCGGCAGCGGCTGAGCGTGACCTCCGACGTGTGGGCGGTGGCGGTCGTGATCGTGCCCGTCCTGGTCGAGGAGGGTGAGCTGCGTCAGCCGCTCGACTCCATCGCGGCCCGTACCGGACTCTCCGTGCAGCGTGTCAACGACTGTCTGCGCATGCTGCGCAGACACGCCTGTATCCGGTCCCGGGGCGGCAGCGAGAACGGAGCGCCCGTCTACGTGCTCCAGCGTTCCTGACCCGGAGCACGGGAAGAGGGGTCGGTCGCAACAGGAATTTGCGGCCGGCCCCTCCTCGTCGAACCTATCCGATCGACGCGGTCCCCGCGTCCGGTTTCACCCCTGGTTCACGCCCAGGTGATGAGCCGCTTCGGCTGCTCCAGGATCGCCGCCACGTCGGCGAGGACCTTGGAGCCCAGCTCGCCGTCGACCAGGCGGTGGTCGAAGGAGAGGGCGAGCGTCGTCACCTGACGCGGCTTCACCTTGCCCTTGTGGACCCAGGGCTGGAGCTTGATCGCACCGATCGCGAGGATCGCCGACTCGCCGGGGTTGAGGATCGGCGTGCCGGTGTCGACGCCGAAGACGCCGACGTTGGTGATCGTCACCGTGCCGCCCTGCATGGCGGCCGGTGAGGTCCTGCCCTCGCGGGCCGTCGCCACCAGCTCGCCCAGGGACTCGGCGAGCTGGGGCAGCGTCTTGGTGTGCGCGTCCTTGATGTTCGGGACGAGCAGACCACGGGGTGTGGCGGCGGCGATGCCCAGGTTCACGTAGTGCTTGAGGACGATCTCCTGGGCCGCCTCGTCCCAGGACGCGTTGACGTCCGGGTTGCGCTTGATCGCCACCAGCAGGGCCTTGGCGATGAGCAGCAGCGGGTTCACGCGCAGACCCGCGAGATCCTTGTCCTGCTTGAGCTCCTCGACGAGCCTCATCGTGCGCGTCACGTCGACCGTCACGAACTCGGTGACGTGCGGAGCGGTGAACGCCGAGCCGACCATCGCGGTGGCGGTGGCCTTGCGGACCCCCTTCACCGGGATACGGGTCTCCCGCACCGCGTCGTACGGGGCGACCGGGGCGGGCGCCTGGAGGCGGGCGGCCGTCACGGTCTCCTCGACGGACGTCTGCGGGGCCGGCACCGGTGCGGGCACCACCGCCGCGTGGACGTCCTCGCGGGTGATGACGCCGCCCGGCCCCGACGGTGTGACCGTCGTCAGGTCGACCCCGAGGTCCTTGGCGAGCTTGCGGACCGGGGGCTTCGCCAGCGGGCGCGGCCTGCCGTGTCCGTTGAGCTCGCCCTGGATCGCGGTGGCCGCGTGGAACACCTCGGACTGTTGCGGGGGGACCTCGGCGCCCTTGCGGGGGCGTCGCTTGGTGGAGGACTCCGCCACGCCGTACCCGACGAGGACCGGCTTGCGGCCCTCGGACTTGGGCTCCCCGTCGGCGGGAACCGCCGGGGACGGCGGCGTCGCGGGGACGGGCTCGGCGGCCGTGGTCACCGCGGGCGCCGACGGCACCGGCGGTGCTGCTCCGGCCACCTCCACCGCGATGATCACCTGGCCCACGTCCACCGTCGTCCCCTCGGGGAAGCGCAGTTCGCGCACCACGCCGTCGTAGGGGATGGGCAGCTCGACCGCGGCCTTGGCGGTCTCGACCTCGCACACGACCTGGCCGTCGGTGACGGTGTCACCGGGCTGGACGTACCACTTGAGGATCTCCGCCTCGGTGAGTCCCTCGCCCACATCGGGCATCTTGAACTCGCGGAGCCCCGACGCGTTCTCAGTCATCGTCGTCACGACCCTCTCCTCAGTACGCCAGCGAGCGGTCGACGGCGTCGAGCACCCGGTCGAGGCCCGGAAGGTACTCGTCCTCCAGGCGTGCCGGCGGATAGGGGGCGTGGTAGCCCCCGACCCGCAGGACGGGTGCCTCCAGGTGGTAGAAGCACCGCTCCGTGATGCGGGCGGCGATCTCCGCGCCCGTGCCCAGGAACACCGGGGCCTCGTGCACCACGACCAGGTGGCGGGTCTTCTCCACCGAGGTCTGGACGGAGTCGAAGTCGATGGGCGACATCGAGCGCAGGTCCAGGACCTCGATCGACTTGCCCTCCTCCTGGGCGGCCGCCGCGGCCTCCAGGCAGACCTTCACCATCGGGCCGTACGCGGCGAGCGTCAGGTCGCTGCCCTCGCGGGCCACGACCGCCTTGTGCAGCGGGCCGGGGATGGCGTCGGTGTTGACCTCGCCCTTGTCCCAGTAGCGCCGCTTGGGCTCGAAGAAGATCACCGGGTCGTCGCTCTGGATGGCCTGCTGCATCATCCAGTAGGCGTCGCTCGCGTTCGACGGGGAGACCACCTTGAGGCCCGCGACGTGCGCGAAGAGCGCCTCGGGGGACTCGGAGTGGTGCTCCACCGCGCCGATGCCGCCGCCGTAGGGGATACGGATGACGACGGGGAGCTTGATCTTGCCGAGCGCCCGCGCGTGCATCTTCGCGAGCTGCGTGACGATCTGGTCGTACGCCGGGAAGACGAATCCGTCGAACTGGATCTCCACCACCGGGCGGTAGCCCCGCAGGGCGAGGCCGATCGCCGTGCCGACGATGCCCGACTCGGCGAGCGGGGTGTCGATGACCCGGTCCTCGCCGAAGTCCTTCTGGAGGCCGTCCGTGACCCGGAAGACACCGCCGAGCTTGCCGACGTCCTCACCCATGATCAGGACCTTGGGGTCGGCGTCGAGGGCCGTGCGCAGCGACTCGTTGATCGCCTTGGCCAGCGCCATCTTTTCCGCAGCCATCGCTACTTGCCCTCCCCTTCGTCCGCGAACGACGCCTGGTAGGCGGCGAACTGGGCTCGCTCCTCGTCGACGAGCGCGTGCCCGTCCGCGTACACGTTCTCGAAGATCGCGAGGTGGTCGGGGTCCGGCATGGCCCGGACGACTTCGCGTACTCGTTTGCCCAACGTCTCGCTCTCGACCTCGAGTTCCGCGAAGAATCCCTCGTCCGCGTGGTTCGAGGCCTCCAGGTACGCGCGAAGGCGCAGGATCGGGTCCTTCGCCTCCCAGGACTCGCGCTCCTCGTCCGCCCGGTACTTGGTCGGGTCGTCGGAGGTGGTGTGCGCGCCCATGCGGTACGTGTACGCCTCGACGAGCGTGGGTCCCTCGCCGCGGCGGGCCCGCTCCAGCGCCCACTTCGTCACGGCCAGGCAGGCCAGGACGTCGTTGCCGTCGACGCGGACGCCCGGGAAGCCGTAGCCCTGCGCGCGCTGGTAGAGCGGGACGCGGGTCTGCTTCTCGGTGGGCTCGGAGATCGCCCACTGGTTGTTCTGGCAGAAGAACACGACGGGCGCGTTGTAGACCGCGGAGAAGGTGAACGATTCGGCGACGTCGCCCTGGCTGGAGGCGCCGTCCCCGAAGTACGCGATCACGGCCGAGTCCGCGCCGTCCTTGGCGATGCCCATGGCGTAGCCGGTGGCGTGCAGCGTCTGCGAGCCGATGACGATCGTGTACAGGTGGAAGTTGTTGCCGTTCGGGTCCCAGCCGCCGTTGTTCACACCCCGGAACATGCCGAGCAGGTTGGTCGGGTCGACCCCGCGGCACCAGGCGACGCCGTGCTCGCGGTAGGTCGGGAAGACGTAGTCGTCGTCACGGGTGGCGCGGCCCGAACCGATCTGGGCGGCCTCCTGGCCGAGCATCGAGGCCCACAGGCCCAGCTCGCCCTGGCGCTGCAGAGAGGTGGCCTCGGCGTCGAAGCGGCGGCTCAGCACCATGTCCCGGTACAGGCCGCGCAGCTCCTCCGGGGTGATGTCGGCGACGTACGGGTCGTACGTGGCGTCCGCGACCCGCTCGCCCTCCGGCGTCAGCAGCTGGACGAGTTCGGGGTCCGCGCCCGAAGTACCCGGTGACTTCTTGCCGGCCGCGCCGGTGCCCTTGCCGGCTGCCGTCCTGCTCGCGGCGGTCTTTGAACCGGCCGTACTGGCGCCGCTTTTCGCAGCGGTCGTACCGGCGCTGCGTCGCGGCTTGCGCGCGGCAGTGCTCTCCACGGTCACGTGTGCTCCTCCGTCGGTCCGGCCCCCGGGGTTGCCGGGTGGCTGGGTTCCCTCTTGCTCGTCGAGAGCTCGAGGGAGCGGCTCGCCGTTCCAGTACCCGTGCACGGGGTGGGTGCCACTCGGCCGGAACAGGCGTGACAGGTGCCCCGGCGAGCGCCCTGCATCGGTCACGTTACCCAGTGCTCCACATTTCTGTGAAACCCCTCCTGACCTGCGTTTTTGCTTGGATTTCCAAGTACTTTTTAGTCGGATTTCCAAGTAGTTCGCGCGGGTCGGGAACAGTTGCTGGTCACAGCACTGGTCGCAGCCTTGCAGGGGGCCGGAACACCGGCACGTTATCCCGGCCACCCCGGGCACGGGAAGAGTGGACTTCCACGGGGCCGAGGGTGGTGTGTGACACTTACTTTGTGCCCGAAAACGGAAAAATTACCGTATTTCTCGTCGATGACCACGAGGTGGTGCGACGCGGGGTCCACGAGTTGCTCTCCGTGGAGGACGGCATCGAAGTGGTCGGCGAGGCCGGGACGGCGGCCGACGCGCTGGTACGGATCCCGGCCACGCATCCGGACGTCGCGGTGCTCGACGTGCGGCTCCCGGACGGCAGCGGCGTGGAGGTCTGCCGCGAGATCCGGTCCGCCGACGAGTCCGTCAAATGCCTGATGCTGACCTCCTACGCCGATGACGAGGCGCTCTTCGACGCGATCATGGCGGGTGCGTCGGGCTATGTGCTGAAGGCGATCCGCGGTGGTGAACTGCTGGCGGCCGTGCGCGATGTCGCGGCCGGGAAGTCCCTGCTCGACCCGGAGGCCACGGCCCGGGTCCTGGAACGGCTGCGCGACGGCGGCCCCCGCGGCGACGACCGGCTCGCCCACCTCACCGAGCAGGAACGCAGGATCCTCGACCTGATCGGCGAGGGGCTGACCAACCGCGCGATAGGCGAGCGGCTGCATCTCGCCGAGAAGACGATCAAGAACTATGTGTCGAGCCTGCTGTCCAAGCTGGGCATGGAACGACGCTCCCAGGCGGCCGCCTATGTGGCACGCATCCAGGCGGAGAAGCAGCACCGCTGACGAACCCGGGTCGGCGCGGGAGCGGGGCCCGCGGGTCCGTCCGGGACCTATGGCCCCTTCTCCCGGGACGGGCGGCTCTTGTCCGGCCCGTTCGGATGCCGAAGATTTGAAGGATGCCCACCGACGAACAGCTCGCCGTGGACCTGATGCGCCGCACCGATCACGGTCGCGTCGCCGCCAGCCGGCACGCGCTGCCCCTGCTCGCGTCGGCCCGCCACATCGTGGTGGAGGGGCGCGTGCTGCTGCGCATGCACCGGGGCTGCGGAAGCCACCAGGCGTGCGTCGGCGGCGTCATCGCCTACGGCACCGACAACCTGGGTTCCGCGCGGCCCGGCGAGAGCCTGTGGTCCGTGCAGATCGTGGGCCGGTGCGAGGCGGTCGAGCCGACCGCCGCCGAGCGGGAGCGTTTCGGACCCGCCCCGCGCCTCGTGGACGGCGAACGCTTCGACCCGGTCTATCTGGGCGTCACACCCCAGTTCTGCACCGTGCACTCCACGGACGATGGCCCGGAACGGCAGTTCCAGCACATCCTGTGACCATCTCGTGATCAAAGATGACTGTGTGTGACAAACGCAGGTCAGGGGCGTGCGGGGTGCCCTAGCATCTGGCGCGTGCCGCGCTCATCCGTACCCATTCCTGTGATTCACGCGCCCCCTCTGGGCGCCCTCCTCCGCCAGTACGCCGCCGGGTCCGCGCTGACCTGCGACCCCGTCGAACAGGGGCTGCTCAACCGGGGCTACCGGCTGCGCACCACACACGGCCGCTATTTCCTCAAGCACCATTTCGACCCCGAGACGGCCGACCCCGCCGCGATCGCCCGCCAGCACCGGGCGACCCAGCGTCTCGCGGATCTCGGCGTTCCCGTCGCCCCGCCGCTGGCCGGCACCGACGGGCGCACGGTCGCCGTCGTCGGGGGCCACGCGTACGCGCTGCACCCCTGGATCGACGGCGGGCACCGGCACGGCGGTCAGCTCACCACGGCGCAGTGCGCCCGGCTGGGGGCCCTCCTCGGGGTCGTCCACGCGAGTCTGGAACGGGTGATGGAGCGGGTGATGGCGACACAGGGACGCGCCCCGGCGAAACCGGCCGCCGACGCCGGGCCCGGCCAGGACCAGGACCGGGCCGAGGACCAGGCCGAGGACCAGGCCGAGGACCAGGCCGAGGACCAGTCGCTGAAGGGAAACACCCACGAGCCGGCCGGGACGACGCCCGAGGGGACGCCGGACAGGGGCCGGGGGCCACGGGACAGGGCCCGGGTGGCGCCGGAGGGGGCGGAGGGCGCCGGTCCCACCGGGAGCACCGCAGCCCGCGCCCGTGAGGGCACCGACCCGGCCCGGGGCGCCGATCCCGCCGACACCTTCGCGCTCATCGACCGCCTGCTCGCCAGGGTGCGCAGCCACCGCCCGCCGGACGCCTTCGACGAACTGGCCCGGCACCGGCTCCTGGAACGGCGCGCCCTCCTGGAGAAACACGCCGACCGGCGGCCTCCGCAGGGCGGCTCGGTGGGCTGGGTGCACGGCGACTTCCACCCGTTCAACCTGCTCTACCGCGACGGCGAACCGGCCGCGATCGTCGACTGGGACCGGCTGGGCGTCCACCCCCGCGCCGAGGAGGCCGTACGCGCCGCGATGATCTTCTTCGTGCGCCCGGTCGGCGCGCTCGACCTGGCCAAGGTGCGGGCCTACGCGCGCGCGTACCGGCGCGCGGCGGGCGCGGGGCCCGCCGAACTGGCGGCCGCCGTGCACCGCGTGTGGTGGGAGCGTCTCAACGACTTCTGGATGCTGCGCTGGCACTACGAGCGCGGCGACACCCGTGCCGACCCCCAGTTCCCGGCCGCCTCGGCGCTGGCGGTGTGGTGGACGCGGGAGTACGACGCGGTGTGCGAGGCGTTCACGGGCTGATCCGCGGCCGGATGGCACCCCGGGAACACGCCGGGAGACGGCCAGGACACCCCCCGAGAGCGCTCCACAGGCCCGGAGACGCCCACGCGCGCGTGGCGCCCGTCTCCGGGCCTCACGCGCGCGTGGGGGGCGTTTCGGTCGGATCCCCTCAAGGATTCGCGGTGTCGCCCTGGGTGTCGCCGCCGCCGTCTCCGGTGGGGTCCGGAGACACCGGCGCGTCGCTGCTCGGCTCGTTCGACGGTTGCGAGGGCGTCGACTTCGTCGGGGTGTCCGAGGGCTCGTCGGACGGCTCGTCCGTGGGCCGGCTGCTGTAGCTCTCGGACGGGGTGTCCGACGGCGTGTAGTGCGAACCCGGGTCCGAGCCCGTGCCGTTGTCCGTGGAACTGTCCGTCGAGGTGTCCGTCGAGTCGTCGCTCGGGCTCGCGCTGGTCTCGTCGCCCTTGTCGGACGGCGTGGCCGCGGGCGACTGGGTCGTACCGGTGCCGCCGGTGCCGCCGCCACCGTTGTGGTTGAGCGCGAGCGCGACACCCGCGGCGATCGCGATCACCGCGAGCACCGCGAGGATCCACAGCTTGCCGCGGCCGCCGCCCCCGTTGCCGTGCCCCTCGAATCCGCCGTCGTCCCCGCCGCCGTACGGCGGGATGATCGGCGCCGGGATCTGCGTCGTGCCGGAGTCGCCCGGGTGCGGCAGCGCGGTCGTGCCCGCGAAGCCCGACGCCGGGGTGTGCAGGCCCTCGTGCACGGTGACCGGCCCGGTGTTCCAGGTGCCGGTGTGTCCGCCCTGGTCGTACAGCATCTGGAGGCCGTACTGGACGAGCCCGCGCATCTCCTCGGCGGTCTGGAACCGGTCGTCCGGCTCCTTCGCGAGCGAGCGCATGACCAGTCCGTCGAGCTCCGGCGGCGCCGCCGCCGCGACCTCGGACGGCGGGACCGGGATGTCCTGGACGTGCTGGTAGACCACCGACAACGGCGTCTCACCGGTGAACGGCGGCCGCAGCGCGAGGAGTTCGTAGAGCAGGCAGCCGGTCGCGTACAGGTCGGAGCGGTGGTCGACGGCCTTGCCGAGCGCCTGCTCCGGGGAGAGGTACTGCGGGGTGCCCATGACCATGCCGGTCTGGGTCATCGTCGACTGCGCGCCGTGCAGGGCGCGCGCGATGCCGAAGTCCATCACCTTCACGGCACCGGTCTGCGTGATGATCACGTTGGCCGGCTTGATGTCGCGGTGCACGATGCCGTGCTGGTGCGAGTAGGCCAGCGCCTCCAGCACACCCGAGACGATGATCAGCGCCTGCTCGGGCCCGGGGGCCTCGGCGTTGATGAGCAGGTCACGGATGGTGCGGCCCTCGACCAGCTCCATCACGATGTACGGGACGACCCCGTGCCCGACCACGTCCTCGCCGGAGTCGTACACGGCGACGACGGCGTGGTGGTTGAGTCCGGCCACCGACTGGGCCTCGCGCGTGAAGCGGGCCTTCGAGACGGGGTCCTCGGCCAGGTCCGAGCGGAGCAGTTTGACCGCGACGGTGCGCCCGAGACGCACGTCCTCGGCCGCGAACACCTCGGCCATGCCGCCCCGGCCTAGTCTGTGGGTCAACCGATACCGGCCATCCCCCACAAGTCCGCCGTTACCCCACATCTCCGGCGCATCTGACATACCGCCGCCAGTCGCCTCGGGGTCGGACGGGCCCTGAGCGCGCTGCTGCTGTGCCATCAGTCCTCGCCGTCGTTTCTGCCCGCGGTCTGCGCGGTGGTTGTTACGGTCTCCGTCGAGCCACGCTACAGGCTCGGCGCGGGGTGCCGGTCCGAGATGGGATCGAGATGGACCGGTCATCCAACCCGCCCCGGGTACCCGCGCGCAAATCCTGTGTACCGCCCGTACGGCACCTGTAACGCTTCCGCGACGCTTCTTTCGCGTACGGTCACGGAACGGGCACCGAGCTTGACGTGTCACCGCCCTCGGGCAGACTTGGCCGGGAATCAGCCAATCGATCACCGGAGCACCGGTGATCACAGTCGATCGATTCGATCACAGTCAATCGATCACGGACCGCGGGAGCAACCAGCCGACGCTGCCGCCGTGCCGATGGGGGACGCAGAACATGAGCCAGGACGGCGCACAGGGCCGGTACGCGGGGCGCGCGGTCGCCGGCGGCCGCTACCAGCTGCGCGATCTGCTCGGCGAGGGCGGCATGGCCTCGGTGCATCTCGCGTACGACTCGGTGCTCGACCGCCAGGTGGCGATCAAGACGCTCCACACGGAGCTCGGCCGTGAGCAGGCCTTCCGCGAGCGTTTCCGCCGCGAGGCCCAGTCGGTGGCCAAGCTCACGCACACGAACATCGTCTCGGTCTTCGACACCGGCGAGGACAACCTCAACGGCATGACGACGCCGTACATCGTCATGGAGTACATCGAGGGCAAGCCGCTCGGCTCGGTCCTCGACGCGGACATCCAGCAGTACGGCGCCATGCCCGCCGACAAGGCCCTGAAGATCACCGCGGACGTGCTGGCCGCCCTGGAGATCAGCCACGAGATGGGCCTGGTCCACCGGGACATCAAGCCGGGCAACGTCATGATGACCAAGCGCAACGTCGTCAAGGTCATGGACTTCGGCATCGCCCGCGCCATGCAGTCCGGCGTCACCTCCATGACGCAGACCGGCATGGTCGTCGGCACCCCGCAGTACCTCTCTCCCGAGCAGGCGCTCGGCAGGGGCGTGGACGCCCGCTCCGACCTGTACTCGGTCGGCATCATGCTGTTCCAACTGGTCACCGGACGGCTGCCGTTCGAGGCGGACTCACCGCTGGCCATCGCGTACGCGCACGTCCAGGAGGAGCCGGTCGCGCCCTCCTCGGTCAACCGCTCGCTGCCGCCGGCCGTGGACGCGCTGGTCGCCCGAGCACTGAGGAAGAACCCGAACGAGCGCTTCCCGAGCGCCGAGGCGATGCGCGACGAGTGCCTGCGCGTGGCCCAGTCGCTCCAGGCCGTCCCGCCGAGCATCGTCCCCGGCGCCAGGACGTCGAGCGGCGCGGGCGTGGGCGCCGCCGTCTTCCCGCCGGTCGACCAGTCGTCGATGCCGACACCGGGTCCCGTGCAGACCCCGTACCAGCCGGGCCCCTACGGCGCGCCGACCCCGCCCCCCACGGCCTCCCCGGCGTACGGCTATCCCCAGCAGGGCGGCTACCAGCCGGCCCCGCAGACCACGCCGTACGCCCAGCAGCACGGTGTGCCGACCCCGCCGCCGTACAACCTCGCGCCCCAGCACGGGACGTCCGCCCCGGGCGGTCCGGGGGCCCGCAGGAGCAACAAGGGGGTCGTCGTCGGGTCGATCATCGTCGCGATCGTCGCGGTCGGCGGCCTGCTCACCGCCCTCTCGATGAACGGCGGCGGCAGCGACGACAAGGGGGGCGGCGGCACGAGCACGCCGCCGTCCGTGGTGGCGAGCCACCGGGGTCCGGACACCGGGAAGACGATCGACACGGAGAAGTGCACGGATCCGCAGGAGTCGTACGACGACCCGGACAAGATCCAGGTCCCGGACTTCACCTACCGGTACATCAAGTCGGTCAAGTCCTGCTTCCAGGCCGCGGGCTGGCGGATGAAGGAGACCCCCGTCGACGAGAACACGTACGGCGAGGGCACGGTCATGGAGCAGTTCCCCAGCGCCGGAACGGACGTCGACCCGAAGGACATGCCCGACATCGAGCTGAAGGTCTCGACCGGCGACCCGTCCTGAACGGCCGGTGACGACCGGTACCCGCCGATCGGTGCCACCGGTCGCCGACGACGGGTGACCACCCGCTCGACGGCCAAAAGCAGGAAACGGGCCCGGCACTTCCGTGCCGGGCCCGCCGTGTCCGTGCCGTCGCCCGATTCCGGCCCCGCGGTGCCGCCGGGACCTACAGGTACGGGCCGCCCGACCGGCCGCCCGTGCGCGGATCCTCGTCGCCTTCCATGCCGCCGACGCCCGGCGGAAGGGCACGGCGCATCTGCTCCAGCTGTGCCCTGGCCGCCATCTGCTGCGCGAACAGGGTCGTCTGGATTCCGTGGAAGAGACCTTCGAGCCAGCCCACCAGCTGGGCCTGCGCGATCCGCAGCTCGGCGTCGCTGGGGGTCGCGTCGTGGGTGAAGGGCAGTGAGAGCCGTTCCAGTTCCTCGACCAGTTCGGGTGCCAGGCCGTCCTCCAGCTCCTTCACGGAGCTGGCGTGGATCTCCTTGAGCCGGACCCGGCTCGCCTCGTCCAGGGGCGCGGCGCGCACCTCTTCGAGGAGTTGCTTGATCATGCTCCCGATGCGCATGACCTTGGCTGGCTGTTCGACCATCTCTGTCACCGGGACCTCGCGGGAGTCCTCGTCACCGGTGCCACCGAGAGCCATTCCGTCCTGGCCCACGACCAGGATCTGGGGGTTCTCCGGCGACCTTTCGTTCCTCGGCATCTCCATGCCGCCATTGTCTCGCACCCCTCCACCTCATCACGGTGGCGCCCCCCGCACAGAGTGATCCACCCGGCCGGTCACCGTCGAGATGCCGGGAAGAGGGCCTCATGTGAGGCTTGCCCCAATGATCATGGGACTCCTCTACCGGGAGGGGGTCACCGGCGTGACTCCATGGCTCGGCCCACCCCGCGGGCTGATATTGCTGCTGATCTTGGCGACCACCGTGGCATCCCCCTTCTGGGCCGCCTCGTACGCGGCCGCGTCCTCCGCGCCACCGGCCACCTCGCCGCCCGCTTCGTCCTCCGCGTCTCCGTCCCGACGGCCGTCCGCGTCTCCGTCCCGCCGGCCGTCCGCGTCCCCGTCCCGCCGGCCGACGTCCGCACCGTCCCGTCGGCCGACCGCCTCCCCGCCCCGCTCGCCATCCGCCCCGCCCTCGCGATCCGCCCCGCCCTCGCGCTCACCGTCGCGCACGCCCTCGCGCACGCCATCCGTCTCGGCCGCCGCCTCGGCCCTCGGATCCTCCCCCGGATCGGCGCACGACCACGCCCACGCGCCGTCCGTCGCGGAGGCCGCCGGGCCCACACCGGCCGCTGAGGACTCCCGCGCGGGAAGCGACGCGGGAGCGGGCCGGGTGCGGCCGGGACGCGAGGAGAGGAACCAGCGGGAGGGTGAGAACGACGAGGACACCGCCCCGACGTACACCGACCGGGACCCCGCCCAGGAGGACACCGGATCCGGCACCCCGCAGGACAGCGTGGGCGGGACGGGAGACGTCACCACCGGGCCGCCGCAGAACGCGGCCGTCCCCGCCGAGCAGCACGTCGTCGGCCCCGGCACCGCGCCGGCACGGCCGACGTTCCGGATCCTGCCCCTGGGCGGCGGTCTGATCCTCATCGGCCTCGGGCTGGGGATGGCCTTCGTCGCCCTGCGCCTGCGGCGCGGCTGACCGGCCCACCCCGCCACGCCCGCCGTCGCCGGCCCCCGTGAGCGCGGGCGACGGTAGGCACGCGTCAGGGAGCGATGAGCAGCACCTTGCCGATGTGGCCGCTCTCCTCGAGGATCCGGTGCGCCGCGGCGGCCTCGCTCATCGGCAGCTCGCGGTCGACCACCGGGCGCACGTGACCGGAGTCGATCAACGGCCACACGTGCTCGCGTACGGCCGCCACGATCGCCGCCTTCTCACCGAGCGGACGGGCGCGCAGCGAGGTCGCGCTGACGGCGGCCCGCTTGACGAGGAGCGCGCCGATGTTCAGTTCGCCCTTGGCACCGCCCTGCAGACCGATGATCGCGAGCCGTCCGTTGACGGCGAGGGCCCGCACGTTGCGGTCGAGGTACTTGGCGCCCATGTTGTCGAGGATGACGTCGGCCCCCGCCCCGTCCGTGGCCCGCTCGATCTCCTCGACGAAGTCCTGCTCGCGGTAGTTGATCAGGATGTCCGCGCCGAGCTCGGCGCAGAAGTCGAGTTTGTCCTTGGTTCCCGCCGTGACGGCGACCTTCGCGCCCACGGCCTTGGCGAGCTGGATCCCCATGGTGCCGATGCCGCTGGTGCCGCCGTGCAGGAGCAGGGTCTCGCCCGGACGCAAGTGGGAGATCATGAAGACGTTCGACCACACGGTGCAGGCCACCTCGGGCAGTGCCGCCGCCTGCTTGAGTTCCAGGCCGTCGGGCACGGGCAGCAGCTGTGCGGCCGGGACGACGACCTTCTCGGCGTACCCGCCGCCCGAGAGCAGCGCGCACACCTCGTCACCGACGGCCCAGCCCGAGACACCGGGCCCGGTCTCGACGATGCGTCCCGCGCATTCGAGGCCGGGGTAGGGGGACGCTCCGGGCGGCGGGTCGTAGAAGCCCTGCCGCTGCATCAGGTCGGCGCGGTTGACCGCGCTCGCCACCACCTCGACGAGAACTTCGCCCTCGCCGGGCACGGGGTCCGGGACCTCGTCCCACACCAGCGCCTCGGGCCCACCAGGTTCAGGAATCGTGATCGCGTACATGAGGGCGACGCTACTCCTGCGGGAGGGAACGGGTGCCCGGCGCCACCGCTGGACGCGGAGCGACCCGCACGATCGTGATGAGCCGGTCGGTCAGCTGGAGCGTCCCGACGGCCGGATCGTCGTAGCCCAGCACGCGATGCCCCCGTACGACGCTCACCACCAGGTCGTCGGTCTCGCGTACGCCCTTGCCCACCTCGGCCTTTATGACCGGACGTTCGACGATCTCGAGCCCGCTGCCCTGCTGGATGAGGTCCTCCATGACCAGGCCCGCGCTGGGGCTGAGCACGGAGAGTCCGAGGAGCCGTCCCGCCGCGCTGGCGCTGGTGATGACGGCGTCGGCGCCCGACTGGCGCAGCAGCGGCGCGTTCTCCTCCTCGCGCACCGCGGCGACGATCTTCGCCTGGCGGTTGAGCTGCCGGGCGGTCAGCGTGACCAGCACGGCCGTGTCGTCGCGCTGGGTCGCGATGATGATCTGCCGCGCCTTCTGGACCTCGGCCCGCACCAGCACGTCGCTGCGGGTCGCGTCCCCGACGACCCCCGTGTATCCGTCGGCCGTCGCCGCGTCGACCGCCTCGGAGCTGGGGTCGACGACCACGACCTGTTCCTTCCTCAGCCCCGTGGCACAGACGGTCTGCACCGCCGACCGCCCCTTGGTCCCGAAGCCGACGACAACCGTGTGGTCCCTCAAGGCCCGCCCCCTCCAGCAGTCTTCCGAACGCGCCCCATGAACCTGGCGACGGTGCCGACGGTACTGCCAACGGGTGCGACGCCACTGCCGACGGGACGGCGAGCCCGCGTTCCTCCCGAGGGCGCCCGGCTCGCCTTCCGGCGGTTCCGGTCGCGGTCGTACGCGCGGTCGGGGCGGTCGGGGGCGAGGTCGCGTCCTGCCGGGAAGGGGGAGCGGCGTGCCGGATTCCGCGGACCGCGTGCCGGATTCCGTGGACTGCCTGCCGGGGGACGTTCGTCCGGGACCATGGTCACCGTGCTGACCGACCGGATCAACGCCGCAGGGGGCAAGCCATGAACCACGAGAAGCAGCCTCTCCCCAGACCCGAGAGGTTCTCGATCCTCCGATCCCTCTGGTACCGGTCGCGGGGCGAGGCCAGGGAGGACGCCGAAGCCGGACGCTCCATCACCATGCCCGCCGAGAAGGCGCTGCCACCGCTCCAGCAGGTTCTGCGGCGACTGGCCATGGCGCTGTTGGTGCTGGCCGTGACGACGCTTCTCGTCTGGGTCGACCGTGACGGCTACAACGACAACGCGGACGGCCGCGTCGACTTCCTGGACGCCGCGTACTACGCCACCGTCACCCTCTCGACCACCGGGTACGGCGACATCACCCCGGTGAGCGACGCCGCCCGGCTCACCAACATCCTCGTCATCACGCCGCTGCGCGTGTTGTTCCTGATCATCCTGGTCGGCACCACGCTCGAGGTCCTGACGGAACGCACCCGCCAGCAGGTGCGCGTCCACCGGTGGCGTTCGCGTATGCGGGATCACGTCGTGGTCGTCGGATACGGCACCAAGGGGAGGCACGCCGTCGAGTCACTGCTGGGCCAGGGCATGGCGAAGGACCACATCGTCGTCGTCGATCCGCAGCGCAAGGCGGTCGAGGCCGCAGGCAACGACGGGCTCGTGGCCGTGCTCGGGGACGCGACACGCACCGACACCCTTCGCAAGGCCGAGTTGCAGACGGCCGCACGCGTCATCGTCGCCCCGCAGCGCGACGACACCGCGGCACTGGTCACGCTCACCGCGCGCCAGCTCAACAAGCGGGCGACTCTCGTCGTCGCGGTCCGGGAGGACGAGAACGTCCCCCTGATCAGACAGAGCGGGGCGGACACGGTGGTCACGAGTTCCAGTTCGGCCGGCCGTCTCCTCGGCGTGTCCGTGGCCAGCCCGCACGCGGCCGACACCCTGGAGGACCTGATGACCCACGGCAGCGGACTCGATCTCGTCGAACGCGCGGTGGCCGAGGACGAGGTGGGCCGCTCTCCTCGCGAGTGTTCCGATCTCGTCGTCGCCGTCGTACGGCGCAAGCGGGTGTTGGACTACACCGACCCGCAGGCCGCGGTCCTTCAGGCCGGGGACCGGGTGATCAGCATCAGGCAGGGCCTTCCGAGCAGTTGACCGGCCGGGACACGCTGACGACACACCAGATACCCCTCTCTGTCGTGGTATGCGGCGCGTTCTGCTTTTGCACCCGTCCGGTCCCCCGACATCACACGTTGGACATGCCCGATATGACAGCTATTGCAGGCATTAGTACGTTCAACGCAGGTCGGCTGTCCGGCCGACATCTCCGAGGCAGAGAGAAGTCCCATGCCCACGCGTACTTTCGCCGTGGCCGCCGCCGTAGGCGCAGCGGCCTTCGCCACCACCGGCATCACCTACGCCTCGCCCACCGAGTCCACGCAGGCCGCCCCGGCCGTCCAGCGGGCGGTCTCCTCCGTCCAGAAGGCGGCGCCGCCCGTCCAGAAGGCGGCACCGTCCGCCAAGAAGGCCGTCCCCGCCACGCCTCCCCTCGACGGCGGCGTCGCGAGCAGGAACAAGGGTGAGGGCGGCGAGGGCGGCGATCGCGAAGGCGGCGACCGCGGAGGCCGCGGCTCGGACCACGAGGGGCCCGGGTACATCTACTTCAACGAGCGGACGTACTCCGGCTCCATCGAGGGCTGCATCGCCGCCGCCAGCGGGCTGGGCGCCAACAGCTTCAGCATCTACAACGACAGCCGGAGGACCGTCGAGGTCTACCGCGGGTTCAACTGCAACGGCGGCTCCCCGGTGGCCACCGTCGGCCCCCACGGTGCCACCCACGGCGTCGTGACCAGTCCCGTCAACGGAGACGCGTTCGGGACCGACGCACTGATCGCCGGTGCCATGTTCGGTGACGACGGCGTCGTGGGCAGCTTCCGGGTGATCCACGACGAGTGGTGACAGGCCGCCGGTTCGGCCGCACGGCCAACCGCCGGTTCAGCCGTCATCCCTCCCGGACGGTCCGGGCACCGTGCGGACGTTTCACGTGAAACACGCCCCGATCCCTCCCACTGCCCGGAGCATGAGCCGACTCCGGCCGGCGCCCTGGCTCATGCGGAGCAGGTACCGCCGCCGGCCAACGCCCAGGGCAGATCGAGGAGTTCCAGCTCCTGCCCGGGGCGGGCGCCACCGGGTGGAACGATCGCGAGGGCATCGGCGGCGGCGATGCCGCGCAGCATGGCCGGACCGTTGTAGCGCAGCGGAACCGCCTGATCGCCGTGGAGGGTGACGGGGATGAGCCGGGTGTCGTAGGGGTGCCCGTGCACACCGTCCCTGACGGGCAGCGTGTACGGCTCCGGCGCCACCCGCCCCGCCAGGATGCGCAGGAGCGGCTCGGCGAGTGTGAGCAGGCCGGAGATGGCCGCCAGGGGGTTGCCGGGCAGGCCGACGAGATGCTGGTTCTCCTTGGTGCGGGCCAGCAGCATGGGGTGGCCGGGTCGTACCTCGACCCCGTCGACGAGGAGAGGGGCGCCGAGACGGCTCAGGGTGGGATGTACGTGGTCGAGGGGGCCCGCGGCGGTGCCGCCGGTCGTGACGATCAGGTCGGCGCCGGAGCCGGTGATCGCCTTGTGCAGGGCTTTGGCGTCGTCGCCCAGTCTGCGCACGGCCACGACGTCGGCCCCGAGCGCGCGCAGCCAGGGCGGCAGCATCGGGCCGAGCGCGTCCCGGATCAGGCCCTCCTGGGGGAGTCCCTTGGTGAGCAACTCGTCACCGAGGACGAGGACTTCGACGCGTGCGCGGGGGATGACGGCGAGGGTGTCGTATCCGGCGGCCGCGGCGAGGCCGAGCACGGCGGGAGTCACCAGCGCGCCGGTGGGCAGAAGCTGGTCGCCGCTGCGGCATTCCTGGCCGCGCGGCCGGATGTCCTGCCCGTGCACGACCGAGGGCGTTCCTCCGGGCCGCCCGGAGCCGAGGTCTCCGGGGAGGGTCGCGTGCAGCCGCCCCTTGTCGTCGATGCGTCCGTGTTCGCTGCGCAGGACTGCGGTGGCGTCCCGCGGCACGCGTGCGCCGGTGGCGATGCGCACCGCCTCGCCGTCGGTGAGGTGCTCCGGCTTCGCGTGGCCCGCGAGGACGCCCTCCTCACGGACGTCCCAGGGGCCGGGGCCGGCCACCGCCCAGCCGTCCATCGCGGAGGTGTCGAAGGACGGCAGGTCCGTGAGCGCCGTGAGCGGCGCGGCGGTCACCAGGCCCAGGGCGGCGTCCAGGGGGACGGAGACGGGAGCGCGGCGCGGCACTGCACGGGCCGCCCGTTCGGCGATGGTACGGGCGCCGGGCCAGGGGGTGGCGTTGTGCTGTCCGCCGCGCTCGCTGCGCGTGGTGTGCGGGGGGATCTCGGTCTCGGGCGCGAGCGCGGGTGTGCGGGCCGCGGCGTCGCCGTGGCCTCGCCCGGGGTCCGCCGAGCGTCGGGGGTCCTTGACCAAGGCCAGGGCCTCCTCCACGTCGAAGTCGTCGGTGTCCCGGCCGACGCGGGCGCCCGGCGAGGTCATCAGGCGTCCGGGGCGGCGTCGGAGCCGGGTTCGGCGGCGGAGGGCGTGGGGGCGTGAGATCCGGGTTCGGCGCCGGATCCTGTTCCGGGCTCGACACCGGATCCTGTTCCGGGCTCGGCGCCGGGAGTGTCCCCGGGGGTGTCCTCGTCGGCCCAGCGCAGCGCCAGCGCCCCGGCCTTGCGGGCGGCCTCGGCCACGGCCTCCGGGCCTCCCCCGGCCCGCGCGGCCGCGTATCCCACGAGGAACGTGGTCAGCGGTGCCGCGGGCCGCGCCACTCCGTGCGCGGCGTCGCGGGCCAGATCGAGCAGGACGCCGGTGTCGACGTCCAGATCGATGCCCAGCTCGTCCTTGACTGCGGAAATCCATTCATCCAACACGTGCCCATGCTCCCTGATACGTGACCGGGCGGCGGCGATGTCGTCCCAGGTGTCGCAGTCGAAGGACGCGACGGGGTCGGAGATGCGGGTGAGATCCAGCGCGGCGGTGAGCCGTCGCAGCGGCAGGCCGGTGAGTCCGCCGTGCGCGGCGGCGAGCGCGGCCAGCTCCCGGCGCAGGGCTCCCGCGCGGTACGCGGCCACGAGCGGCTGGTCGCGGCCCTCGGGGTCGCTGAGCAGTACACCGTCGGGGTGCCCCGGGCCGCGCGGGCCGTCGCTCCCCCGCAGGGTGTCCAGCAGGCGTCCCACCGTCTCCTCGTCCAGGAACGGAAGGTCGGCGGAGAGCACCACGACGTCCGCCGCCGACGTGCGGCGCAGTCCGGCGTCGAGCGCGGCCAGCGGCCCCCCGCCGGGCGGCTCCTCGCGCGCCCATCGCACGGGGCGCGCGGTGGCTCTGGGCTCGGCCACGACCACCGTGGTGGTGGCCGCGGCACAGGCGGCGAGCACCCGGTCGAGCAACGGGCGCCCGCCCACCCGCACCCCGGGTTTGTCCGCGCCGCCCAGCCGCCGGGCCGCACCACCCGCGAGCACGACGGCGTCGTAGGGGTCGGCGTCGTACGGGGCGGCGGTGCCCGGTGGCTCGTACGCGGTCATTCCCCGAGTATGCGGGCCGGGGCGATCACAGGGAACGCAGGAGCACCGCCGGCTGTTCGACGCAGTCCGCCACGTACCGCAGGAAGCCGCCCGCCGTGCCGCCGTCGCACACCCGGTGGTCGAAGGTCAGCGAGAGCTGGACGACCTGTCGCACCGCCAGCTCGCCCTGGTGCACCCAGGGTTTGGGGATGATCCGGCCGACGCCGAGCATGGCCGCCTCGGGGTGGTTGATGATCGGCGTGGAGCCGTCGACGCCGAACACCCCGTAGTTGTTCAGCGTGAAGGTGCCGCCCGTGAGGTCGCCGGGGGTCAGGGTCCCCGTCCGAGCGGCCTCGGTCAGCCGGGCGAACTCGGCGCTCAGCGACTGCGCGTCGCGGGTGTGCGCGTCCCGGACGACGGGGACGACGAGGCCGCGTTCGGTCTGTGCCGCGAAGCCGAGGTGGACGTGGCCGAGCCGGACGATCTCGCGGGCTTCCATGTCGACGGTCGAGTTGAGTTCAGGGTGGCGGGCCAGCGCGGCGGTGCAGATCCGGGCCAGCAGCGCGAGCAGGGAGATCTTCGGACCGCCGGCCGCGTTCATCGCCGCGCGGGCGGCGAGGAGTTCGGTCGCGTCGGCGTCCACCCAGCAGGTCGCGTCGGGGATCTCGTGCCGGCTGCGGGAGAGCTTGTCGGCGACGGCGCCGCGGATGCCGCGCAGGGGAACCCTGGTGCCGTCCGCCGCCGCGGCGGGGGTGGTACCGGGCGGGCGGGGGACCGCGAGGGTCTCCGGCTGCCGGGTGGTGCCCCCGGCCGAGCGCGACGCGTGCTCCACGTCCGCCCGCAGGATCAGTCCGTCGGGGCCGGAGCCCGTCAGTTCCCTCAGGTCCAGGCCGTTCTCCCGGGCGATCCTGCGCACCAGCGGGGAGATGACGGGGACGGGACCGGTCGCCCGTGCCCCCGCGTTCCCGTGCCCTCGACCGTCCGTCAGTCCCCGTGCGTCGGTGCGATCCGACGCCGCCGTCCGGGCGCCGGGGCCCCGGCCCGTGCCGAGCGGTCCGGGCGTACCGTCCGCTCCCCGGGCCGCGGCCGTGGAGCCGCCGTTCGACAGCGCTCCCCCGGCGGGCCTTACGGGTGCGACCGGGCTGGTGCGCACCCTCCTGCGCCGCGCCACAGGCGCCCCCGTGCCGTAGCCCACGAGCACATTGCCGGACCCTTCGTCGGCGCCGCCGGAGACAGGCGCGTCGCCGCCGACCGCGACCGTCAGCAGGGGGGAGCCGACCGGCAGCTCCGTGCCCTCCTCGCCGAAGCGGGCTGTGACCACACCCCCGTAGGGACACGGGACCTCGACCATCGCCTTGGCGGTCTCGACCTCCACGACGGGCTGGTCGACGGCGACGACGTCACCGACCTCCACGAGCCAGCGGACGATCTCCGCCTCCGTGAGGCCCTCTCCGAGATCGGGGAGCTTGAACTCCAGCACCTGGGCCATCAGTTGCCCGCCTCCCACTGCAGACGCGCCACGGCGTCCAGGATCCGGTCGACGCCGGGCAGATGGTGCCGCTCCAGCATCGGCGGCGGATACGGGATGTCGAACCCGGCCACGCGCAGCACCGGCGCCTCCAGGTGGTGGAAACATCGCTCGCTCACCCGGGCCGCTATCTCCCCGCCGGGGCCGCCGTAACCGCCCGACTCGTGCACGACGACCGCGCGGCCGGTCCGCCGCACCGACGCCGCCACCGTCTCGTCGTCGAAGGGGACGAGGGAGCGCAGATCGACGACCTCGAGGTCCCAGCCCTCGGCCCGCGCGGCCTCGGCGGCCTCCAGGCAGACGGGCACGGACGGCCCATAGGTGATGAGCGTGGCGCTGCGGCCCGGCCGGCGCACCACCGCACGGCCTATCGGCTCCACGGACCGCGGCTCGTCGGGGTTCCAGGAGTCCTTCGACCAGTACAGCCGCTTGGGTTCCAGGAAGACGACCGGATCGTCGGAGGCGATGGAGGCGCGCAGCAGCCCGTAGGCGTCGGCGACCGTCGCGGGCGTGACGACATGAAGCCCCGGAGTCGCCATGTAGTACGCCTCGGAGGAGTCGCTGTGGTGCTCGACGCCGCCGATTCCGCCGCCGTACGGGACACGGATGGTCAGGGGCAGCGGCATGGCGCCGCGGGTGCGGTTGCGCATCCGCGCGACGTGCGAGATCAACTGCTCGAAGGCCGGGTAGGCGAAGGCGTCGAACTGCATCTCCACGACCGGCCGCAGCCCGTACATCGCCATGCCGACGGCCGTGCCGAGGATGCCGGCCTCGGCGAGCGGGGTGTCCGTGCAGCGGTCCTCGCCGAACTCCTTGGCGAGCCCGTCGGTGACGCGGAAGACCCCGCCGAGGGTGCCGACGTCCTCGCCCATGACGTGCACGCTCGGGTCGGCGGCCATGGCGTCGCGCAGCGCGCGGGTGAGTGCCTGCGCCATGGTGGCGGGTTTGAGGGCGACGGTGGTCATCGGCCCCTGCCTTCCGACTCGGATCCGGCGGCGGAGTCCGGCTCGGCCTCGGCCGCCAGCTCCGCACGCAGCTGTGCTTCCTGTTCGCGCAGTTGCGGTGTGGGCTCGGCATACACATGGGCGAACAGGTCCATGGGGTCGAGCACCGGGTCCTGGTTCATCCGGGCGCGCAGGTCCGCGGCCATCGTCTCGGCGGCCTCACGGGCGGCCTGTATTCCCTCCTCGTCGAGGAGACCGCGCTCGGTCAGCTCCTGCTCCAGGAGCACGATCGGGTCGTGCGCGCGCCAGGTCTCGACCTCGGAGTCGCCGCGGTAGCGGGTGGCGTCGTCGGCGTTCGTATGGGCCTCGATGCGGTACGTCACGGCCTCGACGAGTGTCGGGCCGCCGCCCGCGCGCGCGTGGCGCACGGCGTCGCTCAGGACCTCGTGCACGGCCGCCGCGTCGTTCCCGTCGACCAGGCGTCCGGGCATTCCGTAGCCGACGGCCTTGTGGGCCAGCGACGGAGCCGCGGTCTGCTTGTCGAGCGGGACGGAGATGGCGAAGCCGTTGTTCTGGACGAGGAAGACGACCGGGGCCTGCCACACGGCGGCGAAGTTCAGCGCCTCGTGGAAGTCGCCCTCGCTGGTGCCGCCGTCGCCCACCAGGGCGAGCGCGACCACGTCGTCACCCTTGAGACGGGCGGCGTGCGCGAGGCCCACCGCGTGCGGAAGCTGGGTGGCGAGCGGGGTGCACAGGGGGGCGATGCGGTGCTCGCGGGGGTCGTACCCGGTGTGCCAGTCGCCGCGCAGGAGGGTCAGGGCCTGGACGGGGTCGAGGCCGCGGGCGACGGCGGCGAGGGTGTCGCGGTAGCTGGGGAAGAGCCAGTCGCGCTCCTCCAGGACGAGCGCGGCGGCGACCTCACAGGCCTCCTGGCCCGTGCTGGAGGGGTAGACCGCGAGGCGGCCCTGCTTGGTGAGAGCCGTGGCCTGCGTGTTGTAGCGGCGGCCTCGCACCAGCTCCGTGTACAGACGGCGCAGCAGATCCGGGTCGACCTGTGCGGCCGCTTCGGTGCCGAGGACGCGATGGGGCAGCGCGTCGGGCAGCAGCGGCGCGGGGTCGGTGCGGGGCTGCCAGGCGGGCGGCGGCGTGGGCCGGTAAGCACCTCGCTGCTCCATGACCGTCATGACGGCACCTCCTCGTGGGAGCGGCTCGGGACGCATCACGGTTGTGATGCGCCTCACCTACCGATTGTTCGGTCGTCGGCACATTTTGGCTACAGGCCGCCGCAGGCTGTGGACAAACGGTTCTGCACAGCCTGAGATGGACGCAGTACGTCCATGGTAGGGAGGCGGGGGGACATGGCACCTGAACAAATGGCCGAGCCGCCGGGGGCCGGCGCCGTCGCACCGCCCGCCCGTCCGCTCGACGCGATCGACCAGGACATCCTGCAGATGCTCCAGGCGGACGGCCGCGCCTCCATACGTTCCGTGGCCGAACGGGTCCACGTGTCCCGCGCCAATGCCTACGCGCGGATCAACCGCCTCATCGAGGACGGCGTGATCCGCGGCTTCGGGGCGCGCGTCGACCACGAACGCGCCGGACAGGGCACCTCCGCGTACATCACCCTCAAGATCGTGCAGAACTCCTGGCGCACGGTGCGCGAGCAGCTGCGGGTGCTCCCCGGGGCCTCCCACATCGCGCTGGTGGGCGGTGATTTCGACGTGCTGCTGCTGGTCCACACGCCTGACAACAGGGCGCTGCGCGAGCTGGTCCTCACCCGGCTCCAGGCGATCCCGGAGGTGCTCAGCTCGCGGACGCTGCTGGTCTTCGAGGAGGAGGACCTGGAGCCGGAGGGCTGAGATCAGCCCTCGGCCCTGAGTCCCCCGAAGACCACCTGAACGACCGCGTCGGCCACCTCACGCTCGCCCATGCCCCGCGCGTCCGGCCGGTACCACTCCACGATCGAGTTGATCATCCCGAAGACGAGCCTGGTCGCGAGCCGGACCTCCACGTCGCTGCGCACGTCCCCGTCGGCCGCCGCGTCCTTCAGCAGCTCCGCCACCCGGTGGTCGAAGTCGCGGCGCCGCTCCAGGGCCCACCGCTCGGTGACCGTGTTGCCGCGCACGCGCAGCAGCAGGGTCACGTACGGCAGCTCGGCGGTGAGCACCTCGACCATCCGCCGTACGACGTACTCCAGGCGCTCCACGGCGCGCCCCACGCACGCGTGCTCCTCGTCGAGGATCTCGAAGAGGCCGTCGAGAGCACGGCTGACGGCTCGCCGCAGCAGCTCCTCCTTGCCCGCGACATGGTGGTAGATCGACGACTTGGAGATGCCGGCCGCCTTGGAGAGGTGCTCCATCGAGGTGCCGTCGTAGCCGCGCTGGTTGAAGACCTGGACGGCGACGGAGAGCAGTGTCTCCGGGGTGTACGTGTCGCGCTTGGCGGTGGTCATGAGGTGCCCTCCCGCTTCTCGGTGGCGTGCCCGTGGCGGTACAGCGCCAGCGACGGGGCGTAACGGCCGGAGGGCTCGCGCAGGTGCAGCTCCTCCAGGAGGTCGTGCGCCCAGGTCCTGCCGAGCCTGCGGCACCACTCGAAGGGCCCCAGGGGGTAGTTGACCCCCAGGCGCATCGCGGTGTCGACGTCCTCCTCGGTGGCCACTCCCTTGGCGACGGCGTCGTGCGCCAGGTCGACGATGCGGGCCACGGTCCGGGCGACGATCATGCCGGGGGCGTCCCCGATGACGCTGACGTCCTTGCCCAGCGCCTGGAAGAGGCCGATGGCCTCCGCGACCGTCTGGGGCGCGGTGTCCTGTGAGGCGGACAGGGCGATGCGGGTGGCCCTCCGGTAGTCCAGCGCCAGGTCGAAGTAGACGACGTCGCGGAACTCGATCGAGGTCTGGCCGTCGGCGAGGACCAGCTGGCCGCCGCTGGGCAGCAGCAGGCGGCTGCCGTGGTCCTCCTCGTCCTCGCGGACCTGGATGCCGGCCTCGCGGATCAGGGCGAGCAGCTCGCAGGCCGGTCCGAGGTCGCCCTCGACGACGACGTGGGCGGGCGGCTGCGCCTTCTCGGCGGTGTGGGGCTCGGGGCGTTCGGCGTCGTCCCCGTAGTCGTACCAGCCGTGTCCGGTCTTGCGGCCGTGCCGGCCGGACTCGACGAGCCGCCGCTGCGCGAGCGAGGGGGTGAAGCGCAGGTCCTGGAAGAATGCCTGCCACACGGAGTGCGTGACGGACTCGTTGACGTCCTGGCCGATCAGGTCGGTGAGCTCGAAGGCGCCCATCCTGAAGCCGCCGGACTCGCGCAGGACCGCGTCGATGGTGGCGGGATCGGCGGCCTGCGACTCGTACACCGCGAAGGCCTCGGCGTAGAAGGGCCGCGCGATGCGGTTGACGATGAAGCCGGGGGTGTCGGCACAGGCGACCGGGGTCTTCCCCCAGGCGCGTGCCGTCTCGTACGCGCGCGTGGCCGACGAGAAGTCGGTCGCGTACCCGGAGACGACCTCCACGAGGGGCAGCAGCGGCGCGGGGTTGAAGAAGTGCAGTCCGACCAGACGGCCGGGGTTGCGCAGGGCGCCCCCGATGGCGGTGACGGACAGGGACGAGGTGTTGGTGGCGAGCAGGCAGTCGTCCTCGACGATCTCCTCGATATCGCGGAACAGCTTCTGCTTGACGTCGAGTTGTTCGAGGACCGCCTCCACGACGAGCGCGCAGTCCGCAAGCTCGTCGAGGCTCCGCGCGGGTCGCAGCCGCTCGCGCGCGGCGTCCCTGTCGGCGCCGCTGAACCGCCCCTTCTCGACCAGCCGGTCCAGGCGCGCGCCGATCGCTTCGGCCGCCGCGTCGGCACGGCCCGCGAGGGTGTCGTAGAGCCGCACGGGGTGGCCCGCGACCAGCGCGACCTGGGCGATGCCCTGGCCCATGGTGCCGGTGCCGACGACGGCCACGGGGCTGTTGAGGTCGAGTGCTGTCATGCTCGCGATCCTCCCGCACAGGGTTTTCCACAGATGCGGCGGACCCCCTTGTCCCGACCGATCGTTCGGTTACTCTAACTCTGACTGTCCGTTCCTGCCCAGCTCGCGAGCGCGATGAAGCGCTCCTGAGACGAGGAGTTGGTCCCCGATGGCCGCCGAACTCACCGCGCACCAGTTGATCGCCCAGCACCGGCCCACCCTCGACCAGGCGCTGGAGGCGATCCGCACACGCGCGTTCTGGTCCCCCCATCCCGAACATCCCAAGGCATACGGTGAGAACGGCAGTCTGAGCATGGCCGAGGGCAAGGCCGCCTTCGACGCCGTCCTCGGCACCCGCGTCGACCTCGGCCAGCCGGGCACCGACGACTGGGTGGGCGGCGAGGTCTCGCCGTACGGCATCGAGCTGGACGTCACCTACCCGCACGCGGACATCGACGTGCTGCTTCCCGCCATGCGGACCGGTCAGCGCGCCTGGCGCGACGCGGGCGCGGAGACACGCGCGGTGGTCTGTCTGGAGATCCTCAAGCGGATCGCCGACCGGACGCACGAATTCGCGCACGCCGTGATGCACACCAGCGGCCAGGCGTTCATGATGGCGTTCCAGGCGGGCGGCCCGCACGCACAGGACCGTGGACTGGAAGCGGTGGCGTACGCGTACGCGGAGCAGATCCGCACCCCGGACACCGCGGAGTGGACCAAGCCCCAGGGCAAGCGCGACCCGATCACGCTCACCAAGCAGTTCACCCCGGTCCCGCGCGGCATCGCACTCGTCATCGGCTGCAACACCTTCCCCACGTGGAACGGCTATCCGGGCCTGTTCGCCTCCCTGGCCACCGGCAACGCGGTCCTGGTGAAGCCCCACCCGCGCGCGGTGCTGCCGCTCGCGCTGACCGTGCGCATCGCGCGCGAGGTGCTCGCCGAGGCGGGCTTCGACCCGAACCTGGTGGCGCTGGCCGCCGAGCGCCCCGGAGAGGGCATCGCCAAGACCCTGGCCACCCGCCCCGAGATCCGGATCATCGACTACACCGGCTCGACGGCGTTCGGCGACTGGCTGGAGACCCACGCCCGCCAGGCGCAGGTCTACACCGAGAAGGCCGGCGTCAACACGGTGATCGTGGAGTCGACCGCCGACTACAAGGGCATGCTGTCCAACCTCGCCTTCTCCCTCTCCCTGTACAGCGGCCAGATGTGCACGACCCCGCAGAACCTCCTCATCCCGCGGGACGGCATCCGTACGGACGAGGGCCCCAAGTCGTACGACGAGGTGGTGGCCGACCTCGCCCGGTCGGTCGGCGGACTCCTCGGGGACGACGCCCGGGCCAATGGACTGCTCGGCGCCATCGTGAACCCGGACGTGAAGGCCCGCCTCGAGGCCGCCGCCGGCCTCGGCGAGGTCGCCCTCCCCTCCCGGGAGATCAGCAACCCCGAGTTCCCCGACGCCGTCGTCCGGACGCCGGTGATCGTGAAGCTCGACGGCGCCCGCAAGTACTGGGAGGGTACGGACGACGAAGCCGCCTACATGAGCGAGTGCTTCGGCCCGGTCTCCTTCACGGTCGCGGTCGACTCGGCGGCGGACGCCGTGGAACTGCTGCGCAGGACCGTCCGGGACAAGGGCGCGATGACCGTCGGCGCGTACACCACCGACGAGGAGTTCGAGCAGGCCGTCCAGGAGGTCTGCCTGGAGGAGTCCGCCCAGCTCTCCCTGAACCTCACGGGCGGCGTGTACGTCAACCAGACGGCGGCCTTCTCCGACTTCCACGGCTCCGGCGGCAACCCGGCGGCGAACGCGGCCCTGTGCGACGGGGCGTTCGTGGCGAACCGCTTCCGGGTGGTCGAGGTGCGGCGCGAGGCCTAGGAACTGATCGGTGCGCCCCCGGCGGCGCTCCAGTGGAACAGCGTCATGGCCACACTGGTCGCGAGGTTGTAGCTGGAGACCTGGGGGCGCATCGGCAGTGACACCAGATGGTCGGCGCGCGCCCGCAGTTCGGGGGAGAGACCGCTGCGTTCGGAGCCGAACGCGAGCAGGGCGTCGTCCGGGAGCTTCGTCCCCCGAATGTCCTCGCCCTCCGGATCGAGGGCGAACACCGGCCCCGGCGGCAGCTCCGCGACCGTCAGCCGCTCCACGGCGGTCGCGAAGTGCAGGCCGGCCCCGCCGCGCACCACCGTCGGGTGCCAGGGATCGAGGGTGCCCGTCGTGACGACCCCGGTCGCGCCGAAGCCCGCCGCGAGCCGGATCACGGCACCCGCGTTGCCGAGGTTGCGCGGCTGGTCGAGCACCACCACGGGCGCGGTGCGGGGCGTGGCCGCCAGCGCCCGCAGACCGGCCTCCCTGGAGGGACGTACGGCCAGCGCGGCGACCGCCGTGGGGTGCGGACGCGGGACCAGCGACCGATAGGTGGCCTCCGGGACCTCCACCAACAGGCCGTCCAGGGCGTCGCGCACGTCCGGGGCCAGCTCGTCGGCGAGGGCCAGCGCCGCCCGCCGGTCGCCGGTGACCGCCGTCAGGACCTCGGCCCGGAAACGCACCGCGTGCTTGAGGGCGTGGAAGCCGTCGAGCAGGACGGCTGCGTCGGCGAGCCGGTGCCAGGTGCCCACGGCGTCCTTCGCGCGGTCGCGGTCCTCCCTGCCGTCGTGGTCGTCGGCGCGGGCGTGGCCGTCGGCGGGGTCGTGGTCGTCAGCGGGGTCCTTCATGCGGTGAAGCCTACGTGCGGGTCCTCGGAGGCGTCCGGAGTGCGCGGGCCCCGTGCGCGCTGCCCCGGCAGCTCGGGGGCGCCGCCCGGGAGCAGCCGGCCACGCGCGCGCAGCGCCAGTCCGCCGAGCCGTCGCAGGAAGGACGTCGGCAGGAACACCGAGTCGGCGGCGATCATCGCGAGCGAGAAGAACGGCAGTCCGAGGACCACGGCGATCACGGTGTGCTCGATGATCATCGCCGCCAGCAGGACGTTCTTGACCCGCCGGTTGAACAGGGTGAAGGGGAAGGCGACCTGCACGACGACCGTCCCGTAGGTCACCAGCATCACGATCGTGCCGTGTGCGGCCAGCAGGTCGGACAGGGCCGGCCAGGGCGAGAAGTAGTCGAGGTGGAGCGGGTAGTAGACGGCGGTGCCGTCCTGCCAGCGCGAGCCCTGGATCTTGTACCAGCCCGCCGTCGCGTAGATCAGGCACGCTTCGGCCATGATCACGAACAGGGCCGCGTTGTGCACCGTGTTGGCGACCACGTCGAGCAGGATCCGCGGCTGCGGGGTGCGCGCGCGGCGACCGACGGCCCACCACAGCGCGTGCGCCGCCCACAGTCCCCAGAAGACCGTCAGCCAGCCGCCGCCGAGGTGTCCCGTGACGGTCACCGCCGCCAGCGACAGGCCGAGCCCCGTCCACAGGGCGGGGCCGACCCGGTCCGGGCCCGCGGCCCGGGAGGTCTCTCCCCGCGCGCGGGCCTCCGCCGCGAGCCGCGCCCGCCGGGCGTCCAGCGACCACACCTGTCCGCAGCGCGTGCCCACCAGGTAGATCGCCATCAGGTGGATGACGTTGTCCCCGCCGTCCCCCATGAAGATGCTGCGGTTCTGCAGCGAGAGCACGCCGATCATGAACAGCACGGACATCGTGCGGGTCCGCCAGCCCAGCAGCAGCAGGACGCTGGAGAGCACGGCCACGGCGTAGACGGTCTCGAACCACACCTGGCTGTCGGACCACATCAGGGCCGTGAAGGCGTGGTTGTCCGCGACGAGCCGCTCGGCGAGGTCCCAGCTCCAGGGGCCGTCGGGCCCGTACATCTCCTGGCGGTTGGGGAACTCGCGCAACAGGAACAGCAGCCAGGTGGCGGCGAAGCCGACGCGGATCACGGCGGCCTGGTACGGGCCCAGCGCGGTGTCGGTGACCCGGGTGATGGCGCGCGCGACGGGCGCGGCGAATCGGTTCATCGGGCGCTCGCCTCCGTCGTCCGGGTGTCCGTCAGGTCCTCCTCGGGGACCGTCCACCAGGGCAGCTCTCGCAGGACGGGCTTGTCGGACACCTGCTCATCGCTCCACTCGGGGGGCCGCACGCTGGTGGTACGGGAGCGGACCTGGACGCGTTCGACGACGGCGCCCTTGCCGCCCGCCCCCTCACGGTCGAGGCGCAGCAGCACGACACGGCGCAGATAGCGTTCCGAGAGGTTGCCGCGCAGGCCCACCGGGCGGTTCTCGTTGTCGTGCGTGCCGGCGTAGAAGTCCCAGGCCCGGCGCAGTTCGTTCTGCTGGGTGTGGCTCGGGAGCGGATTGCCGTGGATGGCCGCGCCGTCGAGCGCGGACAGGTCGTACCAGCCGGTCTCGGTGGCGCCGCCGTCCGCGGCACGTATCCGGGCGCGGACCTGGACGTCGATGTTCTGCTGCAGCGGATTGGGGGCGAAGAGCTTCCAGTTCTGCTCGAACTCGGGGTAGATCCACTCGTCGATCGCCCTGCCGTGCTGCTTGGTGACCGTGTTCGAGGGCGCGACGTGCAGAAACACCATGCCGAGATGCACGCAGGCGACGACCGCGACGACGGCGAGGGCGAACGCCGCGGCGATCTGGTGGCGCAGGGAGAGCGCGGCTATGCCGGTGAGGGCGGGCACGGGGACGCCCACCGGGTATGCGGGAGGAGTCTCGGTGGCAGGGCCTCCCGACGCGGGCTCCTGGGCCGGGGCCGCGCGGCCGCCCGGCTCCGGCGCGGGCGCGACGGGGGACGCGTCGTCCGGCACGGCACCGGCGGAGACGGGGCCCTCGCGCGGGGGGCCGCCGCCGACGGGGCTCTCGCGCAGGGGGCCGCCGGGCCCGTCCGGCCCGTGTCGGGCGTTCGAGCCCTCGTCGTACGCGTCCATTCCGCCCCGCTTCCGATCCCGGTCCGATTCCCGCCGCCGGGCACGCGGCGCCCGGGTCCCGCGCACTAGCACTCCGCGGCGTGCGCACGGGAACCGTACTCAGGCCCGGCCCCCCGGCACAGCCCCGTCCGGCACACCGGTCACAACAGTCTCCCCGAGGTTATCCACAGCGGTTGACACCTTACGGCGCCCGTCCCACCATTGAATCGACAGAACCGAACGATCGGTCGGTCGGGAGCGAGAGGTCGAGGGGGACCGCATGGCGACAGCAGCAGCGCATCGCACGGCCCGTACGCAGGCGGCAGGACCCGCGGGCGAAGCCGGGTCCACGGCGGCGTACGAGGCCGTTTTCGACGCCTCGGTGGCAGCCGACGAACGCATCGAGCCCCGCGACTGGATGCCCGACGCCTACCGTTCCACGCTGGTCCGGCAGATCGCCCAGCACGCCCACTCCGAGATCATCGGCATGCAGCCGGAGGCCAACTGGATCACGCGCGCGCCCTCGCTGCGCCGCAAGGCGATCCTGATGGCCAAGGTCCAGGACGAGGCGGGGCACGGGCTCTATCTCTACAGCGCGGCCGAAACGCTCGGCACCAGCCGCGAGGAGCTGCTCGACAAGCTGCACACCGGCCGCCAGAAGTACTCGTCGATCTTCAACTACCCGACGCTGACCTGGGCGGACGTCGGCGCCATCGGCTGGCTGGTGGACGGCGCGGCGATCACCAACCAGGTCCCCCTGTGCCGCTGCTCGTACGGGCCCTACGCACGCGCGATGGTCCGCGTCTGCAAGGAGGAGTCCTTCCACCAGCGTCAGGGGTACGAGCTGCTGCTGGCCCTCAGCCGCGGCACCCCCGCGCAGCACGAGATGGCCCAGGACGCGGTGAACCGCTGGTGGTGGCCCTCCCTGATGATGTTCGGCCCGCCCGACGACGAGTCCTCGCACTCCGCGCAGTCCATGGCCTGGAAGATCAAGCGCCATTCGAACGACGAGCTGCGCCAGCGCTTCGTGGACATCTGCGTTCCCCAGGCCAAGTCACTCGGCCTGACCCTGCCGGACCCGGACCTGGTGTGGAACGAGGAGCGGGGCCAGCACGACTTCGGCCCGATCGACTGGACGGAGTTCTGGGAGGTCCTCAAGGGCAACGGCCCGTGCAACGACCAGCGCATCACGCAGCGCAGGCGGGCCCACGAAGAGGGTGCGTGGGTGAGGGAGGCGGCCGCGGCCTACGCGGACAAGCACACCGCCGGTCCGGCCCGGGAGATACCCGGCTCGGCCGACGCGAACGGGAAGGCGCGCGCATGACCACCAACGACTGGCCGCTGTGGGAGGTCTTCGTGCGCTCGCGCCGCGGGCTCTCGCACACCCACGCAGGCAGCCTGCACGCACCGGACGCCGAGCTGGCCCTGCGCAACGCGCGCGATCTGTACACGCGCCGCGGCGAGGGCATCTCGATCTGGGTCGTCCCGTCCGCCGCGATCACCGCGTCCTCACCGGACGAGAAGGACCCGTTCTTCGAGCCGTCCGCCGACAAGCCCTACCGCCACCCGACGTTCTACGAGATCCCGGAAGGGGTGAAGCACCTGTGACGAACGCACCCAGCACTCACACGCCCATGGCCGGAGGGTCCCCGTCGGAGCCGTCCACGGCGCCCGCCGCGTCCGGGTCGGTGACCGCCGCGGCCCTCGCCCTCGGGGACGACGCCCTGGTGCTCTCGCACCGCCTGGGGGAGTGGGCCGGCCACGCGCCCGTCCTGGAAGAGGAAGTGGCCCTGGCCAACATCGCGTTGGACCTGCTCGGCCAGGCCAGGGTGCTGCTGTCCATGGCCGGCGACGAGGACGAACTGGCGTATCTGCGCGAGGAGCGCGCCTTCCGCAACCTCCAGCTCGTCGAGCAGCCGGGTGGCGACTTCGCGCACACCATCGCCCGTCAGCTGTACTTCTCCACCTACCAGCGACTCCTGTACGCGCAACTCGCCGCCGGGGAGAGCGTGTTCGCCCCGCTCGCGGCGAAGGCCGTCAAGGAGGTCGCCTACCACCAGGACCACGCCGAACAGTGGACCCTGCGACTCGGCGACGGCACGGACGTCAGTCATGAGCGGATGCGACGGGCCTGCGAGGCTCTGTGGCGGTTCACGGGAGAGATGTTCCAGCCGGTCGAGGGCGTCGACGTCGACTGGGACGCGATCAGGGCCGGTTGGCTCGAGTCCGTCACGGACGTCCTGCGGCGCGCGACGCTGGAGATCCCCGAAGGTCCGCAGTCCGGAGCGTGGGCCGCGGGAGCGGGACGCCAGGGACTGCACACCGAGTCCTTCGGGCGGATGCTCGCCGAGATGCAGCACCTGCACCGCAGCCACCCGGGGGCGTCATGGTGACCACGACCACCGCCCTGGAGGAGGAACTGCGCAGACTGGCCGGGTCCGTTCCCGACCCGGAGCTGCCCGTGCTCACCCTGGAGGACCTGGGCGTACTGCGCGCCGTGCGCGTCCGGGGCGAGGGTGCCGTCGACGTGGAGCTGACGCCGACGTACACCGGCTGTCCGGCAGTCGAGGCGATGGCCACGGACATCGAGCGCGTACTGCACGAGCACGGAGTGCGGGAGGTGTCCGTACGGACGGTGCTCAGCCCGGCCTGGTCGACGGACGACATCTCGGACGAAGGACGCCGCAAGCTGCGGGAGTTCGGGATAGCGCCGCCGCGTGGCGGGCGGGAGCCGGGTCCGGTGGCGGTCGGACTGGGACCGACGCGCACGGTCACACGGACGGCGTCCCAGGACACCGACGAGCCCGTGTGCTGTCCGCACTGCGGGTCGGCCGACACCGAACTGCTCAGCCGCTTCTCGTCGACCGCGTGCAAGGCACTGCGGCGCTGTCTGTCCTGCCGTGAACCGTTCGACCACTTCAAGGAGTTGTGATGGCCCGCTTCCACCCGCTCCCGGTGGCCGCCGTCGACCGGCTCACCGACGACTCGGTGGCCCTGACCTTCGCGGTGCCGGCCGCCCTGCGCGCCGCGTACCGGCACGCCGCGGGTCAGCACCTCGCGCTGCGGCGCACGGCCGACGGCACGGAGATCCGGCGCACCTACTCCATCTGTTCCCCCGCACCCGCCCCGGGCGACGAGGGCCCGCTCACCCTGCGGGTCGGGGTGCGCCTGGTCGACGGCGGAGCGTTCTCGACGTACGCGCTCAAGGAGATCGCCGTCGGCGACGAGGTGGAGGTGATGACACCGGCGGGCCGGTTCACGCTGGAACCGGCGGCCGGGCTGTACGCGGCCGTGGTCGGCGGCAGCGGGATCACACCGGTGCTGTCGATCGTCGCGACGCTGCTGGCGCGCGAGCCCGAGGCCCGGTTCTGCCTGATACGCAGCGACCGGACGTCCGCGTCGACGATGTTCCTGGAGGAGGTCGCCGACCTCAAGGACCGCTTTCCACAGCGGTTCCAGCTGGTCACGGCGCTCTCCCGGGAGGAACAGCAGGCCGGGCTGCCGTCAGGGCGTCTCGACCAGGAGCGGCTGGCACAGCTGCTCCCGGCTCTGCTGCCCGTGGACCGGGTGGCGGGATGGTTCCTGTGCGGGCCGTTCGGTCTGGTGCAGGGAGCCGAGCGCGCTCTGCGCGGGCTGGGTGTGGGGCGGGCCCGGATCCACGAGGAGATCTTCCACGTGGACGGCGGAGACGAGAAGACTCCCGGCGTACCGGCTCCCGCGCACAGCACGGTGACGGCACGGCTCGACGGCCGCGGAGGGACCTGGCCCGTCGAGGACGGCGAATCGCTCCTGGACGCGGTGCTGCGCAACCGGCCGGACGCTCCCTACGCCTGCAAGGGCGGGGTGTGCGGGACCTGCCGTGCCTTCCTGGTCTCCGGCGAGGTGCGGATGGACCGCAACTTCGCGCTCGAGCCGGAGGAGACGGAAGCGGGATACGTGCTGGCCTGCCAGTCGCACCCGGCCACGGAGAGCGTGGAGTTGGACTTCGACCGGTAGCCGGCAGCGGGGTGACCGTTCCCTTCTCGTAGAACCTGTTCTATCTTGACGCTCCGTCAGATCGGGTGCCCTGTCCGGTACCGGGTGAGCCGCCCGGTCGGGGGTCGGCGCGTGGAAGGACAGGACCGTGGACTTCACCTTCACCGAGGAACAGCAGGCGGCGGTCGAGGCGGCCGGGGCGGTGTTCGGCGGGGTCGCGCCGGACGGGGTGCCGAGCCCCGCGCTCACCCCGGGCGCCGTCGCCGACGACTTCGACCGGGCGCTGTGGGCGAAGCTCGCCGACGCGGACCTGCTGAGCCTGCTGCTGGACTCCGCGTACGGCGGAGCGGGCCTGGACGCGATCGCCCTGTGTCTGGTGCTGCGCGAGTCCGCGAAGGTGCTCGCGCGGGTGCCGCTGCTGGAGAGCACCGCGGCCGCGGTCGTCGTGCAGGAGTACGGCGGCGCGGAGGCGAAGGCCGAACTGCTCGCGCGGGCGGGCCGGGGCGAGGTCGTGCTGACCGTCGCGGCGAGCGGCCGTACCGGTCACGAACCGGCCGAACGCGCCGTGACCGCCCGGCGGGACGGTGACGTGTGGGTGCTGGACGGGGTGCAGACCGCGGTCGCGTGGGCGCACGGAGCCGACTTCGTCGTCGTACCCGCGCACACGGACCACGGCCGGACCGTCCTCGCGCTGGTGCCCCGGGGGCACGAGGGGACGGTGCTCGGCGAGCAGATCTCCACGACCGGGGAACGCCTCGGCGAGCTGCGTCTGGAGTCCGCGCGGATACCCGCCCGGCAGGTCATCGACGCGGAGGGGGCGTGGGAGCGGTTGCGGGAGCTGCTGACCACCGGGACCTGTGCGTTGGCGCTCGGGCTCGGTGAGCGGGTCCTCGCGATGACCAGCGCGTACACCGGCAAGCGCGAGCAGTTCGGGTTTCCGGTGGCCACGTTCCAGGCTGTCGCCGTACAGGCCGCCGACCGCTATATCGACCTGCGCGCGATGGAGGCCACACTCTGGCAGGCCGCGTGGCGGATCAGCACGGTCGCTGCCGGTAGCGGAGCTGTCGATTCGGGGGCGGGCGGTGCGCTTCCGGTGGCCGGGGACGTGGCCGTCGCCAAGATCTGGGCGTCGGAGGGGGTACGGCGGGTCGTACAGACGGCTCAGCATCTGCACGGGGGGTTCGGTGCGGACACGGACTGCTCGCTGCACCGCTATCACGCCTGGGCCAAGCACCTGGAACTGTCGCTCGGACCGGCGGCCGCTCATGAGGAGACGCTGGGAGATCTCCTCGCGACCCACCCCCTGGGGTGACCGACGACACACCCGGGTCCGGCCCCGGGCCGACGTCCGGGCCGGCACCCGAACCGGCGCGCTGAGCGCGGCGGGCGCGGATGCCGGGGCCGGCCGGGTCCTCGGAGGGTGTCTAGAGCACGAAGCCCGCGGCGCCCTTGTCGTCCACCACCGGGCGGCCGGAGGCGGCCCAGACCTGCATGCCGCCGTCGACGTTCACGGCGTCGACGCCCTGCTGGACCAGATACATCGCGACCTGCGCGGAACGACCGCCGGAACGGCAGATCACGTTGACCCTGCCGTCCTGCGGCGCCGCCTCGGTCAACTCGCCGTAGCGCGCGACGAACTCGCTCATGGGGATGTGCAGCGCCCCTTCGGCGTGACCCGCCTGCCACTCGTCGTCCTCCCGGACGTCCAGCAGGAAGTCTCCGTCCGCGAGATCCCCGATCTCGACCGTGGGCACACCAGATCCGAATTGCATGCCTCAGACGCTACCCGACCGGCAAGCGGACGGACCAGGTCCTGGTGCCGCGGCACTAGCCGACCAGTCGGGCCAGCTCCGCCTCGCGCTCGCCGACCTGGGTCAACAGCTGCTCGGCGATCTCCTCCAGGAGCCGGTCGGGGTCGTCCGGGGCGAGCTTGAGCATGGCGCCGATGGCGCTCTCCTCCAGGTCGTGGGCGACCAGAGTGAGCATCTCCTTGCGTTCGGAGAGCCACTCGAGACGGGCGTACAGCTCCTCGCTGCGGCTCGGCTTCCACTCCTTGGGCACCGGGCCCGCCGCCCACTCCTCGGAGAGCTCCCGCAGCAGCGCCTCGTCGCCCCGGGCGTACGCGGCGTTGACCCTGGAGATGAACTCGTCGCGCCGCGTGCGCTCGCTCTCGTCCTGGGCCAGGTCGGGGTGGGCCTTGCGGGCCAGCTCACGGTAGAGCTTGCGGGCCTCGTCGCTGGGGCGGACCCGCTGCGGGGGCCGCACGGGCTGGTCCGTCAGCATCGCCACGGCCTCCGGGAACAGTCCCTCCGAGTCCATCCAGCCGTGGAACAGCTCCTCGACCCCGGGCATCGGCATGACCCGCGCCCGCGCCTCGTCCGCCTTGCGTATGTCCTCCGGGTCGCCGGTGCGGGCGGCCTGTGCCTCGGCGATCTGGGCGTCCAGCTCGTCGAGCCGGGAGTACATCGGGCCGAGCTTCTGGTGGTGCAGCCGCGAGAAGTTCTCGACCTCGACGCGGAAGGTCTCCACGGCGATCTCGAACTCGATCAGCGCCTGTTCGGCCGCCCGCACCGCCCGTTCGAGACGCGCCTCGGGCCGCGCCTCACCCGCGGTCGCGTCGCCCTCGGAGCCCGAAGCGTCGGAGCCCCCGCCCTGCTCGCTCACACCCTGCTCGTCCACGTTCTCCTGGCTCACGCTCTCGGCACCCGCCTGCGCGGCGCCCGCACCATCGGCGCCCGCGTCCCGGGGGGTCCCGTTCTCGGGCGCCGCTTCTTCGGCTGCGTCTTCGGCTGCCGCGTCTTCAGCCGCCGTGGTCGGGGCCGGGGCGGGGGACTGGGGATCCCCCGCATCCTGGGACCGGGCATCCTCGGCCTCGATGCGGTCGGACTGGCTGTGCTCGGCTTCCGGGGTCGTCACCCGCCCAGCGTAGGCCACGCCTCGCCGGGCACACCCGGAACCACCGACTGAGACCTTCCGCTCCCCCGGCCCCACCCCGGCACCGGGAGAACCTCCGCGTCCGCTTCTCCTGTCAGACCCCCGGCTCCGCCGCGATCCGTCCCTCCCGGACCGCCGCCACCAGGGCCGCGTGGTCCGCCTCCGTGCGGTCCGCGTAGGCCACGGCGAACGCGGCGACGGCCTCGTCGAGTTCCTCGTTCTTTCCGCAGTAGCCGGCGACGAGGCGGGGGTCGACGCTGTGCGAGTGCGCACGGGCGAGAAGCGCGCCGGTCATCCGCGCGTAGTCGTCGACCTGGTCGACGGCGAGCGCGGCGGGGTCGACGCTGCCCTTGCGGTTGCGGAACTGGCGCACCTGGAAGGCCCGTCCCTCGACCGTGGTCCAGCCGAGCAGGATGTCGCTGACGACCTGCATGCGCTTTTGGCCGATGACGACGCGGCGGCCCTCGTGCGACACGTCGGATACGGCGTGACCGGCCGTCGCCAGGTGCGGCAGCAGCGCCGAGGCGCGGGCCTCCTTCACCTGGAGGACGAGGGGTTCGCCGCGGTGGTCCAGGAGCAGCACGACGTACGAACGCATGCCGACGCTGCCGGTGCCGACGATGCGGAAGGCGACGTCGTGCACCGCGTACCGGGCGAGGAGGGGGAGGCGGTCCTCCGAGACCGTCGTCAGGTACTGCTCCAGCGAGGCCGCGACCGCAGCCGCCTCCGCGTCGGGCACGCGGCGCAGCACCGGCGCCGCGTCGACGAAGCGCCGTCCGCCGCCCTCGACCGACGCCGTCGACCTGGCGGCGAACCGCCCGCTGGTGTTGGCCCGCGCCTTCTCCGAGACCCGCTCCAGGGTGCCGAGCAGATCATGGGCGTCGGTGTGGGAGACGAGCTCCTCGTCCGCGATGGCGTTCCACGCGTCGAGCACCGGGAGTTTGGCGAGCAGGCGCATCGTGCGCCGGTAGGCACCGACCGCGTCGTTGGCCGCCTTGCGGCAGGTGTCCTCGTCCGCGCCCGTCTCCCGGCCGGCGAGCACCAGCGAGGCTGCGAGGCGCTTGAGGTCCCACTCCCAGGGGCCGCGCACCGTCTCGTCGAAGTCGTTCAGATCGATGACCAGGCCGCCGCGCGCGTCCCCGTACAGGCCGAAGTTCGCCGCGTGGGCGTCACCGCAGATCTGGGCGTCGATACCGGTCATGGGGGTGCGCGCGAGGTCGTACGCCATCAGGCCGGCCGAACCGCGCAGGAAGGCGAAGGGGGTGGCGGCCATCCTGCCGACCCGTATCGGCGTGAGCTCGGGGATCCTGCCCCGGTTGGACTCCTCGACCACGGCCACGACGTCCGGCCGGTCGGCGTCGGGGGTCAGCTCGGCGTGCGCGGCGCGCGGCACCCGGGCGCGGAGCTCCTTGCCCTTCTCCTTGGGCGAGCCCTGCGCGGGCCAGCCCGCGAACCCCGGTACCGCGAAGACCCCGGAAACCCTGGGCGCCCGCAGCGCCTCAGCCCTTGTACCCAGCTCGGTCATGGCGACCGCCTCCCCCGCACACACGAACATCAACTCGTGATGACCGTACAGCCGGTGGCCGAAACGCGTCAGACCCTGTGGACAACTCCGCGCCCGTGCACGACCACCCCGCGCGGGAACCGCCTCCCGATCCGCCCGACGCCCTTTCGGGCCCCTCCGGAATCCCCCGCGATCTCCTCCGGACGGCTCACTTCCTGAGCTCGGAGGGGCACTGCGGGCTTCCCGGCAGGTGCTTCTCGGCCCAGCTGCCCAGTTCCAGGAGCGCGGGCTCCAGCGCGGAGCCGGCCTCCGTCAGGCCGTACGAGACCCGCAGCGGGGGGCCGTCGTCGACCTCACGCACGACGAGTCCCGCAGCGGCGAGTTCCGTGAGGCGGTCGGAGAGCATCCGCTCGCTGATGCCGGGGATCGCGCGGCGCAGGTCGGCGAAGTGGACGGGATGCGGCAGGAGCACGGCCACGATCAGGCCCGTCCAGCGCTTGCCGAACAGCTGGAAGACCCGGGCCATGCCGTCGTCGACCTTCTGGCAAGGCCCTACGTCGTGTGCTCCCAGCTCTGGCATGGCTCAAGAGTACTGCTGTTCTTTTTGGGGGATGAAAAAAAGTAAGTAGCTGTGTTATCTCTAGTCGAGTACAAAAAAGAAGCCCTCGGGATCCGTCCCGTCGTGCTCGATCCGCCGCACCCTTTGGAGATCCCCCATGGCCACCCTCCTCCACATCGACTCGTCCGTTTTCCCGGGCTCCACGTCCACCTCGCGCGCCGTGACCGACGCGTTCCGCAAGGCCTGGGAGGAGCAGCACCCGCAGGGCACCGTGATCTACCGCGACCTCGCCGCGAACCCGGCTCCGCACATCTCGGCCGACGCCCACACCGCCGGTTTCGCCCCGGCGGACGCGCACACCCCGGAGCAGGCCGCCGCCTTCGCCGAGCGCGTGAAGTTCATCGAGGAGCTGGAGCAGGCGGACGCGATCCTGATCGGCGCGCCGATGTACAACTTCGCGATCCCGTCGACCCTCAAGGCGTGGCTGGACAACGTGATCCTCATAGGCCGCACCGCCATGACCGAGGACTCGAAGATCAAGGGCACCCCGGTCACGGTCATCGCCAGCCGCGGCGGCTCGTACGCGCCGGGCACTCCCCGCGAGGGCTACGAGTACGTGCAGAACTACCTGGAGGCCATCCTGCGCGACACCCTCGGCCTCGACCTCGAATTCATCGTCCCGGAGCTCACCATGGCCCCGCACAACCCGGCGATGTCCGAGCTGGTCCCGCTCTTCGAGGCCTCCCGCACCAAGGCACTCGACGACGCCGCCATCAAGGCCAAGGAGCTGGCCGACCGTTTCGCCGCGTAGCCCCTTCCGGGGGGTGTGCGGTGGCCCCGCGGGTCCAGGACCCGCGGGGCCGTCCTCTCTCTTTATCTCTTTCGGGGCCACCGTCTCCCAGGAGCGCCGCCTCGCCGCCTTTCGGGACCGCCCCCCTCGGGGTCACCGCCTCTTGGGCCCGTCGCCCTTCGAGGCCACCGTCTCTTGGACCCTCACCCTTCGGGACAGCCACCCTTCGGGACCGCCGCCCTTCGGGACCACCACCCGTCCAGGACCACCATCCCTCCGCTGCCCCCTTCGGGACCGCCATCCCTCCGCGACCGCCCCCTTCGGGACCGCCGCCCCTCCGCGACCGCCCCCCTTCGGGACCGTCGTCGATCGTGGTCGGCGGCGGCTCAGGGCCGCCGTCGGTCCTGAGCCGCCGTCCGTTGTGGACCGCCGGACGCCTGCTGCCGCGGGGGATGAGTCGCAGCGGGCATCCGGCGGCGGTACCGGGGGAGGGAGCGCGGGAAGGTGCGCGGCCGGTGGTGGGTCACTTGAAGGCCGGGACGCTCCGGGCGACCCAGCCGGAGAAGGGCGTGGCGGGCCGGGACAGGATCTTCTCCACGTCGGGGCTGACCCGCTGTTCGGCGGGGAGCGGTTCGCCGAGGATGTCCAGGGTGCCGGGGATGACCTCCTCGGGCATGAACTGCGCCATGTGGGCGTGGGCGGCCTCGCGGGTCAGTTCCACGAAGGTCACCTCTTCGCCGATCGCCTCCGCGATCATCCCGGCCTGCAGGCGCGGGGTGATCGCTTCGGGGCCGGTCAGCTCGTACGTACGGCCGGCGTGCCCGTCTTCGCGCAGCACCACCGCGGCGGCCGCGGCGATGTCCGCCGGGTCGACGACCGGCAGCGCCGTGTCACCGAAGGGGGCGAAGACCGTGCGGTCCGCGCGGACCGACTCCGCCCAGGCGAAGGCGTTGGAGGCGAAACCGCCGGCGCGCAGGATGGTGAAGTCCAGGCCGGAACCGCGTACGGCCTCCTCGAACTCGCGCAGCCTGCCGTGCGAGGCGACGCCGGGACGGGTGGCGTTGATCTGCGAGGAGAGCAGCACGACCCGCTCGACCCCGGCGTCCTTGGCCGCCGTCAGCAGCTCGGTGGCCGCCTCGCCGTGACCGAGCAGTTCGCCCGCGAGCAGGATGAAGAAGGCGTCGGCCCCTTCGAGGACCGGCCGCATGCTCCGCGCGCTCCCGAGGTCGGCCTGGGCGTGCCGGACATTCTTCGCCGGGGAGGGCAACGGGCGGCGCGAGACCGCCACGACCTGCTCCCCCGCCTCGGCCAGCGCCTCGATCAGCGGACGCCCGACGTTTCCGGTGGCTCCGGTGACGACAATCATGAAAACTCCCTGGTGCGTTGATCCGTGGTCAGTGGTCATCGGCTGGGCGGGCCGTTCTCAGCGGGTCGCAGCCATGACCGGGACGCTAGCATCGTCGGTATAGTAGGTACCTAGAGGAAAGCGACTATCTCTTCGCTGGTCGTTGGGGCGCCCGCCGCGGCCGCCGTACACCGCGGCGAGCGACCGGCCGAGACGGACGAGCGACTCGCGCGCCTCGGGAGGGCCGAGCACCTCGATCCGGGCGCCGAGGCCCGCGAGCTGCGCGGCCAGCACCTCCACCGAGGGACCGTCGGCGGTGAAGGCGACCCGGCTGTCTGGCTGGACCTCGCCCGTGCGGAGCCGCCCGCCGAGCAGTTGCCGCAGCACCGGCAGGGCATCCGGGTCGGCACGGGCCCGTACGCTCACCGCGGACAGCCGTTGCTCCACCTCGGACGCCAACTCCCGCCACGCGGATGCGAGTTCGAACCCCTCCGGGCGTCGCACCGGCGCGCCGGTCGGCTCCACGGAGGTGACCCGGCTGAGCCGGAAGGTGCGCAGCCCCTCCCCGGTCCCCGCCACCAGGTACCAGTGCCCGGCCTTGGACACCAGCCCGAGCGGATCCACCGTCCACTCGCCGGTCGCCCGCCCACCCGGCCACCGCGCGCCCGAGCCGCTTCCGCCCGAGTCACCTTCACCCGGACCGTGCCCTCCCGAACCTTGCCCTCCCAGACCGTGTCCGCCCAGACCGTGCCCTCCCGAACCATGCCCGCCCGAACCGTGCCCTCCCAGACCGTGCCCGCCCGGACCGTCCTCACCCAAGTCCCCTTCCGCCGGGGCCAGGTCGGCGTGCGCGTATCCCAGCCGGACCTGCCGGCCGTCCAGCACCGCCCGTTCCAGGGCGTGCCGGTGGGGTCCGCTGCCGCCCGCCGTGCGAGACCAGTCGAGGCCGTCGACGAGTATGGCCTTGGCGGCGGCCTCGGCATGCGGTCGCATGGGAGCGGGCACCGCACGCATCAACTTGCGCAGCGCGGCCCGCAGTTCGGGAGAGGCCGACAACGGTCCCGCGGCCAGGAACAACGCCCCGATCTCTCGCGAGGTGAAACCGGTCAGATCGGTGCGGGCACCGCCGACCAGGCTCCACCCACCACCCCGGCCACGCTGCGAGTAGACGGGGACACCGGCACTGGTGAGGGCCTCCAGATCACGGCGCGCGGTGCGCTCGGACACCTCCAGCTCCTCGGCCACCTCGCGAACGGTCACCCGGCCGCGTGCCTGGAGCAGCAGCAGGGTCGCCACCAGCCGGTCGGCCTTCACGACGCGTCCCCTCCCCGCACGGCGCACTCCGCGGGATTTTCGAGCTGTTTTGAGCCACTCCATCCATTTTCGGCACCATCGGACACGGCTTCGGTAATAGGCCACAAGATGACCTGTTTGACATCGACGATGAACACATGACTCACGACACGACTGACGACCTGGCCCGGACCACGACGCCCGCCGCACCCGCCGCCGCATCCGCCGCCGCCCCGCCCGCCGACCCCCGTGGCGGCCTGTTCAAGGCCGTCGACCTGACCGGCCGCACGCTCGCCGCGCTCCGCCCCGAGCAGTACGACACCGTCACCCCGTGTCCCGACTACACGGTCCGCGACATGGCCAACCACGTGGTGTCGGTGCTGCGCCGGGTCGCCGTCCTGGGCGCCGGCGGCTCCTTCATGAGCGTTCCGCACTTCGCCGAGGACGTCGCCGACGGGGACTGGGCCAAGGCCTGGGCAGCGGCGACGCAGGAGTTCGACGCCGTCTGGCGGGACCCGGCCGTGCTGGGCCGCCAGATCGGTCTGCCCTGGGGCCCGGTCCCCGGCGTGGTCGCCTCGGTGATCTACACCAACGAGTTCGTGCTGCACGCCTGGGACCTGGCCAAGGCCACCGGCCAGACCCCCGAGTGGGACCCGGAGATGCTCGCCGCGCCGCTGGCCTCCATGCACCGGGCGGTGCCCGCGGAACCCCGCGGTGGCCAGGTGCCGTTCGGACCGGTGGTGGAGGTGCACGAGAACGCTCCCGACATCGACAGGTTGGTGGGCTGGTACGGCCGCCGTCCCTGACGGGGCGCCGGAGCGGACCATCGAGCGAGCCGGCCGCCGGACACCGGTCCGGCGGCCCCTCGCGGTCCGCGGTTCACATGGATCACCGAGGTCACCGAGGTCACGGTGGCGGCGGAGCGCCGCGCACTTCTCAGGCCCCGATGCCCTGGGCGAACCTGAAGTACCGGTGCGGGTCGTACTTGGCCTTCACGATCGACAGCCGGGCGTAGTTCTCGGCGTAGTACGACTGCCGCCAGTCCGTCAGCTCGGCGTCCATCCAGTTCTGGTACGTCTCACCGTTCGACAGCGGATCGATGGTGGCGAACCCGTGGTCGACCCAGCCCGTGGCGACACTCCTGGCCTCCGCGGTCACCTGCGCCGGATCGTTGACGAGAACCCGGTAGTTGACGGAGAAGAGCGAGTCGCGGTGCACGTACGCCGTGTCGGTGCGGGCCGGGTCGTTGGCCGCGCCGCCGAAGAAGTGGAGGTCGAGGTAGCGGGCCTGGCCGGCCCTGCGGTCGGCGTCGAAGGCCGTCAGCACGTCGGCCCAGTCGCTCTGCGCGTACGGCGCGCGGCCCATCCGGGTCCGCTCCAGGCCGAAGGCGGGCCGGGTCAGCACGCCGTTCGGGGACTTGCCGGCGCGCTGGCACTGGTCCTCGGTCAGCGTGCCGCAGCCGAAGATCATCATCATGACCTGCTGGTACGTCATGACCGCGTCCTGGCGGGCCGTCACCGCGCCGGTGAGCGCCAGCAGCCGCGCGGACTCCGAGGCCAGTTCGGCCGGGGTGCCGCGGGAGGCGAGGAAGACGTTGAGCGCCGGTACGGTGCCGGGCGCGGCGTCCGGCTGGACGAGGTAGGCGCCGCCGCCGATGGTGCGGGGCGCGTCGACCAGCCACTGGCCGACCCCGTGCAGCACGTCGGCGGCACGGTCGTACGGGAAGATCAGGTTGCTGATCGCCATCTGGTCGCCCTCGTGCGGGGTGACCGTGAAGCGGGTGACGACACCGAAGTTGCCGCCACCGCCGCCGCGGATCGCCCAGAACAGGTCGGAGTGACTGGTCGGCGACGCGGTGACCACCCGGCCGTCGGCGAGGACCACCTCGGCCGAGGTGACCGCGTCGCAGGCCATGCCCAGCGGGCGGGTCAGGAAGCCGAAGCCGCCGCCCTGGAGGAAACCGCCGGCCGACACGGTGGGGCAGCCGCCCTCGCTGACCACCAGGCCGTGCGGGGCGAGGGCGTTGAGTATCTCGACGTTCTTGGCGCCGGGGCCGATGTCGACCGTGCCGTTGCCCACGGTGATCGCGTTCAGCCGCGAGACGTCGATGATCAGGCCGGGCGTGGTCGAGTAGCCCGCGAAGCTGTGGCCGCCGCTGCGGACGGCGGACGGCAGGCCGTAGGTCTGGGCGAAGCGCAGGGCGACGGAGACGTCGGCGGAGCTGACGCAGTACGCCACGGCCCGCGGGTTGACGGCGTCGAACTGGCCGAGCTCCAGTTGCTTGGCCACGGCGTACGCGGAGTCGGTGGGCAGCACCAGACGGCCCTGGAGCTTGCCCGCGAGGGTGCTCCAGGGCGTGGAGCCGGAGCCCGCGAGGACGGGGCTGGTGGGCAGGACGGCCAGGCCGACGGCGGCGGATCCCGCGCCGATCAGTGCTCTACGAGTGATCACGGATGTCCCAAGGGTTCTAGGAGACGGTGGTTGCCAGTGGGGGAGAACGCGAGAGGAGGGGGCGGCGCCGGGCCCACGGGGGGAGGGTGGGCCCGGCGCCGCGTCCGGGGGGGCGGAGCAAGGGACTTGGCGGCGCCGGAGGGGTCGGCCGGGGCCGGACGGGTCGGCCGGGGCCGGGGTCAGGAGACCTTGCGGCCCTTCATGCCCTGCTTGACGACTCCGGCGAGCATCGAACGGCCGAGGTCGCGCATCTCCTTGGGGCCGGAGGTGCTCGCCCACCACATGAACTTCATCATCGTGGGCGTGGTGGCCCGGAAGAACCGGAGGTCCTCGGGGCCCTTCCAGCCGAACGGGGTGTTGACCGACTCACAGTCGCGGATCGCCTCGAAGACGATGTCCGCGGCCTTGTCACCGTCGATCTCGCCGGCCTCGTACCGCTCGCAGGTCTCGGCGGTGATGTCGAAGAGGACCTTGAAGGCGTGGCTGTCCGGCCACCACAGGCCGGTGTACGGCGCCTTCTCCATCTCCTTGAAGTGCCGGTCGTCACCGTCGAACTGGAAGTTCTGGCGCGCCATGATCTGCCGCATGGTGGCCGGGGTGGTGAAGCAGGCCCAGACCCGGAACACCGCGTTCCACAGCCGGAAGTGGCTGAAGGCGATGTACGAGCTGTTGACGATCTTGTCGTTGTACTCCAGGAGTCCCTGCTCCAGGCGCTCGACGTACTCGAAGCGCTCCTCGGTGAAGTCGTTCTCGCGCAGGGCGTCCAGGATCCGGTAGGCGAGCGCGTCGACGACCTCGAAGGTGTTGGACAGGCCGCGTGAGTACAGCGGGTCTATGAAGCCGGCCGCGTGCGACATCAGGCACCAGCGGGCGCCGATGGTGCGCTTGGAGGAGTACTGGATCCGGTCGGTGGAGACCCACTCGCGGATCCGCTTGGCACCGTCGAACTGCCGCTTCACCGCCGGGTACATGTCCAGGTAGTGGTTGAACTCCTGGTCCGGCGTCATGTCCTTCGGCTTGGGGTACAACCGCTCGTCGAAGGTCAGACCGACACTGCAGGCCGGGTTCTTGGAGTCCTTGTAGTTGTCGAACGGGATGATCCAGAACCAGCCGCGCTCGATGAGGTGGTGCAGGGTGCCGCCGTGGAAGGGCGACTCGGCGGGCGGGCGGAGCGCGTCCGGGTAGTTGCACACGTCGTCGTACGGCTTGATGCCCACGTAGTGGGTGAAGAGCGAGCGGGCGTGGTGCTTGTGGCGGGGCGGGTTCTCGCGCAGGTCGAACTTCTCGGCCAGCGGGGAGCGGAAGCCACTCGCGTCGATCAGGTACTTGGCGCGGAAGACCTCACCGTTCCTGCCGGTGATCGTGACGCCGTCGTCGTCGACGTCCAGGTCGGTGGCGAACCAGTTCTGGCGCAGGGTGCAGCCGTACTTGGCGGCGACGTTCAGATAGTGCGAGTCGGTGTCCTGGCGGAAGAGGTGCACGGCCTCGGTGAGCATCTTCGGGATGACGAACATCGTCGCCTCGCGCGGGTCCGGCTCGCGGTTCGGCCGCTGCGTGACGAAGCCGAAGCTCTGCTTGCGCCCGTGTGTCGGACCGATGTGCTCGGTGACCGCCTTCACGTCCAGCATGTGCTTGATCTCGGGCACGTCGTAGCGCACGGCCAGGATGTGCAGCCACTCGACGAGCTGCGGGTTCTGGGACTCGCCGACGGCGAACCGGGGATGCTGCCCCGCGTCGATGAGCACCACGTCGGCGCCCTGACGGGCCAGGATCGCTCCCATGATCGAGCCCGCGAGGCCCGACCCCAGGATGGCTACGTCGCATTCGGTCCACTCGGCGGCCTTGTCGGCCTTCTTCGCTTCCTCAGCCTTGGTGGGCAAGACCGCACTCCTCTTTCTCGTTTCACGGACGGATTCGGATGGGTGGCGCGCGTCCTACGGGGGTCCGGGTCGACCGGTCGACCGGTCGGCAGATCGGGGATCGGCAGATCGGGGATCGGCGGATCGGGTGGTTCAGGCGGCGTCGCGGGGCTCGCCGAACCACCGGGCGAGCGCGTCGGTCAGTCCCTCGGCGGAGCCGTCGGCGCCGACCCAGGCGACATAGCCGTCAGGGCGTACGAGGAGGTCGTCGGCCGGGGCTGCGGCGTCGGGCCGCGTCGCGGTGACGACGTCGACGCGGTCGGCCCAGCCGGCCGCGGCCTCGCGCAGCGCGGCGCTGTCGTGCAGGTCGAGCAGGACCGGACGGCCCGCGTGCAACTGCTCATAGGTGGTGGTCTTGTCGTCGCCGACCAGCAGGTCCTGGTCGGGCAGCCGGCGGCCGAGCAGCGGGTGGCCGCCCTCGACGGCTCCGTAGGTGATGTCGAGGCCGGTGACCAGACCGACGAGGTGACGCCGTACGTCCTCGATCCGGACCAGCTCGGCGAACAGGTCGCGCAGCGGCTGGGCCTCGGGGCCGCCGAGGTAGAGGGTGCGCTGGACGAGGGTGTTGTGGACGATGCGGGCGCCGACCGGGTGGCGCTCGGAGTGGTAGGTGTCGAGCAGGCCCGCGGGGGCGTGGCCCTTGACGGCCGCGGCGAGCTTCCAGCCCAGGTTCACCACGTCGCCGACGCCCGCGCTGATGCCCTGGGCGCCGATCGGCAGGTGGATGTGGGCGGCGTCGCCGGCCAGGAAGACCCGGCCCTTGCGGTACTCGGCGGCGTGCCGGCTGGCGTCGGTGAAGTAGCTGGTCCACAGCGGCCGGGCACCGCTGATGTCCTCGCCGGTGACCCGCTGGAAGGCGGCGGCCACCTCCTCGAAGGTGGGCGGCTCCTGGGTGGGACGGACGCCCGCGCCGCGCTCGAAGACCACCACGCGGGTGGCACCCGGGCCGAGCGGCAGGACGACGACCATGCCGGCCTCGCCGACCTCGCCGGTGGGGCGCAGCCGCAGCTGGACGCCGGCGACGTCGGCCATCTTCATCTCGATGGTGGCGCCGACCCCGGGGAAATCGATCCCGGCCAGGTGGCGGACGGTGCTGCGGGCTCCGTCGCAGCCGACGACGTACGCGGCGCGCAGGGTTTCCACTCCCTCGGGCCCCGCGACCTCGACCCGGACGCCGTCCTCGTCCTGCGTCACGCCGATGACCTCGTGGCCGCGGCGGATGTCGGCGCCGAGCCGCGTCGCCCACGTGGCGATGATGGCCTCGGTGCGCGACTGCGGAACTCCGCGGACCCCGAAATTGCCGCCCTCGACAATGCGGTAGTCGATGGGAAGTCCACCGAAATGGCCACCAGGTATGGTCTCCAGCGGGCCGAATTCCCCGAGAAGTCCACGCTGGCCGAATTCCTCGATCGTGCGGGCCGAGAACCCCAGGGCGCGGGACTGCTGCATCGGCTGTTCCAGCCGGTCGAGCACGATGACCGAGAGACCCGAGAGGCGGAGTTCCCCCGCGAGCATGAGCCCCGAGGGTCCTGCACCGGCAACGATCACATCGGCATTGAAAGCGTCCATATTCCCTCTCCCGCTGGCGTTTTCTCCAGTATTCCGAGGGTTCCCGAGAAGCTGAATGGCCGCCGGTACAGAGCTCTGACAAGTTCTGACAAGTTCGTCAGAGGCCCGGCGGCTACCGGGTGGTACCGGGCGCGGACCACGGGCGGGACACGCGAAAGGGTGCCGGAAACGTCCTCCGGCACCCTCGCGTCCGCTCGGCTCCCCCGGGTTCAGTACAGGCCCATCACCCGGTCCACCGCGATCTCGATGACCGCCAGGCCCGGCGGCTGCGGCGGCTGGGACCAGTACCGCTTGGCGTAGCGGCGCATCCCCTCCACCACCCGGGGCGGGTCGGTGGAGACGGTCGCCGGGCCCTCGAGGGTGATCCAGCGGGGCCCCACCAGCTGGCACACGGCGGCCCGGCCGCCGGCCGCGGCCAGCAGGTTGCGGGACTTGCGGCGGTGCACGGTGGTCATCACCCGGGCCAGGCCCGCCTCACCGTCCCAGGTGAACCGTACGGGCGCCACGTGCGGTGTGCCGTCCGGGCGCAGGGTGGTCAGGGTGCACAGGGCGTTCTCGGCGAGGAACTCCTCCGCCGCGGCGGACAGGGGCAGGTGCTTGGACATGGCCGGGTCCGTTCTTCCGTCAGGCGTGCGCGGGCACGGCCGAGGACTGCTCAGAGGACTTGGTCAGCGGCAGCAGCACCAGGGTCACCAGGAAGGCGGCCGCGGCGAAGCAGGCACCGACGAGGAACGCGTCGTGGAAGACGGTCGTACGGGCGTCCTGGACCAGGGCCGGGACGCCGTGCGCCTTGGCCGTCAGCTCGTCGACGCGGCGGAAGGCGTAGGTCGCCGCGACGGCCAGGCCGAGCGCGCCGCCGACTTCCTGGGCGGTGTTGATGAGGCCGGCGGCCAGACCCGACTCGCGCTCCTCGATCCCGGCGAACGCCGAGACCTGCAGCGGGACGAAGGACATGCCGAGCCCGAGGCCCATGAGGACGAAGGCGGGCAGCACGTCCGTCAGGTACGAGGCGTCGGACGGGGTGCGCCACAGGAGCATCATGCCGGTCGCGGCGAGCGCGAGACCGACCAGCAGGACGGGCTTGGCGGCGACCTTGGTGACGACCTGGGAGGCGATGCCGGCGCCGACCGCGGTGAGCACCGCGAGCGGCACGTAGGCGAAGCCGGTCTTGACGGCGGAGTAGTCCAGGACCTGCTGCATGAAGAGGCTGGCGAAGAAGAACAGGGTCACGCAGGTGCCGAGCAGCAGGACGGCGATGACGTTGGCGGCGCGCAGCGAGGGGCGGCGGAAGACACCGAGCGGCATCAGCGGCTCCTTGGCGCGACGCTCGATCAGTACGAAGGAGACGAGCAGGAGCGCGGAGAGGACGAAGCCGCCGACGACCCGGCCGGTCGGGACGTCGGAGTCGGAGACGGTCTGGCCGAGGGTGAAGATCAGCGCGACCAGGCCACCGGTGAGGGTGACGGCACCGGCGACGTCGAAGGACCTGCTGCGTTGGGCGGAGCGGCTCTCGCCGACGACCATCGGGGCGACCAGGGCGCCGATGATGCCGATCGGCACGTTGATGAAGAAGATCCAGCGCCAGCCGGGACCGTCGGTGAGCAGGCCGCCGAGGGTGACGCCGGCGACGGCGGCGAGACCGCTGAGCGCGCCCCAGGCGCCGAGGGCCTTGTTGCGGGCCGGGCCCTCCTCGAAGTTGTTGGTCAGCAGGCTGAGCGCGGCGGTGGCGATGAACGCGGCGCCCAGACCCTGCGCGCCGCGGGCGCCGATCAGCATCGCGGCGTTCTGGGCGACCCCGGCGAGCAGGGAGGCGCCGGCGAACAGGAGCAGGCCGGTCTGGAGCATCCGGCGGCGGCCGAGGGTGTCGGCGAGCCGGCCGGTCAGCAGCAGGAAGCCGCCCAGGAGCATGCCGTAGGTGGTGACCACGTACTGCAGCGCGGTCGTGGAGATGTTGAGTTCGTCCTCGATGGTCGGCAGGGCGACGTTCACGATCGAGACGTCGAGGAAGGTCATGAAGCCGGCCAGGCAGAGGAAGGCCAGGATGAGTCCGGGGCGGCGCACCGGCCCGGAGTCGCCCGCCACCGCGGGGCTGTGGGTGGACTCTTGGATGGACATGTCACTCCCTAGGAGCATGAGGATTCTGGGACGGGGACGTGCGGGGAGGTGCGGTTATCGCTGGCTTCTCGGAAGCTAGCATCCTGAGTAAAGTAGGTACCTAGAGGAAAGTGACTTCCCGGAAGGTGATGATCGGTATGAAGAGCACCGCGGTCAGGAACGGCGGCGCCACACCCGTGGGCGCCACGCGCGTGGGGGACAGCGCCGTCGCGGACGCCACCCCGGTCCCGGCCGGCCCCGAAGCCGCCCACGCGGCCGCGGCCGGCTCCCGCCAGCCCTGCCTGATCGAGCCGGTCCTCGACATCGTGTTCAGCCGCTGGACCACGCCGATCCTGTGGACGCTGAACGCCTTCGGCACCCAGCGCTTCGTGGAACTGCAGCGCAACATCGGCACCATCACGCCGAAGGTGCTGACCCAGCGGCTGCGTCAGCTGGAGCGCGACGGGCTGGTGATCCGCACGTACTTCCCCGAGGTGCCGCCCCGGGTGGAGTACCAGATCAGCGACCTGGGACGGACCCTGGCGCCGCTGTTCGCCTCGCTCACGGACTGGTCGACGGTGCACCTGCCACTGGTGGAGCAGGCCCGTCAGGACTTCGACTCGGCGGAGGAGCAGGCCGCGGCCCGTCGCCCCTGAGCCCGGTCCGCCCGCCGCCGCACCGCCCGCCTTCGCCACCGGGTCACCGGCCGGGCAGGACCCGGTCGTCGCCGAGCTCCCGCATGGCGCCCTGGAAGAAGATCAGCGGGTCCTCCTCCCCGGCGGGCGCGCCCAGAGAGACGACCTCGCCGAGCAGGATGGTGTGGTCGCCGCCGTCGTACTCGGCGGCCAGCCGGCACTCCAGGTGTGCCAGCGCCTCGCTGAGCACCGGCAGATCGTGGACCGACCCGTGGTGCGGCACCTCCTCGATCCGGGCGGTCCGTCGGCCGGCGAACGCCCAGGCCACCGGTTCCTGCCGCTGCGTCAGGAAGTTCACGACGAAGCCGCCGGACTCCTGGACCACCGGCAGCAGCCGGGAGTTGTGGTGCAGGCAGATGAGCACCAGCGCCGGCTCCAGGGAGACCGAGGTGAAGGAGTTCACCGTGGCGCCCGCGGCGTTCTCGCCGCTGCCCGAGGTGATCACCGTGACACCGGTGGCGAAGTGCCCGCACACGGTGCGCAGCGCACGGCCGTCGACCGGACCGAGCTGCTCGGGGATGGCTTGCGAAACGGGTATCACGACAGCCCTCTCGTTCTCGGATACGGGTTGCGGGTTGCGGGTTGCGGGTTGCGGGTTGCGGGTTGCGGGTTGCGGAGGTACGCGCGCGCTCCGGACCGGGTGCGCGGGATTCAGCCGCGTGGGCGGATGAAGTCCCCGGCGGCCTCCGGGCCGTAGGGGGTCGGCTCCCCTGGCGCCCTGGATGCCCCGGACGCCTTCGACGCTTCCGGTGCCTCGGACACGTCGGCCGCCACCGGACGGCGCCGGGACAGCAGCGGTCCCGCCATCGCCGTCGTGACGAGGGCCATGATCACGAGCATGGTGAACATGCGTCCGTCGAGCACGCCCAGGCTCACCGCGGCGTTGAGGATGATGAGTTCGGTCAGACCCCGGGTGTTCATGAGCAGCCCCAGGTCCTTCGCCTCCCGCCAGGAGAACCCGGCCAGCCGCGCCGGAAGGATCGCGCCGACCAGCTTGCCTGCGCAGGCCACCACGATGATCGCGACGAGCGCGACGACGTCGCCGGAGGTGAGCGCGCCGAGGTCCACGCCGAGCCCGGTGACGATGAAGAAGACCGGGAGCAGCACGACGCTGACGTGGTCCATGGGCTTGCGCAGATGCTCGGCCAGGACCATCGCGGGCTCACGGGGCATCACGAACCCGAACAGGAAGGCCCCGAAGATGGCGTGGATACCGATCCAGGTGGTCAGCCAGGCCGAGGTCAGGGCGCCCGCGCAGAGCACCGCGAGCAACGCGGACCAGCGCTCGGTGGCGGCCCAGCGCCAGACCAGACGGGCCACCAGCGGCCGTACGACGAGCAGCATCCCCGCGACATAGGCGGCGCTGCAGAGCCCGATGCGGGCGAGGTCGGCGTAGTTGCCGTCCGCCGTGACCAGGGCGGAGACGTACGCCAGCAGGCACCAGGCGAGCAGGTCGTCGATGGCGGCGCTGGCCAGCGAGAGGGAGCCGGCCCGGGTGTCCAGGAGCTTGTTCTCGGTGAGGATGCGCGCCAGCACCGGGAAGGCCGTCACCGACATCGCGGTGCCGATGAAGGTGGCGAACGCGACGAAGGAGATGTGGTGCCCGGCCACGGTGGCGTGCTCGTCGTACAGGAACGGGGCGAGCGCCACCCCCAGGCCGAAAGCCGTCGCGATCGACGACAGCGAGACGCCCGCGGCGAGCCGGGCGTGCGGCCGGATCAGCCGCTTCTCGAACTCCCAGCCGACCACGAACATGAACAGGATCAGGCCGACCTGGGAGACCGCGGACAGCAAGGGCCGCACGTCGACGGGGAAGAGACGCTCGGTCAGGTTCCCCGGCAGCAGACCGAGGACGCTGGGCCCGAGCAGGATGCCCGCGGTGATCTCACCGACCACCACCGGCTGGCGCAGCTTCTGCGCCAGCCGGCCGAGCGCGGCACCCGCCACGAGCACCACCCCGATGTCGGCGAGCATGATCGCGAGCTTCATGTCCTGGGCGCTGGCCGCCGCCAGAGTCGTCATCGGGGCTCCTGGGATCGGGGCGGGGTCCCGCGGCTCCACAGCACGCGGAAGGTCAGGGACGAGAGCCGCCAGCCCTCGGCGGCGCGGCGGGCCTCACCGGTGGCGAGGGTGCCGACCTGGAACAGGGGCTCGTCCGCCGCACCCGGGTGGTGGACATGCGTCGAGACGAGGTTGGCGCGCAGCGTGGCCCGCTCGCCGTCGAGGGCGACGGCCGCGGGTGAGCCCAGGTGCTGGGTGGCGGCGAAGGCCGTCAGCGCGTCACGGTGGTAGCCGGCGAGTCCTTCGAGACCCTCGTGCCGGCTCATGGGGAACTCGACCAGGGCGTCCTTCGTGAAGAGCCCCCGCGCCCACGCGTCGTCGAGTTCGTCGTCGTCGAGACCGATGAGGTACCGGTCCAGGAGAGTGGATATCTCTGATTCTTCCGGGCCTGGCTGCATTACCCGAGCATGGCGCCCGCGCCAATCGGCGACCAAGGCCGTTTTTCACAGCTCTGACGAAGTGGGGAAAGATCTGACACCCCCCTCGAACAATTGACAAATGAGCCGTCATTCCTGAACCGCGGAGCCTTTCACATGGACAGATCCGCTTGTCATGCTGCATTCGTACCTCCATTCGCAACTCACCTTTCCTCGAACGGAAGAGACGAGAGAATGCCGAAGATCGCAGCCGATGGTCAGCACCTGACCGTTCTCAACCTGTTCTCGACCGACGCCGCCGAGAAGCAGGTCAAGCTGCTCGCCGCGATGCGCCAGATCGTCGACACGGCGGCCTATGAGGGCTGGATGTCCAGCACGGTGCACGCCGGACAGGACAAGCCGGGAACGGCCAACTTCATCCAGTGGCGCAGCACCGAGGACCTGGAGAGCCGGTACGCGGGCGAGGAGTTCAAGCACCGCACCCTGCCGCTCTTCGGCGAGATCACCACGTCGATCCGTCTGCTCCAGAACGAGATCGCCTTCACCCAGCAGAAGCCGGAGCTGGGCGGCGTCACGGAGATCTCCCCGGACCGTGACGACTACACGTCCATCGAGCTGTTCGGTGTGCTGCCGGCCGACCAGGAAGACCTGATCGACGCTCTGGGCGAGTCCCAGACCTGGCTGGCCGACGTCCCCGGTTACCGCACCCACACGGTTCTGCGCGGCCTGCGTGCCCGCGGTATCGACGGCAAGTTCGTCGTCGTCTACTCCCAGTGGGACAGCAAGGAGGCGTACGACGCCTTCCGTTCCGTGCCGCAGGGGGAGCGCTCACCGGAGCGTCAGAAGGTCGACGCCCGCGTCGCCGCCCTGCAGACCTGGCAGGACGAGAACACCTACCGGGTCGTGCACACCCGCGCCGCGGGCGAGTGAACCACCCGGCGGCGGGCCGGGCGGGCGGCGGCCGGCCCGTCGCCTGGTCCTGACGCGTCACCGCACGGCAGGAGCCGGCCGCCGGTTTCACGTGAAACAACGTCCTTCCGTGCCGTACGGCGGAAGGACGTCCACCAAGATCGCGCACGGACGCGGACACATGGGCGCGTTCCCGACCCCACTGGCCGGCCGCTGCCGGGAACTCCCCCGCCCGGCAGCGGCTTTTCCGTCCGGCATCGTTCCCGGCCCGCCCCGTCCCGTCCGCGCGCACCGCACCAGGACGAGGAGACAGCAAGCATGGAGCACCCGGGCATGCGCCAGGTCGCGCACGAGATCGACGTCACGGTTCCGGCGGACACGGTCCACCGGTTGATCGCCGAGGTGGGGAACTGGCCCCGGATCTTCCCCTCGGTCGTCCACGTCGAGCACGAGGAGGCCCCCGAGGGCGAGGAACGGCTGCGGATCTGGGAAACCGCGCCGTCCGCGGAGGGCGGGCCGTACAGCCGCCCGCTGCGCCGGATCGTCGAACCCGCCGCGCTGCGGGTCAACTTCCAGCACCTGGTCACCGAGGCGCATGTCGCCGGGATCGGTGGGGCCTGGCTCGTCGAGCCGCTGGGGGAGAACGCCTCCCGGGTGCGGCTGCTGCACGAGTTCCGGGCCGAGGGCGACACCCCCGAGGCACTGGACAGGATCGGCGCCGAGGTCGACCGCGGCGCCCGCGCACAGCTCGCGGCGCTGAAGGAGAACGCCGAGCGTGATGTCGCCGATGCCGGACTGACGTTCTCCTTCGAGGACACCGTCCTGGTCGACGGTTCGGCGAAGGACGTCTACGCCTTCATCAACGAGGCCCATCTGTGGTCCGAGCGACTGCCCCACGTCGCCACCGTCCGCCTGGAGGAGACCACCCCCGGCCTGCAGACCCTGGAGATGGACACCCGCGCCAAAGACGGCTCCGTCCACACCACCAAGTCCTACCGCGTGACCTTCCCCCACCACCGCATCACCTACAAACAGGTCACCCTCCCCGCACTCATGACCCTCCACACCGGCCACTGGACCTTCACCGACACCGACGAAGGCGTCACCGCCACCTCCCAGCACACCGTCACCCTCAACACCGACAACATCACCACCGTCCTCGGACCCGACGCCACCCTCACCGACGCCCGCACCTACGTCCACACCGCCCTCTCCACCAACAGCCGCGCCACCCTCACCCACGCCAAAGCCCACGCGGAGAGCAGGCGTTGACCCCGGCCGTGCGCCGGCTCGCCGTGGCGCGGGGGGAGCTGGACGTGTGGCTGCTGCCACCGCCCGACTCACCGCGTGATGTCCCGTACGACGAGCTCGACGCGTACGAGCGAGGGAGGGCCGACTCCTACCGCCGGCCCGACGACCGCCAGATGTACGCCGCGGCGCATGTGGGACTGCGCCGGGTCCTGGCCGGATACACCGGTATCGAACCGAGCCGGCTCCACCTCGCCGGCGAACGGCACAAGGGCAACGGTGAACGGCACGGCCGGCCTGCGGTGCTCGGGGTGCCCGGCGGCGCCCCCCAGTTCTCGCTCTCGCACAGCCACGGTCTGGCGATCGTGGTGGTGGCCGAGACACGGGTGGGCGCCGACGTGCAGCGGCTGCCGTCGGCCGAGACCGTCGATGTGTGTCTGCCGGCGCTGCACCCCTCCGAACGGGAGGAGCTCGGGAAGCTGCCCGAACACGAGCGGACCATGGCCTTCGGGCGGCTGTGGACACGGAAGGAGGCGTATCTCAAGGGCCTGGGCACCGGGCTGACGCGAGGCGCCGACCTCGACTACCTCGGCGAGGCCGGACTCGCCGAGCGGCCGACGGGCTGGGTGGTGGGCAACCTTCCACTGTGTTCCACCCATATCGCCGCGGTGGCCCTGGCCGGCGCGGGGGACCGGCCCGTCGCCGTTCGCGCGGTGCCCACCGCGTATCTGTACGCCCCGGACGCGGTCGCACGCCTTGTGCGGATGCAACCGGGGCTGCGTTCCATGCTCCGGGACCCCGCCGAGCACGGGGACCTCGAGCGCTGAGAGCGCGCCCCGCGGGGAACGGACCTCCACGACCGGCCACGACCGGGCCGCGGATTCCCCGGCCCCGCACAGCCCACGGTCGAAGGGCCGGAGAGTTCCTGGGAACTCTCCGGCCCTTCGTCGTGCTCCACCCCCGTGCGCTCCGCTCAGGCCGCCGCTCGCCAGGTGCGCGGACCGTCGAAGCCGGTGATCCTCTCGGGCCGCCGCCACAGGGCGACGACCTGGTGCCTGCGGGCGAGATCGTCCGGTACGACGCCGGGGCCGGCGGTCACCGCCATGAGCACGGCGGTCAGCGCGGCCAGTTCCTCCGGCGAAGGGCAACCACGCTCGATCCGGAAAAGCGGACCGGCCACGGGGTCGGTGTCAGGGTGCTGTGCGGTCATGGATCCTCCCTCACTCACTCTTCGGGGCCGCTCACTGAGGCGGGTTGCCGTGCTTGCGGCGGGGCAGTTCGGCGTGCTTGGCGACGAGCATCGACAGCGAACGGGCCAGGACCGCCCGGGTCTCGCGCGGATCGATGACGTCATCGACCAGCCCACGCTCGGCGGCGTAGTAAGGGTGGACCAACTCCCTCTTGTATTGGTCGATTTTCTCTCTACGCATCGCGTCGGAGTCGTCCGCGGCCGCGATCTCCCTGCGGAAGACGACGTTGGCGGCGCCCTCCGCACCCATCACCGCGATCTCGTTCGTCGGCCAGGCCAGCGCGATGTCGGCTCCGATGGACCGGGAGTCCATCACGATGTACGCGCCGCCGTACGCCTTGCGCAGCACCACGGAGACCCGCGGCACGGTCGCGTTGCAGTACGCGTACAGGAGCTTCGCGCCGCGCCGGATGATGCCTTCGTGCTCCTGGTCCACGCCCGGCAGGAACCCGGGCACGTCGACCAGCGTGACCAGCGGGATGTTGAAGGAGTCGCAGAACTGGACGAACCGTGCCGCCTTCTCGCTCGCCTTGATGTCCAGCACCCCCGCCATGGCCGCCGGCTGGTTGGCGACGATCCCCACGGTGTGGCCGTCGACACGGGCCAACGCGCAGACGATGTTCGTCGCCCAGCCAGCGTGCACCTCCACGAAATCGCCGTCGTCGACGAGCTCCTCGACGACCGCCCGCATGTCGTACGAACGGTTCCCGTCGTGCGGCACCAGGTCGAGCAGCGCGTCCCCCGACCGGTCGCCCGGGTCGCCGCTGACGTGACGGGGCGGCAGTTCACGGTTGTTGGACGGCAGGAGCGACAACAGATAGCGCACCTCGGCGAGGCAGCTCTCCTCGTCGTCGTGCACGAAGTGCGCCACCCCGGAGACCTCGCCGTGGACGTCGGCGCCGCCGAGCCCGTTCTGGCTGATCTCCTCCCCGGTGACCGCGCGGACCACGTCCGGCCCGGTGATGAACATCTGCGAGATGTCCCGGACGGCGAAGACGAAGTCGGTCAGGGCGGGCGAGTAGGCCGCGCCGCCCGCGCACGGGCCCAGCATGACGCTGATCTGCGGGATCACCCCGCTCGCCCGGGTGTTGCGCTGGAAGATGCCGCCGTAGCCGGCCAGCGCGGAGACACCTTCCTGGATCCGGGCGCCCGCGCCGTCGTTGAGCGACACCAGGGGCGCACCTGCGGCGATGGCCATGTCCATGATTTTGTGGATCTTGCAGGCGTGGGCCTCACCGAGCGCGCCGCCGAAGACGCGGAAGTCGTGCGCGTAGACGAAGACGGTACGGCCCTCCACCGTGCCCCAGCCGGTGATCACACCGTCGCCGTAGGGCTTCTTGGCCTCCAGGCCGAAGCCCGTGGCCCGGTGCCGGCGCAGCGGTTCGACCTCCTGGAAGCTGCCCTTGTCCAGCAGCAGCTCGATGCGTTCGTGCGCGGTCAGCTTGCCCTTGGCGTGCTGGCGTTCGGTGGCCTTCGGGTCCTGTCCGGCACGTGCGGTGTCCTTGCGTTCGGCCAGCTCCATCAGTCGGCCGTCGAGTTCCATGGGTATCGCGGGCTCCATCTGGGGATCTCCCCTTCACATGTATTGAGAGGTCTGAGAAGGACTGGATACGGGCACGTCAGCGGGCGAGCAGCGCGGTCAGTTCACCGACGGTGCTCTCCCGGAGCACCTCGGCGGGCACCTCGGCGTCGAGGGCCCGCCGGATCCGGCGCCCCAGGTGCAGGGCGTCGAGCGGGTCGAGCCCCTGACCCCGCAGCGACAGGGCGGGCGAGAGCCGGTGGCCCGGCGGGACCGCGAGCAGGTCGTGCAGTTCGAGCCGGAGGCAGTGGCCGATGGCACCGGCCCGCTCGTCGGGGGTCATGGCGCGCAGGGCGACCGGGTCGGGAAGCCGGTCTAGCCAACTGCACGGGTTCTCTTCGCTCATGGGGCTGCCTTTCGTGGTGGGGGCCGGGCCCGGCCCAGTGCCGGACGTGACCGGTGGCTGTTCAGGAGACGGCGTGTCCGCCCCGCGAGCAGCACCGTGAGCGCCGCCGTCGACGAGGCGGTCCCTCCCACGGGGAGGCCGGAGCGCGCACCGTGCCGGACGGTGAGCCGGCCCACGAGGAGAGCACCGAGCGGGTGAGTCCTTGCAGGACGAGCGTGTCGAGCGCCCTCACCCGGCCGCGGTGGTCGGCGGCCCGGACGAAGCAGAGGGTGGCGAAGCGGGTCAGGAACAGCAGGACGGCCGCCCACCCCCAGGTGGGCGACCGGTCGGCCGCGCTCTCGAGGAGTCCGAGGGCGAGCGCGGAGCCCCGGTGACGGTCCGGACGGCCGCGCGGCCGCGAGGTGCGGCCGCCGTCAGAGGGTGCCGGACGGGCCCGCGGTCCGGCGCGCGAGACACTGCTCGAAGAACGCGAACGCGCGCAGGTGGTACGTACGGGCCGCCCAGCCCAGGCTGATGTTGTGACCCGCGCCGGGCTGGCGGTCGACGGAGGCGGACGGTGCCGAGGCGAAGTGCGCGGTGAGGTCGGCGACCGTGTCCTCGTCGTGGTGCCACCACAGTTCCTGCTCGGCGAAGGTCAGCCGCACCGGGACCCGCACCGCGGCAGCCGCGACCGGGAACCGGCGCGGCCACTGCACGGCCTCGGCCCGCTCGCGCGGGGGCATGGGCGCGACCATGGCCTCCGCCGCGCGGAAGGTGTTCGGCGGATAGAAGCGCAGGGCGCCCCAGTTCCGTTTCCAGTTCCGGTGCCGGTGCGGGTCGGGCCCGTTGCCCGGGTCGACCGCGTAGTCGCGGCCGAGTCCGGAGATGTCGAGTCCGAGCAGCGGCGGTACGGCCGGATCCGGGTCGCCGGCCTGACAGGCCGCGTACGTCAGCGCCAGCTTGCCGCCGAAGGAGTGCGCGAGCAGGAACACCCCGGCGCCCGTCTCGGCGCGCCCGGCCAGATGCCGGAGCGCCGCGTGCAGCGCACCGGCCTGCTCGGCCAGGGTCTGCCCGCCCGGGGCGTCCGCGGCGGACAGCCCGTAGCCGGGCCGGTCGACGGCGACCATGGTGTAGCCGAGCCGGGCGCCGAGGGCGAGCAGTGAGACGTCGGGGTGGGCCTGCCCGTCGAAATAGGCCGCGCTCATCCCTCCGCCGTGCACCGCGACGACGGTGGCCCGCGGCGGGCCGGCCGGCTGGGCGATCAACGCGGAGAGCGTGACCTCACCGGCCTGCAGGGCCACGGGACGGACGCCCGGCGACATGGCCGAGCCCGGCACGGACGAGCCGGATACGGGCAGGCCGGATACGGGCAGGCCGGATACGGGCAGGCCGGATACGGACGAGGGGATGGTCTCGGCCGTGGGAACGCTCACTGGGTTACTTCCTCTCGTGGTCGTGCTCTGGTGTGCGGGCTCTCGTGGTCACCGGGACGCGGCTGCCGTCGGCGTGGGCGCCGGATCTCAGCCGCCCTCCGGCGCGCCGAACCAGCGGTGCAGCGCGGCGGACAGCTCCGCCGTTCCGGTGTCCGCCCAGGCGACGTAGCCGTCGGGGCGGACCAGCAGCGCGGTGGCCCCGCCGAAGGCGTCAGGGTCCCGCGGGGTACCGGTGACGACGGTGACGCGGTCCTTCCAGCGGGCCGCGGCCCCCCGTGCCACGGAGTCGTCGGCGAAGTCGAGCAGAAGGCCCTGGGCCGGGTGCAGCAGTTCGGGCGTACGGACCTCGCCCGCGGCGGTGTCCAGCGCGCGCGGCGGCAGCCGCCGGCCGATCAGCGGATGTCCGCCGTCGCCGAGGTCGTAGTGGACGTCGAGATGGCTGACCACACCGGCCAGATGACGCTTGACGCTGTCGTGGCCGATGAGTTCGGCGAACAGGTCGCGCAGCGGCTGGGACTCGGGGCCGCCGAGGAAGACCGTGCCCTGCGCTCGGGTGTTCATCAGCAGCCGGGCGCCGACCGCGTGGCGTTCGCCGTGGTAGGTGTCCAGCAGGTCCTGGGGTGCCGTGCCCCGCACGGTCGCGGCCAGTTTCCAGCCGAGGTTCACCGCGTCCTGGACCCCGGTGCTCAGGCCCTGGCCGCCCGCCGGGAGATGGATGTGCGCGGCGTCGCCCACGAGCAGCACCCGGCCGCGCCGGTACTCGGTGACCTGCCGGGTGGCGTCCGTGAACGAGCTGACCCAGTCGGCGCCCCCGCCGGAGATGTCCTCCCCCGTCAACCGCAGCCAGGCCGCGGCCACTTCGGAGAACTCCGGGGTCTCGCTGCGGTCGGCGGGCGGGGTGCCGTGCTCACAGACGATGATCCGGTCCACGCCCTCCTTCAGCGGCGCGGCCATCACCATGCCGCCGGGCAGCCGCTCGCCCAGGAGGCGGGGCCCGACCCGGCAGCCCACCACGTCGGCGAGGTACATGCCCCTGGTGGCGGGGGTGCCGGGGAAGTCGAAACCCGCGGCCCTGCGCACCGGGCTGTGTCCGCCGTCGGCACCCACCAGGTAGGCGGCGCGCAGCACGCGCTGACCGGCGGACGTGGCCAGCGTGACGGTGACCCCGTCCCCGTCCTGCTCCAGCGCCCGGAACTCCCAGCCCCGCCGGATGTCCGCGCCCAGGTCGCGGGCCCATTCCTCCAGCACCTCCTCCGTCCGGGACTGCGGGACGCCTCGGGCCCCGAAGTGGGCGTCCTCCAGGACGGTGTAGTCGAACTGCACGCCGCCGAAGTGGCCCATCGGGCTCTTCTCCAGGCCGCCGAAGCGCGGGACCAGGCCCCGCTGGTCGAACGACTCCATCGCACGGGCGGTGAACCCGAGCCCGCGCGACTGTCCGGTGGGGTGCTCCAGCCGCTCGGCGACGATGACGCTCACCCCGCCCAGCCGCAGCTCCCCGGCCAGCATCAGCCCGGCCGGGCCGGCGCCGACCACGATGACGTCAGCGTCCCTCTGCGCGTCCATGGGTGTCCTTTCCTCGCGCGCGTCGGCGCGCTTCGCATCGATGGGTGGCGTGCGTGCGGTTCCTCGGGTGCGGGTGCGGGTGCGCGCCGGTGGAGCTCGCCGGGGTCCGCGTGCGTTCGTACGGTCTCGCTCAGCCGGCGTCGGCCGGGAAGCCGAACCAGCGGGTCAGCGCCTCGGACAGGCCGTCGGGACGCGGACCGGCCCAGGCCACGTACCCGTCGGGGCGTACGAGGAGGGCCTGGCCCGCGGGGAGCGGACCTCCCGCCTCGGGAGGGCCGGCCACGAGGACGACCCGGTCCGACCAGGGCTCCGCCACCGTGCGCAGCGCCCCGGCCCCAGCGCCGTTCCCGTTCCTGTCCAGGGACAGCAGCAGCCCGCGGCCGGTGCGCAACAGTTCGGTCGTACGGCGCCGCGTGCCGTCCCCCGCGGGCTCCAGCCACGCGTCCGGCAGCCGCCGCCCGAGCAGCGGATGCCCGGCGGCCGTGTCACCGCAGTCGTCGATCCCGGATGCCGCGCCGGCACCGGGGCCGGTGCCGGCCCCGGGATCACGACCCCCCGCCGCTCCCCCGGCGCCCGCGTCGTCCCCGTGGCGCGCGTGGTCCGCGACGCCTCCGACGTCGTACCTGATGCCGAGGCCGCTGATCATCCCGGCCAGGTGCCGGCGTACGTCGTCCACGGCGAGGAGTTCGGTGAGCAGGGCGCGGGCCGGTTCGACCTCCGGGCCGCCGAGCAGCAGCTCGACCTGGGCCCGGATGTTGGCGAGGACCTGACGGCCCACGGTGTGGCGCTCGGTGTCATAGGTGTCGAGGAGTTCCTCGGGGGCACGGCCCCGTACCACCGCGGCGAGCTTCCAGCCGAGGTTGAAGGCGTCCTGGACGCCCAGGTTGAGTGCCTGCCCACCGCTCGGCATCTGCCGGTGCGCCGCGTCCCCGGCGAACAGGACACGGCCGTGCCGGTAGCGCGCGAGCTGCCGGTTGGCGTCACCGAAGGCGTTGACCCACAGCGGGGTGCCGTGGCTGATGTCTTCGCCGGTGACGCGTTTCCACACGTCGGTGACCTCGGTGAAGTCCGGTTCACCGCCGCCGCGTTCGGCGACGGGCCGGCCGAACTCGTGGACCATCACCCGGGTCACCCCGTCCCGGGTGGCGGCGATGGCGAATCCGTGCCGAAGACGCTGGAAGCGCCGGTCGGCGACGCTGATGCCCGAGACGTCCGCCCGCAGCAGTTCGCGTCCGGCGTCCCGCCCGGGGAAGGGGGCCCGCACCAGCCGCCGCACGGTGCTGTCCTCGCCGTCGCAACCGACCAGATAGCGGGCCCGGATACGGACCGGTCCGTAGGGGCCGATGGTCTCGGCCTCCACACCCTCGGCCGCGCCGGCCGCTCCGTCCTCCACGGTCAGGGACAGCAGTTGGTGCCGGCGCCACAGATCCGCGCCGAGGTCGGCCGCCCGGCGCTGCAGCAGCTCCTCGGTGCGGGTCTGGGGCACCTTCCACTGCCCCGGGTACGGGCCGGGCAGCGTCAGGTCGAGCGGCACGCCGCCGAAGTGGCCGCGCGGCTCGCACGGCGGCGTACCGAGTTCGTCCAGCAGCCCGCGCGAGTCGAGGATCTCCATGGTGCGGGCGTGCAGCGTGGAGGCCCGCGACTCGGTGGTCGGGCCGGGGCGCTGGTCGACGACGACCACCTCGGCGCCGCCCAGCCTCAGCTCGGTGGCGAGCATCAGACCGGCGGGGCCCGCTCCGACCACGAGGACGTCGGTGTCCAGGGTGGCCGTGTCGGTGTCCTGATGGACCGTCGTCATCGTCAACGCCTGCTCTCCGCGTAGGCCTTGGCGTGGGTGAGGGTGGCGCGGCTGTTGGTGGACAGGGCGGTGTGGACGTATTGGCGGGCGTCGGTGACGGTGGCTCGGGGGCCGAGGACGGTGTGGATGTTGTCGGTGTTGAGGGTGACGGTGTGCTGGGAGGTGGCGGTGACGCCTTCGTCGGTGTCGGTGAAGGTCCAGTGGCCGGTGTGGAGGGTCATCAGTGCGGGGAGGGTGACCTGTTTGTAGGTGATGCGGTGGTGGGGGAAGGTCACGCGGTAGGACTTGGTGGTGTGGACGGAGCCGTCTTTGGCGCGGGTGTCCATCTCCAGGGTCTGCAGGCCGGGGGTGGTCTCCTCCAGGCGGACGGTGGCGACGTGGGGCAGTCGCTCGGACCACAGATGGGCCTCGTTGATGAAGGCGTAGACGTCCTTCGCCGAACCGTCGACCAGGACGGTGTCCTCGAAGGAGAACGTGACCTCCTCCGCCGCGTGCGCGAACTCGACGTTCTCCTTCAGCGCGGCCAGCTCGGAGCGGCTGTTCCGGTCGACGGCCTGGTCGATCCAGAGCAGGTCGTGCGGGTCGTCGTCGATCGCGCGGTAGTCGTGCAACAGCCGCACCCGGGAGGCGTTCTCCCCCAGCGGCTCGATGATCCAGGTCCCGCCCATCGCCGCGACCGGCGGGGCGGGTATCTCCTGGCGGAAGGTGATCCGCAGGCCCACGGGGTCCAGGTCGCGGTACGACGTCCAGTTCTTCGCCTCGCCGTTGGCGGTGGCCCAGATCCGTATCCGCTCCTCGGAGCCGTTCCGCTCGACCTGGTCGACGTGGATGGTGGGCGGGAAGATCCGCGGCCAGTTGGTGACCTCCGCCAGCAGCCGGTACACGGCCGGTGCGGGCGCGGCGATCGTGATCTCGTGCTCTACCTCACGGGTCGTCATGACGCTTTCTTCTCCATGGCTGGGTCCGGGCTGCCGGTGGGGGAGCCGGCGGGGTGGGTGTGACGGGGTCGCAGGTGGCGGGCCGCTCAGAAATTGCCGAGTCCGCCGCAGACGTTGATGGCCTGCGCGGTGACCGAGGCGGCCGTGTCGGAGGCGAGGTAGGCGACCATGCCGGCCACTTCCTCGGGGGTGGAGTAGCGGCCGAGCGGGATCTTGGCCTGGAACTTCTCGAGGATGGCGTCCTCGGAGGTGTCGTAGGCGGCCGCGTACCCGGCGCGCACGCGCTGGGCCATCGGCGTCTCGACGTAGCCGGGGCAGACGGCGTTCACGGTGATGCCGGTGGGGGCCAGCTCGTTGCCGAGGGCCTTGGTGAAACCGACCACGCCGTGCTTGGACGCGGAGTAGGGGGCGCCCAGGACCACGCCCTGCTTGCCCGCCGTGGAGGCGATGTTGATGATCCGGCCACGGCTGCTGTGGCGCATGCCGCCCCTGTTGAGCACCTCCCGGGTCAGCCGGAAGACGCTGTTCAGGTTGGTGTCGATGACATCGGTCCACAGCTCGTCCTCGATGTCGGCCGTGACACCGCCGCCGGACCGGCCCGCGTTGTTGACCAGGACGTCGACGGTGCCGAACCGGTCGACGGCGGCCTGTACGAAGGCGGCGGCCGAGGCCGGGTCGCGGACGTCGAGGACACCGCCGTCCGCCTCGGCACCCTCGTCCTGGAGTGTCTTGACCGTCTCGGCGACGTTGTCGGCGTTGCGCGCGCCGATGAACACCCGGTGGCCGGCGGCGGCCAGCGCGCGGGCGGACGCGAGACCTATGCCGCTGGTGGCCCCGGTGATGAGAGCGACCCGCTTCTCCAGCGTTGACATGTGTTTCCTCTCCCTGTGGCGTGCGGTCTGCGGTGGGCCCAGGCCGGACGAGAGGCACCGCTCGGATGCGGTGAAAGGTTTCGCCCGGCCCGGGAAAGCCGTCGGGGTCAGGCGGCGGCGGGCTCGTCGGCGCCGAACTGGTGGTTCACGGCCTCGATGAGGGCGCGCGGGGTGTCGGCGTCGGTCAGCAGGTCCTCGTCGAGGACGATCCCGTACTCGCGCTCGATGCGGCTGCCCGTCTCCAGCAGGGCCAGCGACTCGTAGCCGAGGACTTCGAACGGCTCGTCGAGGATGTCGCCGTCGAGGTCGACGCCCTCGTCGACGCCCGCGCCCTCCAGCAGGATGCGGCGCAGGTCGTCCAGGGTGAATTCCGAAGTGGACACGTGGGTTCCTTCCCAGGTCGAGATGGATCGGTCGGACGGTGGATCTTCCGGGCGGTGGATCTTCCGGGAGACGGACCCGTCGGGAGACGGACCCGTCGGGAGACGGGATGTCCGGTCAGTCGACGGCCCGGACGACGACGGCCGAGTTGAAGCCGCCGTAGCCACGGGCCACGACCAGCGCGGTACGCACCTGGGCGGGCCGCGACTGGGTGAGGACCAGGTCGAGTCCGTACTCCTCGTCCGGGTCGACGTGCACCGTCGGGGGGATCAGTCCCTCCTCCACGGCGAGCAGTGCGGTGGCGATGTCGAGCGGAGCCGCGCCGGAGTACAGCCGGCCCGTCATCGTCTTCGGCGCGGTGACCGGGACGCCCCGGACACCGAAGACCGCCGAGATCGCCTCGGCCTCGATCCGGTCCAGCTCCGGCACGCCGGCCGCGTCCGCGAAGACCACGTCGACGTCCCCGGGTGCCGCGTCCGCGTCGGCGAGGGCGAGTTCGATCGCCTTGCGCAGACCGGGCTCGCGGCCGCTGCCCGGCCGTGGGTCGAACGTGGAGCCGTACCCCGCGATCTCGCCGTAGATCCGGGCGCCGCGCGCGCACGCCGACTCGGCCGACTCCATGATCAGGATGGCGCCGCCCTCGCCCGGCACATGGCCGGACGCGTCGGCGTCGAAGGGAAGATAGGCGCGGGTCGGTTCGTCGCTGGTGCTCAGCCGGCCGCCGGCCATCTGCGCCACCCAGCCCCAGGGACAGAGCGACGCGTCGACACCCCCGGAGACGATCATCGGGGTGCCCTTGCGGATGAGCCGCCGGCCGTGCGCCACCGCGTCGAGCCCGCCGGCCTCGTCGCTGACGATGACGCCGCTGGGACCCTTCAGCCCGTTGCGGATGGAGATCTGACCGCTGTTGACGGCGTAGAACCAGGCGAAGGACTGGTACGCGGAGACGTACTGGCTGCCCTGGCTCCACAGCTTCTCCAGCTCGCCCTGGCCGAACTCGAAGCCGCCCGAGGAACTGGCCGTGACGACGCCCATGTCGTACTGCGGCAGCTGCGCCGGGTCGATCCCCGCGTCGGCGAGCGCCCAGTCGGCGGCGACCAGCGCCATCCGCGTCATGTGGTCGGTCTGCGGCAGCAGCCGGCTCGGCAGCACGTCCTCGGCGACGAAGCCCGGCACCTCGCCCGCCAGGGTCGACGGGTAGGACGACGGGTCGAAGCGGGTTACCCGTCCGATGCCGTTCTTGCCGGTCCGGGTCGCGGCCCAGTAGTCCTGCGTGCCCAGTCCGTTGGGGGCGGCGATGCCCAGACCGGTCACTACCACCGTGGTGGTCATGCCACGCTCCTCTCGGGACGCGCCAGCACCATGGCGCTCTGGAATCCCCCGAAGCCGCTGCCGACCGTGAGCACCGCGTCGGTGAGCTGCTCCCGGGCGACCAGCGGCACGTAGTCGAGGTCGCACTTGGGGTCGGGGGTGGTCAGGTTGGCCGTGGGCGGCACGACGTGGTTCTCCATCGCCAGCGCGGACGCGGCGATCTCGATGGAACCGATCGCGCCGAGCGAGTGCCCGACCATCGACTTGATCGAGCTGACCGGGGTCCGGTAGGCGTGGTCGCCCAGACTGCGCTTGAACGCCTCGGTCTCGTGGCGGTCGTTCTGCTTGGTGCCCGAGCCGTGCGCGTTGACGTAGTCGATCGCGGTCGGGTTCATCCTCGCCTCGGCCAGCGCGGTCGTGATGGCCTCGGCCATCTCCGCGCCGTCCGGCCGCAGACCCGTCATGTGGTACGCGTTCGAGCGCGTCGCGTACCCGGCGATCTCGGCGTAGATGTGCGCGCCGCGCCGCCGGGCGCTCTCCAGCTCCTCCAGGACGAACACGGCGGCCCCCTCACCGAGGACGAACCCGTTGCGGGTCCCGTCGAAGGGGCGCGAGGCCCGCTCGGGGTCGTCGTCCCTGGGCGTCGTCGCCTTGATCGCGTCGAAACACGCCATCGTGATCGGCGAGATCGGCGCGTCGGACGAACCCGTGATCATGACGTCGGCCGAGCCCTCGCGGAGCAGCTCGACGGCGTGGCCGACCGAGTCGATGCCGGACGTGCAGCCCGTGGAGACCACCGTGCTGGGACCCTGCGCGCCCACCGCCCAAGCGACCTCGGCCGCGAAGGAGCTGGGAACCAGGTAGTTGTACAGGTGCGGGACGGTGTACGCGTGGTCCACCAGGCGCAGCCGGCCGCCGTCGCTGACGACGTTGTACTCCTCGTCGAGACCCATGGTGGCGCCGACCGCGCTGCCGATGGTGACGCCCACCCGGTACGGGTCGTGGGCGTCGAGGTCGATGCCGCTGTCGGCGACCGCGCCACGGGCCGCGACCACCGCGAACTGCGCGGCACGGTCCATCCGGCGGATCTCCTGCGGGCTCAGTCCGTGCTCCGCGGGGTCGAAGTCGATCTCCGCGGCGACCCGGGAGCGGAAGGGGCTCGGGTCGAAGAAGCTGATGCGGCGGGTGGCCGTGCGGCCCTCGCTCAGCAGGTTCCAGAAGTTCTTCGCCCCGACACCGCCGGGGGCCAGCACCTCTATGCCGGTGATGACGACTCGTCGGCCGGTCACGCGGACGCCTCCCAGTTGTAGAAGCGCGTGGCCATCGCGTCGGCAGGGGAGCGCCAGGTGGCCGGGTCGTACGCCTCGATGAACGGCTTCAGGTCCTCACTGATCTGTACGAAGCGCGCGTCGTGCCGGGCGTGCTGGATCAGCTCGCCGCCGTTGTCCGCGTCGAAGTCCTGGAGGTGGAAGTACAGACCCCGGTACTGGAAGAGCTGGCGCCGGCGCGTTCCCATGCGGTGCGGCATTTCCGTGTCGTCGAAATCACCGAAAACCCTGGCCACGTCGACGCTCGACCCGGGTTCCATCCGAGCCACAATCAGCGTGCTGTACATACGTTTCCCTCTCCTCGAGGCCCACCACACGACAGGTGACGAAAGCTCTTATTCAGTATCCGGGGCGGTGAGAGCGGTTTCAATATTCCCAATGTCAGGTAATTGTCAGACCGGGTCAGAATTCCGCAGACAATTACGGAGGACCGCACGGTTCCATGGCGAATTCGCCGAGAATCCCCTCGTGAATCAGCCGGTGATGTCACACATGGCGGCGCCCGACGTGACGGACGCGCCGACCTCCGCGCTCAGGCCCTTGACGGTGCCGGAGCGGTGGGCGTTGAGGGGCTGTTCCATCTTCATGGCCTCCAGGACCACGATGAGGTCGCCCTCCCGGACCTCCTGGCCCTCCTCGACCGCGACCTTGACGATCGTGCCCTGCATGGGCGAGGCGAGGGTGTCACCGGAAGCGACCGGGCCGGACCTGCGGGTGGCGCGGCGCTTCGGCCTGGCGCCCGCGCCGAGTGCGGCGCGGGCCGTCGCCGTGCCCAGCGAGGACGGCAGCGACACCTCGAGACGGCGCCCGGCGACCTCGACGACGACGGACTCGCGGCCCGGTTCCTCCTCCGTCCCGGTACCAGGGTTCCCGGGGGCCGTGAAGGCGGGGATCTCGTTGACGAACTCGGTCTCGATCCACCGGGTGTGGACCGTGAACGGGTCCGCGGAACCGGTCAGCTCCGGGGCGAACGCCAGGTCCCGCACCACCGCGCGGTGGAAGGGCAGGGCGGTGGCCATCCCGCCGACCTCGAACTCGTCGAGGGCGCGGGCCGCGCGCTGGAGCGCCTCGGCGCGGGTTCGGCCGGTGACGATCAGCTTGGCCAGCAGGGAGTCCCACGCGGGGCCGATCACACTGCCGCACTGCACGCCGGCGTCGAGGCGGACGCCGGGGCCGGAGGGCGGGGCGAAGGTGGTGACGGTGCCGGGCGCGGGCAGGAAACCGCGGCCGGGGTCCTCCCCGTTGATACGGAACTCGAAGGAGTGGCCGCGCAGTTCGGGATCGCCGTACCCGAGTTCCTCGCCGTCGGCGATGCGGAACATCTCCCGGACCAGGTCGATGCCGGCGACCTCCTCGGTGACCGGATGCTCGACCTGCAGACGGGT
>NZ_JBHVPP010000016.1:0-68940 GCF_042887295.1 Streptomyces sp. NPDC057950
GACCAGGACCTCGTAGAAGACGGCGCGTTTGAACCATTCGGGGTCGCGGTCCTTCGCCGGAGTGTCCTCGAAGGTGTCCGGTACGGGCTCGTTGACGATCATATGGTGGGTGACCCTCCGATCTGCGGTGCCGGTCCGACGGCGAGCACATGCGCACGGCCCGGCTCCAGTCGGACGAAGTTGGTCCTGCCCCAGTAGTACGTCTCGCCGGTCAGCTCGTCATGCACCGGCACGCACTCGTCCCGGTCCAGGCCGATTCGCGGCATGTCCAACGAGACCGTGGCCTCCTGGGTGTGGTGGGGGTCGAGGTTGACCGCCACCACAACCGTGTCCGAGCCCGTGCGCTTGCTGTACGCGATCAGGGCATCGTTGTCAGTTTGGTGGAAGTGAAGGTTGCGCAGTGCGCGCAGGGCGTCGTGGCGCCTTCGGATCCGGTTCAGGCTGGTGATCAGCGGAGCGATCGTCCTGCCCTCGCGCGCGGCCGACTCCCAGTCACGCGGCCGAAGTTGGTACTTCTCCGAGTCGAGGTACTCCTCGCTGTCCGGGCCGGCCGCGGTGTTCTCGCACAGCTCGTACCCCGCGTAGACGCCCCAGGCGGGTGACAGGGTGGCGGCCAGCACGGCCCGTGCCTCGAAAGCGGGCCGTCCGCCGTGCCGGAGGTAGCCGGGCAGGATGTCCGGGGTGTTGACGAAGAGGTTGGGCCGCATGAAGGCGGCGCTCCCGCCCGACAGCTCGGTGAGATAGTCGGTGAGCTCCTGCTTGGTGTTGCGCCAGGTGAAGTACGTGTACGACTGCTGGAAACCGACCGTCGCCAGCCTCTCCATGATCGCGGGCCGGGTGAACGCCTCGGCCAGGAAGATCACGTCCGGGTCCCTGCGGTTGATCTCGGCGATGACCCGCTCCCAGAAGACCACCGGCTTGGTGTGCGGGTTGTCCACGCGGAAGATCCGGACACCGTGGTCCATCCAGAAGCGCAGCAGCCGCACGCACTCGGTGATCAGCCCCGGCATGTCCTCGTCGAAGGCGATCGGGTAGATGTCCTGGTACTTCTTCGGCGGGTTCTCCGCGTACGCGATCGTGCCGTCGGCGCGGTGGTGGAACCACTCCGGGTGCTTCTCCACCCAGGGGTGGTCGGGGGAGCACTGGAGCGCGAAGTCGAGGGCGACCTCGAGACGCAGATCCGCTGCCCGGCGGACGAACGCGTCGAAGTCGTCGATGGTGCCGAGAGCCGGGTGGATCGCGTCGTGCCCGCCCTCCGGTGAGCCGATCGCCCACGGCACACCGACGTCCCGACGGCTCGCCGACAGGCTGTTGTTGGGACCCTTGCGGAAGGTCGTGCCGATGGGATGGACCGGCGGGAGGTAGACGACGTCGAAGCCCATCTCCGCGATGGCGGGCAGGCGTTCGGCGGCGGTGCGGAACGTGCCGTGGGCGGACGGGTCCAGCTGTCCGCTCTCCGAGCGCGGGAAGAACTCGTACCAGGATCCGAACAGCGCGCGCTCGCGCTCCACGAGCAGAGGCAGCGGCAGTGAGCGGGAGACCCGTTCGCGCAGGGGGTGGGCGGACAGGACCGAGGTCACCTCAGGGGTCAGGGCGGCCGCGAGACGGGTGGCCGGTGGCCGCGACGCGTCGCGCAGACCTTCGGCCGCCGCCCGCACCGCCGACCGTCCGCCCGGGTCCGGTACACCGGCCGCGGCGCGCTCGAGCAGCGCGGCGCCCTCTTCCAGGATCAGCCCCGTGTCGACGCCGGCCGGGACCTTGATGCCGGCGGCCAGGCGCCAGGCGGCCACCGGGTCGCTCCAGGACTCCACCAGGTACGTCCAGTGGCCCACGGAATCCGGCGTGACCTCGGCGCCCCACCGGTCGGTACCGGGAGCGAGCTCGCGCATCGGGGTCCAGGGGCCGGCCAGTCCCGTCGGATCGCGCAGGACGACATTGGCGCCGACCACGTCGTGGCCCTCACCGAAGACGGTCGCGCTGACCTGGAAGCTCTCCCCGCAGACCGCCTTGGCGGGGCGACGCCCGCACTCGACCACCGGGTGGACGTCGACGACCGGGGTCCGGTCGACCTGAGTGGGATCGACCGGGTCACGGCCGTCGGCCGGGTGTGCGTCCATGTCCTTCGCCTCCGCCGTTCTCGATCGCGCCTGCCGTTCACAGCTGTCCGGGAACCTTCCGGTCACTGCCCCGTCTCAGGGACACCCCCCGGCCGTACGGCCCGTTCGGCCGGCCTGAAGGTCGTGACCGTCCCGGGAGTCCGCGGACGGCGCGCTCCCGTCCCGGACGCGGTGGCAGAAGCCGACGCCGCCGAGGGGGCGGGCTCCGCCTTCGAAGTGCCCGAAGCCCGCGCACCGCCGCGCAGATACTGCTCGGCGGCGTCCACGGCCTCCCGCGCGCAGCGCTTCCCCATCAGGACGCACAGGGTGTACCCCGAGTTCTCGAAGTCGCCCCGCACCGCGTGGTCCATGGGGGCCACGAGCAGCAGACGTTCCCAGGCCCGGTATTCCTCCAGGTGCCTGGCGACCTCGGCTTTGGCGGGCAGCAGCATGGCGCTGGTCACCTTTCCACTCTCCAGGACTGCGCACGGGCCCGTCCGGCTGGTGCGGGGCGGGCGTGTACAGAGAGGCACCGGCCTGTCATCGAGGTCGGCGCCCTCACTCATGGTGCCTGTGTCACCACGAAGCGTCTTGTTAGCTGTTCAACTACCCCAGAAGCGGTCAGGAGTGCTCTCGTGTTGCACGAACGGAGTAGCACTCGCATCCTTGGACTTACTCAGGAGCGACCAACACTCACGCTTCGTATTCGGGGCTCGTCCGGAAAGGGCGAGAGGGAGCAGGAGCTTCGCCGGTGAGGAGCCAACGAAGATGAAATCTGCAGTTCCCTGCTACTACCACCTCGACGTCGAGGTCAGTCCGGACCGAGTGGGACAGGTCAGGCGCATCATGGCCGCCCATCTCCGGTACTGGAACCTCGAGTTCCTCGTCGAGTCCGTCTGCCACTGCGCCGAATCACTGCTGGACACCATCGCCCAGCACTCGGCCGACAAGAACACGACCGTCGAGATGTGGTGGAACGGCAAGCACCTCATCACCGCCGTCTCGGACAACGACCAGGACATCCGCCCGCACAACGCACCCCAGGGCTGTCTCGCACGAATCGCCGCCCTGAGTGACAACTGGGGCTGCTGTGCCACGGGCGCCGGCGGAAAGATCATCTGGTTCTCCTGGCGGGCCCGTTCCGCCGAACGCGCCCCCCTGGTCCCGGCCGGCCCCGTGCCGAGCCTGCGGGAGGCATGCCGGACACCCCGGGCGCTGTCGTTGCCCGTGCCCGCCTTCGCGGCGGCACGGAACGACGCGGAGGCCGCGATCACCGTACGGTGATCGGGTGCGCACCTGGACCGGACGCCCGTACCCGCTGGGGGCGTCATACGACGGCGAAGGAACCAACTTCGCCCTGTTCACCGAAGCCGCCGAACGGGTCGACCTCGTTCTCGTCGATGACGACGGTGCCTCGCGCACCGTCACGATGACCGAGGTCGACGGATACGTGTGGCACTGCCGACTGCCCGACGTCGGGCCGGGCCGCCGCTACGGCTACCGGGTCCACGGACCATGGGACCCGGACGCCGGACACCGCTGCAACCCGGCCAAGCTGCTCCTCGACCCGTACGCGAAAGCGGTCGACGGACAGATCGACAACGACGCCTCGCTCTACGAGAGGGCGGCCGACGGGCCCGATCCCGCGGACAGCGCCGGGCACACCATGCTCGGCGTGGTGACCGATCCGGCCTTCGACTGGGGCGAGGACCGTCCACCGCTGCGGCCGTACGCCGAGACGGTGATCTACGAGGCCCATGTGCGCGGTCTGACCCGCACCCACCCGGACGTCCCCGCCGAACTGCGCGGCACCTACGCGGGCCTGGCCCATCCGGCCGTCGTCGGGCATCTGACCTCGCTCGGCGTGACCGCGGTCGAGCTGATGCCGGTGCACCAGTTCACCCAGGACGGCTTCCTGCGGGACAGGGGCCTGTCCAACTACTGGGGCTACAACACCATCGGCTTCTTCGCCCCGCACCACGCCTACGCGGCGCACGGCACCCGCGGGGAGCAGGTCACCGAGTTCAAGTCGATGGTCAAGGCGCTGCACGCGGCGGGCCTGGAAGTGATCCTCGACGTCGTCTACAACCACACCGCCGAGGGCAACGAGAACGGCCCCACGCTCTCCTTCCGCGGCATCGACAACGCCTCCTACTACCGTCTGGTGGAGGGGGACGCGGCGCACTACTACGACACCACCGGCACCGGGAACAGCCTGCTGACGCGGCACCCGAACGTACTGCAGCTGATCATGGACTCGCTGCGGTACTGGGTGACGGAGATGCACGTCGACGGATTCCGGTTCGATCTGGCGGCCACGCTCGCGCGGCAGTTCCACGACGTGGACCGGCTCTCGGCGTTCTTCGACCTGATCCAGCAGGATCCGGTCGTCGGACGCGTGAAGCTGATCGCCGAGCCCTGGGACCTTGGTGACGGCGGCTACCAGGTCGGCAACTTCCCGCCCCTGTGGTCGGAGTGGAACGGCAAGTACCGGGACGCGGTGAGGGACTTCTGGCGCTCCGGCGACCACACGCTCGGTGAGTTCGCCTCCCGCCTGACCGGATCCGCCGACCTCTACCAGCACGACCGGCGCCGGCCGCGCGCGGGAATCAACTTCGTCACCGCGCACGACGGATTCACCCTGCGCGACCTCGTCTCGTACGACGACAAGCACAACGAGGCCAACGGCGAGGGCAACCGGGACGGCGAGAGCGTCAACCGTTCCTGGAACTGCGGTGCAGAGGGCCCCACCGACGACGAGGCGATCCTCGAACTCCGCGCCCGCCAGCAGCGCAACCTGCTCGCCACCCTGCTGCTCTCCCAGGGCATCCCGATGCTCGCGCACGGCGACGAGCTGGGCCGCACCCAGCGGGGCAACAACAACGCCTACTGCCAGGACAGCGAACTGTCCTGGATCGACTGGCGGTTGGACGACGAGCAGCGTGAACTCATCGAGTTCACCCGCCGTGCCGTGGCGCTGCGCGCCGCTCACCCCGTCCTGCGCCGCCGCCGCTTCTTCCTCGGCGACACGGCCACGCACGAGCGGCAACCGTTGCCCGACCTGGTGTGGCTGCGGCCGGACGCGCGCGAGATGACGGAAGCGGACTGGCGGCGCGCCGACGCGCACGCCCTCGCCGTGTTCCTCAACGGCGACGCGATCGCCGAGCCGGACCCGTACGGCGGCCCGGTGGTCGACGACTCCTTCCTGCTGCTCCTGAACAGCTACTGGGAGCCGGTCGTCTTCCGCCTTCCGGGTGCCGAATACGGTGAGCGATGGACGGCACGGATCGACACCGCCGACCCCGCGGACCTCCCCGACGAACGGGAGCGCAAGGCCGATACCGACGTCCGTCTCGAAGCACGCAGCCTGCTGCTGCTGTCCAGGTCCCCCCGGGCCGCCGAAGGGGAGACGACCGGCGGCTGAGCCGGGTGGGCCGAGCAGAACGAGCGCCGTGCACCCATCCGAGGGACACTGGAGCGGGGACCCCGGTCACCGGGGTCCCCGCAACCGGCCCCGGACCCGGGGGATGCGCATGTCCATCACGCCGGCACAGGCAGCGCGACAGGAGCTGACCGGATTCGAGGGTCAGCTGACCGGACCCGACGACCCCGGGTACGACCGCGCGCGCACGGTCTACAACGCGATGATCGACCGACGGCCCGCCCTGGTGGCGCGCTGCACCGCACCCGAGGACGTCTCAGGCGTCCTGGGCCGGCCGCAGGAGATGGCGCACCTGGGCGCGGGCTCTCATGACGACGGGATCGTCGAAGGCGCAGGCGGTCCGGGCGGCGGCCCGCCGATCCGAGAGCGGCGAGCTCTCGGCGAGGCGTTGCCCGTCGGCCCGGTCGGCCGTCACCTGCGCGTCGAACCACGGGCGGAGCGCCTGTGCTGTCCAGGTGTGGTACCCGAGGGGGTCCGCGGCGATCCGGTCGACATGGGTGGCGAGGTGCTGGGCGGCGCGCAGGCCGAGGGCCACGCCGTGTCCGAAGGTGGGGTTGGTGTGGATGAGGCTGTCCCCGGCGTTGACCAGGCCGGTGACGACGGGTCCTTCATCGTCGGCGAGTCCGGTCCAGCGGTTGTCCAGGCCGGCCATCGGCAGGACCGCTGACCGTGGTTCGGGGGCCAGGCCGAGCCAGGCGGCGGTGGCGGGGAAGCGGCGGGCGACGGCCTCGAACACGGCGGGGTCGGTGAGCGCGCCGCGGGTCGGATCACCCGTGGAGAGCACCAGGCTCACCGCGAAGGTGTCGTTGTCGGAAGGGAAGACACCGGCGAGCGCGAACGGTGCGGCCGAGCCGGTCTTCACCCGCCCGGCGTCACGGGGGCCCTCGGCACGCAGGCGGTACCAGCGGCACAGGTAGGCGATCCCGGTGCGATGGCTGTCGACCACCGGTGGGCGGCAGCCTGCCGCGATCAGCCACCCCGGCACCGGTGAGCGCCGCCCGGACGCATCGACGACGAGGTCCGCCCGGTGCGCTTGCGCCCCCACCCGCACGCCGGTCACCCGGGGCGGCCGGCCCTCCTTCACGAGGAGACCGCGCACCCGGCACCCTCCCCGCACGACAACGGTGCGCTCCCTCCGCACGGCCCTGGTCAAGGCGGTCTCCAGCACGATGCGACGGCTGCGCAGGGTCACCAAGTCCTCGTCGCCGGCCCGATGTGGCGGATGCGCCCCGAACCAGTCGAACTCGTGGTACTCCCGGGCTCCCCGTGCCAGCAGGTCCGCGTAGACGTCCGGGGTCTCGGCGCGCAGGACGGTGCGCACGGGCGCGAGGAGCGAGTGGGGCTGGACGGCCTGCGGGCATCGAGGCCTGTCCCAGTGGAAGAAGTCCCGGTTCAGGTCCTCTCCGGCCTGCCTCGCGTCCTGCTCGAACAACGTGACCGTGTGGCCCCGCCGACCGAGCATGAGCGCCGTCCCCAGCCCGCTGATACCCGCACCGATCACCGCAACCCGCGCCACTGAGCTCCCCTTCGCGTCGTGTTGCGCGACGAGCCTACTGTTCGGCGATCTTGGCGTCGGTGCCGGGGAGTCGTGCGGGCGCGCGGGGTGGGCGCGCGGGGCGGAAGAGGTGACCGCACGAGATCGGCCGTGTCGGGCGCACGGCCGGGTTCCCCGCTCGCGGCGTCGAGGCCGGCTCGGACTCCCTCGACTTCGCGCGGTCCGCCGGCGACGGGCGCGGTCGTGCCCAACTCCCTTGCGCCCGACGGTCATCTGGATGCGCGGGCAGTAACGGGACGGCCGGACGGACGGGTGACGCACCCGTCACCGGCGTGCGGGCCCGTGTTCCGGTCGACGCCCTGATGCCGTCCGTCGGCTCAGTAGCCGTCCGGCGACGGCGCGTTCTGGGCGCGGTCGACGGGCAGATGGGCGCCGGAGATCCCGCTCGACCAGTCCGAGAGGAGGAACGCCACGACCCGGGCGACCTCCTGCGGGGCGACCGGCCGACCGGTGGGCAGCTCGGCCGCCACGAACCCTGCGAACGCCTCCGGTTCCTCCCGGCGCATCCGGTCCCAGCGCCTGCCCGGGACGAGCATCGAGCCGGGCGAGACGGCGTTCACCCGGATCCCGTCCGGTCCGAGCTCGCGGGCGAGCGAGGCGGCCAGCTGGATCTGGGCTGCCTTCGCGACGCCGTACTGGACCGGCGGGCCGGGCTTCCAGCCGGAGATCGAGGAGACCACCACGACCGATCCGCCGCCCGCCGCCCGCAGCGGTGGCACCGCGGCCCGGATCAGGCGCGCCGCATGGCCGACGTTCACCTCCCAGGTCGCCGCCCAGTCCCCTGAGTCCGTCGCCTCGAGACGGCCGCCTCGGGAGCCGCCCGCGCAGGCCACCACTCCGTCCAGTCCGCCAAAACGTTTCTCCACAGCCGCGACGAAGCTCTCCAGGTGCTCCGGCTCGGTGACGTCGAGCGCCCGGGTGTACAAGGGGGCGTCCAGTGACCGCGCCAGTACGGCGAGGTCCCCGGCACCGCGCGCGCAGGTCGCGACCCGGGCCCCCTCGGCGGCGAGGAGCCGCACGATCTGCTCACCCAGTCCTCGCGTGCCACCGGTGACCAGGACACGCTTGCCGCGTACCCCGGACCACCCGGTGCGTTCGGCGGTGCGCGCCGACGCCCGGACCCCGCTCACGTTCGTCACGCGGTCGAACATGCATCCCGCACCACTACGCGCTCGCAACCGGACAACCCCGATACCCCCTGGTCGGACCGTACCCGTGACCTGTTGGCTGCTGGAGCAGCCACCGCACACGTCCCCCACCCGAGCCGCGCACGGAGGAGGATCGATGACGGCATCCGGGGCCCCGCGCCGCGAACCGCCGCACGACGTTCCCGTGCCGTCCGGCCTTCCGTCCGCGAGCGGGGTGCGCCCCGGCGAGCCCGCGGTGTTCCCCGTGGTCCCGCCCGGTCTCCTGCGGGCCACGGTCCCCGCCCAGGCCTCGCGCGCGGCGGGCGTACGGACGCTGGTCGCCGAGTGCCTCGCCCGCCTGCGCCTGCCGCCCGAGCCGCTCGACAACGCCGTCCTCGCCACCGGTGAACTGTTCGCCAACGCGGTCGGACACGGCAGTTCGGGCCCCGCCGACACGATCACCGTCACCCTCGAGCGCACCGGGCACGAACTGCGCGTGACGGTCGCGGACGCCTCCGCCGTCCTGCCGCGGCCACGGACGACGGACCCGGCCACGGAGTCGGGTCGCGGCCTGGCCATCGTGGCCGCGCTGTCCGACGACTGGGGCATCGCACCGCCCGACCCCGGCACCACGGGCAAGAAGGTGTGGTTCACACTGGTGCTCCGCGGTATGCCGTGAGGGGGGCGCCGACCGAGTCACGGGGGTGGGCGCGGCCGAACTGCCCCGACGGCGGGCCCTGTTCGGCGACTGCGCCCGCCACGCGCACCGCCCGCCACGCGCACCGTGCGCGAGCCTCACCTGGTTCTGGGGACGACCGCGCTCCGGGCGGCCGGTCCCCAGCGGGGGAGCGTGAAGGCCGGACCGGGGTACGCCACGGTCATGTCACCGGCCACCCGTGCCCATTCGGGTGAAAAGCTCGGCGAAACCGGTCGCCGTGCCTCAGGGCGAGCCATGTTCCTTTCAAGGAAGAAGGCATGACGGACGGAACGGGGCATCGCGGTTGAGGCGTATCGGAACGATTCTGGGCACAGTCGCACTCACCGTGCCGGCAACCACCGTCGGCGCTCACGCCGCGGCGGTCGCCTGCGGCGGAGGCGTGTCGACCGGCCGTGTTGCCGTCAATGGCTGTATCAGCGCCCAGCGGGGATCTGTCGGCAGAATCCCCACCCGGGAGATCACGGCACACATCAAGGCGCGTAACACGGGAACAAAAGGACTGAACGTCTCCTACGAGGCATTCTTCCGCGTCGTCGACGGTGGCCACTGGGTGAAACTGGGCAGCGGTCGCGCCTACGTCGGGGCGGGCGAAGCCGTCGGCCCTGCCGAAGTGGGAAGCACGACGCGGGTGTGCGGCCCCGTGAAGGTGGAGATCCGTGTACACGCTCGGGCGGACGGTGCCGCCTGGAGCAACTGGTCTCCCGCGTCCACGAGGCAGTGCCAGACCTGAGCGGCTGAACTCCCCCCGGCGGCCTGACAGCCTCGACAAGGGTCATCGATGCCACCGCTCGAGCAGCGGCACGGCTCAGATGCGGACTCCGAACTGGAAAGGCATGTTGCCGATCGACTCGTAGCGGACGAGCGCGCCGGTGTGCGGGGCGTGCAGCACCTGGCCGCCGCCCGCGTACAGCCCGACGTGGTGGTGGTCCCCGTAGAAGATGACCAGGTCGCCGACCTGCAGATCGCTCTGCGAGTAGATGCGGGTACCCGCGTTGGCCTGGGCCTCCGAGGTGCGGGGGATGGAGACATCGGCCTGGGCGTAGGCCCAGGAGGTGAGGCCCGAGCAGTCGAAGGTGCTGGGGCCGGCGTGGGCGTAGGAGTACGGGGCGCCGATCACACTCACCGCGGCGGCGAACGCGGCGGCCGCGCGTCCGGAGGCGGCCTTGGTGTGGCCGAGGTCGACACGCTCGTTGGCGCGGGTGGCGCGCTCCTGGTCCTGGGCCGCGAGAGCCGCCTTCTCCTTGGCCGTCAGGGAGTTGAGGAGCTTCTGCGCGGAGGCGAGCTTGCCCTGGACTTCCTGCTTCTTCTTCTTGAGCTCGGCGCGGGTGTCGGAGAGGTCCTTGAGCTTCTCGGACGCTTCCTGGCGCTGCTGGGCGAGCTCGCGCTGCTTCTCCTGGACCTTCTTCAGCGCCTCGACCTGCTGACCGCTCAGCTGGTCCATCGCGGACGCCTTGTCCAGGTAGTCGTCCGGGTTCGAGGAGAGGAACAGCGCTATGGAGGGGTCGATGCCGCCGGTGCGGTACTGGGCGCTGGCCATCGAACCGAGGGCGTCACGCAGCTGGTTGAGCTCTTCCTGGCCGCGGGCGACGTTGTCCTGCAGGGTGCTGATCTGCTTCTCCAGCTTGTCCTGCTTCTCCTTGGCCCCGTCGAGCTTCTCGGTGGCCTGCTCCGCCTCCTGGTAGAGGGCGTCGACCTTCGACTTGACCTCGTCCTTGCTCGGCTTCTCGCTGGGCGCGGCGTTGGCGGCGTTGGCGCTGAGGGCCACGGCGGCCGCCGCGACGGTGGTGAGCACGGTCACACGCGTGCGGCTCGGCTGCTTGGGTCGACGGTGGGACGCCACGAAGGCGAGCTCCTTCTTCGTCCGGCCGCCTGCCGAGACGTCAACAAGCGGTGTCCCTCCGCCGTCACTCCCAACGAGCGAACACCCGAGCAAAGGTTCGGATGTGAACTCTAGTGACCTGGTCGTGATCAGAGCAAGTGGCGTTGTGACAAATGCCGTTCGATGTGAGGGGTATGTGATGGTGTCCGAGGAGGGTCTGCCACTCGATGGCCGACGTCCTCGAAGGGGCTGAGCATCCCGCTGAGCACGCGGACACAGGTGTCCGCGTCCGCGGCGCCCGCCGGACCCCGTGACGGCACGTGCTCCCGGGTGACCGCGGCCTCCACGGCTTCACCTCGCGCTCCATGGCGTCACCCACCTCGGGCTACTGGGCGTTCCGGTGCAGGTGAGCGCGTAGCGCGAGGGCCAGGTGATCCGCCTGTTCGGCCGTTACCCGCTCCTGTTCCGGCCCCCGAAGCAGCTCGAAAATGCCCGGCCCGCGGTGTTCCGGGCGCAGATCTGTCATGCGCGGCACGATGTGGAAGTGCACGTGCGCGAAACCCTCCGCCTCGGCGAACTGGACGACATAGGTCTTGGCGCAACCGGTGACGCCGCGCAGCGCCCGGGAGAGCCTGACCTGCCACACGCCCAGGGCGGATGCCTCCGCGTCGGTGAGGTCATGGACCGCGGTGACGTGGCGCCGGGGCAGCAGCACCAGCCAGCCGCGCACGGCGGTGTCGAAGACGTGGGCCACCCGCCAGAGTTGGTCGTGCACCACGCGCTCGCGTGGCGGGAGGCCGTCGAACCCTGCTTCCATGCCGCACGTGTAGCAGTCGGGAGTCGTCATGGACCGAGATCGTAGATCTGGCCGTGCCGCCACGGATTCGAGCGCTTCCGCGCGGGAAGTCCGGTGCTGAGGACTAAGGGGAGTGACTCGGCACGCCGGTGACGGTCGGCCGACGCCGAATCCTGAGGAACAGTGCGACTCCGGCAGCGAGGACGACCAGGCCGACGGCCAGCAGGATCCAGGGGTCGAGCAGACCCTCGGTGCAGCTCCCGCCGCCGGCGGAGGTGGTGCAGTGGGTACCGGGACCATCTCGATTGAGGTAGGCGAGAAGGAACAGCGGCAGGCTCGCACTCGATACCAGACCGGGCAGGCAGCGAAGGGCCCCGCGTCGCGTCGCCAGCGCCACGGTGGCGATCAGGGGGATCGGCAGGATGAAGACCCCGATCGACAGCACGGTGAGCAGGGCGAGCAAGTAGCCGGACCCGGTCAGGAGCCATCCGGTGAAGAACAGCCAGTCACGTCGGTCGCTGGTGATTCCCACGGCACCCCCCTCTACAGATGATGCCACCACGACTGCCGCTCCAACCTGTCCAGTTCGCGCTCTGCCCAGGAATCGAACCCTGAACTGACGGCGTCGTCCTCGACGGGTGGGATCTTCCCGCCGACCGCCTCGGCCCACTGACTTCCACGGGCGGACCGGGAAGTCGAATGCCGCACGAGCAGTCCCTCCCCGACGAGTTGGCGCCCGACCCGCACGGCGGGCCTGTCCTGTGGGACTCCAGGCACCCGGAAGGCGGGGCGGGCATAGACGTTCGCGACCGTGGGGACCGGCGGGTCACGCAGCCAGGTCACGCCCGGCGGAGGGTTCTCACGCAGCCACCCGGGAGCCTCGTCCGGGTGATGGATCGTGAGGATCATCGCGAGACGTCCGCCACCGTAGTGGGGCTCTGGTTCGGTGACCACGGCCACGTAGACGCGGGTGTGCGGGGCGCTGTCCGGTCCGTCGACCTCACACACGACGACCCGGCCCACCGTGGTGATCAAGGGCTGCAGTCGAACTCTCAGCATGATCTCAGCATCGCAGGTTCCACACCGCGTGGATCACCCGTTCCCCTGCGGCGCGGACTCCTGCCCGGTCATGACGGCCTTCGGGGACGCTCGCACGTCGGGTCGAACCCCGCCGCCGACGGGGGAACCGTGCCGCCGTCGTCACGGCCACCACCGCGCTACGGGAGAGGCGGGGGTCCGAGGAGCGGGAGGGACGCGGTCACGGTCAGCCGCATCCCACCTGGGCCCGGTCCTCGAGGGTGGGCAGGCCGTCGTCCCCGCCATCGCGCTGCCGCCGGATCCCGCTGTCGCTCAGGCGCTGGACCGTGACCATGGCGGCGTCGTCGTTGAGCCGCGTGTCCCCGCCCACATGAGCGGTCAGACCGTCGAGAATGTACGGGAGCAGCTCATCCAGGTCCCTGTCCGGCCATGCGGCGATCCGGTCCTCGAGATCGAAGAAGCGGCCCTTCGGGTCCCGGGCTTCGATGACGCCGTCGGTGTAGAGGAGCAACAGCGCTTCCTCGGCCAGGGGCAGCACGGTCATGGTGTAACTCTGCGTGCCGCTGCTGTTCAGTCCGAGGGGTGGCGCGGGCCACCGGGCCGGCACGGGCCGGACCGTGTCGCCCTCGACCAGATAGGGGGGAGGGTGGCCGCAGTTGATCATCCTGACGCACGAACCGTCCGCGGGTATCTCCAGCAGGAGCGCGGTGATGAAGCGCTCCGCGACATCGGGGTCGGTGGCGGCCACCTCCTCGAAATGGGCCTGCACGGCTTCTTCGAGGAGGGCCATGAGGTCGGCCAGCGACGGTGTCCGGCGGGCTGAACTGCGGAATGCCCCAAGAAGCGCGGCCGCGTCGTCCACCGCCGCAAGGCCCTTTCCCTTGACGTCTCCGATGAGGAAGCGGACAGCGTCGTCGGAGGAGGAGACGGCGTACAGGTCGCCCCCCACGCGTGCCTGGGGGTGGGAGGCCCGGTACTCCGCCCGGATGCGCAGCGAACCGATGGACGGGGGCATGGGACGTATCAGGACTCGCTGAACGGCCTCGGCGACGGCCCGTACTCCGAGCAGTTCACGGGTGGACCGTTCCCGCAGGGTGCGGAAGGTGATGACGCACAAAGAGACGAGAGCGATCGCCACCAGGTGCACGACGAACGTGGAGGTGCCGAAGAGCCCGTCGTGCCCGTCGAGCACGACGCACGCGCCACAGGAGAGACCGGCGATGGTCGCCGTGACCCGTGCTCCGGCGAGTGCGGCCGTGGCCGCGGGAACCGTGGCCATGAGTGAGCCGAGGTGTTCCGATGTGGGCAGCATGAAGCCGAAGCCCAGGATCGCGGCGATCATGGCGATCGCGAAAAGGAACGGCCCGTAACGGCTGGCGGTCAGCGTGTGCCCCGCCGCCCTCATCCGCGCCGATCGTGCCGTGCGGGGCGGAGCCGTACGGCCGAGCCGCGGGAACCGGGCGGTTGGTGCGGCGAACCGCGAAGTCTCGTCGAAGCGCGCGGTCCCGGTGCGGCTCTGGCGGTGCTCAGAGCGGCTCTTGCGGGCTCTGAGCGCACGCGGCCCGGACTGGTCCACCATCTGCATCTCCGCTACGGCGATCCTCGGGACGACCGGCCCGCGCGGAGAACCGTGTGCGCATGACCGTGCGTCTGGGCGGCCGGAGGAGCGGCAGCGTTTCCTGTGCGCTGCCCGGCTGCGGCCGCTGCGTTCGTCCCGCACGACGACTGACGAGACGGCCGTCTGACCGCTCCGGTGTGGGGGCGAGCGCTCTTGCGAGGCACGCGTACACCGGGGACCACAGGGTGGGTCCACGCTGTCCGGGCCGCCGGGTTGCCGGCGACTCGGGACGCCCTGGCGTGCGGAGCCTCATTCCGGCCAAGGGTAGAACCGGAGGGCTGACTTGCGCAAGAAAGTCTGCTTTTGTCCCTCGGGACCGGATCGGGCCGTACCCGTCCACGGGGCTCCCGGCCCCACGCGTTCCGTCGTCCTCGCGGCCGTGCCCGCCGTACGAGTGATGCGGGCCACGACGGAACGGGACCTGGGTGAGGCACTTCGGGCCGGGAGGGACTCCGAGACCGCTTCCGGCCTCTGCGCGGAGGGATGCTGAACGAGCCGTCCCGCCCGCAGACGTGGTGGGGCACACCCGTGGCCGAGACCGTGGGGCCCTCCGGCCGCGATCGAGGCCCGTGAGGCCCGACGACGTGAGCCTCGCAGTCCGCCGCCGTCATTGAAGGAGTTCCGCCGATGAAGACCGTCACCCACTGGATCGGTGGCAAGCCCTACGGGGATGGTTCAAGGGCCTTCGGCGCCTGGGGCCCGGTGACCGATCCGGCGAGCGGAGAGGTCACCACAAGGGTCGCGTTGGCGGGCGCCGACGAGGTCGACGCAGCGGTGGCCGCCGCGAAGGAGGCATACGCCACCTGGCGCACGTCCTCGCTCGCGCAGCGGACCGCGATCCTCTTCCGCTACCGCGAGCTGCTGAACGCGCGCCGCGACGACCTCGCCGCGCTGATCACCGCCGAACAGGGCAAGGTCCACGCGGACGCGCTGGGCGAGGTGGCCCGGGGCCTGGAGATCGTCGAACTGGCCTGCGGACTCGGCACGGCCCTCAAGGGCGACATGTCCACGGAGGTGTCGAACGGCGTCGACGTGACGTCGGTCCGCCAGCCGCTCGGGGTGATCGTCGGCATCTCACCGTTCAACTTCCCCGCCATGATCAGCATGTGGATGTTCCCCATGGCGATCGCCTGCGGGAACACGTTCGTCCACAAGCCGAGCAGCAAGGCCCCGTCCGCGTCCATGCTCCTCGCGGAACTCGCGGCCGAGGCCGGCGTGCCGGACGGTGTGCTCAACATCGTGCACGGCGACGAGGTCGCGGTGAACGCGCTGCTGGACCACCCGGACGTGGCGGCCGTGTCGTTCGTGGGCTCCACACCGGTCGCCCGCCACGTGTACGGCAGGGCGTCCGCGAGCGGCAAGCGTGTCCAGGCCCTCGGCGGCGCGAAGAACCACATGCTGGTCCTGCCCGACGCCGACCTCGACGCGGCCGCCGACGCCGCGGTGACCGCCGCCTACGGGTCAGCGGGCCAGCGCTGCATGGCCGTCTCCGTGGTGGTTGCGGTCGGCTCGGCGGGAGACGCGCTGGTGCCCCTGATCGCCGAGCGCGCCGCGAAGGTCAGGATCGGCCCGGGCAACGACCCGACGTCCGAGATGGGCCCCCTCGTCACCAAGGCGCACCGCGACGAGGTCGCGGACTACGTCGCGGGCGCGGCCGCCCAGGGGGCCGACGTGGTGCTCGACGGCAGGGACTTCACCGTCGAGGGCCTCGAGAACGGGCACTGGATGGGGATATCGCTCCTCGACAAGGTCGGCACCGACTCGGACGCCTACCGGAACGAGATCTTCGGCCCCGTCCTGTGCGTGCTGCGCGCGGAGACCTACGAGGAGGCCATGGACATCATCAACGGCTCTCCGTTCGGCAACGCCGGCTCGGTCTTCACCCGCGACGGCGGCGCGGCCCGCCGCTTCCAGCTGGAGGTCGAGACCGGCATGGTCGGCGTGAACGTGCCGATGCCGGTGCCGGTGGGCTACCACTCCTTCGGCGGCTGGAAGGACTCGGCCTTCGGCGACCACCGCATGTACGGCAGCGAGGCCGTGCACTTCTACACGCGCGGCAAGGTCATCACGAGCCGCTGGCCCGACCCGGCCGAGACCGCTACCGGCCCGGACCTGGGTTTCCCCACGTCCCGCTGACCGTCGCAGGGCGGCACCCACCGGCCCCGGCGATCGGGTCCGGTGCCGGTGGGCGAGCGGATACGGGCGGTGCGCCGCGACGCCGGAGAAACGTGATGTGCAGCACGCGCGGAATTGTCCCGCGAAGGCACGGGCACGGGTTCTGGCTGGGCACGGCTTGATCGCCGATCTACGAGGGCAAAAACGCTGGCCACGGCATGTTCCACTCATTTGACACCCAGTTGAGGGCACAGATAGGAAACAGCTCTCTGAGGTGGAGAGGTGGACTGTGCACGAGCCGAACGTGGTCGGGGACTGGCAGGAGTACGACGAGCATGCCGGCCTGCGTGTCCGCGTCCACGGCGTGGAGACGGCGGAGCCGCCGCGGGGACGCGACGACGCCGCCGAAGGCCTGTCCTACTTCCGCTGCCGTGTGACCGTCGAGAACCGCTCCGGTGAACACTTCGGTATCCACCTGGAGGACGGCCAGATCGACATCCGTATCGGCCCCGACGGCGAGAGCGCCTTCCTGGACTGGCGCAACTCCCAGTTCATCGAGGGCTATGACGTCTACCCGCTGCGCCGGGCCACCGCGGTCCTCTACGCCGCGGGTCCGGAGGCATCGCTGCCCCGGGTGGACATCCAGATCCAGCTGAAGGTCGACGACGAGTGGACCGACCGGTACCTCTGGGCGGGCGGTATCGATCTCTCCGAGCGCTTGGCCGACGCCGACACCCGCGCCGGTCTCGGCGGGGACACCCTCGCCTGCCAGGTGAGCAACTTCCTCAAGAAGGAAGCCGGTTCCTGACAGACGGCGCGCACGGCGTCGCCGGGCTGTCCGGACGGCCGGCCCGTCCGGTCGGCCGTGACGCGCCGGTCAGGCGGCGCGGGCGGCGGTACGGCGGGCGGCACGGCGCTCCGTCGTCCAGTAGAGGAGGGCCAGCACGGGCAGGGCGGCGCCGAGCACACTGACGGCGGTCCAGCCCGCCGCGTGGTACGCGATCGAGCCGAACTGGGACCCGAGCGCGCCTCCGATGAAGAACGTCGCGATGAAGGCGCTGTTGAGCCGGGCACGGGCGTTCGCGTCGAGCTGGTAGATGGTGTGCTGGCCGAGGATCAGGGTGGTCTGGACAGCCATGTCGATCAGGACCGCGGCCACCGCGAGCAGGGCCACGTGTTCCTGGCCGAAGCCCGCCGCCGCGAAGGCCACGGCCGCGACGACGAACGCGACGCCGGTCACGGGACGCACGTGCCCCCGGTCCGCCCAGTGCCCGGCGAACGGGGCGACGGCCGCACCGGCGGCACCCACCAGGGCGAACAGACCCACTCCGACGGGGGAGTAGTGGAAGTGAGGGCCCGTCAGGACGTATGACACGGTCGTCCAGAACGCGCTGAACGCACCGAACATCGCCGCCTGGTAGAGGCCGCGGCGCAGCAACACGGGGTGGGTCCGCACCAGTTGGAACGTGGAGCGCAGTACATGGGTGTACGGGATGGTCGTGGTCGGCGCGTGCTGCGGCAGTGCGGCGCGCAGCGCGAGGGCCAGCAGCGCCATCAGGACGGCGGAGCCGAGGTAGACCACGCGCCAGCCGGCCACGTCGGAGACCAGACTGCTCAGGGTGCGGGAGAGCAGTATGCCGGTGAGCAGACCGCTCATCACCCGGCCGACGATCCGGCCGCGGGCGTGATCGGGGGCCAGGCTCGCCGCGAAGGGGATCAGGATCTGGGCGACGACCGAGGTGCCACCGCTGATCAGGGACGCGATCAGCAGCATCGGGAAGTTCGTGGCGAGGCCTGCCCCGACCAGGGCGAGCGTGGTCACCGTCAGCAGTACGGTGATCAGCTTGCGCTTCTCCAGCCGGTCGCCGAGCGGCACCAGGAAGAGCATGCCCAGGACGTAGCCGACCTGGGTGACGGTGATGAGTCCGCCGGCGGCCGCCGTGCCGACGTGGAAGACGTCGCGGAGCGAGGACAGCAGCGGCTGGGCGTAGTACAGGTTGGCCACCGTCATACCGGATGCGACCGCGAAGAGCGCGACCAGCCATCCCGGTACGCCGTGCGCGGTCGTGCCGGTGGCGGTCGGGTCCGAGCGCTTCAGTTCGGGGGATACGGACACGGGCACCTTTTCGGGAAGGGGAACCGGTGGGACGGTTCGGGGACGGACCGGGTGGCGGCGGAACGGCTTCCTTGTCGCTCGCATGGTTGGCTCAGCGCCGCGGGAGCCCCATTGCTTCCCCCGTCGAGACGATGATCGAAGATGTCTGTCATCTCCGGCGGAGATGCGTGCGTCCGGGGCGCGCGAGGGACGTCTGTGCGGGGGGACGAGCGGCTCCGTCTTCGCTCAGGTCATGTGCCGCAGCAGCGCGGCGACGGCCGGCGGCGCCTCGCCCCGCGGCCGGACCACCATCACCTTCCAGCTCGGCGCGTGCCGGTCGAACCGGTGCGTCCGCAGGTCGGGGAAACGGGTGGCGATCGAGCCGGGCATGACGCAGACGCCCAGGTCGTTGCGGACCAGCTCGGACGCCGCCACGATGTCGTTGACCTCGAAGGTCGGCTCGCGCTCGACGGCGGCGGCACGGAACGCCCGGTCGACGGAGAGCCGGATCGCCCAGCCGGGCGTGAAGTCGACCAGCGGCAGCCGGGCGGCCTCGGCGAGGGTGACCGTCCCCGCCGCGCCGGATCCGGCCAGCGCCCGCTCCGGCGCGGACACCAGCACCATCTCCTCGTGGGACAGCAGCCTGGTGACCAGCCCGCGCTGCTGCTGGCGGTCGAGGGCGACCACGGCCAGATCCACCGTCCCCTCGCGCAGCGCCTGGCGGATGTCGGTCACCGCCGCCTGCCGCAGCCGCACCGAAACCTCCGGATGCTCCGCCCGCAGTGCGGCCAGCGGCAGGTGAAGATCGGCCCACACACCCTGCATCGTGCCGACCGTCACCCGTCCCCGCAGCCGTCCCTGGACGACGTCGACCGCCGACCGGGCCTGTTCGGCGGCCCGCAGGGTCGCCCGCGCCGCCGGAACGAAGGCCTCACCGGCCGGGGTCAGCGACACCCGGTGCGTGGTGCGGTCGAACAGCGCCGTGCCCAGCTCACGCTCCAGCGCGCGCACCGTGCTCGACACGGCGGACTGCACCACGTGCAGCCGCTGCGCCGCCGCGGTGAAGCCGCCCTCCTCGGCCACCGCGACCACGACCTCCATCTGCCGCAGATCCATGTGCTCTCCCGACGCCGCGGATCATCCCCCATGATGATGACCTCCCGCCGACGGTGCCCCGCGCTCCGGACGCCGCCGGGCCCGTCACGTGGTCGGGCCTGTCACGCCGTCGGGCCTGTCACGCCGTCGGGCCTGTCACGCCGTCGGGCCTGTCACGCCGTCGGGCCCGTCACGTGGTCGGGCCTGTCACGTGGTCGGGCCCGTCACGTGGTCGGGCCGTCGCCCTCCCGCTCCTGGTGGGAGTAGCGCTGTTCCTTCCAGGGGTCCGCGAGGTTGTGGTAGCCGCGCTCCTCCCAGAATCCGCGTCGGTCCGCGGTCATGTACTCGATGCCGCGCAGCCACTTCGCGCTCTTGTAGCCGTAGAGGTGCGGTACGACCAGGCGCAGCGGGAAACCGTGCTCGGCGGTGAGCGGCTCACCGTTGTGGTGGGTGGCCAACAGGGTCTGCGCGGTCGTGAAGTCCGCGAGACGGAGGTTGGCCCCGTAGCCGTACTCGGCCCAGGCCATCACATGGGTGACCTCGGGGGCCGGAGGCGCCAGGTCCAGCAGGGTCGTGGCGGCGATGCCGAACCACTCGTGGTCCGTCGACGTGGGGCCCGTCGCGCAGTGCAGATCGGCGACGACGGTGATGTGCGGAAGCGTGGTGAGGTCGTCGAAGGACCACGAACGCTCCTCGCCCGCGACGGTCGCGCCGAAGACCCGCAGGTCCCAGCGCTCCGGGCGGAACCTGGGAACCGGGCCGTAGTGCGAGACGGGCCAGCCCTGCACCCTGCGCCGGCCCGGAGGGACGGGGTGGGGCGCACTCGGTGCGCCGCCGATCGCGCCCGGTCGGTAGCCTGTCATGCTCCGGCTCCCCTCTCCTGCGGCCGCCTCTCCACCTGTGCAGGCCAAGCGTTCACTCCGGGTGACGCCGCGGCAGGGGTGCGGCCTGTCCCGACGTGGGCGCCGCCGCTGTTCACGGCGTTCGCGAGACCTGTGACGCGCCCGACCCGGGCACCCGGCCCCGACACCGCGCGTGAGCGCCGGGCCCCTGAGGGTGCGGCGGACGGAAATCCGGTGGAGCCGCCGGGGAGTCGCTGGTTAGGGTCGCGGAATGAGTACTCGCACCTTCCGTGTCACCGTGCGCGGTGTCTTCGACGGGCTCGACACCGATCAGCGATCCGAGCTCCTGGCACGGGCGGCGGAGCACGACGTGCTGCGCGCGGCGTTCACCGCGGAGGGGCACCTCAGCTACGACCTGGCCGCACGCTCCGCCTTCACCTTCCGCTTCCTGGACTCGGGCGAAGAGGAGGAGGACATCCTGGAGGCGACCGAGCGCGCCGAAGAGGCGGCGAAGGCGTGGCTGACCCAGCGCGGCTACCCCTTCAAGAACCTCAGGTCCAGCGCCGAGGATCTCTCCCAGGCGCCCCTGGGGAAGCGGCAGCGCCGCGCCGCGGCCGCGAAGTACTCCTGATCGCATGCCGCCACCGAGGTGTCCCGGGCCGGGGCGGATCCTGGGTGGCGGGCGGCCCCGGTATGACGTCGCCGAGTGAACGACGGGCTCCCACGCCAGGACTTTTACCGGTTACATGGTGATCGTCCACTGTGTCGCAGGACCCATGAAGGGAACCGTCATGCGTTTTCGGAAGCTCGGCAGCTCGGACCTGGAGGTCTCGGAGATCTCCCTCGGTTCCTGGCTCACCTACTCCGGAGGCATCCAGGCCGAGCAGACGCGCGCCTGCACCGAGGCCGCGTTCGACGCGGGCATCAACTTCTTCGACACGGCCAACGTCTACGGCCGGGGCGCGGCCGAGTCCGCCTGGGGCGAGATCCTGTCCCAGCACCCCCGTGACTCGTACATCCTGGCGACCAAGGTCTGGGGGCAGATGTCGGACACCGACCAGGGCCTGTCGGCCGACCAGATCGGCAAGCAGATCGACGCCTCGCTGCGGCGGTTGCGGACGGACCACGTCGATCTGTACCAGGCCCACCGCTTCGACGTGACCGTGCCGATCGAGGAGACGCTCGAGGCACTCCAGAAGGTCGTGCGGCAGGGCAAGGCCCGCTACCTCGGTTTCAGCGAGTGGACCCCCGAGCAGATCCAGGCGGCCGTCGACATCGCGGGGCCCGAGCTGTTCGTCTCGTCGCAGCCGCAGTACTCGATGCTCTGGCAGGCGCCCGAGGCGGAGGTGTTCCCGGTGTGCGCGGCCAACGGCATCTCGCACATCGTCTGGTCCCCGTTGGCGCAGGGCGTGCTCACGGGCAAGTACAAGCCGGGACAGCCGCTCCCCGCCGACAGCCGTTTCGCCAACGACGCGATGAGCGGCTCCAAGGACCTCGTCCTCAACGACGCCGCGCTGGAGGCCGTGCAGCGGCTCGTTCCCGTGGCCGAGGGCGCGGGTGTGAGTCTGCCGACCCTGGCGCTGGCCTGGGTGCTGCGCCGCGACGAGGTCGCCTCGGCGATCACCGGAGCCTCGCGACCGGAGCAGGTGCACGCCAACGCCGCGGCCGCGGGCGTGCGTCTCACGGACGACGTACTGGCCGCGGTGGACGCGGCGCTCGGCGACGTACCGCTCCGGCGCCCGACCCTCGCACCGTTCGCGGCCGAGGGTGTCCTGCGCCGCTGAGGACCCCTGCCACCGCCTCCCGTCCGCCGTCCGAGTGCGGCGACGCCACGAGGGGCGCACTCGACGCAGTCAGAGGGCCTCGAGGAGTCGCTCCGCCAGGACGGCGGCCGAAGCGGGGTTCTGCCCGGTGAACAGGTTGCGGTCCACCACCGTGTACGGCTTCCACATCTCGCCGCGGGTGAACTCGACCCCCAGGTCGTTGAGTTCGTCCTCCAACAGCCACCTGGCCCTGGAGGCGAGCCCGACGGCGTTCTCCTCGTCGTTGGTGAAGGCCGAGACCCGGTAACCGGCGAAGGGGGAGACGCCGCGGATCCTGGTGGCCAGCATGGCGGCCGGGGCGTGGCAGACCACGGCGAGGGGTTTGCCGGAGGCGAGCGCCGCGGTCAGCAGCCGCCCCGCGTCGGCGTCGACACACAGGTCCTCCATCGGACCGTGACCGCCGGGGAAGTAGACGGCGTCGTAGTCCTCCAGCCGGGCGTCGGCCAGCTGGATGGGCCGCCGCATCTCCTCGGCGGAGCGGATGATCGCTTCCAGATCGAGGGCGGTCTGCGCGCCACCCGCCATCTCGGGACGCAGGCTCATCATGTCCACGTTCGGAACCACCGCCCCGGGGGTGGCGACGACGATCTGATGTCCCGCTTCGGTGAGGGCCTTGTACGGGGCCGCGAACTCCTCGGCCCAATAACCGGTCGCGTGCCGGGTGCCGTCCTTCAGCGTCCAGTACGTCGCTCCGGTCATCACGAACAGCAGTTTCGCCATGGTGGGTCCGCCTCCTCGTCTCTGGTCCGACACCGCCGCGGGAAACGTGCGGTCCCACGCCTGGCGGCGCCGGTGCGGTGGGACCGTGATGACCGCGGAGTCTCCGGGCTCGTGGGCCTGTGCCCGCGAGCGATGCCGTCAGGGCGAGGGCGGTGGCACATCGTCCGGGACCGGGGCGCCGTCCCCGTCGTCGCTCGGGACCGGCCGCGGGATGAGCCGATCCTCGAGGGCGTCCATCCCGAAGAGAAACGCCATCATGAGACCCGGCGCTAGCAAAGCAAGCATGATCACAGGACCTCCCCAGGGGGTAGTCAAGCTGTGGGCCGCCGTGGTGCCGCTAACTGAGTATGGGCCCGTATGGCGTAGCACGCATGTCGTGCCCGGTGACCGAGAGTGAGCTGGTCGGGGCCCCGCCCACAGCGGGTACCCCGCCCCGGGACCCGACGGCGTGCCACGTCCCGCGCGGCGACCGGACCGCGCCCAAGTCCTAGAGATCGAGGACGACTTCGCCGGCCGGTCGACTGCAGCAGATCAGGACGGTACCGGCCTCGGGAGGTTCGAGGGGCTGAGCGGTGTAGGCGGTGTCGCCCGAGACGACGGGGGTGACACAGGTGTGACACACGCCGGTGCGGCAGGACCAGCGGGTCGGGACGTCGCAGGCCTCGGCGAGCTCGAGGAGGGACGCGCGATCCGGTGACCAGGGGGTGGTGATGCCGCTGCGGGCGAAGGTGACGAGTGGGCCGGTCGCCGCGGAACCCGTCGCCGCGGAACCCGTCGCCGCGGAACCGGTCGCCGCGGGAGCGGCCGGCTGGTGCGGCCGCACCGCCGGTGTGGCCGTGATGCCGGGGTTGATGGCGGGCAGGGCGCTGAACACCTCGGTGTGGATCCGCTCGGGCTTCAGCCCCCGCGCGCGCAGATGGCCGCCCAGGGTGTCCATGAAGGCGGGCGGGCCGCAGAGGTAGGCGTGGGCGTCCGAGGGAATGGCCATGTCGGCCAGCGATCGGGCGGTCAGACGCCCGTGGCGGATGTGGGCCTCACCGTCACGCGGGGTGACGACGTCGCCGGGCCCGGTGTAGGAGATGTACGCGCGGCCGCGGGGGAGCCGGGCCAGCAGCGCCCGGGTCTCGGCCGCGAAGACATGCTGTGTGTGGTCCCGGGCTGTGTGGATCCACCACACCGGGCGGGGGTCGCGGGCCGCGGCGAGCCGGTGGAGCATCGCCAGTACGGGGGTGGCGCCGATCCCCGCGGAGACGAGGACGACCGGGTCGGTGCCCTCCTCGAGAACGAACGTCCCGCGGGGGCTCGCGATGTCCACGAGGTCACCGGGGCGCAGGCGGGCGTGGAGGTAGCCGCTGACCCGGCCGTGGGGCTCGCGTTTCACGCTGATGCGATAGGTGCCCGCGCCCGGCGCCGAGGACAGCGAGTAGCTCCGTACGGCGGGGGTGTCCTCCCCCGTGGTGACCCGGAGGGACAGGTACTGACCGGGCCGGGCCTCGGGCAGCGGTGTGCCGTCGGTGGCGTCGAGGTGGATCGACGTGACGGTGGGGGTCTCGGGGACCAGGCGGGCCACGCGCAAGGGCCTGAAGCCGGGCCATCCCGGTTCCTGTTCCGGTGGCCCGCCCTGCGTGAGTTCACGGAACGACTGCTGCCATCCGGGGCTCAGGGCGGGGATGCGCAGCGCCTTGCGCAGCTTCGCGGGATCACGGCCGGGGAGGTAGAGCAGCGCGTCGGTGTCGGCGACGCTGAGCGCTTCCGGGCCTTGCCGGGTGCGGGTGATGGCATCGCCGGCCCGCACATGTCCCTCGGTGATGACGCGCAGGTAGAAGCCGGGACGGTGGTGGGCGACCAGGAGGGAGGCCATGGCCGGTTCGCCCAGGCGCATCCCCACGCGGTAGCAGGTGACCCGGGGCTGGGTGACCTCGAACTCCGCCTCGCCGATGCGGTAGCGGTCGCCGATGCACACCTCGTCGTCGGGGAGACCGTCGACGGTGAAGTTCTCCCCGAAGGTGCCGGGGGTGAGGTCCCGGCGGCTCAGCTCGTTCTCCCAGTACCGGTAGGACTGCAGCTGGTAGACGAGGACCGCTCGGTTCTCGCCCCCGTGTCCCGCCAGATCTCCCTGACCGTCGCCGTCGATGTTCAGGTGCCGCACCATCCGGCGGCCGTGCACGGGTGCCTTCCACGCGCCCGTGTGGACGGTCCTTCCCTGCCACGGGACGTCCTTGGGTTTCCCTACGTTCACGGACAGCAGCGTCGCCATTGCGGTTCTCCTGCGTGGATGGCCGGCCGGGAGCAACTCCCCTGTGGCTCTTCTTGCGCCATGGCCGATTTTAGTTCTTCGGCCGCGGTCCTACCGGCTCGGTGGCCCGGGGCCGCTCGCGGGCGGACGCTTGAGGTGAGTGCCCGGCCCGCTCCGGTCCTGGAGGGCGGACCCACGTCGATCTAACCGTTAAAGGCGTATTGACAGGTTAGATCGAGCGTGGTCGACTGATCGCGTAACCCTTGAAGGTGAAGTGAGAGGTTAGAGAGATGACTTCCGTAGTCCATCACCGCACCGCCACCGTCAATGGCCTCGAGGTCTTCTACCGCGAAGCCGGCGATCCGCGGGCGCCGGCCCTGGTCCTGCTGCACGGCTTCCCGACCAGCTCGCACATGTTCCGCCACCTGATTCCGGCGCTCGCCGACCGCTACCACGTCATCGCCCCCGACCACATCGGCTTCGGCCAGTCGGCGATGCCCTCCCCGCGGGACTTCCCCTACACCTTCGAGGCCCTCGCCCAGGTCACCTCCGACCTCCTCGAACAGTTGGGTGTCGACCGCTTCGCGATGTACGTGCAGGACTACGGGGCTCCCATCGGCTGGCGGCTGGCGCTGCAGACCCCGGACCGCGTCACGGCGATCGTCACCCAGAACGGCAACGCCTACGTCGAGGGCTTCGTCAAACCCTTCTGGGACGGCGTGTTCGCCTACGCCGAGGCGCCCGGACCGGAGACCGAAGCCCCGATGCGCGGCGCCCTGACCCCGGAGATCACCCGCTGGCAGTACGTGAACGGAGTCGCCGACCCCAGCCTCGTCAGTCCCGACAACTGGGTCCACGACCAGGCCCTGCTGGACCGGCCGGGCAACGACGAGATCCAGCTCAGGCTCTTCCGCGACTACCCCACCAACGTGGACCTCTACCCGAAGGTCCACCAGTACTTCCGCGACTCCCAGGTGCCGGTGCTCGCGGTCTGGGGTGCCAACGACGAGATCTTCGGCCCCGCGGGCGCGGAGGCGTTCCGCCAGGACCTGCCCCGGGCCGAGATCCACCTGCTCGAATCGGGGCACTTCGCGCTGGAGAGCCACCTGGAGAACATCACCCAGTACATCCGCGACTTCCTGGGCCGCGTCGTCGCCTGACGCGCCAGGGCCGAGGCGGCCGGAGCGGACCCCGACAACACCCCCTCGGGGCGCGGGTGTCCACCGCCCCCGGTGCCCGTCACCCCGTACCTGGAAGGAACCAGCCATGGGACTGTCCTGGCAACAAGGGCCGCTCTCGGCGAGTGCGATCGGACACTTCCTCACTCCCCAACCCCTGCCGCAGCGACTGCTGTTCGCCGAGCGGCTGCGCCGCCGTATGCGCGTGCGGTTCAACGGGACCTGGATCGCCGACAGCGAGAACGTGCTGCTTCTGCACGAGCCGGGCCGCTACCCCGTCGCCTACTACCCCCGCGCGGACGTGGACCCGCGGGCCCTGGTCGCGGGTGACAAGGTCACCCGGCATCAGGATCTCGGTGAAACCACCTGGTACGCCGTGCGGGCGGGCGACCGCACCACCGAACGCGCCGCCTGGGGATTCACCGCTCCGCCCGAGCACGCCGCCGCGTTCGAGGACCGCATCGCCTTCGCCTGGCGGGCGATGGACGCCTTCTACGAGGAGGACGAACGCATCCTGGGACACGCGGCGGACCCGTACCACCGCATCGACATCCGTGACACCTCCCGCACGCTGGAAGTCCGCCTGGAGGACACCGTGGTGGCCCGCTCCGAGCACCCGGTCGTACTCTACGAGTCCGGTTTCGCCCCGCGCTGGTACGTCCCGCGCGCGGACGTCGACGAGAGCCGGCTGACTCCCGTCGAAGGGCAGACCTTCTGTCCGTACAAGGGGCTGTGCGACTACTACGACATCGGCACGGCGCACCGCGCCGCCTGGTCGTACCGCGACGCCTACACCGAGGTCGGCCGGATAGGCGACATGGTCTCCTTCGAGCCGGACCGGGTCGAGGTCCGTCTCGACGGCCGGCGGCTGGAGACCGAGCCGGGCCAGCAGGTCGTCCCGCACGGCGTCGACCGGGGTCTGGACGCCGACGAGATCAGGTCCCGCTGAGCCCGCACGACCCTCGAACGCACTCCGCGCGCACCCTCGCCGGGCCGCCCCGCCACGCGCGTCCGGCCGTGTCCCGTTCCGAGGGACCTCGAAGGACTCACCGTGCGGCGGGAGCAGCCGAATCGATGACGACCACCCGCGCCCATGCGGGCGGCGAGTCGGGGACGTAGTCGGGATCGTCCTCGTCCCACGAGGCGGACGAGCGCGGTCGGGGGAACAGGCCGACCACCGTCCGGCACGGCGGCCGGTTGCTCGGCCAGGGCGTCTGACCGTCGGTCAGGACCACGATGACATCCGGTCGGGGTCCCCTTCGCAGGGCTCGGGCGAAGCCCGTACGAAGATCGGTGCCCCCACCGCCCACCAGCGGTATTCCCTCGGCCCGGCAGAGCGAGTGCACGATCCGGGAGGACGCGTCGCACGGCAGTACGGTGACGAGGTCGCGGCGGCCCCCCACGGCACGGGAGATCGCGGTCACCTCACGCAGCGCGCTGCCCAGTTCGGCGTCACTGACCGACCCGGAGGTGTCGATGACCACGGAGACCCGAGGAGGTCTGCGCCTCAGGCTAGGCAGTACGGCCCCGGGTACCCCGGCCGAGCGCCGCGACGGCCGGCCGTAGGTGTAGTCCTCGCCCGCGCCGGAACCGGAGGCCGCGGAACGGACGGCCGCTCCCAGCAGGTCCCGCCACGGCTGCGGTGGCTGGAACGCTTCCTCCGCCCATCGCCGCCATCCCTTGGGGGTGTTCCCTGGACGTGCGGTGATGCCCTGCGCCACGCGGAACCGCACGGCATCCCGTTCCTGGTCGCTCAGGCCGTACGCCCCGTCCGGGCCCAACTCCCATTCCCTGTCCAGTCCGTCGGCGCCGCTGCCGCAGTCCAGCCAGACCAGGCTCTGGGTGTGCGGGCCGAGCCGGAACCGGCGCAGGTAGTCCTCCATCAACTCACCCTCGGGCAACGCCAGGGTCCCCGGCGTGACAGCGCCCTCGGGCCGGAGGAGCCCTTCGCCGAACACGTCGTCGTTGATCTCGCAGTCCGCCGCGATGTTCATCCGCAGCCGTTCACCCGGGCCGGTCAGACCGCGCTCCCGCGCGACCCGGTCACTGCGCCCGTGATGGTCGCGCAGCAGGTGCGACACCTCGTGCACCCACACTCCGGCCAGCTCCTCCACCGACATCCGGTCCACGAACGGCGCTGACACATAGCACCGCCAGTGCCGGTCGACGGCCATCGTGGGCACCTGCCGCGACTCCACGGTGTGCAGGGCGAAGAGCGCCGTCGCCAGGTAGGGCCGGACCCGGGCGGCATGCAGCCGGGCGGCGAAGAGCTTGTCCCGGTCCAGTGCCCCGGGTGTGTCCGGCGCGCCCGGGGCCTCGGGTCTGCCCGGCGTCCCCGGCGCGCCCGGGGCCTCGGGTGTGTCCGGCGCCCCCGGGACGTCCGGGGTCCCCGGTGTGTCCGGCGCCCCCGGGACGTCCGGAGTCCCCGGTGTGTCAGGCGTGTCCGGCGCGTCCGTGTTCATCGGCCGGCCGGCGCGGCAAGCGCGGTCCGGGCCGCCGCGCGGTCGGCCCGCCGGGACAGGGAGACCGCTCCGGCGAGCTTCTCGATCGACGCCGGAACGTCCCAGTCCTCCTGGCGCAGTGAGGCGAGGGTGTTCGCGGGCACGACCACCAGGTCCGGTGCACCGGTCTCCACCGCCCGGACGAGGAGCGCCCACGCCGCTTCCCAGCGGGACCGCTCGGGTCGCTTGCGGACCGCCTCCACCACACCGTCGAGCACGGCCTGTCGCAGATCCCCCCGTTCCGGCAGGGCGGCACTCTCCGGGTCGGCGAGCAGCACCTCGGGGTCCGGGAGGTCCATCCGGTCCAGACCGGCCAGCAACTCCAGTCCCGGACCGTCCCCCACGGTGCCCCTGACCAGCAGGGAAAGCACTTCGCGGGAGGAGCGGGCCGCGGTCGCGAAGGCGATCAGGCACAGTGCCGTCTCCCAGCTCCGGGGAGACGGCCAGGGGCCGCCCCTGCGCGTTTCGTCGCTGGGCAGGCGGTGTACGAGCCCGGGGCGGGCGGCGAGGAGCCCGCACACCGCACGGCGGGCGAAGTCCACGGCTCCCGGCAACCGCTCGGGGTCGAGCCGCGGCAGGGTGGCCCGGGGCCAGGTCCCGCCGAGCCCGCGGACCACGACCTCGTGGTCGTGGGTCCACTGGAGGTGGACGAACCGGTTGGCCAGCGGCGGGCTCAGCTCCCAGCCGTCGGCGGCCGAGGCCCGCGGATTCGCCGCGGCCACGATCCTCACCCCGGGCGGCAGCCGCAGCGCGCCGATCCGCCGTTCGAGGACCAGACGGAGCAGAGCGGCCTGAACGGCCGGCGGCGCGGTGGACAGCTCGTCCAGGAAGAGCAGTCCCCGGCCGGCCCGGACCAGCCGAACCGCCCAGTCCGGCGGGGCCATGGGCACCCCTTGTTCCGCCGGATCGTCTCCGATGACGGGCAGCCCCGAGAAGTCGGACGGCTCGTGCACGCTGGCGATCACCGTGGTCAACGGCAGGTCGAGGGCCGCAGCGAGCTGTGTCAGCGCCGCGGTCTTGCCGATCCCCGGTTCACCCCAGAGCAGTACGGGCAGGTCGGCGGCCACGGCCAGGGTCAGGGCCTCCAGTTGGACGTCGGGGCGCGGTTCGGTGGCCGTGTCCCGCAGCAGGGCCAGCAATGCGGCGGCGACGTCGAGTTGGGCGGGGTGGGGCGGGACGGTGCGGATGCCGGTCGCGGGGGAACGGGTGTCTGTGGACATGTGCGATCACCTTTGGGATGTGCGGCGGCCCGAAGCGGGCGCGGGGGGACGGAGGCCGGGGCGGCGAATGGCGCGGGAGAGCGTGGCGCGGGAGACGGTGGCGGGGGGAAAGGTCCCCGGGTCAGCGGAGGGTCGCGCGGCGCGGGTGCGGGCGGGCGGGGCGGCCATGGCGGCGGCCGGGGCGGACACGGGCGGGTCCGGTGCCGGGCCCGGTTTCCGTGTCCGGTTCGGCGTCGAGCAGGCCGGCTCTGTAGAGCCCGTAGGTGATCCGCCGCCGGGCGGCCGCCTCCAGTTCGTCCCGCAGGGCGCCCTCGCGCAGCAGCGCGTCGGGGCCGAGCAGGCCCTCGACGACGGCCAGCGCGCCGGCGGTGTCGCCGTGGTCCAGCCGCTCACGGACGCCGGTGAGGCAGTCCGGCCGGCGGTGGGCCACGTCGATGGCGCGCAGGCAGGGGAGTGGGGTACCGGTCAGCGCGGCCAGCAGTTCCTCGCGGCGGATCTCGTCCGGGTCGTGGTCCAGTGGGGCCAGGGCCCCGTCGACCAGGCCGATCCGGTGCCGCGCTCCCCGGCACTCGACGAGGTGCGGGCGTCCTGGCCGGTACACGGTCGGGGACGGGCGTAGCGGGGAACGGTCCGGCGCTCCCGGTGCCAGTGCCGAGGCGACCAGCGGGTGCAGCCGGTCCCACTCGATCGCGCCGGCGCGGATCAGATCCAGGTCGGGCAGCACCCAGGTCGCCGCGTCCGGCAGGACCGGCAGCGTGGAGGTGTCGGTCCGCGTGGACGCCGGTGTGATCCGCAGCGCGGGCGGCCCGGCGCCGTCCCCGTCCGCGACCAGGTTCAGCACCATTCGGTGCCGGGCCCCGATCCGCACGGCGACGGCGTCGGCCGGTCGCCCCTCGGCGCGGAGCACGATCCCCGCCTCGGCCGCCCATCGGTCCACGGCGCACCGGTGCCCCTGCGGCACCCTCGCCGACATCTCCAAAGGCACCACGGGTGGGGCGTCGAGGGGAAGTCGCCCGGCACCGGAACGGATCCGCAGTTCGTCCGTCCTTCGCGCGTCCCACAGATGGCGGTGGAGGTCGAGACGGAACCGCCGGTCGGGATGGGGGTGAGGGTGGCGACGGGTGCCGACGTCGGCGCGGGAGCCGTCCCAGAGCGCCAGGCTGATCCGCTGACCGGCGTCGGCCCAGGCCGGCGGTGTCCGTGCGACGAGGTGCAGCGGGCCCGTGCCGTGCCGCCCGGCCTCGTCGTACCGGGCCAGAGCGATGGTCAGCCCCGGACGCAGCAGGCCGTCGGGGGCGATCCTCGGCATGTGCCAGCGCAGCAGGTCGGGAGCGAGATGGCGGAGGTCGGCCCGGATCAGGGCGGCGAGGTCCCGGCCATGGGTGCGTGCCAGCGCACGCGGACTGAAGTCGACGTCGATCCGCGCGGCGGCGGGCGGTCGACGTCTCGATCATGGAGGGCGGCACGGCGAACTCGCGCACGCGCAGCCAGAGGGAAAGTCGGGGATCCCGGTTCGCGGTCCGAGTGAGCATCAGCACTCACCTTGCGCGGACGGGGCCCCCGATCTGTGAACAGAGTGAGTCGTCATCGGCGGGATCGTAGCGTTCCTCGCCGTCGAGGTGCCAGGGGTTTTCGACGGGATCGCCAACCGGCGCGGCGGGTACCGTCGTTGTGCCGTCCCGCTCTTCGCGTCGGGAGGGACGGGTGCGGCCCGCCCCTCCCGACGCGCGGCCTCCCAGGGGACGCTGAGGCCGCGTCAGGCCGGACGGGTCAGTCCGTGCCGAACTCCATCGCGGCGCGGTCCAGCATCTCGTCGTCCTCGGAGACCTCGCCGCGGGAGGCGATGGCCTCCGCGCCGCCTTCCGGCATGGTGCCGATCAGTCCGGTGGCGGCCGCCTGCGCGGCGCCGATGGCGGGGGAGGTGCCGATCAGGCCGAGCCCGGCGTACTGCTCCAGCTTGGCGCGAGAGTCGGCGATGTCGAGGTTGCGCATGGTGAGCTGACCGATCCGGTCCACCGGGCCGAAGGCCGAGTCCTCGGTGCGCTCCATGGACAGCTTGTCCGGGTGATAGCTGAACGCGGGGCCCGTGGTGTCGAGGATCGAGTAGTCCTCGCCGCGCCGCAGCCGCAGGGTCACCTCGCCGGTGACGGCGGCGCCGACCCAGCGCTGCAACGACTCACGCACCATGAGTGCCTGCGGGTCCAGCCAGCGGCCCTCGTACATCAGCCGGCCGAGGCGTCGACCCTCGTTGTGGTACTGGGCGACGGTGTCCTCGTTGTGGATCGCGTTGACCAGGCGCTCGTACGCCGCGTGCAGCAGGGCCATACCGGGCGCCTCGTAGATGCCGCGGCTCTTGGCCTCGATGATCCGGTTCTCGATCTGGTCCGACATGCCGATGCCGTGCCGGCCGCCGATCGCGTTGGCCGCGATCACCAGGTCCACGGCGGAGGCGAACTTCTCGCCGTTGATCGTCACCGGGCGGCCCTGGTCGAAGCCGATCGTGACGTCCTCGGTGGCGATCTCGACCGTAGGGTCCCAGAACCGGACGCCCATGATCGGCTCCACGCTCTCCACACCCGTGTCGAGGTGCTCCAGCGTCTTGGCCTCGTGGGTGGCGCCCCAGATGTTGGCGTCGGTGGAGTACGCCTTCTCCGTGCTGTCGCGGTAGGGCAGGTCGTGGGCGAGGAGCCACTCCGACATCTCCTTGCGGCCACCGAGCTCGGTCACGAAGTCCGCGTCGAGCCAGGGCTTGTAGATCCGCAGGTGCGGGTTGGCGAGCAGGCCGTACCGGTAGAAGCGCTCGATGTCGTTGCCCTTGAACGTCGAGCCGTCGCCCCAGATCTGTACGTCGTCCTCGAGCATCGCCCGGACCAGGAGGGTGCCGGTGACGGCGCGTCCGAGCGGGGTGGTGTTGAAGTAGGCGCGCCCGCCCGAGCGGATGTGGAACGCCCCGCAGGTGAGCGCAGCAAGGCCCTCCTCGACCAGTGCCGCGCGGCAGTCGACCAGGCGCGCGATCTCGGCACCGTAGGTCTTCGCGCGGCCGGGCACCGAGGCGATGTCGGGTTCGTCGTACTGGCCGATGTCGGCGGTGTAGGTGCACGGGATGGCTCCCTTGTCGCGCATCCACGCGACCGCGACCGAGGTGTCGAGCCCGCCCGAGAAGGCGATGCCGACGCGCTCGTCGGCGGGAAGGGAGGTGAGGACCTTAGACATAGAAAGAGTATGCATTGAAACGCATGATCATGCAAAGCCCTCTGGGGTCGGACCGGTGGTGGTGTCCCGGACACCGGTGTCCGGATCTGTGGGGCATATGGCTCCAGCGTCATGGCGGCTCCCTCGATCCGAGCGGAACCTTGAGGAGGAACACGGAAGATCCGCCGGCCCGGCCCGGCGGACGGCAACAAGGAGGCGGATGTGATGTCGAGCCGTACGGACACAGCGGCAGGGGTGACGGTGCCCGACACGCGCCTGGCGCGCGAAGCCACCGAGCTGGTGCGCGACACCTCGACCGAACTCCTCTTCCACCACTCGCGCCGGGTGTTCTGGTTCGGGAGCCTGCAGGGGCGCAACCGGGATCTGAGCTTCGACCCCGAGCTGCTGTACATCGGGGCCATGTTCCACGACCTGGGACTCGGTGAGCGCTTCCACCACAGCGGCCGCCGGTTCGAGGTGGACAGCGCCGACGAGGCCCGCCGGTTCCTGCGCGCGCACGACGTACCCGAGGACAGCATCCGCAGGGTCTGGACGGCCATCGCCCTGCACACCACCCCGGGCGTGCCGCAGTTCATGGAACCCGAGGTCGCCCTGGTGACCGCGGGGGTCGAGTACGACGTCCTCGGCATCGGCTACGGCGACGTCTCCGACGAGGACCGCGCGGCGATCACCGCCCTGCATCCCCGGCCCGACTTCAAGCGCCGCATCCTCGAGTCCTTCACCGAAGGCGTCCGGGACAAGCCGGAGACCACGTTCGGCAACGTCAAGGCCGACGTCCTCGCCCACTACGTCCCCGGGTTCGAGCGCGGAGACTTCGTCACCACCATCCTGGAATCGCCATGGCCCGAGTGAGGGCCGATCACCGTAGGAACGCGCGGAGTTCGCCCCACACGGTGGCGGTGCTCGCCTTCGACGGAGTGCAGTTGCTCGATGTGGCCGGTCCCGCCGAGGTGTTCACCACCGCCAACGAGGACGGTGCCGACTACGACGTGCGCATCGTGTCGGAGACCGGGGCGGGCATCCGTACCTCGTCCGGGGTGCGGCTCAGCGCCGACACGTCGGCGGCGGAACTGCCCGGTCGGCTCGGGACCCTCGTGGTGCCCGGCCGTCCGGACTGGCGGCGAGCGGTCGACGACCGGCGCCTGGTGGACCTGGTCGCGGCGCTGTCCACGCGTTCGTCCCGCACGGCCTCGGTCTGCGCGGGCGCCTTCCTGCTGGCCGAGGCCGGGATCCTGGAGGGCCGCCGCGCCGCGACCCACTGGCGGCTCGCGGACGAACTCGCCGCGCGCTACCCCCGCGTGCGCGTCGAGGCCGATCCCGTGTTCGTCCAGGACGGTCCGGTCCTGACCTCCGCGGGTGTCACGACCGGCATCGATCTGGCGCTCGCGCTCGTCGAGGCGGATCACGGGGCGGACCTCGCACGCGCCGTCGCCCGGCAACTCGTGGTCTTCATGGCCCGGCCGGCCGGCCAGTCCCAGTTCAGTGCCCGGATGACCCCGCGCGGCTCCGGACATCCCGTGCTGCGCGGGGTCATGGACGCCATCGCGGCCGACCCGGCTCAGGCCCACCACATGGACGCCCTCGCGCTGCAGGCGGGCGTCAGCACCCGGCATCTGAGCCGGCTCTTCCGCACGGAGGTCGGCATGACACCGGGGCGGTACGTGGAGTTGGTGCGCGTCGAAGCCGCGCGGGCGCTGCTCACGAGCGGGAACGATCCGGTGGACGCCGTCGCCGAGCGGTCCGGCTTCGGGTCCGCCGAATCCATGCGGCGCAGCTTCCAGCACATCATCGGTGTCGCACCCACGGTCTACCGCGCCCGTTTCCGGAGCACCGCGGAGCAGGGGACCCCCGGGTGAGTACGCCGCCGCGGTGTCCGCGCGGGGGCGGCGACGGACCCATGCCCCGGCGTCCTTCACGTCCGTGCCGCCCGACGCGCGGGACGAGGTCCTCACCTCCGGTTCCAGCAGGCCACGCCCGTCCGCCAGACCTATCGTGGAGGGGAGGACCACGCGACCGCACACCCCGCACGTGTGCGCGCCCGAGACCACACCGACCTCAGGGAGCGCGTCATGCCGCGCAGCAGCAACATCGCCGTCCTGGAGAACTTCGGATCAGCGGTGAACAGTGACCACCTCAGCGAGCTGGACGAGTACGTCGCGCCCGGCTCCGTGGACCACGACCCGGCCCCGGGCCAGGGTCCCGGACCCGAGGGCTACGAGGAGATGTTCGCCACGATGAGACAGGCCTTCCCCGATCTGCACATCGAGGTCGAGCACGTCATGGCCACCGACGACGAGATCGCGTTCGCGTACACCATCACGGGCACCCACCTCGGTGAACTGATGGGGCACAGCGCGACGGGCAGGACGGTGAGCTACCGGGGGATGCAGATCAGCCGGTTCGCCGACGGGAAAATGGTCGAGCGCTGGGGCAGCAGCGACGAGCTCGGCATGCTGCGCCAGCTCGGTCTCACCCCGTGAGCACCGCGGGCCCTCCATGAGGGCGCCTGCCTCAGGAACCCGTACACGGCGCCGAGTTCGGTTTCACGGTCTCCGCGTCCCGGTGATCATCACGGCAGTTGCTGGCTCGGCACCGCCGGGGCAGTGACCGGTCCGCTCACCGGGAGACAGTCATGACCACCGACGAGGGAGCCGCGGCCGGCCGGCCGGAGGGACCGTGGGGTGGGCGCGTCGAGGCGGAGGGCATGGCGGCGGCGGTCATCGACGCGGACGGGCGCGTCGCGGGCTGGACCATGGGTGCCCAACTTCTGCTGGGTTACGCGGCCGAGGAGGTGATCGGCCGGCCGTTCGCGGACCTGCTGGCACCCACCTGCGCGGCCCGGCTGCGTCACCGCCGCGGGCACCTGCTGGAAGGGGAACTGCATATCTCCCGCCTGGCCGCACGGGACGGCGCGCCCCGATGGCTGGCCGCGTTCGATCCTCATCCCGACGCGCGCCGACGGCTCGCGAGCGAACGCCTCGCCCTGCTGAGCGAGGCCAGCACCCGGATCGGCACCACGCTCGACGTCATGCAGACCGGGCAGGAACTGGCCGATTTCGCCGTCCCGCGGTTGGCCGACTACGTCACCGTGGATCTGGCGGAGTCCGTCTCCCTCGGTGAGGAGCCCTTGGCGCGGCTGGGAAGGGACGCCGGACGCATTCCCGTCTTCCGCCGGGCGGGGGTGGCGTCGATCCACGAAGGCATCCCGGAGGCGCTGTGGGACCGCGGTGAGCCCGTCTTCGTCCCGCCGGCCTCACCCTTCACCCAGGTGCTGACCACGGGGAGGTCCTACATCGAGCCGATGCTGCGGAAGTCCCTCGGCACCTGGCTGCGGTGCGATCCGCAGCGGACCCGGGTCATCCGCAGGACCGACATGCACACCGTGATGATGGTGCCCATCCAGGCGAGGGGCGTCGCACTCGGTGTCGCCGTCTTCGTGCGGACGGACAATCCCGCCCCGTTCGAGCAGGACGATCTGGTCCTCGCGGAGGAACTCGTCGACCGTGCCGCGCTGAGCCTCGACAACGCTCATCGTTACACCCGCGAACACACCGCGGCCCTGGCCCTGCAGCGCAACCTCCTGCCGTCCCGCCTGTCCGGCGGGCCGGCCCTGGAGGTGACCTCGCGCTATCTCCCCGCCGACCTGGACCACGGTGTGGGAGGCGACTGGTACGACGTGATAGCGCTGCCCCGTGACCGGGTGGCCCTGGTCGTCGGCGACGTGGTCGGCCACGGCATCCAGGCGGCGGCCGCGATGGGCCGGCTCCGCACCGCGTTGCGCACGCTCGCGGACCTGGACCTGCCACCCGTCGAGCTGCTGACGAGCCTGGACCGCACGGTCGGCCACCTGACGCAGGAGGACGCGGACTCCCCGGGCGCCACCGTCTCCGGCGTGGGCGCGACCTGTCTCTACATCGTCTACGACCCGGCCGAACGGCACGCCGACATCGCCGCGGCCGGACACCTTCCACCCGTCGTCGTCGGCCCCACCGGCGAGGCGACCGTCACCGAGATTCCCTCCGGAGTCCCGATCGGCCTGGGTCTGGGGCACTTCGAATCCGTCCGGATCGAGATCCCCGACGGCAGTCTGATCGCCCTGTACACCGACGGACTGGTCGAATTCCCGACCGAGGACATCGGGTTGGGGATATGTCGCCTGGCCGCCGCGCTGGCCCACCCGAGGCTGCCCCTGGAAGAGCTGTGCGACAGGGCTTTCGCCGCCCGCCGCACCCCCTCACTGTCCGACGACACCACCTTGCTGCTGGCCCGGACAGGTCCCGACGGCGCCAACCGGCACCCTGGTGACCCGGTCGCGCCGGACGACGCCTGATCGGGCCGGACGACGCTCGACCGCGGCGGCCGGTCCGGGTCGACGCGATGGAGCCGGACCACCACGGCGGCGGCGAGCGGGGAGGGAAACCGGCGGTCCGTGCTCGGGCGGCGTCATGCGCGCGGGCCGGCGAAGAGCCGGATCGCGTCGGCGTGGCGGTGCGGTGCGTCCCGTGCGATCCGCGACATCGGCAGGAGGTGGCCGAGTCGCGGTCCGGCCCGGATGTGTGGGCCGTTGGTGGCAATGCGGCCCTCGCCCGCTTGCGCCTGTCGCCGGGGTACGCGCGCCGCGCTGAACAATCGCCCTGGTCAGGACGCGCAGACGTGTCCGAGTGGCGGCGAGGGGAAAGACGATGGACAGAACCGGACGTCCGGAACGACCGGCACGCAGAGTGCTTCTGGCCGGCGGATTCGCGGTCGCGGCGGCCGCGGTCGCCGGGTGCTCCCCCAGGGAGGCCGTGGTGTCGGCGGCCGGGACTTCGCCGGCGGCCGGCACCGCGTCGGCGAGCGGCGCGTCGCCGGTACCGCGGCCGAAGACTCCCGCGGCGGCCTTCGCGAGACTCATGGACGGTAACAAGCGCTGGGTGAGCGGAGACCTCGAGCACCCCGACCGGGACCCCGACCGGCGAGAACTCGTCGCCCAGGAACAGGTGCCGTTCGGGTCGGTCCTCTCGTGCATCGACTCCCGGGTGCCGCCCGAACTGCTCTTCGACACCGGACTGGGCGACCTCTACGTGATGCGCACGGGCGGGGAGGCGATCGGCCCGGTGGTCACCGGTTCGGTCGAATACGGACCCATGACCAGCGGCACTCCGCTCATCGTGGTCCTCGGACATCAACGGTGCGGAGCGGTCGAGGCGGCCTACAAGTCCATTCGCGACAGCAAACCTCTGCCCGGTCATCTGCAGGCGATCGTCGAGGCGCTGCGTCCGGCGTACGACCGGACGGCCCGGGAGGGCGGTTCCGACCCGGTCGAGACCATGGCCCGCGCCCAGGTGAAGCTGACCGCGGACGGCCTGCGCACCAACAAGGACCTCGCGCCGCTCGTGGCGAAGGGCTCCCTCGCCGTGGTCGGCGCCTACTACTCGCTCGACACCGGCAAGGTGGAGGTCCTGACCGGCGCACCCTCCTGAACCGCTCGGGTGGCGGCCGACCCGCCGTGGATCGCCGGGAGAACGAGAACGCGCGCGGCCCGGCCCGGCCCCTTTCACCCGGCCGGGCGCGCGGCCCGGCCCGGCCCCTTTCACCCGGCCGGGCGTGCGGGACGGGTGGCGGGCGGCCCGTGGCGCCCCGCGCGGACGCCCGTGTCACCCATCGTTCGGCCGTCACCCCCCGGTGTGAAAGGGCCCGAACTGCGGGCTTTTGCTGCGCCGAGGTGGGGCGGCTCTCTTTCCTGATGGCCGTTGCTCTCTGGTGGTACGCGGATTCGCCGTGTAGCGTCGCTCGCAGATGTCGTGGTTCGCAGTACCTGCCCGCGCTCCGGTGCGGGCTTTTTGCTGTGCAGTGCCTGAGGACCAGGGCGATCACCTCCGGATCCGCGCGGTGCGGATCCGAAATCGACTGAGAGGCATTGACATGGCCACCGGAACCGTGAAGTGGTTCAACTCGGAAAAGGGCTTCGGTTTCATCGCGCAGGACGGCGGCGGCCCCGACGTCTTCGCGCACTACTCGAACATCAACTCGAGTGGCTTCCGTGAGCTCCAGGAGGGCCAGGCCGTCACGTTCGACGTGACCCAGGGCCAGAAGGGCCCGCAGGCCGAGAACATCACCCCCGCCTGACCTACGGCAGGGCGATACGCCCGTGCCTGCGGAGCGCAGACTCCGCAGGCACGGGCGGTCCCTGAGGCGGGTGCTCACGGGCGAAGGCGGGGCCGAACGGCGTGATACGCGCCGGGTCCGCCGCAGGGCCCGGGACTGCCCGCCTGCGCACCCATTTCCGGCATCGGCGAGCCGATTCCGGGCCTCGGTGAAAGCGGCTACCCGGCCGCGGTGAAACCGGCCTCCGAGCGGCCGCCAACCCGTCGCGTGCCGTGGTGCGGCGGAATCCGGGCCGCAGCGGAGCGAGCCCCCGCGCGTGCTGGAGCGAGGGCCGAAGCCGTGAACGCAAGGACCCGTGCGCCCAGATCCTCAGTGCGTGGCCGGCGGCCACCCTGCGCCTGATCGCCCCCGGCCGGAGCGCGTCTCGCGCCCTGAGCGGAACCTCACGCCGGAGCCGTGCCGAGACGGTCCACGAGGACCTCAGGACGACGACCTCGCTGTTTCCTGGGGGGTACGGCGAAGACAGCCCCCGACGCGCCGTACGGCTCAGGCCGTAGGCGCCGGGAGCAGCAGGCAGCTGCTGGTGGCGTGGGCGAGCAGTCGGTCGGCGGAGTCGTACAGCTCGGCTTGGGCCAGTGCCGTGCGGCGGCCGCCGTTCAGGACGGTGCCCACGGCGCGGACCTTGCCGGTGTCCACCGTGATCGGGCGCAGGAACTTCACGGTCAGGTCGAGTGAGGTGTAGGCCATGCCCGGCGGAAGCGTCGTCTGGACGGCGCACCCCGCCGCGGAGTCCAGCAGGGTCGCGTAGACCCCGCCGTGAACGCTCCCGATGGGGTTGTAGTGCTCCTCGCCGGGCTCCAGCGAGAACACCGCGTGCCCGTGTTCGACCTCTTCGAGCACGATCCCGATCGTCGCACCGATGGGAGGACCGGGCAGCCGGCCGGCGATCATCGCGCGCAGGAACTCGAGCCCGCTGGTCCGTCCGACCTCGGAAGCGGAGACCGAGGGGTCTTCCCACTCGTACGTACGTGACCGGCCCATGCCTGTACTCCTCATCTGACTGCGTAAATCGAAGCTAGCCGGGCCCGCAGCTGACTGTCAATGACGAAGCCAGCATGCCTATGATGCGGGGATGGAGTGGCTCGAAGTGAGCACGGAGAACTGCACGGTCCAGCGCACACTCGACGTGGTGGGCGAGAAGTGGACCCTGCTGATCCTGCGCGACGCCTTCAACGGCGTCCGGCGATTCGACGACTTCCGCCGTCATGTGGGGCTTTCGGAGGCGGTGTTGGCCGGCCGGCTCCGCAAGCTGGTGGCGGCCGGGATCCTGCGGACCGAGCCGTACCGGGAAGCGGGCAGCCGTACGCGTCACGAATACCGCCTGACCCGCAAGGGCCGGGACCTGTGGCCCGTCCTGGTGGCGCTCCGACAGTGGGGCGAGGCGTATGTCGCGGACCCGGAGGGCCCGGTCCTCGACATCCGGCACAGTGAGTGCGCGGCACCGGTGCGGGTCGTGGTGGAGTGCGCCGACGAACACGTCGCGCTCACCCCGGCGGACGTCACGGTCCTGGCCGGCCCGAGCGCGCGACCCCGTGCCTGAATGAGTGATGTCGGGTGCCGGGCGTGCCCGGGGTCCGCCCGGCCCGACGACCCGTCACGCGCCGCCGTCCTTCGCGACCCTGACGACGAGGAGAGCGGCTCCGCGGGATCACGTGGCTCCTCCGGCGTCGCAGGCGAGATCGGCCCAGACCGTGTGCCCCTGTGCTGTCGGTTCGTCACCCCAGCGGCTGGAGAGCGCGTCGACGAGACACAGGCCCCTCCCGTTCTCGTCCATCGTGCAGGTGGGGTGTCCCCAACGGGAGCCTGAGACACCACAGTTGAGGGTGTGGCCCGCGTCGGCGACCTCGATGTGCACGGTGGGGCCGTCATGGCGTGTGCGCCGAAGGGTCACGGACACCCGGACGGGCGGCGCGCCGTGGCGCAGGGCGTTGGACAGCAGTTCGCTGAGCACCAGCACGGCGTCGTCGGCGAGCCCTTCGACGTGCCACCGGCTGAGACAGCTGCGCACGTTCTGGCGTGCGGCGCTCGTACCGAGGGCCGGGTCGCAGACGAAACCGTCAGGTTCATCAGATGTCATCATGATGCGCATCCCTTGTGGGCCTCCGGCGCTCTTGGCGCCAAGGGAGGAGCGGATGCCTCAGGGAGCGGCGTCACCCACGTGCGGCCGAGCCTCGCGAAGCCGTCCGCACCCGAGGTCGACCCGGGTGAGGGAATGGGCAGCGAGCGGAAGCGAGGGTGCCGTGTGCCCCGCGCGCACTCCGGAACCCGGAGCGGGTCCCGGTGACCTCAGTAGCCGATGATGCGGGCGGCGAAATAGGCCGCCACGATGATCGCCCCGATGACGATCAGGCCGAGCCACCACAGGGGGTGCTCCCAGATCCCGCCGTCCGGCCGTTCCTGATGTGCCTCGGCGATCGAACCCTCGACCGGAGGGGTTTCGCCCGGTGGCACCAATGGCTGTGACATGTTCCCACTCTCCACCCCCGGGGACGCCGCCGCATCTCAGCACTCCGAGATATACAGCTGAAACTGTACAACTCAAGCTGCGGGTCCTACGGTGAACGCATGAAACCGTGCAACGCATGAAGGAGACCCCGCGCCCGTCGCCGTCCGCGGTTCAGGCCTCGCGACAGGTCCGTACGGTCATCAGCCGCCTGCGCCGCCGCATCCTGAACGCCGCGGAAGCCGAGGACATCACTCTGGGACAGGCGTCCGTTCTCACGCACCTGTCCGGCAGGCCGGGCGTCACGGCCAGTGAGCTCGCCGCGGCCGAGGGCGTACGCCACCAGTCGATGACGACGACGATCGCGTCGCTGACCGCCTTGGGACTGGTGGAACGGCATCCCGACCCCGACGACCGGCGCCGTCTGCTGATCGCGCTGACCGAGGAGGGGCACCGACGGGTCGAGGAAGGGCGACAGGTCCGGCAGGAATGGCTTGCCGGCCGGCTGCAGGAGAGGTGCACGGAGGAGGAACGACGGACCGTGATGGCCGCCATGACGGTACTGGAGCGCCTCACCCATGACTGAACGGAAGACAGCCTCACCCATGACTGAACGGAAGACAGCGGAGCGGGGCACGACGGCGACGGCGGGCTTCGACCGGCGGCTGCTGCCGCCGATGATGCTGGGTTCCGTCCTGAACCCGGTCAACTCGACGATCATCGCCGTCTCGCTCATACCCATCGGCGACGCCCTGGGCGCACCACCCTCGCAGACCGCGTGGCTGGTCTCCGCCCTCTACCTGGCCACCGCTCTCGGGCAGCCCGTGGTCGGCCGGCTCATCGACGTCTTCGGGCCGCGCCGGCTCTTCCTCGTCAGTACGAGTCTTGTCGGGGTCGCCGGTGTCGTCGGCACCCTGGCACCGAACCTGGGGGTGCTGATCGCCTCGCGGGTCCTGCTCGGGTTCGGCACGTGCGCCGGGTATCCAGCCGCGATGGCTCTGCTGCGCAGCGAGGCCAGGCGCACCGGGCGGGACAGCCCCGGCGGGGTACTGACCGCCCTGGCCGTCACCAACCAGACCATCGCCGTGATCGGCCCGCCGCTGGGCGGCCTCCTGATCGGTCTGGGCGGCTGGCGCGCCACCTTCGCGCTCAACGTGCCGCTGGCCGTGGCGGCCGTGCTGCTGGGGCTGCTCCGGCTGCCCAAGGAGCCCGCCGGCGGGGACTCCCCGCAGCGCGGGCACCTCGCGGCCCGGCTCGATCTGCCCGGCATGGCACTGTTCGCCGTGACGCTCCTCGCGCTGCTGCTCTTCCTGATGAACCTGCACCTGCGCGACTGGTACCTGCTGGTGGCCGCCATCGCCGCGAGCGCCGCGTTCGCGGCGCGGGAGCTACGGGCCCCCACCCCGTTCATCGATCTGAGGGTGCTGGGCGGCAACACCCCACTGCTGGCGACCTACGGACGCGCGCTGGTCGCCTACATCGTCTCCTACGCCTTCCTCTACGGGTTCACCCAGTGGACGGAGGAGGGCTTCGGGCTCTCGCCCGTCCATGCCGGGCTGGCGCAGATTCCCATGTTCCTGGTGGCCATCGGTGTCTCGATCGCCTCCGGACGGCGCACGGGCGTGCGCGGGAAACTGCTCGTCGGCGGGCTGGGGCAGGTCGTCGCCTGTCTGGTGATGCTGACACTCAGCGGGGACAGCCCCGTGTGGTCGCTGATCCTCGTCGCCCTGATCTTCGGCGTCCCGCAGGGGCTGAACAGCCTGGCCCTGCAGAACTCCGTCTACTTTCAGGCCGATCCCGAGCGGACCGCCTCCTCGGCCGGCCTGCTGCGCACCTTCGCCTACGTCGGCTCGATGGTCGCGTCCGCCACGGCGGCCGCCTCCTTCGGGCGGCGCGCGGACACCGGAGGCATGCACCACCTCGCCTGGGTCATGCTCGGCGCGGGCGTGCTCTACCTCCTCCTGACGGTCTTCGACCGCACACTCGGCCGTGCCACGGACAGGGACACCTCGGCAGAGGGGTCACAGGCGTCATAGACCGTCCCGCGGCTTCCCGCACACCCGGACGAAAGCGCAGACCATGCCCCGCACCGCCCTCCTCGTGATGGACCTCCAGCTCGACCACCTCGCCCAACTGCCCGCCGACTACCTCCCGCACGCCGTGGAAGCACTCGGCACGGCGCGCGCCGCGGGCGTCCCCGTCATCCACGTCGCGCTCCGACTGCGCCCAGGCCACATCGACGCCCACCCCCGCAACAAGGTCTTCGGCTCCCTCCCGCCCCATGTCTTCACCGCCGACGACCCCGGTGCCGCCATCCACCCCGATGTGGCCCCGGCGGAGGGCGAGATCGTCGTCCACAAGAACCGCGTCAGCGCCTTCGCCGGGAACAACCTCCAGCAGATCCTGGCCGCCCAGGACATCGAGCACCTGGTCCTGGCCGGCATCGGCACCGGCGGCGTCGTCCTGTCCACGGCCCTGCAGGCAGCCGACCTCGACTACAAGCTCACCGTCCTGTCCGACGCCTGCGCCGACCTCGACAGCGCGGTTCACCACACCCTCGTGAACGACGTCCTCACCCGGCGCGGCGAGGTCACCACCGTCGAGGAGTGGGCCCGCACCCTCGACGCCGGTTCGTGAAAAGGTTGGTGAGCCCCCATGAGCGTCGGCGAAGGACCGCGGGCGCGGCGGACGGCCGGGGCGGACCGAGTGGGTGGTCCGCCCCGGCCACGCCGGCGTCAGGAGGCCGTCGGCTCCAGGCCGCTTCGGACCTCGCGGGCCGCCGTCACCAGGTTCTCCAGTGCGGACCGCACTTCCGGCCAGCCGCGGGTCTTCAGGCCACAGTCGGGGTTGACCCACAGCCGTTCGGCGGGAATGGCCTCGAGCCCCTCGCGCAGCAGTTCCGCGGCTTCGTGGGCACTCGGTACGCGCGGTGAGTGGATGTCGTACACCCCGGGTCCGGCCTCGCGCGGGTAGCCGTGGGCGCCGAGTTCGCGGGCGACCTGCATGTGGGAGCGGGCGGCCTCCAGGCTGATGACGTCGGCGTCGAGGTCGTCGATGGCCCGCACGATGTCACCGAACTCGGCGTAGCACATGTGGGTGTGGATCTGGGTGTCCGGGCGTACGCCGCCGGTGCTGAGCCGGAACGCCTCGGTGGCCCACTCCAGATAGGCGGGGCGGTCGGCGGCGCGCAGGGGCAGTGTCTCGCGCAGCGCGGGCTCGTCGACCTGGATGACCGATGTACCCGCGCTCTCCAGGTCGTCGACCTCGTCGCGGAGGGCGAGCGCCACCTGGCGGGCGGTGTCGCCGAGGGGCTGGTCGTCGCGGACGAAGGACCAGGCGAGCATGGTGACCGGTCCCGTGAGCATGCCCTTGACCGGCTTGGTGGTGAGCGACCGGGCGTACGTGGTCCAGCGCACCGTCATCGGTTCGGGCCGTGAGATGTCGCCGGCCAGGATCGGCGGGCGGACGTAGCGGGTGCCGTACGACTGGACCCACCCGTGCTGCGTGGCGAGGTAACCCGTGAGCTGTTCGGCGAAGTACTGCACCATGTCGTTGCGTTCGGCCTCGCCGTGAACCAGGACGTCGATGCCGGTCCTCTCCTGGAAGGAGATCACCTCGCCGATCTCGGCCCTGACGCGCTCCTCGTACCCGGCGACGTCGATCCGACCGGTGCGCAGATCGGCCCGTGCGGCGCGCAGTTCGGCGGTCTGCGGGAAGGAACCGATGGTGGTGGTCGGCAGGAGGGGGAGGCCCAGATGCGCACGCTGGGCGGCGGCCCGCTCGGTGTACGGCTGGGAGCGGCGGGCGTCGGTGGCCGTGACGGCGGCGGCGCGGGCGCGGACCGCCGGGTCGTGGGTGATCGCGGAGGCCGCCCGGAGGGTGAGGTCGGCCCGGTTGGCGGCCAGTTCGGCGGCGATGGTGTCGGTGCCCCGGGCGAGGCCCTTGGCGAGGGTGGCGATCTCGGTCGCTTTCTGGCGGGCGAAGGCGAGCCAGCGCAGGATCTGCGGGTCGATGTCCCGTTCGGCGGAAGCGTCGAGCGGTACGTGCAGGAGCGAGCACGAGGCGGAGACGTCCACCCGGTCGGCGAGCCCGAGCAGGGTGGCGAGTGTGCCGAGGGACCTCTCCAGGTCGTTGACCCAGATGTTGCGGCCGTCGACCACGCCGGCCACCAGACGCTTTCCGGGCAGGCCGCCGACGGCGGCCAGGGCGTCGAGGTTGGCGGCGGCCGCGCCGGTGAAGTCCATCGCGAGGCCGTCCACCGGGGCCTTGGCCAGTACGGGCAGGGCGTCGCCGAGCCGGTCGAAGTACGAGGCGAGCAGCAGCTTCGGCCGGTCGGTCAGCGCGCCGAGGTCGCGGTAGGCACGCTCGGCGGCGCCGAGTTCGGCGGGGGTGCGGTCCTGGACCAGAGCGGGCTCGTCGAGCTGCACCCAGTCGGCCCCCGCCGCGCGCAGGTCGGCGAGCACCTCGGCGTAGACGGGCAGCAGCCGGTCCAGCAGGGTCAGCGGTTCGAAGTCCGCGGCGACACCGGGCGCCGGCTTGGCCAGCAGGAGGTAGGTGACCGGACCGACGAGGACGGGCCGGGCCGTGTGACCGAGGGCGATCGCCTCCCTGAGGTGCCCTACCTGGTGGGCGGAGTCGGTCCTGAACACCGTGTCCGGACCCAACTCAGGGACCAGATAGTGGTAGTTGGTGTCGAACCATTTGGTCATCTCCAGCGGCGCCACGTCCTGGGTGCCGCGCGCCATCGCGAAGTACCCGTCGAGCGGGTCGGCTTCGACGGCCTTGCGGTGCCGCTCGGGGACGGCGCCGACCATGACACTGGTGTCGAGGACGTGGTCGTAGTACGAGAAGTCGCCGGTGGGCACCTCGTGGACGCCGGATTCCGTCAGGTGCCGCCAGTTCGACCGGCGCAGACCGGCGGCGGTCTCCCGGAGGGCGCCGGCGGTGGTCCGGCCCTTCCAGTAGCCCTCGATCGCCTTCTTCAGTTCACGGTCCGGACCTTGGCGGGGGTAGCCGTACACGGTGGCTCGTGCTGCCGCGGCTGCGGGCTTGGCTGTCACGGAAATCTCCTTCGCGAGATGTCTCGTCGGGATCCCGGCGACGGGACGCGGACGCGAAGGGGTGACGAACCGGGCGGATCCCGCCCGCGCCACGAGGCGCGGTCGTCCGCCGGTATGTACGCCGACCCGCCCACGAGGTCACCGGGATGTCCGCGCGCGAACGGTCGCGTGCGGGCAACGGGCAGGTCTTCGGACTCGCGGGCGCGGCTTCCCCGAAGGGCATCCACCTACTGGCCGTCGCTTCCCGGACCCGGTCGGGCCCAGTGCGTATGACGGCGGTCGTTCCCACTCACCGCTGCGGGGCAGTCCCGGATTCCCACCGGGTTCCCTCTTACGACGCATCCCGCCTGGCGGACGGGGCGAACCAGCTGCACAGGCCACCCTAGGGGGCGAGGCGGTCCCGTGGCGGGAGCGGCTCACATCGCTGACGGTGACATGGGACACCGGCCGCGGTCGCCCAGGGCTCGGCGGCGCGTGTTCCTGGGGCGGCGCGGGCGCGCACCGTGTCCGTCTCACCAACACGGTGCCGCGTCCCGTCGTGGACGGGCGGACTGCCCTGACGCGTCAGCGTTGCGTGCCGCCGAACACGCCCAGGATGCGTTCCGCCGCCAGCGTGGCCGTCAACTCCCCGTCCCGCACCTGCTGTTCGAGGGCGGGCGTGAGGGCTCGTACCGCCGGATCCGCGTGCAGCCGGCCGAGGAGCTCGTCGCGCACCATCGTCCAGGTCCAGTCGACCTGCTGGTCGCGGCGCTTGGCGGCGAGGCGGCCGGTCGAGTCCAGCAGGACGCGGTGCTGTTCGAGGCGCTCCCAGACGGCTTCCAGGCCGGTCGACTCGCGCGCGCTGCAACTCAGCACGGGGGGCGTCCACGCCGCGTCCACCGGGTGCATCAGACGAAGGGCGCCCGCCAACTCCCGTGCCGCGGAACGCGCGTCCCGCTCGTGCGGGCCGTCCGCCTTGTTGACGGTGATCACGTCCGCGAGCTCCAGGACCCCCTTCTTGATGCCCTGCAACTGGTCGCCGGTGCGGGCCAGCGTGAGCAGCAGGAAGGAGTCGACCATGTTCGCCACGGCGGTCTCGGACTGGCCGACGCCCACCGTCTCCACCAGGATCACGTCGTAGCCCGCCGCCTCCATCACCACCATCGACTCCCGTGTCGCCTTCGCCACGCCGCCGAGGGTGCCCGCGGTGGGGGAGGGGCGGACGAAAGCGGCGGGGTCCACCGCCAGGCGCTCCATACGGGTTTTGTCACCCAGGATCGAACCGCCCGTACGGGTCGACGAGGGGTCGACGGCGAGCACCGCGACCCGGTGCCCGAGCGAGGTGAGCATCGTGCCGAGCGCGTCGATGAAGGTCGACTTGCCCACACCCGGCACCCCGGTGATGCCGATGCGCCGGGCGTTGCCGCCGTGGGGCAGCAACTGGGTCAGCAGGTCCTGCCCGAGGGACCGGTGATCGGCCCGGGTCGACTCGACGAGAGTGATGGCCCGCGCGATGTACGCACGCTTCCCGTCGAGTACGCCCTTCACATAGGAGTCGAGGTCGATCGCCATGGGCCTCAGCCGTGTCCGAGACCGGTGGCCAGCCGTTCCACCAGGTCGTACGCCGCGTCCGGGATCACCGTTCCCGGCGGGAAGACGGCCGCCGCGCCCATCTCCAGCAGGGTCGGCACGTCCTGCGGAGGGATCACCCCACCCACCACGATCATGATGTCCTCGCGTCCCTCCTCGGCCAGTTGCTCGCGCAGCGCCGGGACCAGGGTGAGGTGCCCGGCGGCCAGCGAGGACACCCCGACGATGTGCACGTCCGCCTCGACGGCCTGCCGTGCCACCTCGGCCGGGGTCTGGAACAGCGGGCCGACGTCCACGTCGAAGCCGAGGTCGGCGAAGGCGGTGGCGATGACCTTCTGCCCGCGGTCATGGCCGTCCTGGCCCATCTTGGCCACCAGGATGCGCGGCCGGCGGCCCTCGGACTCCTCGAAGGCGTCCACCCGGGTGCGGGTGCGCTCGACGGACGGCGACTCGCCTGCTTCGTTGCGGTACACACCCGAGATCGTACGGATCTGGCTCGCGTGCCGCCCGTACACCTTCTCCAGGGCGTCGGAGATCTCACCGACGGTGGCCTTGGCGCGGGCCGCGTTCACCGCCAGCTCCAGCAGGTTGCCGGTGCCCGCCGCGGCCGCCGTCAGCGCGCGCAGCGACTCCTGGCACGCGGACTCGTCGCGCTCCGCGCGCAGTCGCCGCAGCTTCTCGATCTGCTGGGTCCGTACGGACGAGTTGTCGACCTTGAGGACATCGATCTGCTCGTCGGTGTCGACCCGGTACTTGTTGACGCCGATGACCGGCTGACGGCCCGAGTCGATCCGGGCCTGGGTGCGGGCCGCGGCCTCCTCCACACGAAGCTTCGGGATGCCCGCGTCGATGGCCTGCGCCATGCCGCCCGCCGCCTCGACCTCCTGGATGTGCTGCCAGGCCCGGCGTGCCAGGTCGTACGTCAGCTTCTCCACGTACGCGCTGCCGCCCCACGGGTCGATCACCCGCGTGGTACCCGACTCCTGCTGGATCAGCAGCTGGGTGTTGCGGGCGATCCGCGCCGAGAAGTCGGTGGGCAGGGCGAGCGCCTCGTCGAGGGCGTTGGTGTGCAGCGACTGCGTGTGGCCCTGGGTGGCGGCCATCGCCTCCACACACGTACGCGTCACGTTGTTGAACACGTCCTGCGCGGTCAGCGACCAGCCCGAGGTCTGTGAATGCGTGCGCAGGGAGAGGGACTTGGCGTTCTTCGGGTCGAACTGCCCGACCAGCCTCGCCCACAGCAGCCGGGCGGCGCGCATCTTGGCGATCTCCATGAAGAAGTTCATGCCGATCGCCCAGAAGAACGAGAGCCGGGGAGCGAACGCGTCCACGTCCAGCCCGGCCTCCTGCCCGGCCCGCAGGTACTCCACGCCGTCCGCGAGGGTGTAGGCCAGCTCCAGGTCGGCCGTCGCGCCCGCCTCCTGGATGTGATACCCGGAGATGGAGATGGAGTTGTACCGCGGCATCCGCTGGGAGGTGAAGGCGAAGATGTCGGAGATGATCCGCATCGACGGCTTCGGCGGATAGATGTAGGTGTTGCGGACCATGAACTCCTTGAGGATGTCGTTCTGGATGGTCCCGGCCAGCTTCTCGGGCGGTACGCCCTGTTCCTCGGCGGCCACGATGTACAGCGCGAGCACGGGCAGCACCGCGCCGTTCATGGTCATCGACACCGTCATCCTGTCCAGCGGGATGCCGTCGAAGAGCTGTCGCATGTCGTAGATCGAGTCGATGGCGACGCCCGCCATGCCGACGTCACCGGTCACCCGGGGATGGTCGCTGTCGTAGCCGCGGTGGGTCGGCAGGTCGAAGGCGACGGACAGACCCTTCTGACCGGCCGCCAGATTGCGCCGGTAGAAGGCGTTGGACTCCTCGGCGGTGGAGAAGCCGGCGTACTGGCGGATCGTCCAGGGCTGGTTGACGTACATCGTCGGGTACGGGCCGCGCAGATACGGCGCGATGCCCGGGTAGGTGCCCAGGAAGTCCAGGCCCTCCAGGTCACGGCCGGTGTACAAGGGCTTGACCGCGATGGCCTCGGGCGTCTCCCAGAGCAGATCGTCGCCTCCGGACGCCCCCTTGACGGCGGCGCGCCACTCGTCGGCGCCGCCCTCGGCGGTGGGCGTCCCCAGTTCGATCCCGGAGAAGTCGGGGATTCCCATCAGGACACTCCCATGCGGTCGAGGGTGGTGGAGAGGACGTCCACGGCGTCGCAGCCCGCGAACACGTACGCGTCGACATCGGTGTACTGCCCGGGGCGCCCGGCGAGGAACACATGCCGTGCGCCCGCGGACCTGAGCACCTCGACCGCCGCTTCGGCCTGCTCCTCGTACAGCGTGTCGCTGGAACACAGGCAGACCTCGGTGGCACCGCCGGCGCGGAACGCCTCGGCGGTGGGCTCCCCGGTGACCGGCTCGATGCCGCCCGCCTGGAAGAGGTTCGAGGCGAAGGTCGCCCGAGCGGTATGGGCGGCGGCGGGGCCCAGGGTGGCCAGGAAGATCCGCGGCCGGGCGCCGGTGGCCGCGAGATGGGCGTCGGAACGGGCGCGCAGCGTCTCGTACGCCTCGTCGCGCCGTACGCGGGGGAGACCGCCGGACGGCGGCTCGGGCGCGGGGGCGCGCTCCACGAGACGCTCCGCGAGGTGCGGGAACTCGCTGACGCCGGTGATGGGTTCGCGCCGCTTGGCGAGCTTCGCGCTGCGCGCGGCCCAGGTCTTCGCCAGGTCCTCGCCGACCCGGCCGGAGCGCAGCGCGGCCGCCTGGCCGCCCGACCGCTCGATCTGCTGGAAGAACTCCCAGCCCGCGTGGGCGAGTTCGTCGGTGAGCCGCTCCACGTACCAGGAACCGCCCGCCGGGTCGATCACCCGGGCCAGATGCGACTCCTCGACCAGGATCGTCGAGGTGTTGCGGGCGATGCGCCGCGCGAACGCGTCCGGCACACCGAGCGCGTCGTCGAAGGGGAGCACGGTGACCGCGTCGGCGCCGCCGACTCCGGCGGCCAGCGTGGCCACCGTCGTGCGCAGCATGTTCACCCACGGGTCGCGGCGCGACATCATCACCGGAGAGGTCACGGCGTGCTGGAGCTGTGCGCCGGGGGCCCCGCAGACCTCGGCGACCCGCGCCCAGAGCCTGCGTGCGGCCCGCAGCTTGGCGATGGTCAGGAACTGGTCGGCGGTGGCCGCGTAGCGGAACTCCAACTGGCCGGAGGCGAGTTCGACGGGTACCCCCGCCGCGGTGAGCTCCCGCAGATAGGCGACGCCGGTGGCGAGTGAGCAGCCCAGTTCCTGCGCGGCGGAGCCGCCGGCCCCGTGGTACGGCAGCGCGTCCACGGTGAGCGCCCGCAGTCCCGGGTACTCCGCGGCGCAGCGCCGCGCGAGTTCCGTCACCGGCGCGAAGCCGGCCGCCTTCCCCGTACGGGCCTCATGACCCAAGGGGTCGGCGCCGAGATTGCCGCGCACGTCCGCTGCCGCCACGCCGCGCTTCTCGTACAGCGCCAGCAACTCCTGTGCCGCGGACCCGGTTTCGTGTCCCGCGTCCAGGACCACCGGCGCCAGGTCGAGGTAGACGCCGTCCAGCACGCGCGGGAGCGACGACACCGGAATGCCGTTCTCGCCGACGAGCAGCCAGAGCGAGGTGACGCCGTTCTCGAGATCCGCGAGCACCGCGCCGTCCGTGACCGCCGCGTGCCGCTGCCGTACGTCCCAGCCGCCGGTGGTGTTCCCCTCGGCACGGCCTCCGCGTACGAAGGGCGCGAAGCCGGGGAAGCCGGGATCGGGCGCGGAGTCGAGCGCGGTGTACAGGGGGCGGGTCGTGAGCCCGTCCTCCACCGTGGTGGACAGGGCGTCTTCGGCCGCTGAGCCCGAGACTTCCTTCCCCGACTTGCGCAGTACGCCTTCGACGAGGCGCTGCCACTGCTCATGAGTCGCGTCAGGAAACTCGGCGGCCAGCGAAAACTCGTCGTCAGGCAGGACCGTCATGCTCGGATGCTAGGGCAGACCTACAAACGGGCAGCAGAGGGCGCGGCTGTGACCTAGCACTCTTCTCATATCTTTTGGTCGTTCGGCCGGTTCTCTATCACGAGAGCACGTCCGCGTCGGACAATGCCGGGTGCCGCAGGGCCTGGAGGACGCCGGGTACCGCGCGGCCCGCCCGTCGGAGCGCGGTCCGTGTCCGGCCCCGGGAGGAGAAGAAGGCGAGCACCGCGGCGTTCTGACGGCTGGTCAGCGGGGGTGCCGGGCCGCGACGACACCGGGTGACGGTGCGTCGAGCGGCCTGGCCGCGGCCGCACCACGAGGGAGCCGGGGCGACCGCCGCCGTTCCGGCCGTCGCGCTGCTCGGCGGGGGACCGTCGCCGTGGGTGACGAGGAGTGCCGGCGGCGTCGCTGACCTGCTGTGACATCCCCCACCCCCTCTTGCCGTAGGAAGGAAGGCAATCCTAAGTTTTGTGGTATGGCTTCACATGACCCCTCACTTCCGCACGACCCGGACGAGTCCGCCGGCCGGCCCACGCCCGAAGCCGGACGATCCCAGAACCCCGAGCTGGTGGACTTCGCCGTGGACCTCACCTCGCAGGAGGTGCTCCGGCAGGCCCACGTCCTGGACGCGCTCGGCGCCGACTGGAGCCCGGTGGAGGCGCTGCGCGGCGAGGAGGCGGCGTACGACCTCCTCTACTCCGGTCTCGACGAGGAGCAGCGACGGGTCCATGACGAACTCGTCGCCGCCGGTGTGCTGCCCCGGCGAGGCGACGGCCATGCTGCCGCTTGACCCGCAGGCGGACCGCGGGCGCCGCGCCTGGGTGGCCTGTCCGAACTGCGACGACAGCCGCGGGTGCGAGCCGTGCGAGCAGCGGCGCACGTGCTCCGAGCACTGGCGCTACCTGCTGACCAACACCGGCAGCCTGCTGCACCTCCAGTGCCCGTCGTGCACGCATGTCTGGGTGCACGAGAGCGGTTTCGGCGCCACGCGGTCCCTGTGGAACCGCATCGGCGGTGGCAGCCCGCGGGGCTGACCGACGGGCCCCGGGCTCGCCGGTCGGCCTCCCGCACGGTCCGGACGGGCACCCGCCGGACAGCGTGTCCTTCCCCCGCGCCGGCGCGGCCGCCCGGCCGTCGCGTCTCCTCACCCGTCGCGCACCCTGCCGCGCACCCGCCGGCCGCTGAGGACACGCGGCCCCGGGACGGCGAGGCACCCGGTCCTGGCCCGGTCCTGGCCCGGTCCTGTCCCTCGGGGCCGTCCGCCCCGGTGACCGGATCGATCAGGAATCGAGAAGCCCGGACCGGCGAGCCACGGCTAGCGTGACGGTCCTGGACGCCATCCTTCGCGCGGGCTTCCTCCGGCACGACGCGGAGGCCGAGGGCGGCCCGGAGGCCCCGGGGGCACCCCGCGCGGCCGGGATCCGGTGCCCACGGGCCGGAGCGGAAGCGAACCGGACGCAGCGGTCGAAGGTGGTTAGATCGAGCCGGGCGACGCCGACCGGGACCGTGAGCGCGGCCCCGCGCAACAGATGGAGACACGATGAGCAAGGTCACGAGGACGGGCACGCAGCCGCCTGCGCCGCACGGTGCCGACAGCCACGACCTGATCCGCGTGCTCGGCGCGCGCGTGAACAACCTCAAGGACGTGAGCGTCGAGATCCCCAAGCGGCGCCTGACCGTGTTCACCGGGATCTCCGGCTCGGGCAAGAGCTCTCTGGTGTTCGGCACGATCGCGGCCGAGTCGCAGCGCCTGATCAACGAGACCTACAGCTCCTTCGTGCAGGGCTTCATGCCCACGCTGGCGCGGCCCGAGGTCGACGTACTCGAAGGTCTGACCACCGCGATCATCGTGGACCAGCAGCGCATGGGCGCCGACCCACGCTCCACGGTCGGCACCGCCACCGACGCCAACGCGATGCTGCGCATCCTCTTCAGTCGGCTCGGGCAGCCCCACATCGGCTCGCCGGGCGCCTTCGCCTTCAACGTGCCCTCGGTCCGGGCGAGCGGCGCGATCACCGTGGAGCGGGGTGCGAAGAAGGCGGTGAAGGCGACCTTCAACCGGCTCGGCGGCATGTGCCCACGCTGCGAGGGCCGGGGCACGGTCACCGACATCGACCTTTCCCAGCTCTACGACGACGGCAAGTCGCTCGACGAGGGCGCCCTCACGATCCCCGGCTACAGCATGGACGGCTGGTACGGCCGCATCTTCAAGGGCAGCGGCTTCTTCGACCCCGCCAAGCCGATCCGCAAGTACACCAAGAAGGAGCTCCACGACCTCCTCCACAAGGAACCGACCAAGATCAAGGTCGACGGGATCAACCTGACGTACGAGGGACTGATCCCGAAGATCCAGAAGTCGATGCTCTCCAAGGACGTCGACGCGCTCCAGCCGCACGTCCGCGCGTTCGTGGAGCGCGCGATGACGTTCACCGTCTGCCCCGACTGCGACGGCACCCGGCTCAGCGAGGCGGCCCGCTCGTCGAAGATCGCCGGGATCGGCATCGCCGACGCCTGCGCGATGCAGATCAGCGACCTGGCGGAGTGGGTACGAGGTCTGGACGAACCGTCCGTCGCGCCGCTGCTGGCGGCGCTGGGGCACACCCTCGACTCGTTCGCCGAGATCGGCCTCGGCTACCTCTCGCTGGAACGGCCCTCGGGCACCCTGTCGGGCGGCGAGGCACAGCGCGTCAAGATGATCCGCCACCTCGGCTCCTCGCTCACCGACGTCACGTACGTCTTCGACGAGCCCACCACGGGCCTGCATCCCCATGACATCCAGCGCATGAACGGCCTCCTGCTGCGCCTGCGGGACAAGGGCAACACGGTGCTCGTCGTGGAGCACAAGCCGGAGGTGATCGCGATCGCGGACCACGTCGTCGACCTCGGCCCCGGCGCGGGTACGGCGGGCGGCACGCTCTGCTTCGAAGGCACCGTCGAGGGCCTGCGGTCGGGCGGCACCATCACCGGCCGCCATTTCGACGACCGGGCCTCGGTCAAGGAGACGGTGCGCGAGCCCACCGGGACGCTGGAGATCCGCGGCGCGAGGACGCACAATCTGCGGGACGTCGACGTCGACATCCCGCTCGGGGTGCTCACCGTCGTCACGGGCGTCGCGGGCTCCGGCAAGAGCTCCCTCGTGCACGGATCGATCCCCGCCGGCGAAGGCGTGGTGTCGGTCGACCAGAGCGCGATCCGCGGCTCGCGACGCAGCAACCCGGCGACGTACACCGGACTGCTCGACCCCATCCGCAAGGCGTTCGCCAAGGCCAACGGCGTGAAGCCGGCCCTGTTCAGCGCCAACTCCGAGGGCGCCTGCCCCACCTGCAACGGGGCGGGCGTCATCTACACCGACCTGGCGATGATGGCCGGTGTCACCTCCACCTGCGAGGAGTGCGAGGGCAAGCGGTTCGACATGTCGGTGCTGGAGTACCACCTCGGTGGCCGCGACATCAGCGAGGTCCTCGCGATGTCGGTGACCGAGGCACAGGAGTTCTTCGGCTCCGGCGAGGCGAGCACGCCGGCCGCGCACCGCGTCCTCGGCCGCCTCGCCGACGTCGGGCTCGGCTATCTCAGCCTCGGCCAGCCCCTCACCACCCTGTCCGGCGGCGAACGGCAGCGGCTCAAACTGGCCACGCACATGGCCGACAAAGGCGGTGTGTACGTCCTTGACGAGCCGACCGCCGGCCTTCACCTCGCCGACGTCGAGCAACTGCTCGGTCTGCTCGACCGACTCGTCGACTCCGGCAAGTCGGTCATCGTCGTCGAGCACCACCAGGCGGTCATGGCGCATGCCGACTGGATCATCGACCTCGGTCCCGGCGCCGGTCACGACGGCGGCCTCATCGTCTTCGAGGGCACCCCCGCCGATCTCATCGCCGCCCGTTCCACCGTCACGGGCGAGCACCTCGCGGCCTACGTCGGCAGCTGACCGAGGTCCCGGACGCGCGACCGACCGGCCCCGTAGGACGAGCTGTCTCCTCCGAGACGGCTCGTCCCGCGCGGCTGACCCGGCGCGTCCCACACCGCTCGGGCCGCTATCGGACGGCGTCGAGCTTGAAGTCCGGGCCGACCACCAGCGTCACCGTGCCGCCCGTCGCCGTGCTGTCCCGCTCCGCGGAGACCCCGGGGAGCCGGGAGACGAGCACGGCGGCCTGCCGGTCGAGTCCTCGCGGGTGGCTGACCGTCGTCGTGCGGACGGGAGAGGGCGCGTTGCCGGTGGCGACGACGGTGAAACCCACCTCACGGAGCTGCTCCGCGACGGCCGCGGCTCGCCCACCGACACCCGTTCCGTTGAGGACCTGGACGCGTACGGACGACGCGTACACCAAGTCCTTCGTGTCCGCCTGAAGTTGCTTCTTACGGACTTCATGGTCCTTGGCCAGTGCGGTGAACAGGTCGGCCGCCTGCGGGTATTGCCAGACGACGTTGGCCCGGTCGGTGGGCGCGTCGGCCTCGCGGGGGTAGTTCGGCACGGTCAGGAAGGTGAGGCGGTCGCTGGGGATGCCCTTGACCTGGGAGGCCAGGCCGTAGAGAGGCTTGATGCCGGCCAGGTCCCCGTCCGTGGTGAGTGACTTGGTCGCCGACTGCAGGAAGCCGTACAGGGAACCGGGACTGGTGAGTTTCGACTGCGCCTTCTCGGCGAGGGCCTGCATGAACTCCTGCTGACGGCCGATGCGTCCGAGGTCGGAGCCGTCGCCGACGCTGTAGCGGGCGCGTACGTAGCCGAGGGCCTTCTCGTCCTTGACGGTCTGGCAGCCGGCCTTCAGGTCGAGACGGGCCTTGGTGTCGTGGATGGCCTCCTCGGGGCAGACCTCGATACCGTCCAGCGCGTTGACCATGCCCTTGAAGCCCTGGAAGTCGATGGACATGAAGTGGTCGATGCGCAGTCCGGTGTTCCGCTCGACCGTCTTGATGGTGCAGGCGGCGGCGTCGGCGACCTTCCCGTTGCTCCCGCCGATCGCGAACGCTTCGTTGATCTTGAAGCGGTGGACGCTCGACGTGCTGCCGTCGCCCTTGTCGCAGGCCGGGATCCGGACCCAGGAGTCGCGGGGGAAGGACACGGCGGTGGCCCATTTCCGGCTGGCGGCGATGTGCAGCACCATCAGGGTGTCCGACTGCATGGTCGTCAGCCCCTTGCCGTACTTGGCGTTGCCCCCCGCGCGGGTGTCCGAACCGACGAGCAGGATGTTCTTGGAGCCCGGACTGAGGTTGGCGGGCCGGCCCTCACCGAGCTTGTTGTCGAGATCCGCCGCCTGGATGTTGTCGTTGAGATCCTGGTAGACCCAGGCACCGACACCGGCGACGGCGAGGAGTATCGCCGACAGAACTCCCGTCGTCCACAACAGTGTTCGGCGTCGCCCCTTGCGTGGCCCCCCCGATCGCTGTACGCCCCGCTGCCCCACCCCGACCACCTCCGGCCCGATCGCCCGCTCCGCAGCCACGCTGTTCACGACCGTCCGGCCATGTGAGCCTCGAACTCTACGCAGTTGTCGAGGGAGTTACGCTCCCGGCCGGTACGGCGTTCAACACCCCACCGCCACCTCGGGTCTCCCGAGGGCCGCACCGCCGTCGCCGGTGATGTGCGCCGCCCCCGCTGCGATTTCTACATTGTTGTAGATTCTGACGGGGTTCGTTCGGCGGACCCGAACCGACCGACTATGTGGAGGGATCGGCCATGGGTGTTTCCCTGGGCAAGGGCGGCAACGTCTCGCTGAGCAAGGAGGCGCCGGGTCTGACCGCGGTGCTGGTGGGGCTGGGCTGGGACGTGCGGACCACCACCGGCGCCGACTTCGACCTGGACGCCTCCGCGCTCCTGTTGAACGCGTCGGGCAAGGTCGTCTCGGACCAGCACTTCGTCTTCTACAACAACCTGAAGAGCCCGGACGGTTCCGTCGAGCACACCGGCGACAACCTGACCGGTGAGGGCGAGGGCGACGACGAGAGCGTCAAGGTGAACCTCGCCGCCGTACCCGCCGACGTCGACAGGATCGTCTTCCCCGTGTCGATCCACGACGCCGAGTCTCGCGGGCAGAGCTTCGGACAGATCCGTAACGCCTTCATCCGGGTGGTCAACCAGTCCGGCGGCACCGAACTCGCCCGCTACGACCTGTCCGAGGACGCTTCGACGGAGACCGCGATGGTCTTCGGGGAGCTGTACCGCAACGGCACGGAGTGGAAGTTCCGCGCGGTGGGCCAGGGGTACGCCTCCGGCCTGGCCGGGATAGCCGCCGACTTCGGCGTCAACGTCTGACGAGTGTCGTGCCGGGGCCGGGGGTCGGGACCGTGAGGTGGTCCACACCCCCGCCCCCGGCGAGCTTCCGAGGGGGTCGCTCGTCCCGTGTGCCGTGCCTCCGCCCGGCGGAGGGGGCGGGCTTCGCCGCGACCGCGCTCCGTCCCACGCTGCCGGGCGCGCGGTGATCACGCGTCCTCCTCGGTGTGAAGCGACATCACCGTAGAAGTCGCCCGGACGCCGTCAGCCCTCAACAAGTGTGTGCTCGCGCCCGGTTGGCCGGCCGTACCGGATCACGACTCCCGTCGCCCGTACAGGGCGTCCTGAGGACGGACAGACCGGCGTCACGCTCCCGCGAGCCGGGACCGCGCCCCCGCGCACCCGATGCGGGTGTCGTCGTGCGCCACCGGGGCGGGTAGGGGTGATGCTCGTCGCCCCCATTCACCGTGGTCGCGACCATCACGTCCCCACCGGAGTGTTCCGCGGCCATCCAGCGAGGTTCGTTTGAGGAAGCACGGCAGGAAGACGCGCCGCGGGACGGCGGCCGTCGTCGCGATCGTGCTGGGCGCGCCGGCGATAACCCCCGCCGCTATGGCGTATCCGCGGGGGCCGGGGCCCGGGGGTGCCGTACCCGTGAGCGCCCCACACGCGGCGGCCCCCACGTCCATGGCCGTGGCTCATGTCGTGGCCCTGGTCAACAGGGCGCGCGACAGGGCGGGTTGCCCGCCGGTGACCCTGAACACGAGACTCTCGAAGGCCGCTCGTCGCCACAGTGCGGACATGGCACGCCACCGGAACATGTCGCACCGGGGATCCGACGGTTCCGGTCCGGGCCGGCGGATCGCGCGTGCCGGCTACGACTGGAGTGCGTACGGCGAGAACGTCGCGTACGGATACTTCACCCCCGCCGCGGTCATGGCGGCCTGGATGTCCAGCCCCGGCCACAGACACAACATCCTGACGTGCGAGTTCAGGGAGATCGGCGTCGGCCTCGCACAGCCCGGCAGCTACTGGACGCAGGACTTCGGAACGGCCCGTCGGCCGGCTCCTCGCGGCACCGGCGTCCCGGGTCCCAGGTCTGCCGCGTGAACGGCGTGACCGGGCCGGGCTACTTCACGGTGACGGTGACGGTTGGTGAGACGGTCTTGTCCGCCATGACGCGCAGCTGTTCCTTGCCCTTGGTGTTGAGTTTGGCTTTCAGGGTGTAGCCGCTGCCGTTCTTGATCGTGGTGCTCGCCTTCAGCGAGTTCCACTTGCCGTCCTTCTTGTGCTGGAGCGTCACCTTGGTGTGGATCTTCAGGCCCTTTGAGCGTCCGGTGAACGTGACCGACTCGCGGGCCTTCACCTGTGTCTTGTCGGCCTTGATGGTGATCGAGTCCTTGTCGGACGGTGCGGCCTTCGTGGTGTCGGCCCTGGTGAGAAGGGGGTTCGAGACGGCGGTCTGTCCGGCGGCGGCGAACGCGCCGGCTGTGCCGGCCGACAGCAGGGCGGCGGACAGGGCACCCGCGGCGAGCGCGCGGGCGGTGTGAGAGCGGAGCGTGGACTTCACGTTGGACTCCTCACGAGAAGGCATCCCCCAGGCGGCGCCCGGCGTCGTGACCGGTCGGATCGCCTGGTACCAGGCTATTTGCGTGTGCGGGGGACGGCTACTCGACCTCCGAGCACCCCGGGGAGCCGGTTCGGTGTGCTCGCGCGGGCACCCTCCAGGAGGGCGCGGAAGGGCGGCCGCGCAGCGGGGAGGGCCCCGGATCACGCACAGAGGGGAGGGCCCCGGATCCTGACGATCCGGAGCCCCCCGTACCGCTTCACTCCGCCGTCGCGCGAGCCGGGCGGTGAGGGCCGGGGCCCGGCTTGTCCCGAGGGCGCGGCCGGGCCCCGCGCGTCACGCGCTGAAGCGGTGGGTGCCGGAGCCGACCCGGTACACCGCGCAGCCGTCCTCCTCACGCAGGAAGGTGCCATGGTCGTGGGTGACCGCCCGCCGGTCGGCAGCGGGGATCCACACCTCCGCGGTCGTGTTGGGAGGCACGCCGCAGGTCAGGGCGAAGTGGCCGGACCGCGTGCGCCACTGTGTGGAGACCGGGCCGTAGACCGAGGTGAACGTGGCGCGGGCGGAGGTGACGCCGCCGCCCGGCCGGGGCCGTACGACGATCTCGCGGTACCCGGGGCGGCCCGCCGCGATGCCGGCGATGTTCGTGTACATCCACTCGCCGACCGACCCGTAGGCGTAGTGGTTGAAGGAGTTCATGTCCGGTGTCTGGAAGGTCCCGTCGGGCTTGATGGAGTCCCAGCGTTCCCACATCGTGGTGGATCCCTTGTCGATCTGGTAGCCCCAACTGGGGAAGGAGCGCTGCTGCAGCAGCCGGTAGGCGACGTCGGTGTGCCCCGTGTCGGTGAGGACGGGAAGCAGCCGGGGCGTACCGAGGAAGCCCGTCGACAGATGCCAGTCCTTGGCCTCGATCAGGGCGACGAGACGGTCGGCCGCGGCCTTTCTCAGCGCGTCCGGCAGCAGGTTCATCGACAGGGCGAGGACATACGCCGTCTGCGTGTCACCCTTCACCCTGCCGTCGTCGGTGACGTAGGCCTTCCGGAACGCCTCCTTTGTCCGACCGAAGAGATCGAGCCAGGGGGCGGCGTCCTCGTCGATCTCCCGGGCGATCCGGGACGCGAGGTCGGCACTGTGGGCGAAGTACGCGGTGGCGATGACGTCCTTCGGTGTCTCGTCGTCGACGTTCAGCCAGTCGCCGTATCCACTGGCCGGCCGCAAGAGGTTGTCACTGTTCTTCTCCAGGTACTTCAGCCAGGACCGGACGGACGGCCAGGCATCCTCGAGCACCTGACGGTCCCCGTACGCCTGGTACAGGGACCAGGGAACCGTGACGCCCGCGTCGCCCCAGCCCGCGACGCCGTTGCCGACCGTGCCGACCATGGGTGCCACGTCCGTGAACGCGCCGTCCGCCGTCTGCCCGTCGCGCAGGTCGACGAGCCACTTGCTGAGGAAGCGGGCCGACTCCATCGTGTAGGCCGCGGTCGGCGCGAAGACGTTGATGTCGCCGGTCCAGCCCAGCCGTTCGTCGCGCGCGGGTGTGTCCGTCGGCACGGAGAGGAAGTTGCCGCGCTGACCCCAGGTGATGTTGCTGTGCAGCTGGTTGAGCATCGGGACGTTCGTCTCGAACTCGAAGGTGAAGGGCGCGGACGTGTGCATGACGCGGCCGGTCACGGCCTTCGCCGAGGGAGTCCCGGGGAATCCGGTCAGCTCGACGTAGCGGAATCCGTGGAAGGTGAAGCGCGGCTCGTACGTCTCCTCGCCGCCGCCCTTGAGGGTGTACGAGTCGGTCGCCGCGGCCGTACGCAGGTTCGCGGTGTAGAGGGTGCCGTCGGGGTTGAGGACCTCGGCGTGCCGCAGACGTACGGTCGTTCCCGCCTTGCCGGAGACCCGCAGCCGCACGGAGCCGACCATGTTCTGGCCCAGGTCGAGGACGAAGACGCCCGGCTCGGGTTCGGTCACCTTCTTGACCGCGAGTTCCTCGGCCACCCGGACCGGGCCGTCCACCTGCGCGACGATCCGGGCGGGAGCGGCGTCGCCCGCGCCGCGGACGGCGAGCCACGTCCGGTCGTCGAAGCCGGCAGAGGTCCAGCCGGCGGTCTCCTTGCGCGCGTCGTACGTCTCACCGCCCAGCAGGTCGGCGGCGACGATCGGCCCCGAGGTGGCCCGCCAGTCCGGCCCCGAGGTGATCCGCTCGCTCGTCCCGTCCGCGTACTCGACCTCCAACTGGGCCAGCAGCGAGGGACGTTCACCGTACTGGTGGGGCCCGAACATGCCGACGTTGCCCGCGTACCAGCCCGGCGCCACGTACACACCGAGGGCGTTGCCGCCCGACCGCAGCAGCGTGGTGACGTCGTACGTCTGGTACTGGACGCGCTCGCGGTAGTCGGTCCAGCCCGGAGCGAGATGGTCGCGGCCCACGCGGCGGCCGTTGAGGTGGGCCTCGTACAGGCCCAGAGCCGTGGCGTACAGGCGCGCGCGGGAGACCTTCTTGCGGGGCAGCCTGAACTCGTGCCGCAGCTGGTTGGCGGCGTACGACGCGGGGACGACCCTGCCCCACGGCCCGGCTCCCCACGCGGCGGCCTCCTTCGCCGCGGGCCACGCGCTGTCGTCGAAACCGGCTTCGCGCCAGGTGCCGGAGGGTTCCTGGTCCGTCGATCTCCAGGAGGCGTCGGTCAGGATCCGCTGCTCGCCGGACGCGGTCCGGAGAGTGAGGACGGCCACCAGACCCGCGGGTCCCTCGCTCGCGTTGGTCGCCGAGATCGCGAGGACGTTCTCACCGGAACGCACCTGGGCGAGGACGTCGACGACGGCCGGACGGCGCCAGCCCTCGTTGTCCGTCGCGAGGTCGGTGCGGGCCACCTCGGCGCCGTTCACCGAGACGGTGTAGACATTGTCCGCGGTGATGGCCAGTGTCGCCGCGATGATCCCGGCCGGAAGAGCGACGGTGCGACGGAACCAACGGGTCGCGGCCGGGGCGCTGTTGGCCGGATCGCCCTCCGGGAACCAGATCCAGGCGCTGCCTTCGAGGGACGGCGCGTCGGTGAGGGCCGGGGGCGCGGAGATCCATTCCGCCGACCACTGCGCCGCGTCCATGAGACCTGTCTCCCACCACGACGGCTCGCTCCAGCCGGAGGCCCGACCGTCGGCGCCCCACACCCGAACGGTCCAGAAGTAGCGTGTGCGCGGCTCCAGCCCGGGGCCCGCGTAGGGGACGAGGACGGAATCGCCGGAGGTGACCTTCCCGCTGTCCCAGACGTCCGGGTGCGACAGGCCCGAGGCGCTGGAGGCGACGCGGATCTGATACGCGCTCTGGCGCGTGCCCGGCTCGTCCGAGGCCACCGGCCAGCTCAGCCGGGGGTGTTGCGCGTCGATGCCCAAGGGGTGCTGAACGTACTCGACGGTCGGCACCGTCACGCGCGGGGCGCCGTGCCGGGCTCCCGCCGGAGCGGATGCGGACGCTGCGGTCCCGGCTGGTCCGGCTCCGACGGCCACGGCACCCACCGTGGCCGCCGCGCTCGCCAGGATGTTCCTCCTACTGATCACTACGGCCCCTCACCTAGGAATGATGAATCGATTCACATCGGTGGACTTAGGTGAACGTAGGGGCGCACGGGGTGGGGGTCAATGAGTGTGCAGGGACTTACTTGACGGTCCCTCACGACGGAACGCGCTTTCGGTGGTTGCTCAGGTGCTCCCGGGACGGCCGATTGAACGGTTTCAATCCCTGAGACCCGGGCGCGAGCGGCGCGGGTGCCTTCGTCGTCGGTGTCGCCGTGTCCGGCGGTCCGCGGTGCGGCGCGGGCTGTTTCGGATGCGACGGGGCGGGCAACCGGCCGCTATGAACAACGGCGAAGTTCAGGCGGAAGCGATCGAAACCCGGGGGGACGAACACCATGTCGTCCTCAGTGCCGACACCAATGGTGACGGGAAGCCCGACGTGTGGATGACCGACACCACGGGAGACGGCAAGGCCGACCTCTACCAGTTCGACACGACAGGAGACGGGCAGGTGGACGTCACGATGGTCGAACGTGCCGAGGAGCCGGGCGAGGACCGTATCGTCGTCGACGGCGACGGCGGTCATCCCGTCGAGCCCTGAAACCCGCCGTCCGCGCCCGCGGGTTTTCCGGGTGCGGACGTCGTCCTCGTTCGCGCCGGCGAAGTCGGCTGACCGCGCGAGCGGTTGGAGCGGGAGACGCGCGCGTGTCCGCCGTGGGTGTTCTCGCGGGGGCGTCGGGACTCTTTCAACCGTCGTCGGTACGCGCCATGCCGTCGGGCCGGCCGGAGCACGTCCGGCGCCACCGCCCGCTCACCGTGACGGTGCCGGACGGAAGTCCCCTCCTGCGGCTCGCGCACTGTGCCCTGGTGCCTTGCCGGGCCGGGGCGTCCCGGGGTGTGCGGTCGCCCCCCGAGCCCGGCGCCTGCGTGTGACGGACGGACTGTCCGGGCCCTGGCTCGGGGGAGACGACGAACGGTGGTTGTCAGGCGCCGACGATGCCGGACTTCGCGATGGTGATCTTCGCCTTGGTGGAACCGTTGCGGGAGCCGAGAGCCTCGACCTGCTTGACGATGTCCATGCCCTCGACGACCTCGCCGAAGACGACGTGCTTGTTGTCCAGCCAGTCGGTCACGATGGTGGTGATGAAGAACTGCGAGCCGTTGGTGTTCGCACCCGCGTTCGCCATCGACAGCTGACCCGGCTTGGTGTGCTTGAGCTGGAAGTTCTCGTCGGCGAACTTCTCGCCGTAGATGCTCTTGCCGCCCGTGCCGTCGCCCCGGGTGAAGTCGCCGCCCTGCAGCATGAAGTCCGGGATGACCCGGTGGAAGCCCGAACCCTCGTAGCCGAAGCCGTGCTCGCCCGTGGCCAGCTCGCGGAAGTTCCTCGCGGTCTTGGGGACCACTTCGTCGAACAGCTTGAAGACGATACGGCCCGCGGGCTCGTCGTTGATGGTGATGTCGAAGTAGACGTTGTCGCTCATGAAGACATCCTCACATCTCTTCGTTCCGCGATGGCACACACCTCCCCGGGTGACGCGCTGGGACCCGGCGTGCCACCCCGGAGGGCGGGCGCGCGCTCGGCCGGCCGGGGTCCGGTATCGGTGGCGGCGGTCCGTGCGGTGGCGGCATGACAAGCTGTACCTTCAAGCGCCCGAACCCAGGAGGTCAGCATGACTGCCGAGTCACAGCCACAAGAAGGTTCGGAGCCCACCGAGGCCGAGAGCCCCGCCCTGACGCCCGACGAAGACGGTCAGTACGACCTGAAGCGCAAGTTCCGCGAGGCGCTGGCGCGCAAGCGCGGGATGCAGACGGACGGGACCGGCGGCAACGGCAAGCCGGACGCGTCGAAGGTCCGCGGAGCACACGGACCGGCGTCGAGCCAGCGGTCGTTCCGCCGCAAGAGCGGCGGCTGAGCCGGACAGCGACGCGCGCACCTTGCGTAGGCGCGCCTGCCCTGAGAGTCGGATCGGGAACCGGTCGTACGTGGGTGCGTCGGCACAGTGACGACACGGCCCGCCCATGCGAAAACGTACGTCGATGGCCCGCCGCCCCCCCGACGGGCGCGGGCCATCCGGGAAGGGTGCTCCGACGGGGCTGGAGCGGGGCGCGCCGTACGTGCCGTTCGGCGGGCGGCGCGGTCGTGTCGTGGCAGCACGGCCGGTGGCGCGCCGTACGCCGGTCGGATTTTGCGGCCCACGGTGCGCCCTGTCGCGCGGCAACTGTCCGGCCGGTCCCGTTCCCTCAGCGACGGCCCTTGCAACACACCTGAGGGAGCAAGGGGTTGACGCCGTCGCGGGATGCCGTCGCGGGACGCCGACGCTGACACCGTGCCGACGCGCATGCGTACGCTCCCGTCGCCGTTCCCGGACGCGGAGATCGCGCTCGTCGTGGTCCGGGGCCGTCCGCGTGGGGAGTGGCCGGAACGGCCCGGACAGGTGATCCACTGCGCCCGACCGAAGTGGTGAACCAGGGGTCGGCCTGTGGGGGACCGGGCGCGCTTTCGGCGGCGTCCCTCACCGGACTCTTACCTTCAGACTCGGATGGACAGGACCCGAGCCGACCGCGTCGGGTGTGAGCCGCGTTCCTGGTGCGGAGCGCGCGGCGACGACTGCCGACGGTCGTACCGGGCGACCGTCGGGTCACGCCAGGTAAGAAGTCAGGAAGACATCGTCGGCCTCGAATGATCCGCGGGTTCGCGACCCCGCCCGCCGCGGTGCACTGTGGAAAACATGACGGCGTGGAATCGGGGCTTTGCGCAGGCGGGCCGGACAAGCCGTGTGCTGTTGCTGATTCCGGTGGCGCTCATCGTCCTCATCACGGTGGCCGACATCGTCGCCCCCTCCGACATCGTGCTCGGTCCCCTGCTGGTCATCGCGCCCGCCATCACCGCGTGGGGCGAGGGCCCCCTGGTCACGGGCAGCGTCGGGGCCGCGGCGATGGCGGCTCAGGCGTTCATCGGGTGGCGCTCGGGCCTGCTGCTGTCACGGAACGTGCTCGTGCAACTGTTCGCGCTGGCGGCGCTCTCCGCGCTGATCGTCATCCTGTCCGTGGTCCGCGACCGGCACAGCCGTGAGCTCGCCCGGGTACGGTCGGTGGCCGAGGCGGCACAACGGGTACTGCTCTGGCCGCTGCCGAGTCGGCTCGGCACCCTGCGGCTCTCCTGCGTCTATCTGGCCGCCGAAGAGGAGGCCGAGATCGGCGGTGACCTCTACGCGGCCGCCCGCAGCCCGCAAGGCACCCGTGTCGTGATCGGCGACGTGCGCGGCAAGGGCCTGCCCGCCATCGGTGAGGCGGCCTTCCTGCTCGGCGCGTTCCGCGAGGCCGTGCACCAGAACGCCGGGCTGCCCGCGCTGGCAGGCTCCCTGGAGCGGAGCCTCAGCAGATACCTCGACGACTTCGAACCCACGGACGAGGCGGGGGAACGATTCGTCACGGCGCTGCTGCTGGAGATCCCGGACGACGACCCCGTCGTCCGGATGGTCAGCTGTGGCCATCTCGCGCCGCTGCTGCTGCGGTCGGGCCGCGCGGTGAGCGCCCCGGATCTGGCCCCCGCGCCTCCGCTCGGCGTCGGTCTCACCGATCCCGGCGAGGTCACGGTAGCCGTGCTGCCCTTCACCGTGGACGACACACTGCTCCTGTTCACCGACGGTGTCGTCGAAGCCCGTGACCGCGACGGGGTCTTCTATCCGCTCGCGGACCGCGTCGCCGAGTGGGTCGGTCAACCGCCGGAGGCCCTGCTCCAGCTTGTGCAGCGCGATCTGCTCGACCACGCCGGCGGACGCTTCGGCGACGACGCCGCCCTCATCGCCATCCGCCGCACGGGGGAGCGGGCGCCGTCGGCGCGAGCGCGTCAGGCGTCGGCGCGAGCTCGGTAGGTGTCGGCCCGAGCACGGTAGGCGTCACTCCTCGGGGCTGAGGGGGACGGGAGCGGAGACGCCTTCCACAGGCGCCAGGGCGAGGCGGCGTGAGCGGGTCACGAGGGTCCGCACATGGGCGCCGGACGCCCAGGACCCCGGGCGGGGAACTCGATCCTGATGATCGCCCGGGGCGAGGGCGCCGCCTATGGCTCTTTTCACATTCCGGCCGGGAAGAGGCCCGTCGTGACCCCGGTCACCCCGAGGTGCGCGCGATTTGTTTATGTTCGCTCCTCAGTGACCCTTCCACACCACTTGTCGAGGCTCGCTTGAACATGCCGAACCGACCGCGCCCCCCGCAGCACGTGGAGATCCCGGCGAGACACCGAGGCAGGCGAGCCTTCGCCGGTGCCGGTGCACTCCTGGCGCTGACGACGGCGCTCCTCGCGGGCGGCACGGCGCACGCGGCACCCGCGAGCGCGGCCGCGGCCGTCGACAGGACCACCGAACGGTCCGGAGCCGACACCCGGCCGCCGGCCGCCGAACCCCGCGACAGGACACGTGTGACGGCGGCGGTGCTCGACCTCGACGGCCCGGGCCGGGAGCCCACGGTGTACGGCGACGACGTCACGTACGACACCGCGAGCATCATCAAGGTCGACATCCTCGCGACACTGCTGCTGCGGGCGCAGGACGCGGGACGCCATCTCACCGCGAAGGAACGTGCGCACGCCGAACCGATGATCCGGCGCAGCGACAACGCGGCGGCGAACGCGCTGTGGCGCGAGATCGGCCGGGCGCCAGGTCTGGAGGCGGCGAACAAGCGGCTGGGCCTGACCGAGACCAGGGGCGGATCCGGTACTCGCTGGGGGCTGACCCGGACGACGGCGAGTGACCAGATCCGCCTGCTGCGCGCGGTGTTCGGTACGGGCGGGACGTCGGACGCGGGCACCGGCGGGCTGAACCAGGAGTCCCGGACCTATGTCCGGACCCTGATGGCCGACGTCGCGAGCGAGCAGGCGTGGGGGGTCTCGGCGGCCGCGGGCTCCGGGTGGGCTCTCAAGAACGGCTGGCTGCAGCGGAGTACGTCCGGACTCTGGGACGTGAACAGCGTGGGACGGATCGTGGTGGACGGACACCGCTACCTCGTCGCGGTCCTCTCGGACGGCAGCACCTCGATGGAGAACGGTGTCGCGCTGGTGGAGGGAGCCGCTCGGGCAGCCCTCACCTCGGCATCCGGGCAGTGACCCGCGCCGGCGGCGGGGCGCGCGGCCGGCCATGACGTGGTGGGACCGGGGCCGGCCACCCCGGGGCCCCCCCCCCCCCCCGGGGGGGGGCCCCGGGAACCCGCCCCCCCCCCCCCCCCCCGCGGGCGTG
>NZ_JBHVPP010000016.1:68950-258139 GCF_042887295.1 Streptomyces sp. NPDC057950
GTGCACCGGGTACCGACGACCCGGTGCACCACGCCGACCCCGGGGCTGGGCCCCGGTCATCCGTCCCACGCGCACGCACACTAGGGAATTCCTCGTGACGAGTGCCGCAGGCTGTCTCCTGCCGAAGTACGGATCATCACGAGAAGGAGACAGACATGCGCTCTCGCTGTGCCGCCGTGGTCACGACCGCGACTCTCGGGGCCCTCGGCCTCATCCTCGCCACGGGGGCCGCCGACGCCGCCTCCCGGCCCGCGGTCACCAAGGCCGAGTGTGCGGCGACAGGGGGCGTGGTCTTCGACATCCCCATGAAGACGACCTTCTGTCTCTATGACAACCACGACGGGACGATCGACATCGCCCCCATCGTCCTGCACTGAGGCATCGAGCGACCACGGTTGGTGACCCGCAGCGGGAAAGCCCGGTGTGTCCGGGCCCGCCGGGCTGTGACCAGGCGGAATCACCACGTGGTCGAATGTCGCCTGATGGCGCCGGGTACGGACTGGCACAGTTGGGCACGGGCCGATCGGGGGTCGACGGGGACCGTCACGACGCCGCCGATTACGGGCCGCCCGGGGTCCGGGGCGAGCATGAGTCCGCGGGGTTGCCGGACCGGTGGCGGCGGCAGGACCGTGCCTGATGCCTGATGCCTGATGCCTGATGCCTGATGCCTGATGCCTGATGCCTGGGCCGGGACATGGATCTGGTCAGCACCTGCGTCGGTGGCTCGGAGGCGCCGATCGCGCGGCTGCCGGCCGCCTCGGAAGGGACGGTGTACCGGGTGGCGCCCGGCGACACGGTCGGCCGGGTCCGGGCCGTGGAGTGATCCGCGGGGTCGTCCCGCAGACGACGTGTCAGTCGGTCAGGGCGGAGGCGAGCTCCCTCGTCGCCTGGACGACCTCCTTGTCCGGCTCCGCGAGCAGGCGCTGGAGGGTCCCGTGATGGTCCCGTACGGCTCGGCGCGCCTCGCGCTCCCAGCCCACGTAGTTCTCACGGCGGTTGAGCAGCTTGGGGTAGGCCATGGCCGTGCTCTCCCACTGCCGGGCGTCGGCGATGTTCTTCAGCAGCCGGAGGATCTGCACGCGGCAGGCGACCTGGGGAAGCTGGGCGAGCTCCCACAGGAAGGGGACCGTGGCGGCGGTCGCCTGGTCCACGACGAAGCCGTACTGGCAGATGCGCTGCCTCAGACGCGCGAGCGCGTCGACGGCGGTCTCCGCGTCGCCCGACGTGATCGCGGTGAGCAGCGAGGGGATGTCCGTGGCCGCTCCGGTGGAGTCCTGGAGCTCGCGCCACGGGACGCGTTCGAGGTCTTTCAGGGCTGTCTCCATGTCCGCTCCCGCGCGAGGAGTTCCGTGACGAGGTGCGACGGGACGCTCCGCCGCAGCGTGCGTCATGTCAGGCCGTGCCAGGCCGAGGGCGTGGGCCGAGGAAGCGCCGGCAGCATGGCCCAGACGGTCTTGCCCGCGGGCGAGAGGGTCCAGCCCCAGTGCTCGGACAGTGCTTCGACGATACGCAGTCCGCGACCGTGGACCTCCAGAGCGCCGTCCGTACGGGGGCACACGGGCGGACTTTCGCTCTGATCGGTGACCGCGCAGACGAGGTGGGCGCGGCGAAGGGTGAGCTTCAGCCACACTCCGGTCTGGTCGGCACCTGGCCGCGGAACCGCGTGCAGCACCGCGTTGGTGGCCAGCTCGGTGACGACGAGGGCGGCGTCGTCACCGCGGTCGCCCAGCGCCCAGCGGCCGAGAGTGCGGCGGGTGAAGTCGCGTGCCTGGGCGAACCCCTGGGGGGATTCGGTGATGCGCAGGCTCGCGGATCTGGGCGCGTTGCCCGCGGGCTCGCTCCTCCCGGGCCGCTCCGGTCCGGTGACACGGGTGGGCGCTCCGTCCGAGGGCGACGCGGCCAGAGGTGTCCGAGCTGCCCACGGCACGGCCTTTCCACCTGCGGGACTTGGTGCTTGGCGTGCGGATAACGACACGACATCTCCCTGATGCGACGTCAGGTCCGGTGCGCCAACGGTGCGGTTGACGCCCGAGCTATTATCCATCCTGTCGACGCCCGTCGTGCAATTTCACGGGAAATTGCACAGGTTGTGGCTGGAACAGGACCGCGCGGTACCGGTCCGACCCAGGGGGCGACCGACGTGTACACCGTGGTGGAACGTGAGCGAGGAGAGTCCGGTGCCATCAGCGCGAAACGGAACGCGGGCCAGTTCGCTGGGTGTCCGCTGGATGAAGAGCCGGCACAGCAACGCCGAGGGCAACTGCGTCGAGGTGGCGCCCCTGGGCGAGGGAGGGGTGGCGTTGCGCAACTCACGTGATCCCGACGGCCCGGCACTCATCTACACGGCCGCCGAACTGGCCGCCTTCCTCGCCGGGGCGAAGGACGGGGAGTTCGATCACCTGGTGTGAAGCGGAGCCATACGGTTCCACTTCTGCCGGAATATGCGAGACAGGGCCGAGAGATGCGAGGATGGGTTCTTCTCGTCTGCCGGTCCACAGGGAGTAAGGATGTCCGCCGAGTCACCTCGTATCTCCCGCCTCGAACCGTATCTGAAGCGGACCGAGCCGGCCCCGACCCTGCTGAAGATGCTGGTCGGCGTCCAACTCGCGGGTATCCGCGAGGATGTCGGCCTCTCGCAGGAACAGGCCGCCCGCGCCATCGGGTTCAGTCCGGCGAAGCTGTCGCGCATCGAGGCGGGCAAGGGCCGTCGGCCTCCGACGGAGGGGGACGTCCGCGCGCTGTTGGACCTCTACGACACCGACGGCCACGAGGCTTCGGTCCTGCTCCAGTTGTTGCTGCGGGCCGGCGAGCCCGGGTGGTGGCAGCGCTACGACAAGCGGTTGATGCCCGAGTGGTTCGACCGGCTGGTGGGGCTGCAGGAGGCCGCTGCGGCCATCCGCACCTTCGAGATCCAGTACGTCCCCGGGCTGCTCCAGACTCCGGCCTATACCAAGGCGGTTGTGGAACGGGGTCTGCCCACGGCACCGGCCGGTGAGGTGCAGCGGCGTGTCGAGCTGCGCACGCGCCGCCGTGAGCTGCTGCGTCGTGACGACGCGCCACAACTGTGGGCGGTCATCGACGAGTCGGTCCTGTGGCGGGTGCTGGGCAGCCGCGACGTGATGCGCGAGCAGTTGCAGTACCTCGTGGACATGGCTCAGCGGCCCCACGTGACGCTGCAGATCGTTCCCCTGGACGTGACGAACGCGTCCGCGCCCGCCATCCCCATCACCTACCTGCGCTTCGGCGGTCTCGACCTGCCCGACATCGTCTACCTGGAGCACATCAGGAGCGCGAACTTCCTGGAGGACCGGGACGAGACCGAGGAGTACCGCCTGGCCCTGGACCGGCTGGGAGACGAGGCTCTCACCCCGCGGGAATCGCTGACGCTGCTTCAGAAGACCGCCGACGAGCGGTATTCCGCCTCGTGAAAGCGCTTCGGCTCCACCGGCCGGCACCGGTGGAGCCGAAGCGCTGACGACATCTCTTACCTGAGCCGTCCGACGCCGCCGAACTCAACCCACTCCTGGGTCAGTTGACGGGGCGCAACCTCGGTGTCGGGGCGCCAGGTGGACACCTCCACCAGACCTGGCTCCAGGACGTCGAGGTCCTCGAACCACTCGGCGACGTCCTTCTCCTCACGGACCCTGCCCCAGTGGCCCTGGGTCGCCTGGTCCATGAAATCGGTGACGAACTCCCGGACTTTCGCGTCCTCGCTGACCAGCTGGCACATCACCATGCAACTGCCGGACACCAGCTGTTCGGCCACCCGGCGTGACACGGCGACAGGGCCGTCGGTCTCGCTGTCCGGGATGCAGTGGAAGACCGAGTTGAACAGCACGGCCACCGGCTTCGAGAAGTCGATCAGGCGCTGGGTGTCCGGGTGGGAGAAGATCTTCTCCGTCTCGCGCAGGTCCGCGTGGATGACCGTGGTGCGGTCGTTCTGGTCCAGCAACGCCCGGCCGTGCACCAGCACCATCGGATCGTTGTCGACATACACGACCCGCGACTCCGGATCGACACGCTGGGCGACCTGGTGGACGTTGTCCTGGGTGGGCAGGCCTGACCCGTGGTCGAGGAACTGCCGGATGCCGTAGTCGGCCGCCAGCGTCCTGACGACCCGCTGCAGGAAGCGCCGGTTGTTCAGCGCCAGGGCGCGGGTGCTCGGAACGACCTTGTCCAGTTCGGCGCAGGCCGTTCGGTCCGCAGCGTAGTTGTCCTTGCCGCCAAGGTAGTGGTCGTACATGCGGGCGGCGGTGGGTACCGTGGCGTCGATCTTCGTGGACAGCTGCTTTCCAGCCTGCATCGTTCCCCCAGCTCCAAGCTGCTTCAGGTGGCTTGGCTTGACAGACAATACATCCTAGGCAAAGGGCATTTGGGGATGCCAGCCTGTTGACCAAGGTTCTCGGAACGGGCTCGGCCGGCCTCCTTCCGCGTTCCGGTCCACCGCGCGGCCCGTCAGTCGGTGGGACCCGGTGCCCGCACGCCACAATCGAGACGGGCGGACACCGGGTCGACGAGAAGGGCTGCAAGAAGGGCTACTGCCTCCGCCGGAGTGGTGCCGGAACCCACGGCCCGCGCGTGTCGGACGCGCAGACCGCCGCGCCGTGCGTGGAAGGTGAGGCCATGCGCGTCGACTTCGATCCAGAGGCCATGGACAGCACGTCCTTCTACGGACTCATGACCTCCGTCGTGGTGCCCCGTCCGATCGCGTGGATCTCCACCGTCACACCGGACGGGGCCACCGAGAACCTCGCACCCCACTCCTTCTTCACCATCGCCAGCACCGATCCGGCGATCGTGCAGTTCACCTCGATCGGTCGCAAGGACTCGCTGCGCAACGTTGAGGACACCGGCGAGTTCGTGGTCAACTTCGCCTCCGAATCCTTGCTCCACCAGGTCAACGCCACCGCCACGGACTTCCCGCGGAGCGTGAGCGAGTTCGGCTACGCGGGGATCGAACGGGAACCCAGCCTGCATGTGCGACCGGCCAGGGTCGCCGCCTCGCCCGTCGTCCTGGAATGCCGGTCGCACACGACGCTCCGTCTGGGGAACTCCACGGTGGTCTTCGGACGGGTGCTCCACATGGCGGTCCACGAGGAGTTCATGGCCGGCCGACGGCCGAGTTCCGCACGCCTGCGCCCGTTGACCAAACTGGGCGGTGACGAGTGGGGGACCCTCGGCGAGGTCCTCCATCTCTCGCGCATTCCCTACGAGGAACTGCGCGGGACGGACTGAGGGCCCCGGCCGTCCCCGCACGGGGAGTGGGCCGGTCCCGCTCCCCGTACGGGAGGCGGGCCGGTCCCGGTCACACCCCCGAGGGACCGTCCGCGCGGTCACCGCCCTTGACGGGGTGCAGGTGGACGGTGAGGTCCTCGTTGGTGGGAGCGGGGGGGAGCGGCCGGGCACCGTCCGGTCGCAGGCCGTCCAGGAAGATGCGCACGTGACGGGCGGCGAGCGCGCTGGCCTGCTCCACGGGGAGGTGGGGGAGCGGGCGGCAGGAGAGCGCTCCGGTGGCGATCAGATCCACCGCTGTCGCGTCCGGACGGATCACGCCCTGGGCGCGGGCCGTGGCCAGGAGCTCCTCCAGGGCGGCCACGATCTCACGTTGCAGGGCCGCGGCCTCGGGATCGTCGGTGACGGGCCCGCCGATCAGCGGCAGGACGAGCATCTCCCGCTCGTCCACCAGGGTGAGCAGGAATTCCCCGATGGCGGACAGCGGGTCGCGGGCCGAGGTGTCGACCGCCCGGCGCACGGTGCGGAGCACCAGGGTGAAACCGTCGACGACGACCTGGCGGATGAGTGCGTCACGGTCGGCGAAACGCCGGTAGAGCGTGGCGATGTTGACCCCCGCGCGGCGGGCGATCTCGTCCAGGGGGGCGGCGGTGCCCAGCTCCCGGAAGGCGGATCGCGCTGCGGCGAGGATCTGGTCACGGTTGCGCGCGGCGTCCGCCCGCAACCGCGGTCGGCCGTCTTCTCGCGATGCGCTGGGAGTCACCGGGGGCCCGTCGCCTTCTGTTCTGTGCGGTCTGTACTTGCGGACGTGTCGAGATTACGGCAGTGGCGGTCCCCACAACGCAACAAGTGCAGGATTTGCTGCGTTTAGTGTACCGTCGACGAGGTCGGCCCGGACGCCACGCCGTGTGTGCGTCCTGTGGTGCGGGGTGCTCCCCCCGCTCCGTGGGCCGGTGTTCGTCGCGGGCGCCGACGGTGTCTCTCGCGGCACTCCTCACCTGTCGCGAGAGAAGAGAAGCGGTGACGGCCGTGCAGTTGGCACAGTGCAAGGGCAGGGCGGCGGCGATCGGCCGGCGTGGCGCCACAGTGGTGATCGGCGCACCGGTCGTCGAGTGCGCGCTTCGGGGCACCGGGCGGTCGCCGTGCGGGCCCACGTCGTCGCTCCGGGGCTGACACCGGCGGCGATCGAACCGTCCGCCGATGGCCGTCCGCCGATGGCCGTGTGACGCCTCTCGTCGGACGCCACCGTCAGACGTCGGCCGCCGGCCCGTTCGTGAGGCCGAAGCCCTCCTGACGCGGGGGTGAGAGGGGCCGCCCGAGGCGCTCATGACAGGCCGGACAGGGGCCATCCATCCCCGTCTGCCCGGATGCGCCGCCCCTGGAACGCCGGCCGCGCCGCGACCCACTCCCACCACGTGGGCATCACCACCCCGCACACCTCCTGACCACCGGTCGCGTCTCGGCCGAGATCACCTCCCGCGCATGCCGCGGACACCCAGAGAGCCCCCTCCTTCATGCAGCCCAGTTCGGAACTCCCCGCCATCGCCTCACCCGACGGCACCCTGCACGACCCGAACGCGCATCCGGCGGGACATCGCCCCGCGCACGCCCGCCACGCGCTGAACGACACCGAGCCGGGCATCCCCGCCCCGGTGCTCGACGCGGCCGCCGGAGTCCGCAAGGCGATGCTGGTGCCGGTCGTCACCGCGCTGGCGATCGGGACGATATTCGTCGCCGTCTATCTGGCCGCCTTCCACGCTCCCAGCGCGCGTCATCAGCCGCTCGGCATCGCCGCGTCGGACACGGTGGCCGCCCGCACGGAACTCGCTCTCAACAGCGCGGCGCCGGACGCCTACACCTTCCACCGCTACGCGGACGCGGCCGCCGCCCGTCGGGCCATCGTCCACGACGAGGTTCCGGCCGCCCTGGTCGGCGACGTCCACGGCATGCGTCTGCTGGCCGCCGGCGCGCAGGGCCCCTCCGTGGTCTCCAGTCTCGCCACGGCCGCCACCCAGGCGGTCGGCCACCCCGTCCCCGTACGGGACGTGCGGCCACTGGCCGCCGGGGACGCCCGCGGACTGTCGGCCTTCTACGCCGCGTTCGGCGTCGTGCTCGCCGGGTTCCTCTTCGCGGTCTCCTCGTACCAGATCGCCCCGCGCCTGGCGCTCTCGGCGCGGGCGGCGTCGATGCTGGTGTTCGCCGCCGCCTCCGGTGTGACGGTGGCGCTCATCGCGCACTCCGGGTTCGGCGCGCTCCCCGCGTCCTTCCTCACCGTCGCCGTCGTGGTGGGACTGCTCGCCTGGGCCACCGCCGCCGCGACCGGGGTGCTGCTGCGGCTGTTCGGCCCGCTCGGCATGCCGGTCGCCTCCGTGCTGCTGCTGATCCTGGGCAACGCCACCTCCGGCGGCATCCTCCCGGCCACCTTCCTGCCCGCCTGGCTCTCCCCACTGGCCGAGCTCCTGGCGCCGGCGGCCGCGATCCAGGCCCTGCGCGACGCCGCCTACTTCGACAACGCGCACCTCACCGGATCGCTGCTCGCCCTGGTCTCCTGGGTCGTGGGCTGCCTGGCCCTCCAGTACCTCCTGGACCGGCTCGCCGCGCGCCGGGAGGCGACCGCGCTCTCCGCCACCGCCGTGCTCGGCCACTGAGGCACCAGCCCTCTTCGCCGGCGGGGAAGCCGGGCGCGGTCGAGGCCGGGGGCACGGATCATCCGTACCCCCGGCCCCGGTGCTCCGACGGACTGGACAGGCTGTGTGAGGAGAGCGCCGCGGCGGTCGCGGTGCCATACCGGAGAGCGGCGAGCACCTCGGCCGTGGCCGTTCCTGACGCGGCCTGGACGCCGTTCCCGCGGGCGGCCGAGCTGGCCATGGTCGGCTGAGTGGCACGGCACGGGATGGACGTACGGGGGGCACGTGGACGGCGACGTGGCGTTCCACGCCGGAGCCGTGCCGATCTGTCAGGGCCTGGGCCGACCCATCACCCGATCATCCGAGCCCGGGGAATCGGACGGTCGCCGGGAGATCGAGCGCGTCCGCGGCGTGATCCTCCCTCAGTTCGTGCGCAGCGTCGCGGCGGCCTTGTAGGTGCGCAGGACCGGCGCGGTCTCGATCCGGGCGATCGCCCGCAACGCCACCTCGCGCGTCAGGTACCGGTGGAGTTCCTCGGCGTCCCGGCACAGCGCGTGCGCGACCAGGTTCGTCGGTCCCGTCGTCGCCGCGACCACCGCCAGCTCCCGGTGTCCGGCCAGCTCGGTGGCGACCGCGTCCAGGTGTGCGGGCGCCACCTGCATCCACAGCAGCGCCGACACGGTCACCCCCAGGTGGGACGGCTCGATGTCCACGTCGAAGAACAGCGCGTCGCGCGCCCTCAGTGCCGTGAGCCTGCGGGCCACGGTGGACGCCGTCGAACCTGTCGCGGCGGCGAGCTCGGCGTAGCTGAGGCGGGCGTCGTCGCGCAACGCGGTCAGCAGGAGCCGGTCGGCGTCGGTGAGCTGGTAGGCGGAGTCGCGCGGGTCGGGTTCCGCCGTGCTGGTGCCGGTGCCGGTGTTCGTGTCGGTGCCTGTGTCTTTTCCCGGAGAAGGGCCTGGCGTACTTTCCGCCCGCAGTCGGGCCTGCTGGGCGGCATCGAGGGTGGCGACGCGTCCGCGCCACGCGGTCGGGCCGCCGAGATAGGTGTGCAGGAGGTAATGCGCGGACACCGCGGTGATCCCGGCGGTACGCGGGATGTCACGCAGCAGCAGTGCGTGCGCGTCGGGGCCCGACGGCGTGGTGTGGATGATCGCGACGATCTCGGTACCGCCGGAGGTCAGCCGTACCCACGAGGTGTCGGGGCGGCGGGCGAGCGCGACCGCGATGTCGTGCGCGGTCCGCGTCGCGGCGGTGAGCCGTACGAACCACTGGTGGGTGCCGGAGCTGCGCGGCGACGGCAGAGCGACCACGCGAAGTCCCGCCTGCGCGTACAGGCGGCGGTAGCGGCGCACGACCGTCTGGGTGGAGGAGCCGAGGATCTCGGCGACGAGCGTGAACGGCGCCCGACCGTCCACCTGGAGGGCATGGATCAGGCCGCGGTCCAGATCGTCCAGCGTGAGCGCATCCATCGATCCGACCCCCGTTGGTGGAAGTAATCGTCGAGTTCCGTCCAGGACATGGAACCACGTGCCTGATGGACGGGACGGTGGTCGTCGGCCGTCGGCCATCGGTCGCAGATCGCCCGCTCGGCGGCCAGCCGTCCAGGACACACAGCGCCCGCTACACAGCGCCCGACAGACCGCGCCCGACCGACCGCGCACGACAAGCCACGTTTCGCACACCCAGGGGGAGACGCATGTCCCACAGCACCGGTCAGGGCACGCCGATCGGCACCGGCACCGGCACCGGCACGAAGGGCGAGGACCAGGGCGGGCAGCCGGCCCGGAAGGCTTACCGGTGGCGGTGGCCCGCGCTGGCCGCGCTGCTGGTCGCCGAGGCGATGAACCTGCTGGACACGACGATCGTCCAGGTCGCGGGCCCGGTCATCCACACCGATCTCGGGGGCGCGGACGCCGCCGTCCCGTGGTTCACCGCGTCCTACACCCTCGTGTTCGCCCTGGGACTGCTCACCGGCGCCCGGCTCGGCGACATCGCGGGGCGCCGTCGTGTCTTCCGCATCGGCGTCGCGGCGTTCGCGGCCCTGTCCCTGGCGTGCGCGCTGGCGCCGAACACCGAGGTGCTGATCGGGCTGCGCGCGCTGCAGGGCGGTGCCGCGGCGCTGGTCGTCCCACAGACGTTCGGCCTGATCCGGGCGATGTTCGACGGCGACGAACTGTCCAGGGCGCTGGGCACGATAGGCCCGGTCATGGGCCTGTCGGCGGTCCTGGGGCCGGTGCTCGGAGGGGTCCTGACACACGCCGACCTGTTCGGCACGTCCTGGCGGGCCTGTCTGTTGGTCAACCTCCCGCTCGCCGGCGTCGTCCTGTTCGTCGCGCGGCGACTGCGTGAGGACCACGCACCGGTCCGGCCACGACTCGACCCGGTGGGGACGCTGCTGGCGATGGCAGGCATCGCGCTGGTGGTGTGCCCCGCGACGACCGGCACACCGGGACCGGCCGGATGGGCGGCGGTGTCCCTGGGCGCGGCCGTCCTGGTGCTGTTCGTCGCCCACCAGCGCCGCGCCGCGCGCCGCGGCCGGGCTCCGCTGATCGAACCGGCTCTGCTGCGCGGTCGTGCGTTCCCCGCCGCGCTGGCCACCTCCACGCTCTTCTTCGCCGTCATGAACGGCGTCATGATCACCGTGGTGCTCCACCTGGAGCTGGGCCTGCACCGGGGCCCGCTCACCGCGGGCCTGACCCTGCTGCCGTGGTCCGCCGGGCTGGCCGTCGCGTCGTGGACCGCGGGCGCGCACCTGGTCCCGCGGTACGGGACCCGTGTCCTGCACGCGGGGGTCGCCGCCCTCGCCGTCGGGCTGGCCGGCGCGGTTCTCGCCTACCGGTCCGCCGCGCTCGACACGTACCCGGCGGCGCTGCCCTTCGCACTCGCCGTCGCGGGCCTGGGCACCGGTCTGTTCACACCGCCGTTCTTCACCGCCGCGCTGAGCGGTGTCGGCGCGCAGGAGACCGGTTCGGCGGCCGGGCTCCTCAACGCCGTCCAGCAACTGGGCGGCACGCTCGGTGTCGCGGTGATCGGCGGTGTGTACCTGGCCGGCGACGGCACCCCGCGCGGCGCGGCGCAGGCGGCGCTCGGCACGGCCGGGGCCGTCCTGGCGGCGACCGCGGTCGCCGCGGCCACGATGACGGCGCGGCCGCGCAACGGGGTCCATGACCGCGGCCGGGCGTGAAACCACCATGGACGCACGGCCTTCACAGGGCGGCGTGCCGCTCCACGGCGTCGTGGATGTGGCGGCCCAGCAGGGCTCCGCCGAAGACGACGAAACCGACGCCGATGAGCCACGACTGCACCACGAGGACGGTGCCGACGGTCCCGTAGCTGATCGCGTTGTTCACGATCAGTGGCGAGAACACGACGTACGAGAACCCGCGCAGGCCGACCAGCCCCGCCATCGTGGCCACCGCGCCCGGCAACAGCGCCGACCACCTCACCCGCTCGCCGAGCAGGAAGTGCTGCCCCCACCAGAAGAAGAGGATGCCGAAGAACACGGTGAGCACGACGCGCACGATGGTCTCCGTGAGGCCGCCGACCAGCACCGCGCCGCTCTCCGCCTCGCCGAACAGATACGCCGTCAGGGCGGCGAGCCACACCACGCGGCGCCACGCGTGGTGCCACGGGCCCGCGGGGATCTCCCAGATGCGCTCGTAGCCGTTCTGCACGCTCGAGGCGAAACTGAGACCGAACAGCGCGACGGCGAGCACACTGAAGGCGCTGGTCGTGCTCAGTACCCTGCGCGGTGCCGAGAACAACTTCTCCACGGCGTCCGCCGGGTGCCCCGACAGGCTCATGCCGTCGATCACCCACAGGGCGAAGCCCCGGTGTTCGAAGGGGGCCGCCGCCGCGACGACGATCAGCAGCGGCGTCAGGGTGACCATGCTCAGTGCGGCGAACCCCATGGCCCGGTGCAGCAGTTCCAGTTCGCCGCCGTGCTGCCAGAGACGTCCGAGGGCCGAGTCGTGCCAGACGGCTCGCGGGGTCCGGCGCCGGCGCCGTCCGTTGCGCGGCACGTCGGAGGAGTCCGTCATGTGCGCCTCGCTTCCCGGTGCCTCCGAGGCCTGTGGTTGCCTCCCGCGCGCCGAAAGGCTCCCGGCATCTGGCGCTCCTTCCCTGAGCCGGCACCCACGGACAGCGGTGCCGGAGGTCCGGCCCAGCCGCCTGGGGGAACGTTGACGGTTTCCCGCCCCGCTCCTGGGCCAAACGTGCCCCGCCGACCGATCACCCTTCCGGCCGGTCGATCACCCTTCCGGCCGGGCGGTCCCCTCCGTCCTGCGCGGCGCGGGGCGGAAGGCCGGGCCGGCGCGTCCGTGCCGTGACGAAGCCGGGTGTCCCGCGGCGTGGGGACCCGAGCCCGTCGGCGGAGTGGCGCCGATGTACCCGGCCTCATCGGCACCCTCCGTGAACTCACCGTCGTCCGCGGTGCGTTGGTCAGGGGATTCCCTGGTGGTCGGGCTCGTGCTCCCGGCGTGCGGGAGGCCGGGGACGTCCCGGACCCTGGAGTTCGATCGCGATGGGGACGGCCGTGAAGACGGAGGAGTACGTGCCGACCGCGAGGCCGATGAGCAGGGCGAGCGCGAAGTCGGTCAGCGAGTCCCCGCCGAGGACGGCCAGCGAGGTGAGGATGAGCGCCGCGCCCATGCCCGTGTTGACGGTACGGGGCAGCGTCTGCAGGATCGCGTGATCGGCGAGGTCCGGCAGCGGTTCGGCGGCGTCGCGCCGGTGCAGTTCCCTGATCCGGTCGAAGACGACGACCGAGTCGTTGACCGAGTAGCCGACGACGGTGAGAAGGGCGGCGAGGAAGACGCCGTCGACGGGCTTGCCCAGCCAGGCGAAGACGCCGACGAGGATGAGAACGTCGTGGGCGAGCGCCGCGACCGCCGCGGTGGCGAACAGCCAGCGGAAGCGGGCCGCGAGGTAGAGCAGCTGGGCGCCGAGGGCCACGGCGAGCGCGATGAGGGCGTTGCGGCGCAGTTCGTCGCCCAGGCTGGGGCCGATCAGCTCGTCGCGGACCTTGTCCGCACCACCGCCGAGCGCGTCGACGGTCCGTGTGACCGTGGCCGCCTCGGTGGCGGTCAACTCCTCTGTGCGTACCGTGAGTCCGGTGTCGCCGGAGGACTGGACGACCGCTCGGGCGACTCCCGCGCGGGCGAGGTCGGCGCGGGCGCGTTCCGGGTCCACGGGGACGCCGGTGGCGTACTCCATCAGGCGGCCGCCGGTGAAGTCGATGCCGAGCTGAAGGCCGCGCACCGCGATGCCCGACGAGGCGAGGACGAGAACGGCGGCCGAGGCGGCCAGCCAGCGGCGCGGTCGGCGCATCAGGGCCGGACCGCGGCGCATGAGCCGGTCGCGGACCCGGCCGGGCGTCGCGATCCCGGTGAGACCAGGATGACGGCGCACCCAGGGGCGGGATGTGGCGTGGTCGGCGAGCACGCGGGTGACCACCAACGCGCTGACCATGGAGGCGACGACGCCGATGCCGAGGGTGACACCGAATCCGCGTACGGGCCCGGAGGCGAGGAAGAACAGCAGCACGGCCGCGATCAGTGTGGTGACGTTGGAGTCGGCGATCGCGCTGAAGGCGTTGCGGAATCCGGCGGTGAGGGCCGAGCGCGTACTGGGTCGTCGCCGGGTGCCGTACTCCTCGCGGGCGCGTTCGAAGACGAGCACGTTGGCGTCCACGGCCATGCCGATCGCCAGCACGAAGCCGGCCAGGCCCGGCAGGGTCAGCGTGGCGCCGACGACGGCCAGGGCGGCGTAGGAGATCAGGGCGTGGCAGAGCAGTGCCACGACCGCCAAGAAGCCCATCAGCCGGTAGACGGCGACGATGAACAGCGAGGTCAGGGCGGTGCCGATGGCCGCGGCCCAGGCGCTGGCCGTGATGGCGCGCGCGCCCAGGGTGGGCCCGACGGTGTGCTGTTCGACGGTCTCGACCGGTACCGGCAGGGCGCCGCCGTTGATGAGCAGGGCCAGCTGCCGGGCCTCGGTGTCGCCGAAGGAGCCGGTGATCCGCGTGGAGCCGCCGGGGATGCCCGTCCCGCAGGACACCGACGGGTCGATCCGCGGAGCGGAGATGATCCTGTCGTCGAGGACGATGGCGACGCGGCGTGCGGGGTCGTCCGCGGGCCGGCAGGCCGCCTGTCCGGTCAGCCGGGCCCACCGGTCACGGCCGGCGTGGTCGAAGTCCAGGGTCACGTGCCAGCCGGCCCCCGTCTCCTGGTCGAAGCGTGCGGCGGCGCCCTCGACGTCCTTTCCGGTCAGGGCACTGTGCGCGGCGAGGCGCAGGGGGTGGCCGGACTCGTCGGGCAGGACGAGGTCCCCGGCGTCCTCGCGCCGGTTCACGGGTCCGTCCGCCGTGCCGAGCACCGGGTGGAAGGCGAGCTGAGCGGTACGGCCCAGTACGTCGGCCGCCTCTTCGGGATCCCGGACGCCCGGCAGTTCGACGATGATCCGGTTGCCGCCCGAGCGGACGAGGGTGGGTTCCGCGACGCCGAGGGCGTCGACGCGCCCGCGCAGCACCTCCAGAGTGCGGTCGGTGGCCTCCCGGTCGGCCTCGGTCGTCGGCGTGGAACGGGTTTCCAGCACGATCTGGGTGCCGCCGCGCAGATCGAGTCCGAGACGGACCGGCACGGTGCGGGCGATGTACAGCGATACGGCGATCACGGCGAGGGCGAGCAGTGCCCTCACCCGGGCGGAGCGGATCAACGGTGGCCTCCGGCGGGCACACCGCGACCGCGGTCGGTGCGGTCGCGGCGCGGGAACGGGGAACGGGACGGGGCGTCAGATGCCGGAGGACGCGGGAGGTGCCCGCCCACGGTCGTGGACCGCGGGGCCGGAGGAGTGGGGCGCGGGCACGGAAACGGGGGGTGTCCGTACGACGGTGGCCGGGGGGACGGCCGTCGCGTCGGCGATGGTGGCGGGGTGGGAGGGCGGCGTCGGCCGTTCGCCGTCGAACCCATGGCGTCCGGACGCCCGGATGGAGCGGACGGCGGCGCACTCCTCGTGCTCGCGCGGGACGACGCCGGGACGGTGATCGGTCGCGTCCGTGCCGGGACGGTCCCCGGTCGCGCCCTGGGGGACGTGGAGGCCGGCCGACACCGTACCGCCGCCTACCCGGTCGGCCCGCCCCGCGGGTGGACCGCCCACGGCGAACGTGGTGAACAGTGCCAGCAGGACGGCCACCAGCAGGGCGCGGACCGTGGGGCGCCGGCCACCGGTCACGTGACGAGCGGTGCCCGAAGCGTCGTGCATGCTCCGTCCTCGTTTCGATCGGGGGGCGTCCGGCGGCGCGGCCGAGGCCGGTCAGGGTTCGACGAGACCGGCCCGGATGGCGTAACGGGTGAGCTCCAGACGATCGCGCAGACCCAGCTTGTGCAGCAGGTTGGCGCGGTGCCGCTGGACGGTCTTGACACTGATGAAGAGGAGGCCGGCGATCTCCTTGGACGAGTGCCCCTCCGCGACGAGTTTGAGGACTTCCTCCTCGCGGGGCGTCACCGCCCCGTCGGAGAGCTCCTCGCCGTGACGGACGCGGTCGAGGTAGTTGCGGATGAGGGCGGCGACCGCGCCGGGATAGAGAAACGGCTCGTCCCGCATCGTGCTCCGGCAGGCGGCCACCAGGTCCCGGTCCGCGACCGACTTCAGCACGTAGCCGCAGGCCCCGGCCTTGAGGGCCTGGAAGAAGTACTGCTCGTTGTCGTGCATCGTCAGCATCAGGACGCGCAGATCCGGCTTCAGCGACGCCAGTTCGCGGGTCGCCTGCAGTCCGGTCAGACGGGGCATCGCGATGTCCAGGACGGCGAGGTCGATGTCGTGGGTGCGGGCCATCGCGATCGCCTCCGCGCCGTCCCCGGCCTCGGCGACCACCTCCAGGTCGGGTTCCCGGTCGAGGATCAGCCGTACCCCGCGCCGTACCAGCGCGTGGTCGTCGGCGAGCAGGATGCGGATCCTGGTGGCGTCGGTCATCGGCACGGCCGTTTCCCGGGGACCGGCGCGGTCAGCCGGATCCGGGTACCGGTGCGGGTCGCGGGGGTGATGTCGAGGGCGGCCCCGATGAGCAGGGCACGCTCGCGCATGCCGCGGATACCGGCACCCTCGCAGGCGGCCTCGATACCGCGGCCGTCGTCGGCGACGGCAAGCACCACGGCGCCGTCCGTGTGACGCAGGCTGACCTCGGCCCGTTCGGCGTCGGCGTGGCGGGCCACGTTGGTCAGGCTCTCCTGCGCGACACGGTAGAGAACCAGCTCCGTCTCCGGCTCCAGGGCGGGCAGATCGGCGTCGAAGTGACGCAGCACGCGCAGCCCGGTGTGGGTGGCGAAGTCGTGGGTGAGCGAGGTCATGGCACTGACGAGACCGAGATCGTCCAGCACGCCGGGGCGCAACCGGCGCACCAGACGACGGACCTCGTCCAGGCTTCCCCGGGTGATCTCCTGAGCCTGGTGCAGCTCGTCACGCAGCGGCCCGTCCGCGTCGTCCGCGGCGCGCTTGAGAGCCAGCAGGATCGCGGTCATGCTCTGGCCCACCTCGTCGTGCAGCTCGTGGGCGATACGGCGCCGCTCGGCCTCCTGGGCGAGCAGGACGCGGGCGCTGCTCGTGGCCCGTTCCTGTTCGAGCCGCTCGAGCATGGCGTTGAACGCGAGGATCAGCTCGGCGACCTCACCGCCACCCCGTGCGGGCAGCCGCTGACCGGGGCGCAGCAGGTCGACGGTGGTCATCAGCCCGGTCAGCCGGACCAGTGGGGCCAGGCCCCAGCTCAGCAGCGCGGCGTTGGCGACCAGCATGACCACCAGACCGCCCACCAGGATGACGGCCTCCGTCAGTACGACCGGTACGGAGACGGTCACCGGAGCCCAGAGCAGCAGCCCGGTGGCCGTACCCAGCACCACCGCGTTGAGCCCGAAGATCCGCCAGAACAGGGACACCGGGGTCGAGCCTCCTTCTGCGACGCGGCCCGTACGGCGGGCATCGCGCACCCCGGACGAGGTGCGGCCCCTGGTCCCGAACCGGCCTGCCGCCAGCCTGCGCGTCCCCGGGCGGCCGGGTCCATGGGGTCCAACGCCCATTTCCCGAGGCCCGGCCCACCCATGCCCGTACGGCGTGGATGCCTCGACCCTATGGGGTTCCGCGGCCCGGACGACCAGGCTCGAGGCATGCCGCAGCCCGCCGCAGACCAGGCCCCGCGAAAGGAACGCACCATGTCGCTCGACGTCACCCGAACCGAACCGCGCCGCGACCGTCCGACGGCTCAGGAGGCCCGCCGGCGTCTCGAGCACGCCCGGGGGACCAGGCTGGTCCAGCTGCGGGCGCTCACCGACACCGGCCCGACCGCCGACGACCATCTGACCTCCGCGCAGAAGTACTCCATCGAACGCGTGCTCAAAGAGATCGACGCGGCCTTCGCCCGCATCGAGGACGGCACGTACGGAACCTGCCTGGGCTGCGCCAGGTCCGTCCCGGCGGAGCGGCTGGAGATCCTCCCGTACACGGGACACTGTGTCGCCTGCCGGCGCCGGGCGGACTGAAGGCCGACCGTCCCCTCTCCGACACCCGTCAACTGCCCTGCCCAAGGGGTGAAGTGATGAACGACCAGATCATCGGCGCCCGCGACACACATCTCCCGCCCGAGGACCTCGACCTCGTGGCACTCCGCGACCACCTGCTCGAACAGCGCCTGTTCCGCCAGGAACAGCTGCGGCAGATCGCCGCCACGGCCCGCTCGGACGCGCCGCCCGGACAGCCGGCCGCCTCGCAGGCGGAGGTGCGCGTCCAACTCGCCGCCTCCGCCCGCATGGTCCTCGCCGACGTCGACGCCGCTCTCGTCCGCATGGACGAGGGCGGGTACGGCGTCTGCGGGCTGTGCCGGCGCCCGATCGAGAGCGAGCGGCTGGCGATCGTGCCGCAGGCGCGCCACTGCACCCGCTGCCAGCAGGCCAGGGAGGCCGGCCGGTGAACAGGGCACGCCGCTTCCGCGTCGGAGTCGGTCCCGCCCGGCACCGGCCGTGGCCCCTCTGCCGGAAGTGCTGCGGGATCGCGCTCGACATGGGCAGCGCCCGCACCCGCGCCTGGATCGCGGGCCGGGGCCTGGTCCTCGACGTCCCCACGGTCACTTTTCCGGGAGCCGGTGTCGTGTACCCGATCCGGCGCGGCACCATCGTCGACACCGCGGGAGCGGCCCGGATGCTGGAGCGTCTGCTCGGCCACCGGCTGCCCGGCGGCACCCGCCCGCTGATCGTCGTGACCGCCCCCGTACTGGACGGCGTCGCCTACCGTACGGCGGCTCGCACGGCCCTGGAGGTGCTGCGGCCGCGCGGTGTGATCACCGTCCCCGGTGCCCGTGCCATCGCGCTGGGCGCGGGCGCCGACCTGTCCCGGCCGCTGCTGGTCATGGACATCGGCGCCCACCTCACCGAAGTGGTGCTCCTGGCCGACGGAGCCGTCGTCGACGCACACCGCACCGCCCTGGGCACCGCCGACCTCGGCACCGTCGCGGCGTCCCGCATCAGTGAGGCGGTGGCCGTCATGGTGACCACGATGTTGCGGCAGGACCCCACGTCACTCACCCTGGACGCCCTGGAAGGGGGCGCGCTGCTGGCCGGCGGAGGCGCCCTGCGCCCGGAGATCACCTATCGCCTGACCCGCAGGTTGCGTACGCCCCTGCGCACCGTCGCCGCGCCGCACACCGCCGCCGTCCGCGGTGCCGCGGCCCTCCTGCAAGCCGCCCACGCCCACCCCTCGGTGACCGGATCCGTCGCCTCGGCGGCGGACCGGCCGTGAGCCCGGCCCCGTCCCCACCGCGCCCCGTCCCCCCCTCTCGTCGCGCCCGCCCCCCCCGCCTCCGCGTCACGAGGTCCGCCCCCCGCCTCCGCGTCACGAGGTCCGGCGCGCGCCACCGCACCCCGGTCCGGCGCGCGCCACCGCACCCCGGTCCGGCGCGCGCCACCGCACCCCGGTCCGGCGCGTGCCACCGCACCCCGGTCCGGCCGCCCGTCCCCTCGTCACGGCGGCTGCCCGAAAGAATGAATCGGCTCCCGATTCCCGCGTGTCCCGGCGCCGGAGACCGCACTGTGAGGCGGCGGCACGGCGGACCTCCGTCCGGCACGGGCCGTCGCCGCGGTCACGCGGTGCGAGGACTAGGGGTGGGGTGGGATTGGAACGGCTGGAGGAGCCGCGGCCGGTTTCGTTGCAGGACCGGGCGCGTTACCGCTTCGACCGTACGCTGGCCCGCAGTACGGGCACCCTGATGGGCTGGCTGGTGATCACTTGCCTGGCCGTCGTGGTCCCGGTGAGCGCGCTGCTCGTGTGGACGGACCCCGGTTCCCCGCGCTCGCTGCCGGGGCGGCTGACCGCGGTGTGGCGGACCAGCGCGGAGACGCTGCGCCTCGGCGCGGTGACGGGCACCCCGTTGCGCATGCTGCTCGCGGCCCTGCTCGGGCTGGTCGCCCTGCTGTGCGTGTCGACTCTCGTCGGGGTCATCACCACGGGCCTGGCCGACCGGCTGGCCGAGTTGAGCCGCGGCAGGTCGAGGGTGATCGAGGAGGGGCATGCCGTCGTACTCGGCTGGTCCGACCAGGTGGCCACGGTGGTCGGCGAACTGATCGCCGCCCAGGCCGCGCACCGGCCGCGGGCCATCGTCCTGCTCGCCGACCGGGACAAGACCGAGATGGAGCGGACGCTGGCCCTCCAGACCGGTCCGCCGGGGCGCGCCCGGATCATCTGTCGCAGCGGCCCGGCCAGCGACCCCGACGTACTCGCGCTGGTCAGCCCGCGCACGGCGAGCACCGTGCTGGTCCTGCCGTCCGGGGAGCCCAGGGCCGACGCCGAGGTCCTGCGCGTCCTGCTGGCACTGCGAGCGGTCCTGGGCGACGGGCCGGACGGGCCACCGGTGCTGGCCGCCGTGCGGGACGACCGCTACCGCGCGCCGGCCCGGCTGGCCGCCGGTGCCCGGGGCACGGTCCTGGAGACCGACACGGTCACGGCGAGGCTGATCGCGCAGTGCGTCGGCCGCCCCGGCCTCTCCGTGGTCCTGCGCGACCTGCTGGACTTCGCCGGCGACGAGTTCCACCTCGCCGACAGTTCCGCGTTCCACGGGAGCCCCTTCGGCACGGTCCTGCTCGGCCACGCCACCTCCTGCCTGGTCGGGCTGCTCACCCCGGAGGGACGTACGCTGCTGAATCCGCCCGCCGACACCGTCGTCGCGCCGGGCAGCCTCCTGATCGTCCTCACCGGTGACGACGACTCGACGCGGCTGGAGGACTGCCGGCACCTCGTCGACCGGGCGGCGATCGTCACCGACCCGCCACCTCCGGACGCCGCCGCCCACTTGTTGCTGCTCGGCTGGAACCGGCGGGCGCCTCTCATCGTGGACCAGCTGCGGCGCACGGCCCACCCGGGTTCGGTGCTGCACGTGGTCACGGACCGGGCCGTGCCGGGACCGGCGCGAGAACCGGAGACGGCGGCCGCCGCCCGGCTGACCGTACGGTTCCAGTCCGCCGATCTGTCGCGCCCCGAGACGCTGCTCGGGTTCGATCTCGCCCCGTACGACGGGATGGTCGTCCTCGGCCCCGATCCGGGCGACGGTCCCGACCGGCCCGACGACCGGACCCTGGTCACCCTGCTGGCCGTGCGGCTGCTGGAGGACCGGACGGGACGGGAGATGCGCGTGGTCACCGAACTCATCGACGACCGCAACCGGCCGCTGGCACCCCTCAACCCCGGTTCCGACGTCATCGTCAGTGGCGAGCTCACCGGACTGCTCATGGCACAGATCGCGCAGAACCGGCACCTCGCGGGCGTCTTCGACGAGTTGTTCTCCGCCGACGGCAGCACCATCTGCCTGCGGCCTGCCGGGTACTACGTCCGTCCGGGTGGCGAGGCGAGTTTCGCCACCGTGGTGGCCGCGGCGCGCGATCGCGGTGAGTGCGCCATCGGGTACCGCCGTCACGACCGGCGCGCCACGCTCCCGGACCTCGGGGTCCGGCTCAATCCCCACAAGGGGGAGCGGCGCGAGTGGAGCGCCGAGGACCAGGTGGTCGTCGTGGCGTCCGAACCGGCCGCTCACGCCGGCCCGTCCGAACGGGACACGGAAGAACTCCGGGCCGAGCGGCGGGACGCCAGGTCACAGCAGCAGTGAGCGGAGGCGAATTCCGGAGAAAGTGACCTAAGTGCATCAGTTGTATCGTGCTATGAGGGACTGACGCCTGCGGGTTGATGAGGGTCGGAGTCGAATTGCGACTGATTGATAGACTCGGCGGTCATGAGAGCTGACGCCGCACGCAACCTTGCCGCGGTCCTGCGCACCGGGGCCCGCCTCCTCGCCGACGATCCGGGCACCTCGATCTCGGCCATCGCCGCCGCGGCGGGCGTGGACCGCACCACCGTCCACCGTCGTTTCGCCACCCGTGAAGCCCTGCTCGACGCCGTGTTCCAGGCGAAACTCGACTCCGCGGCACGAGTCCTCGACGAGGCCCGGCTGACGGAGGCGCCGGTGGCCGTCGCACTGCACCGCTACGTCGAGGGGATCATTCCGGTCAGCCGGGAGTGGCCCGTCGACACACGCCGCATGATGATGGCGGACCCGAAGGCCCGCGGCCGACGTGAGGAACAGAGCCGGCGGCTGGACGACTTCCTCCAGCGCGCGGCCGACGAAGGCTTTCTGCGCACCGACATCCCGGAGGCGTGGGTGAGGGGTGTCCTCGACGACCTGGTGGACAGCGCCGCTCACCGATTCCCCGACGTCGAACCTCCGCAAGCGGCGGACCTGGTCGTGGACATGTTCCTCAACGGGCTCGGCAGGCCCTGACGCCGCACCGGCCCACGCGTGAGGGATCTCGAGGAGTCGGGAGCACCACGGCCGGCGACGGGCTCGGCGGGACCGGCCTGTACCCCGAGCGCGACAAGGTGCCCTTGGGCTTCGCCGCCTGTCCGCCGCAGAGCCGGGCGAACCTGCCGGCGGTCACCCGACGGCCCGCGGCCACCACCGCGTTGTGCGCAGCCGTCACACCCGTCACCCCGCCCCGTCGATCCGCACCGCTCCATGACGCGCATGTGACGATCCATCAAGTCCCGAACCCCATCCCCTGTCGCTCCTCCGTGACTGAACGTACACTGACAAGTCATAGGACTTCGGGCGTGATTGACTGGGGGAGCCGTCATGTCCTGGGATCACAACGACATGCCTGGCACGTTCGCCGTACCGCCGATGCCCACCGCGCCGCCGCGCGCCCCGGCGGACGCCTCGCGCGCGGTCGCGGCGGCGCTGCTGAACCTGTCCGGGCTGGGCCTGGGGTACGCGCTGATGCGCCGTTGGGGCCTGACGGCCGTGTGCTGGGTCGCGACCGCGGTTCTGCTGCTGGTGGCCCTGCCCGCGGACCCCGACGGCGTGCCCGGCACGGCCGTCGTCCTCTACCTGGTTCTGCTCGGGCTGGCAGGCGTCCACGGAGCGATCCTGGGTCTGCGCACCCGCCTCGTGCGGCCGTCGCGCGCCTGGCTCGCGATCGTGCTCGGGGTCGTCCTCCTGGCCGTACCGGCGGGAGGCGTCGCCCTGTACGGCGACGCGCGGGACAGGGCGACGGAGGCGATGCTCATGGACCGGCTGGAGCGGGCGGACAAGCTGGTCCGGGCCTCCGGGCAGCAGTCGTTCACCACGGCGGAGTCCGACTACCGCCGGGCACTGGCCGCTTACCGGGGTCTGCGCAGCGACCACCCCGGCTCGAAGGCGGCCGACCGTGTGCCCGACCGGCTCAAGACCTTCTACGCCACGGTCGGTTCGCCCTACGCCCAGAAGAACTACTGTGACGCCATAGCGCCCTTGAAGTACCTCCGTACGGTCCCGGGAGCCATGGGCAAGAGGGAACTCGGAGCACTGTCCACCTGGCCCGACGACCGGCTGGCCACCTCGCTCTACGAGTGCGCGTCACAGGCCCTCGGTCACGGGGACGCGGACTGGACGACCCACTTCGGCGACCTCCTGTCGACCTTCCCGCGGTCCGCGCCGGCCGGGAAGGTGGAGCCCGCGGTGAGCGCCGAGGTCGACAGGACCGTGAAGCAGGTGGGCGGAAGCGACCCCTGCGCGGCCGTCGAACACCTCAGGAGCCTCGGCACCCAGGTCACCGCACTCCCGGGAGAGCAGGCGGGTGTCGCCGAGGCCCTCGGCAAGGACGCCGACCGGGCGGCGGCGAACGCGGACTCGGGTACGTACGACTGTGGCGTGCGTCAGTACAAGGACGGACGGTTCGCCGAGGCCGTCACCTCCATGAACGAGTTCGTCAAGAACGATCAGCATGCGAGGAACCGGGCCCGCGCACAGAAGATCGCCATCGCGGCGGAGATCGCCCAGACGGTTCCGGCGGCGGGCAGGCGGCTGCCGACGACGGCGTCAGGCGGCAGCATCGCCGTCACCGTCAAGAACGACAGCCCCGACGACATCACGGTGATGTACACCGGGCCCGTGACGGGCAGCTTCTCCCTCAAGGCATGCGGGAGTTGCACCACCTACTCCCTCACCAGCACGTTGCTGGCGGGGTTCACCCCCTGCCACGACAGCGGGAAGAACTATCCGCGGCGGACCATCCGGCTGCCCGTCGGCACCACGTACTTCGTCCACAAGTCCCGGACCGGCACCGGGAAGTCCCCCGCCTCGGACACCGCCAAACTGAGGCCCGGCTACATCTACACCGAGTGTGCCTACATGACGAGTCTCGGCTACTGACGACGGGGCACCGCTCGTGCGCGGGCGGCGCCCCGTCGGACCGGTGGGCCCGCGTGAGCCCCGTCCGTCACCGTTTCGGTCTCGGCCCCGCCAGGATCAGACTTTCGATGGCCTCGTAACGACGGCGTTCGCGGGCGGCTCTGCGGCGTCCGGAGAGCACGCTGCCGAGCCATCCGAAGGCGAATCCCAGGGGGACGGAGACCAGCCCCGTGGTGGTGAACGGGAACCAGTTGAAGTCCGCGTGCGGAAACGCGGACGTCGGTGAGCCGGACACGAGTCTGGTGCCCGGCATCAGCAGAAGGACCGAGAGGGTGCCGCCGATGAGCGTGCTCAACAGGCCGGCGCGCGTGAAGTTGCGCCAGAACAGGCTGTAGATCAGTGCCGGGGCGATCGCCGAGGCTCCCAGACAGAAGGAGAGGGTCGCGAGCGGCTGGAGGCTGCGGTGCTGGACCAGGGCGGCGAGTACGACGATCGGAGCCCCGACGACCACGGCGGAGACGCGGGCCAGCATCGTCTCGTGGTGCGGCGCCATGCCGGAGCCCCGGGTGGCGAACACGTCGTGGGCGAGGGAGTTGGCGCAGGCCAGTGTCATACCGGCCACCGAGGCGAGCAACGTCAGGAAGATCGCCGTGGTGACCGTGGTGAACACGAGGGTCTCCGCCCGCGACATGTCCGCACCGAACGCCGCCCGGGAGCTGAGCAGGTAAGCGGTGTGTCCCCACGGGTCGGCTTTCGCGATGCCCGCCCGGCCGATCAGCGCCGTCGCGCCGATGCCGATGACCGTGGCCACCGCGACGAACAGGGCCACCGACGACACCGCCCACGACATCGAACGCCGCACCTGACGCGCGCTCTTCGCCGTGTACATGCGCATGGTCACATGAGGGAGGCAGGCACCGCCCAGCACGATGGCCAACTGGGTGCTGAGCATGTCGAGGTGCGGATGCGGTCCGCCGGCGAACTCCAGCCCGCCGTGCAGGAACTGCTCCCGCGCACCACTGTGGTCGGCGGCCGCGCCGAACAGGGTCCCCGGGTTCCAGTGGAAGGTCCGCAGGATCAGTACCGCGACGGTCACTCCGGAACCGAGCAGCACGACCATCTTCAGGGTCTGGATCAGCGCGGTGCCCCGCATCCCGCCGATGGCCGCGTAGGTGATCATCAGCGCGCCCACCCCGACGATGCAGCCGGTCTTCATGGCACTGTCGGAGAAGCCGAGGATGAAGGCCAGGAGCTGTCCGGTGCTGGCGAGTTGGACGAGCATCATCGGTACCAGCGCCACGATGGTGACCGCGCACGCCGTGATGCGCACCGTGCGTCCGGGCATGCGCCGGGCGAGGGCGTCACCCATGGTGAACTTGCCCGTGTTCCGCAGGGGTTCGGCCAGCAGGAACATCAACAGCAGAAGGGAGAGCAGGGTACTGAGGGCCAGGACGACGCCGTCGTATCCGCAGAGCGCGATGACCCCGCCGATGGTGAACACGGTCGCGGCCGAGATGTAGTCGCCGGCGATGGCGAGGCCGTTGCGGACGGGGGACAGCGATCGGTAACCGGTGTAGAACTCCTCGAGGTCGTCGCTGTCGGGACCGGTCAGTACACACAGCAGGAGGGTCACGGAGACGGCGATGCAGAAGGCGACGAGGGACCAGGACCGTGCGGAGTCGCTGAAGTCCGTCATCGCTCGCTCTCCTGGTCGCCGCCGGCCCAGGGCGCCTGCCGGTTCACCCGGCGCGCCAGCGGGTCGACGTAGCGGCGAGCCGTGCGCTCGTACAGCGCCACGGCGAGCCAGGTGACGGGGAGTTGGGCGAGGGCGAGGACCAGGCCCGTCGGCAGACCGCCTGTCACGGGTCTCGCGATGATGTCGGGGCGGCCGACGGAGAGGGCGAGGAAGAGGGAGAAGTAACCGAGCGCCGCCAGTGTGGTGAGCCATCGCTGCCGGCGGTAGGCGCGGCGGAGGATTCGTAGGTCGCGGTGGTGTCCGGTCCAGGGGCGAGGCGGGGTGCCGCCGTGTAACGGTTCCCCGGAGGGAGCCGGGGGCGCGGGGTCGCGGGCGGGGGAGGAGTGCTGTCCGTGGTGCGGTCGGGCGGAGTTCGAAGCGGAGCTGTCGTAGGACATTCCGGGTCTCCTGGCGGGTTCGGTACCGACGGACATGGACCGCGCGAAGAGGTGGAGGGAGTTGCTCGGGTCCTCGCACGCTATTCGGCGGGCCGGGCAGTGCAAAGGGTTTTTCCTCAAGTGCCTGGTCGGGCACTGTCCGGGCCTCTGACCTCCTGTGTTACTGCTGTCATGGCTGTGACGGGCGGGGTGCGGGCTTCGAGTGAGGCACATGTGATCGGCGGCTTCCCGGTGCGGGGGTTGGTCGGTCGCGGGGGTGACGGCGGTGTCCTCGACGGGACACCGGTCGGCGGGGTCGGCGGTACGGAACGAACATTTCGCGGCACGCGGGGTATCGGCCGGCTCGGCCCGCCGCGCGGTCTCGGGAGGCGACGGCCGCTCAGGAGGCATCGGTCAGCCGGTGCAGAGGTGTGCCGTGCGCCCAGCTCCTGAGGCGCGGGCCGTCGATGAGGTGGATGTCGCCCTGCCGTCGCGCCCATTGGACGTCGCGGTGACTGAAGGTGCCGCGGTGCACTACGAGTCGCAGGGGAATGCTCGCCCGGCGCCCGGACCGCGCGGGTGCGTCCTCGTCGGGCAGGGGCTCGGCCACGGGGCGGAACGCCACCTCGATGCGGTGTCCCTGACCGTTGCGCGCGCGCACGTGTGGCCGGTCCCGCACCCTGGACGGCGGGAGCACGAACCAGCCGTCCCGGCGCAGCATCCGGGACACGGCCAGGGCGAGCCCCTCCGTGTCCAGTTCCGCGAGTTCCTCGGGTGTGTAGTGCCCCAGCCGCCGACGGGCCAGCGGACGGTGATGCCGGACCGCGAACGGGATGGTGACGGCGAGGAGCGTCAGCGCCCCGACGAGCACGCCGGCACCCAGGGCGCGGAAGGCCACGGCGAATCCCGCCACCACCCCGCACACGACCAGCACGACCACCACGAGCGCGGGCAGCACCTCACGGAGGCCGGGCCCGTAACGCCCTTGGTCGCGCAGTGCACGGATCGCCAGTCGTCGCCGCGTACGGCGTGACGGAATGCTCTCGGGCCCCTGTCCCCTCCATGCCACCCGGGTCGGCTCCTCCCACCCCGCGTGCACCGATGTGCCGGCGGTATGGCTACCCAGCTGAGACGGGCCGGTCGTACGGAGGGCGGGATCCGGCCACTAATCCGGCTGAAGTCTTTCGCCGCGCTTCACTCGCGAGCCACGACGGGCCCCGGGTACGCGAGGTGTCGGGCCCGCCGCGTCAACTCAGCCCCGCGGTGCCGGTAAGCCGGACGGGTGAGCTCACGGGGGCCGGTCGTGCGGTGACCGGTGTTCTCGGCCCGAGGAGGGGAAGACGCACCGCATGCAACTCGGGAACCCCCATGATGCCGGTGATCCGGCGGGCGAGGGGGCGCCCCGGTCGTTCTCGTAAGGAGTTCCCGTGACCACATACGTCATCACTGTCCCCGGCACCTTCGTCCACGGCATGTCCGACGGGGCCCGCTCCGACATCGAGCGCAGGCTTCGGCCCCAGGACCCGAAGAACACCGATCTGGGCGAGAACGAGGAGTTGAGCCTGCTCACCGTGGAGGAGGACGGGAGGTTCGCCGCCCGCGTCGAGGTCGAGGCCGCGGACCGCTCCAGCGCCGAGCACGAGGCCGTACGACTGGTGTCCGGGGCGCTGCGCGACAGCGGGCTCGCCGAGGACGACGCGATGCTGGGGGCGGCGGTCGTGACCGGCATCGACACCGGTATCGACCGCGAACTCTGAGGCGCGGCGCCCGGGAGGGCGGACTCCGTTCCTCCTCCCCGGCCGCGTTCACCGCACCGCGTCCCCACGACATCTCCGCCGAGGACCAAGGAGGTTGCCCCCGAGCGGCCCGCGAACCGCGGGCCCTCCGGGGCGGTGAACACCGCGGACGTCCGGCATGCCGTGCCGCGCTTTCCACGTCCGCGTGCGCCCATGGCATGATCACAGTCGCTTTTGCCGGAAGTCGCTGTGCCGTGCGGGGAGTCGCGTCCCAAGGACCACGGCGCAACTGGTAAATGACCCGCCCGAGAACGGGGTACAGGTATACGTGGTGCCCAGCACCGACGTGCACCCCGCCTCCCCTAACCGAAGGACTGCCGGTCTTGGACCTCGCGTACCCCGAAACACCCGCTGCACGCCGCCCGGGACGGACGTGGATCATCCGGGTCTCCGGCCACAGCGACCGTACCGCCTCCGTGTCGTGCTCGTCGTCGTGCGCAATGCCGCCCCGCTCCCGCGACCTGACGGCACTTCGCCGTTTCGCCGAAGCCCACGCGGCGGCACACGCCCGCGCCGCAACCGTGCGTCCCGACGCGGCCTGCGCCTGCCGCCAGACACAGTGCGCTGCCCACGAGGGCACGCACACGCACTGCGCGGGCGGCGTGGTCCTGGTTCTGCGTCACGACCCCGCGGTCGGGCAGGTCTGGACCCTGCTCGAGGTCTGCACCGCGTGCGCCCCCCTGATGACACTCTCCCGCGTGGTGGGCCGCGTGCTGCCGCGCACCCGCGAGGCCCCCGTGCCGGCCGCCGCCGCGCCGGCGCACGCCGAGCCGGCGACGTCACCAGCGGTGCCCGGCGGCTTCAGCGCCCCCTCCGGACCGGGCTTCAACAGCGCGGACGCTCCTCCCGCGCCGTCGCGTCGCCGCTCCGGCGTCCGCGGGCGCCCGCAGCCACGACAGGGCCGACGGGACCAGGGCGGGTTTCCGGGCTGAGAGAGCGGGCCGGAGTCTCACCGCTCCGGTTCGGCACGCGGGTGCAGGCGCACCCGGCATCGCCCGCACACCCGGTGGCCACCCGTGCCCAACGGCTCCCGGCCCCGAGCGGCCAGGTGCCGGCCCACCGGCCCCGGGCCCGCCGGGGCGGCACCGTCGGCCCTGTTCTTCAGGCCGTGCGGCCTGCCCGGTTTCACGGACCGGCCGGTGCGGTCGGAGGGCGTCACGCGGGCGACGAGGTCGTACCACTCGTCGCTCACCGCGTCACCCCACAAGGGCGCCGTGCGAGCCTGCGGGGGGTCACACGGCATGGGCACGGTGCGACTCGTGCCGGCTCGTTCGGCGACGAGCCGACCGGGCCGGACGTTCCAGCGGCCGTCTCGCAGGGTCAGGGAGACCGTGGACAGGGGTGGCACCTCGAAGTGCCAGAAGGCTGTCGCGGGCGCGGACAGCGCGTGGACGAGCGCGGCCCGGACGACGGCCGGTTCGGTGATGACCAGAGCCTGGTCCATGAACGGCGGCACGGTGCCCATCCAGTGCGCGACGCGGCGGCAGAGCTGTCGTACGGACTCGCCTCCGTGCGGTGTGGCATCCGGGTCCGTGAGCCGACTGGCGTAACCGTAGGGGTCGTGTTCGACGACCTCACGGACGGTGCGGCCACGCCAGGCGCCGTAGTCGACATCGCGCAGTGCGGGCTCGGGCGTGGCGTCCAGTCCGAGCGCGTCGGCGGTCAGCGCGCAGCGGACCGACGGCGCCCGGACGACCGAGGAGTACGGAGGGAGCGTCGCGCAGACGGCACGCGCCTCACCCAGGCCGTGCTCGCTCAGGGGGCCGTCACCGAAGACCGCGCTCCCGCTGGTGCCCCCGGCTGCCGCGCACATGAACGTCAGGCGGACCGACATCGGCGTACCTCCTAGCTGGCCCGGCTCGGGTGCCGGATGGTGTGAGTTCGCCGCCGACCGCGGGTGCCGTCGGGAGGCCGTGCCGCGTCAGGGGGTTCCGGCCGTCCACCGAGGGACCGGCGCCGGGACCCATGTGGACCGCGAACACGCCCAGCACCGCCGGGCGGCGGGCCAGGCCCAGAACGGGCGCCGCCCCGGGCGGTACGGCCTCCGACACGTCGCGCGTCATACGCTCCAGGGTCGAAGACGCCGCGCGCGGCAGACATCCGGCAGGTGTCCGGAACCGCCCCGCCGACTGGCTGGCGCACTCCCCGCCGCCTGACCGTATCCGGTGTCGGACAGCCTCGGGGCGCGTCCGGCATGGTACGAATCGGACAGTGGTCCGACGGCGAGTGGAGCACCTGTGATCCGCGTATTGGTGGTCGACGACGAGGCCATGATCCGTACGGGTTTTCAGCACATCCTCGACGCGGCACACGACATCGAGGTCGCGGCCGCGGTCCCCGGCGGCCAGGCCCTCCGCACGGCCCAGGACACGCACCCTGACGTCGTACTCCTCGACATCCGGATGCCTGACGTCGACGGCCTCACCGTCCTCTCCGGCCTCCGTCGGCTGCCGCACCCCCCGGTGGTGGCCATGCTCACGACCTTCGACATGGACGAATACGTGGCGACGGCGCTGCGCTCGGGCGCGGCGGGCTTCCTGCTCAAGGACACCGACCCCGAGGAGCTCCCGTTCCTGGTCCGGACGCTGGCCGCCGGCGGCACCGTCCTGTCGTCCAAGGTCACCCGGACGGTCGTGGACGGGTACCTGAGCGCGGGCCCCCGGGAAACCGCCGCCCACAGCCTCGCCCGGCTGACCGACCGCGAACGGGCGGTGCTCGTCCTCATCGCCGAGGGGCTGTCCAACGTCGACATCGGCACGCGGATGCACCTCAGTACCGGCACGGTCAAGGACCACGTGAGCGCGATCCTCGGCAAGCTGGAGGTGGACGGACGGGTCCAGGCCGCCCTGCTCGCCGAACGGGCCGGCCTTCTCAAGGAGCCGCGGGGCGAGGAGGGGGGATGAACCTCCGCCGGCTGCGCGCACCGCTGATGCTGGACGCCGCCCTCGTTGCCGCGTCGCTCCTCGACGTCTGGGTCAAGGTCCACATCGACGAGCCGCTCCGGCTGTCCTGTGCCCTGGTCGCCGCCTTCTCCCTCTTTCTGAGACGTCGCCGACCGCTGCTCACCTTTCTGCTCACGCTGCCCGCGGTCCTGGTCTCCGACGCCGTCTTCGCCGCGCTGGCCGCGCTGTACACACTCGCCTCGTTCACCCGGCACCGCGCCATGCTCGCCTTCTGTGTCACGGTGTTCACGATCTGTGACATGACCAGATGGCCGTCACTGAGCTACGACTTCGCGAAGACGGCCACCGTGATCACCTTGGGGTACACCGCGGCGACGGCGGCCGCTCCCGTCTTCCTCGGGCAGCTCGTCCAGGCCCGGCGGGACCTGTCGCGGCAGCTCGCCGAGATCTCCGAGGCGCGCGACCACAAGCGGCTGCTGACCGCGCAGAGCGTGCTGGCCAAGGAACGCGCACAGCTCGCCCGGGAGATGCACGACGTGGTGTCCCACCAGGTCAGTCTGATCGCGGTACGGGCCGGAGCACTTCAGGTCGGTACCCAGGACGCCGAGGTCAAGGACGCGGCCGCCACCATCCGGCGGCTGAGCGTCCAGACACTGGACGAGCTGCGGCACATGGTCAGCGTCCTGCGTGCCTCCGGGGGGCGCCCCACGGAGCTGACACCGCAGCCGTCCCTGGCGGATCTGCATCGGCTGGTCGACAACAGCGGTATCGAGACCGAGCTGCGCACCGACGTGCCCGACGACCTGCCGGCCACCGTGCAGCGAGCCATCTACCGCACGGTCCAGGAAGCGCTGACCAACGCACGCAAGCACGCCCCCGGAACCACCGCGACGGTTCACATCTGCCACCACGACGGCGCCGTGCGTGCCACGGTCACCAACACCGCACCGACCCACCCCCCGCTCCCGCTTCCGAGTGCGCACCACGGACTGGTCGGTCTGCGGCAGCGCGCGGCACTCCTCGGCGGCACCGTCACCGCCGGCCCCACCGCGGACGGCGGCTACGAACTGCGACTGGAGCTCCCGGCCGAGACCCGGCCGTGAGGGCCCCGGCGGTCCGGGGGCCCGCCGACCGTGCTCTCCCCGTGTTTGCGGCTGAATATTTGCGGGGACTCGGCGCTTAGGGGGTCAAGCTTCCCCGACCGGAGGAAAAGATGATCATCCTCGGAGTTATTCTGCTCGTCATCGGCCTCGTGGCAGGCATCGGCATCCTATGGACCATCGGGGTCATCCTGGTGATCATCGGAGCCGTTCTGTGGATCCTGGGAGGCATCGGACACGCGGTCGGCGGCCGACGGCACTACTGGTGACGGCGCGCTCCCGCGCGGCGCGTCGCCGAGCGGGTCGACGCTCCTGGTGAAGGGCGAGGACGAGATCTGAGAGGCGCCGGCGCCTCTCAGATCTCGTCCTCCAGCCGAATGACGTTCCTGAGGTCTTCGTGGGCCTTTCCCGGGCTGCCTTCCTGTGCCTCGAGCAGGGCGGCGGCGATGGCGTCCAGCTTGCGCTGGACAGCGCGGTCCGCCCGGAGTTCCGAGTTCTTCAGCAGGGCGAGGAGCATGAGGGTCACGGCGGTCATGGATTCGCCGGCGAAGAGCAGCCAGGTCAGTTCGACGCCCACGATGTGGAGCACGACGGTAAGGGAGACCAGCGCGAGGCAGAACGCGAAGAAGACCGGTGAACTGGTGAATTTCGACGCGGACTCGGCGAACCGTTCGAACTTTCCGCGTTCGTCGCCGCCGCGGTCCGCGGGGTGCTCGATGGTCATCATCCTCTGTGCTCTCCGTCGCGGGGTTTAGATCCTCCGTCCCCCAGGGCCGGCCGTCCAGGCAGGGGGCGTCATGTCCCCGGCGGGGCGGGGTGTCGTGCGCGCTCCCGCACGACAGCCCTGACGTCCGCCGGACGCAGCGGTGGCGTCGGAGGCCACCCGCCCTCAGTGCTTGGCCCGCCTGCGAATTCGGTCCGCGGCCTTTCCGGTCATCTCATGGGCCTTGCCCCGCAACTGTTCGTTACGGCCCCTCCGCTGCATGGATTTGTCTCCCAGGGCCTTGCCCAGGGTCTCCCGCATCCTGCCCGTGAGCTGTTTCGTCCTGGCGTTTCCCTTGATCATCACGATCGCCCTCTTCTCGAATCGCCGACGCGTGCGTTCCCGTAGGGACGGCGCACCTTTCTTCACCGTGTGGCCGCTGGGCGGGTGACGCAAACCGGCATCGCGCCGGCGGTTCAGCGAGCGCCCGCGGGTCCGGCTTCGCTGATGCGTACCACGCTTCGCGGGCCGCCGCTCCCCGCTGTGAAGCCTCGCCGCCACGGGGATGGGGGCGACGAGGCTCCCCTGGCCGTGTGCCCCGGCCGACGCCGTCCATTCCGCGTGCTTCCCGCCCCGGCGCACGGACCGGCCGGTTGACCCGCCACCGACTGGCTGACGGCCCCGCACGCCCACGTCCGCCGGAACCGGACCGGACGCGGCGGTGCCCCTGTCCCGCCGCCGGTGTGCGGTGGGACAGGGGCACCCTTGTACTGGTCGGTCAGGGCTGCGCGGTGAGCGTGAAGCTCTGCGCGGACGAGCCGTCGCAGGTGCGCTGGGTGAGCTGCACGCTGTTCGTCGCGGCGCTCGCCGCCGTCAGGCACTTGCCGCTGTGCCGGGCGCTGAAGTGGTAGCGCCCGGTGCTCTCCTTGACGGGCAGCCATTGCTGGTTCTGCCCACCCCCGTAACTCCACAGCTGTAGTGGGGCGTTGTCGGCGGTCGAGACGTCGGTCACGTCGATGACCTGCTGCGGGTTGCCGCGGATGCCTGCCTGCCGGTAGCCGCCGTCGGTCGAGCGGAACTGGAACTGCTGTGCCTGCGTGCCGTTGCAGGCGTACTGCTGGATCGCGGTCCCGTTCGCCGTGGCGGCCGCGCGTGCGTCCACACACGTGCCGTTCCCGGCGTTGGTCAGCGAGTACCAGGCCGTCTCGGAGATCGAGTCCGCCGGCGGGGTCGTGTTGTCCGCCCCGCCCAGCCACTTCAGGCCGTCCAGCACGAACCGGTTCTGCGTCTCACTCGCGAAGGTCGACGACAGACGGGTGTTTGTCGAGTAGTCCATCGCGTTGTGACCGAAGTTCGCGTACAGCATCTTGTACTTGGAGTTGGTCCACAAAATCGGGTAATAGCCGCTGTACCAGCTCTGGTTGGGATCCGTGCCCAGCGGGAAGCTGCTGGGATCGACGGACGCCAGGATCTTGATGTCCGGGTTCTTCCGCAGGTCGTTGGACCAGCTGTACCACTCGCTGACCGCCGAGGTGAACGTGGCGGGCAGGTTCTTGGTGGCCGGGTGCGTACGGTCCTCGACCTTGAGGACCGCCGTGGTCGGGCCCCAGGTGTTCGACTGGAAGTTCCCGCTGCCGAGGAACTGGTTGTGGTACCACGGCCAGTCCGAGGCACTGGTGGTGAAGGCCGACACATGGAAGCCCATCCAGGCGCCGCCGTTGCGCATGTACTGCTCGAAGCCGGTCCGTTGGGCCGACGTCTGCGGCAGGTCGTCCAGGAACAGCACGACTTGGTAGGCGTTGACGCCGCCGTTGCCGAGCAGGTCCCAGTTGGTGCTGGCCGTGTAGGTGAAGCCGTTGGCGGCGGCCTGCCTGGGGAACCAGTCGTTCGCCTCCTTCTCGAAGTCGATGTGCGCCGCGTCCCAGGTGCCGCTGTAGAGCGCCAGCACCTTGAACGGGGTAGCCGTCGTGCTGGCCTGCGCGGCGGGCGGTGCCGCCACGGCGAGCAGCGTCGCCAGCAGCAGCAGGACCCGCAGGACCGCGCGTGTCGGTCCGGATCTGTTGGTGTGCATCGGGTGATCAGTCCCCTCTGAGCGGGTCACGGGTAGCTGACGAGGTTGGCGACGTTGCCGGCGGAGTTGGACGGGCCGCCCCGGTCGTTGACGACGTGCCGGATCGTGCCCGTGCCGCCCAGGGAGACCGTCACCATGTCCTTGAACTTCACGTTCGCGTTGTTCGGCGCCTCGATGGCGTGCTCGGCGGCGACGGAGGAGTTGACGTTGAAGTAGCAGTAGCTGCCGAATCCGTACACCTGGTGACTCGTCACCGAGTTCGCCACCTTGTAGGCGGCGTAGCCCTGTGTGGAGCCGTTCATCCAGGCGGCCTGGTTGGGCGGGTCGTACGGCATCTCGTTCTGGTAGAAGTACGTGCGGCCGCCGTTGCCGTTCCAGAGGGTCTGGTACTTCTGGTAGTGCTCGACGAACAGGCCGTACATCGTCACGTCGTCGCCGTTGACGACGAGGCCGGTGTCGGCGGTGTTGCTGGTCCAGCCCACACCGCTGCCGTGGTCGGCGCGCCACAGCCACAGGTGGTCGCCGATGACGTCGTCACTGTTGATGGTCAGGCTGGTGGTGGCCTTGCCGACGCCCGCACCGCCGATGCGGAAGAAGACGTCGTGCAGAGAACTGGGGTCGGCGCTGTGGTCGGCGGAGGAGCCGCTCGGACCCATCTCCACGAGCTGGGCGGAGTTGGTGGTCCCGGCGTCGATCAGCAGACCCGCGAGCTGGATCCCGTCCACGTCCGCGACCGTCATCGCCGTGATGCCGTTGTCGGGGATGAGCGTGGCCAGGCCGAGACCCAGGACGACGGTGTCGGGCCGGGTCACCTTCAGCGTCTGGTCGAGGTGGTAGACCCCGGGCGTCACCAGCAGGTTCTTGCCCTGGGCGAGCGCGTCGTTCATCTGGGCGGCCGTCGCGCCCGGCTTCACGACGAAGAAGTCGGAGAGGGGCAGGGACGCGCCCGCCGGGGTACCCGCGCTCCACGTGGTGCCGCTGGTGTTGGTGCGTACGGAGGGCACGAACACCTTCCAGGCGCCCGCGGAGTCGACGTAGAGGAAGGGCTTCTCACGGGTGACCGGCGCCTGGGCGACCGTGGTGTAGGGCGGGTTGGGGAAGCTGTTGGCGGGGGCGTTCTTGGACCCGACGAAGACCATGTTCCAGTTGGAGCCGGTCCAGCTGCCCCATTCGGTGTTCCGTGACAGCCACTGCTGCTGCGAGCCCGAGTTGACCTGGCCGTCGATCTTCGTGTCGGCCATGTAGCCGCCGCTGGACCAACCGCCGTCGTCCAGGGCGAGGTTGCCGCGCAGATGCATCCGTCGGTACGGGGCGGCCTGCGACACCGCCCAGCGGTCCGAGCCGCCCGTCGGAGTCACCGACAGGTTCTCCGCCGAGCGCCAGAAGTTCTGGGTGGCGTTGCCCTGGAACCAGTCGGCCTCGGCGTGCACCGCGCCGCGGATGTTGACGTCGTCGGGGGAGAGGCCGAGGCCGGCGACCTGGGTGTAGAAGCCGACGTTGGCGTTGGCGTCGTAGGTGCCCGGCTTGAAGAGGAATGCCTTGCGGGCGGTGCCGAACTGGTTGGTCTCCTGCTGCGAGAACGCCGAGTTGAGGCTGCTTTGGATCGTGGCCGCGGGCGTCGACGGATCGAAGACGGTGACGTTCGGGCCGAGGTCCGGGGTGCCGGGGGGCGGTGTCGCGTCGACGGGATTGACGAAGAACGACTGGGCCGCGGTGCCGTTGCACGTGTACTGCTGGAGCTGCACGCTGTCCGCGGTGGACGCGCTGGGCACGTCCAGGCACTTGCCGCTGTTGCGGTTGACGAAGTGGTAGGAGCCGCCGGAGTCCGCCACGGCCTGCCACTGCTGGTTGTTGCCGCCGCTGTACGTCCACAGCTGCACCGGGGCGCTGTCCGCCGTCGAGACATCGGTGACGTCCCACGCCTTGGTGGCGTCGGCGCGGTTGTCGACCTGGGAGTATCCGCCGGACGTGGCCGCGAGCTGCCACTGCTGGGCCTGGCTGCTGTTGCACGCGTACTGCTGGACCGCGGTGCCGTTCGCCGTCGCGGCCGCGCGCGCGTCGACGCACTTTCCGCTGGCCGCGTTGACGACCGTGGCCCAGCCGGTGGGCAGCGCGGCGGCCGCGGCGGTCGCCTCGTTCTGCGTGGCGGCCGCCAGGCCCGAGACGGTGGTCGCCACGAGGGCGACCGCGGTGAGCGCTTTCGGTATCCGGCGACGGCCGGAAGGTCTTGTAGATCGGAACACGGGGCTCTCCTGCGCTGGTGGGGGTGGGGGGAAGGTCAGCCGGTGTACTTCGCGAGGACGCGCGTGTAGTCCCAGTCCTGCTGGCCCACCCCGGAGCAGCTGTCGGCGACGCCGCTCGTGCAGGGGCGGTCGCGGTTGACCGACCAGAAGGTCAGCCGCGCCAGGTGGTGCTGCTGGGCGTAGCCGAGGATGGTCTGGAAGTCGGCGACGGTGACCGTCTCGTTCTGGTCGGTGATCCCGTTCATGGAGGAGATGCCCATGTCCCGGTACGCCTGGTCGTCGCTGTAGCCGTAGGCGTTCTTGAGTGCCGTCTTGAGGCCCTCGGCGGCCCGCTGGGTGAGCGTGCCCATGTTCTGGCCGGCGCCGCCGAAGTCGAACGGCATGATCGTCCAGCTGTCCACGGTCAGGCCGGACGACGCGGCCCGGTTGATGAGTCCCGTGTCGGGGCCGTTCTGCCCGGTTCCGATGGTGACGTACACCTTGATGCCCGGGTTGTTGGCCTTGACGGTCTTGAGCGCGTCCACGGTGCGCTGTTGGACCGTCGTGTTGCTGTAGGCGTCGGCCTCGATGTCGATGTCGATGGCCTTGAGTCCGTACGCGTTGATGACCTTCTGGTACGCCCCCGCCAGTTCCCCGGCACTGGAGCAGGAACTCTCCAGCTTGTTGCCGCTGTAGCCGCCGAACGACGGGATGATGTCACCGCCGCCCGCGCGTACGGTGTTGACCGTCTGCTGGTCGACGCCACCGGTCAGGGCGCGGCCGCCGTCCCACTGCGGGTTGCAGTAGCCGTTGCTGAGCACGAAGGCCAGCGTGAACCACTTGACGCCGGTGGCGTTCATGACGGTGGTGGGGTTCGGCGGGCTGCCCCAGCCGTTGTAGAGGTACGGGGCGACGGCCATCGGCGCGGTGGGATTCGTGCCGCCGCCGCCCGCGGCGGGCGTGGTCCACTTCTGGTTGGCGCCGCCCGTACAGGTCCAGATCTGTATCGGGGCACCGTTCGCCGAGGTGTTGCCCGTGACGTCGGCGCACTTGTCGGCCTGCGGATTGACGATGTCACGGGCCGCGGAGACCGTCCACCTCTGGTTCGCGCCGCCGGAGCAGTCCCACAGCTGGAGCCTGGCCCCGTCCGCGGTCGAGTTGCCGGTGATGTCGAGGCACTTGCCGAGGGCCCGTAGCGTTCCGTCGGAGCCGACCGTCCACTGCTGGGCGGCGGTCCCGTTGCAGTCGTAGAGCTGTACGGCCGTTCCGTTCGCGGAGTTCGCCCCGGCCACGTCGAGGCACTTGCCCGCGAGACCCGTGATCGTTCCGGTGGCCGCGGAGGCGGGTGTCGCGGTCAGGGCACCGGCCGGGAGCGCGAGCAGTGAGGTGGTGAGCGCGGCGCGCAACACGGTTGAGCGCGTGCGGCGTTGGCTGGTCATCAGGGGGGATCACAGCCCTTCAGGTGAGGCTGATGGTGGGGGAGTGTTCACGTTCCTGAACGATGGGTGCATTCATGGAGCCGTGGTGATCGGGAACCTAAAGGTCTGAACCAAAGTCGTCAAGAGATGAAGCAAAGGAGTCTGTGAATTGGGCGCGGAGCGCAAGGAGTTGAACGGGGCGGGGCCCGCTGCCGGGGAGTCGAGGATCCGGCCGCGCGATACCCGGTGCGGTCGCGATTCTGAACGCCCATTGATCGCCTATGCGTTCGAGCCTGGAATCGTCGGCCGCATCTCCCGGAGCTTCGTTCGGGACGCCGCGATCGCGGACGGAGTGGGCCGACCCTGCCTGCCGGTGGCGGGAGGCGGGAGCTCGCAGGTGGGGGCCGGGCGGCATCACCGATCGGATCCGACAGGGTGCGGTGGGAGCGCTTGCGCGCTGTTCACGTGTGCGGTGTTTTCTCGAACGGTCGTCCTCTTTTGCCGTCTTTCGGGTGGCGCACGACTGGCCCAATGAACGTAACGATTCTGCGCTCCCGTTGCTGAGCTGGCCTTTTCCGGTCGATCGGCATCATTGGTTCTTTCGTTCGAATCTCGTCGCGTGGCGAGGTGATCTTGATCCGATCTACAGTCATGCCGCTCGTTCAAGATCACTCCCCACCGAGGCGTGTGTGACTCACCAATTTCCTTGCACCGAAGCTTCTTTGGCGATCCCGCTGCCGGTCCCGCCCACCGAGGCCGCCCGGTGACGACGGCCGTCCTCGAGGGCATCGCCGGATTCGTTCCGCCGCGTACGGTGGCCAACGCCGAGCTGCCCGTCGCCTGGTGTGTCGACGACGCCTGGGTGCGCAGACGCAGTGGCATCGGTGAGCGACGTCGGGTCGCGCCCGGTGTCGCCACGGGCCATCTCGCCCTGGAGGCCGCTCGCAAGGCGTTGTCCGTCGCGGGCCTTCCGCCGGTCGACGCCGTCATCGTCGCTACGTCCACTCCCGACCGGCCCATGCCGGCCACGGCACCCTGGCTGGCCACCCGGCTCGGGCTGGGCGGGGCGGCCGCGTGGGACGTATCCGCCGCGTGCAGCGGATTCGTCTACGGTCTCGCCACGGCCTCCGGTGTCCTGGCGTCCGGGTGTGCCGACCGGGTCCTCCTGGTGGCCGCCGAGGTGTACTCGACCCTGATCGATCCGCAGGACCGTTCCGCCGGAATCGTGTTCGCGGACGGTGCGGCGGCGGCCGTACTACGCGGGGGCGGCAAGGGCGAGCCGGGCAGCGTCGTCGCGTTCGACCTCGGCAGCGACGGCTCGGAGGACACCCTGATCCAGGTGCCCGGCGGCGGAGCGCTGGAGCGTGCCCGCCCCGACGACTACCGGCCGGAGGACCGCTACTTCCGTATGCGCGGACGCGAGGTGTTCCAGCACGCGGTCACCCGGATGGCACAGTCCGCGCGGACCGTGCTCAAGCACGCGGGCTGGTCGGCCGCGGACGTGGACCGGTTCTGCGCCCATCAGGCCAACGCCCGGATCCTTTCCGCCGTCGGAGCCCGCATCCCCGTACCGGCTCACCGGCACGTCACCAACATCGAGCGGGTGGGGAACACGGGCGCCGCCTCCATTCCGCTGGCCCTGGCCGACGCCGCGGCCCGGGGTGAACTGCGCGGCGGGCAGCGCGTACTGCTGACCGCCTTCGGAGCCGGACTGACCTGGGGATCGGCCGCGCTGCTGTGGCCGGAGCTCCCGGCCGTGCCCCAACTCGACGGCGTCATCACGCCGGTGGCGGTCCCCGCCGCTCCGGCCGTCTGACCCTCGGTCTTCCCCGAGGCCCCCTGCCCACCTTCCCCCCTCGTCACCTTCCGTGTCGTCACCGTCAGTTGTGTCGAAAGGACCGTCCATGTCCCCCGTCCAGACCGCCGTCACCACCGTACTGACCGAGAAGTTCGAGGTCAGCCCCGAGAGCATCCGCCCCGAGGCCACCCTTGAGAGCCTCGACCTCGACTCGCTCGCACTCGCCGAACTCGCCCTGGCGCTCCAGGAGCGACTGGGCGTCCCCGTGGAGGAGGACGAGGCGGCCAAGCACAGCACCGTCGGTGGGCTCGTCGCCGCGCTGAACGCCAAGCGACCCCAGCAGGGCGTCTCGTGACGTCACGTCAGCCCGTGGTCTCGATCACCGGCCTGGGGTTGATCACTCCGGCCGGTGTCGGCCGGGAGACGACCTGGGAGGGGATCCTGCGCGGTCGTTCCGCCGCCGCGACGGACCCCGAACTCAAGGACTGCCCCGCCGACTTCTCCTGCCGCATCCCGGCCATGACTCCGGATCAGGCCCGCATCGGCGGCGGCAAGGCCTGGCGCATGGGCCACTTCAGCCGGCTCGCCGTGCTCGCCGCGCGCGAGGCGGTCGCCGACGCCGGCCTCGACCCCACCCGATGGGACGGTACCCGCGTCGCCGTCGTGATCGGTTCCGGGCTCGCCGGAGCGGCGCACCTGGAGGAGCAGACCCTCCGCCACCACCAAGGCGGCCCCGAGCTGGTCTCCCCCGCGCTGGTACCCATGCTGATCCCGAACATGGCAGCCGGAGAGGTGCTGCTGGACCTCGGCGCCCATGGGCCCTCCCTGGCCACGGAGACGGCGTGCGCGTCCGGCGCCAGCGCAGTGGCCACGGCGCGCCAGCTGCTCCTGGCCGGCCTGTGCGACGTCGCGGTCGCGGGTGGCGCGGAGGCGGCCGTCACCCCCGTGATCACCTCCGGCTTCCAGCGGATGGGCGCGCTCTCGGCCCGTACCGGCGACCCCGGAGCGGCGTCGCGGCCCTTCGCGGCGGACCGGGACGGCTTCGTGATCGCCGAGGGCGCCGCCGTACTCGTACTGGAACGGGAGGCGGACGCACGGGCCCGCGGCCGGCGCGCCTACGCACGGCTCGCGGGAGTCGGCCTCTCCTCCGACGCCCACCATCCAACCGCCCCGGCCCCCGGCGGAGTTCACGCCGAGGTGGCGCTGCGGGCGGCGCTCGCCGAAGCGGACCTGCGCGCGGCCGACGTCGATCATGTCAACGCGCACGGCACCTCCACGCCCCTCAACGACCTGACCGAGGCCGAACTGATCGGTCGGGTGCTTCCCCACCGGCCCAGCGTGACCGCGCCCAAGGGAGTGCTCGGACACAGCCTCGGCGCCGCCGGCGCGATCGAGGCGGCGCTCACGGCCCTGACCATCCACCGGTCCACCGTGCCGCCGATCGCCAACCTCACGGCCGACAACCTCCCCTTCGACCTGGACTGCGTGACGGACCGGCCGCGCACCCAGCGCGTCCGCGCCGCCGTGAGCCAGTCCTTCGGGTTCGGCGGGCACAACGTCGTGCTGCTCCTCACCGAGGACTGACGTGCCGCCCTTCAGCGAGGACCGAACCGAGGACTGAACCCATGACCGTTCACAGCAGTATCGTTCACGCGACCGTGCACATCCCCGAGGGACGGCAGAGCGTGGCCGCGGTCGAGGACCGCTTCCGCGAGGGCAGTCCCGCCGTCACGCTGTCCCGCGGAGTGCTCCAGCGCATGTACGGGCTGGCCGAGCGCACCGTGGCCCCCGACCACGACCAGCCCTCCGACCTGGCGGTCCACGCGGCGCGGCGCCTGCTCGCGGACACCGGCACCGATCCGGCCGATGTCGACCTGCTCCTCTACGCGGGCATCCTCGCCGACATGGAGGAGCCCGCCACGGCCCATGTCGTCGCCGACAAGCTGGGCCTCGGGTGTCCCGTGCTCGACCTCAAGAACGCCTGCAACGGCGTCCTCAACGCCCTGGAGGTCGCCGACGCGTTCATCCGGGGCGGCCGGTACCGCAGGGTGCTGGTGACCACCGCGGAGGTCAGCACCCGCGAAAGCCGCTGGGAGGTCGACGACCCGGCGGACATCCTGAGCGCGCTGCCCAGCCTCAGCACCGGCGACATGGGCTCCGCCCTGCTGGTGGAAGCGAGCGGCCGGCCCGGCATCGTCGGTTCGCGCTTCTTCGCCAACTCCTGGGGCTGGCGCGCGGCGACGCTGCCCAACCCCTACGCGCAGCACCGCAGGCTCGGCCATCTGCGCATCGACTCACAGCAGTTGGTGGACTCCTTCGAGGGACTGCCCGACAAGGTGCGCGGAGCGCTGAAGGAGATCGGCGTCGAGAGCGACGACCTGGACCTCGTCTGTGTGCACCAGCCGTCGGTGCCGTTCACCCGGGTCGTCTGTGGCTGGGTGGGCGTGGACCCGGCCCGCATCCTGGCCACCTTCCCGGCCCACGGCAACGTGGCGACCAACACCATCCCGCTCCAGCTGGCCACCGCCCTGGGGAACGGGCGACTGCGACGCGGGGACCTGGTGGGCATGTTCGGCTTCGCGAGCGGGGCCAGCGCGGGAGTCGTCGTCTGCAGGTGGTGAGCCGCTGTCGCCCCCGGGAACACCCCCCCGTCCGACTCCGTACGCATCCGAAAGGCACCCTCATGACCTCATCACCCGCATCCGTCCGGGTGGCCGGCCCTCCCCGTATTCCCCCGCTCCCGCCGTCCGAGTGGCCCGCGTCGCTCCGGTCCCTCCTGGCCGACTCCCACAAGGACGGTGCCGGGCGGGTCAACCTCTTCGGTACCCTCGCCCACCACCCCGTCCTGGCCCACGCCTGGCTGTCCCTCGCCCGTGTGCTCACCCATGAAGGAACGCTCGGTGACCGCCGGCGCGAGCTGATCGTCCTGCGCACCGCCCACCGGCTCCGCGGGACCTTCGTCCACGAGCGCCACCGCACGCCGGCGACCGAGGCCGGGCTGACGGCGGAGGAGATCCGAGCCACGGCTGCGGCCCCGGACGCCCACCCATGGACGGACGAGGAGCGCGCACTTCTGGAGACCTGCGACCTGCTCGCCGCCAACTCCACGCTGCCCGACGGCCTGTGGCAGCGCCTTGCCCGCGAACTGGACCCGGAGCAACTGATCGAACTGCTGGTCCTCGCCGGCCAGACCGCGGCCATGTCCACCACCCTCGGCGTCCTGCGCACCCCCTGCGACGACGCCGGGACGGGAGGCCCGCACCTCACCGTGCGCCTGGACAGGGAACGCTGCCGCGGCGCCGGACGGTGCGCCGGATCCGCGCCCGAGGTGTTCGAGCGGAGCGACACGGACGGGCGCGTCACCCTCCTCGTACCGGAGCCCGGTCAGAAGTACGCCGACGATGTGCGCCTTGCCGCGGACCGGTGCCCCAGCCGTGCCATCACCCTCATGGACGCCACGTGACCCCCCACCAGGAGACGACCCGGCTCATGACCGTCACCGCGCCCGCTCCCTTGCTGAACCTCCCCGGCTCCTACGGCACTTGTCCGTTCGATCCACCCCCCGCGTACACGGCCGCCGCGCAGGACGCCGCCGTCACCCGAGCCGTACTGCCGGACGGCACGGCGTGCTGGCTCGTCACCGGCTACGAGGAGGTACGCGCCGTGCTGGCCGACCCCCGCTTCAGTGCCGACGCGCGCACCCCCGGCTTCCCGTTCCTCTCCGCGGGTCAGCGCGAACTGGCGACCGCGAGGCCCAGCTTCATCCGCATGGACGACCCCGAACACGCTCGTCTGCGACGCATGGTCACCAAGGACTTCCTGGTCAAGCGCGTCGAGGAACTCCGCCCCGGAATCCAGGACATCGTCGACAGGGCCGTGGACCACATGACGGACGGACGCACCTCGGCCGACCTCGTGGCCGACTTCGCCCTTCCGATCCCGTCGCTGGCCATCTGCCTGATGCTGGGAGTGCCCTACGAGGACCACGATCTGTTCCAGTCGCTCAGCCGCACCCTGCTCGACAACCGCACGACCCCCCAGCGGGCCGCCCGGACGCATGCCCGACTCATGGACTATCTGGCCGAGTTGGCCGAACACAAGCGTCGTCACCCGGCGGACGACATTCTCAGCCGACTGGTGGCACGCGACGACCTGACTCCTCAGGAGACGGCGTCACTCGGGTTCCTGCTGCTGGTCACCGGACACGAGAGCACCGCGAACATGGCGGCCATCAGCGTGCTCGCGCTGCTGCGCGACCCCGCGCAGACGGCACTCCTGCGCGACGATCCGCAACTCGTCCGCGGAGCCGTCGAGGAGCTCCTGCGCCACCTCACCATCATCCATCTCGGCCTGGGCCGCGCGGCGACGCGCTCCGTCGAGGTCGGCGGGGTCACCATCCCGGCGGGCGACGGCGTGATCTGCATGCTGTCCACCGCAAACCGAGACCCGTCGCTCTTCGAGACGGAGGGCGGCACCTGTCCCTCCGACTTGGACGTCACGCGGGACGCGCGGCGCCATGTGGCCTTCGGTCACGGAATCCACCAGTGCCTGGGCCAGACCCTGGCCAGGGTCGAGCTTCAGATCATCCTCGCCACCTTGCTGCGCCGCCTGCCCGGTCTGCGCCTGGCGACACCGCCGGACCAGCTCGTCTACCACCAGGACGCCATCGTGTACGGCCTTCGCGCCCTGCCGGTGACCTGGTAGCCGTGAGCGGAACGCGCCGGGCAAGGAGTGCTGCCCGGCGGCTGGTTCGTGCCGCGCGCATCGCCCGGGGCGCGGCATCCCGTCCGCGTCAGTCGTCCGGTGCCCCGTGGCGGCGCGCGCTGCCGGTCCGCGCCTCCAGTGCGTGCAGTACGGCCACCATGTCCTCACCGCCGTGGCCCTGGACCACCGTCTCGTCGAAGAGCGCGTGGCAGACGTCGAGGAGCGGGGAGGCGAGGCCGGCCTTTCGGGCGGCCTCCGCGATCAGGCGGTTGTTCTTGAGGACGTCCGTGGTCGCCGCCTGGACGGTGAAGTCGCGCGCGAGCAGTTTGGGCGCCTTCACGCGGGACACGGCGCTGGCCATCGGGCCCGCGTCCAGGACGTTCTGGAGCAGGCGTTGGTCCAGCCCGTGCCCGTCGGCGAAGTGGAAAGCCTCTGTCAGACCGGTGACGAGCGTGATCAGGAACAGGTTCACCGAGAACTTCATCAGCAACGCGCCGGGGACGGGACCGCAGTCGAACTCCTCACGGCACAGGGGAGCGAGCAGCGGGCGCACGGCCCTCAAGGCTTCGGTGTCGCCGGCCAGCATCGCCACCAACTGCCCACGCTCCGCCGGGACTCGGGATCCGGAGACCGGCGCCTCGACGTACCTTCCGCCCGCGGACCCGATGTCGTCCCGCAGGCCGACGGAGTACTCCGGAGAGACCGTGCCCATGTGGACGACGGTGTGTCCGGCGACGCGGGCGGCGAAGTCCGGGGTGCCTCGCCCGAGGACGGTGTCGACGGCGGTCTCGTCGGCCAGCATGAGAATGACGGAGTCCGCCCTGTCGAACACCTCACCCGGGTTCGAGGCGACCTCGACTCCGGCGGAGCGCAGGGGGTCGCATCTCGCCGGGCTGCGGTTCCAGACGACGAGGGGGGTGCCCGCACGGGCGAGGTTGAGGGCCATGGGCTGTCCCATGACCCCGAGGCCGACGAAACCCACGTACACCATGCGCCACCGCTTCCGCTCCACGCCGAGGACACCGGGGACACACCGGGGACACCGAGGACACCGACGACACCGGGGACACCGAGAACACGGGGCCGCCGCCCTTCGTGATTATGACAGCGGTCATAGTAGTCGTTCTATGGCGGCGGTCATAGGGTGGATCCGGAGAGTTCACGGAACGGTGGTGGAGGTCAGGGATGGCGGTGTCCGAACGGGGGCCACGGGAGCGGATGGTCTTCAGCGCGGCCCAGCTCATCCGGCGCCAGGGGGTCGCCGCCGCGGGGATGCGGGAGGTCGCCGCGCACGCCGGGGCGCCGCGCGGTTCGCTCCAGCACTATTTCCCCGGTGGCAAGGAACAGCTCGTCAACGAGGCGGTCGGTTGGGCGGGTCGGTACGCGGGCAACCGTGTCGCCCGCTTTCTCGCCGCGCTGCCCGAGCCCACGCCCAGTGGCCTCTTCGCCGAGATGGTCCGCCAGTGGACCGAGGAGTACCGGACGGCCGGTTTCGCGGGAGGCTGCCCGGTGGCCGCGGCCACGGTGGACTGCGCGGAGCCCACCGCCTCCACACGGGAGGCCGCGTCCGCTGCCTTCACCACCTGGACCGGCGCGGTGTCCCGGGCGCTGGCGGACATGGGGGTGCCCGAAGGGCGCGCCGACGCACTCGCCACGCTCATGATCAGCGCCCTGGAGGGGGCGATCCTCATGGCCAGAGCCGAACATGACCTCCGCGCTCTGACGACCGTGTGCCAGGAACTCGGCCCTCTTCTCGATGCCGCGGCCGGCAGGGCGGAGTGACCGCCGTCTTCACTTGGGGCGCCACAAGGGAGTGTTGGGGGAGTGGCCGGGGCGGGACGTGATGCTTCGTGACGCGTCGTGACAGGACGGGGCCGCGGTGGCGGTCAGGGAAGAACACCCGCGGTGGTCCCCGCGGTGTGACGCAGGCGGGCGGCGTCCTGGCTGGGAGGCGCCCCGAACTGGCGGCGGTATTCCCGGCTGAACTGTGACGGGCTGTCATACCCGACGCGATGGCCGACCCCGGTGACGTCATGGGGATGGACGGCGAGCAGCAGCCGGGCCTCCTGCAGCCGGATCTGCTTCTGGAAGCGGATGGGGCTCATCGCGGTCACCGCCTGGAAGTTGCGGTAGAAGGCGGAGACGCTCATGCCCGACAGCTGCGCCACGTCCTCGACCCGGAACGGCTGCGCATAGTGTTCGCGGATCCAGCGCACGGCCCGCGCGACGTGGCTGAGGCTGCTGTCGGCGAGTCCGAGCTGGCGCACGATGCCGCCCTGCTCACCGGTGATCAGCCGCCACAGGATCTCGCGCTTGACCATCGGAGCGAGCACCGTCCGGTCGCGCGGCTCGTCGAGCAGGCGCAGCAGCCGGACCACCGCGTCGAGCAGCTGGTCCGAGGCGTCGCTGACGGCGATGCCCGGCAGCGCACCCCCGCCGGTGCGGGGAGAGTCCGCGGATCCCGCCTGCAACAGCAGTTCGGCGACGGCCGACGGTTCCAGCGTCAGGCCGAATCCCAGTGCCGGGCGCTCGATGGAGGCTCCGACGAACTGGCCGGTCACGGGCAGGTCCACCGACGCGACGAGGTACTGCCCAGCCCGGTACTCGAACATCCGGTCGCCCAGTGCGAGACGTTTGGCGCCCTGGGCGATGACCGCCAGCACCGTGCCGGACATGGAGGGTGCCGGTGGGTCGGAGCGCTCCACCTTCGAGATGAGCACGCCGTCGATGGCCGTGGTCCAGTCGGGCCGCACATGCCGGTCCAGCAGGGTGCGGAGCTCTTCGAGGTACATGCCCCCATTGCAGCACACGCCGCGCTCATCGCTCCCGTAAACGAGAGGATCGTGCAAGCGGTTGGCAGCATCGTTCTACCGTTTATGCAGGTCAGGCAGATTCAATGGAGTCACTGGAATCCCGGATGAGGGCGGAAACGCTCCACTTCGGGACAACAGACGTCCAACCCTCGTCCACGGAAGAAGGCAGTCATGACCGCCCGCTACGGATTCAACGCCACCCTGACCGCGAAGCCCGGAACGGGTGCGCGGCTGACGGACCTCCTGCTCACCGGTCTGAGCGCCGGCAATCCCGGCGCGAGCGAGTACTGCGTCGTCTATCTCGTCTGCCGATCGGCGTCCCACCCCGACGTCGTGCACGTCACCGAGGGCTGGACCAGCGAGGAGGACCACCACCGGATCTTCGCGGGCGACGCCGCGCAGGCGATCGTGAAGCGGATCGACGGGATGCTGGCCAAGGAGCCCGAGTACACGGACTACGTACCGGTACGCGGCAAGGCCACCTTCTGAGAACCCGCCGCTCGGTCCCGCCCGGCCCTCACCCACCCCACCCCTCACCCGCCCCACCCCTCACCCGCCCGGACCGCCGCCCCTGCCCGTTGGTCCTGAACATCACTCCGGCACAGCCCGACGAAAGGTGACCCCGTGACGACCGTACGACCCGACATGGACCCCGAACTGCGCGTTCTGCTCGCCGACATGCCGCTCATGACGCGGCTCGACCCCGAAGTGCTCGCCCAGCTGCGCCGGTTGCCGTCGGCACCGGTCGAATCCCTCCTCGAAGGCCGCCAGATCGACCGGCGCGAGGTCACCGTGCCCGGTGAGGGCGGTGCGCGGATTCCCCTGTCGGTCCTCAGGCCGTCCGGTGCCACCCACGTCACCGGGGCGCCGTGCGTCCTGTGGATGCACGGCGGCGGAATGGTCATGGGAGACCGCTTCTCCCAGATCGACATACCGCTGGAGTGGCTCGACCTGTTCGGTGCCGTGATCATCTCCGTGGACTACCGGCTGGCGCCGGAAGCAGGTGGCACGACACCGGTCGACGACTGCTACCGGAGTCTCCTCTGGGTCGTGGAGCACGCCGACGAGCTGGGCATCGATCCCGCCCGTGTCGTCGTGGCGGGAGTCAGTGCCGGCGGCGGCCTCGCCGCGGGAGTCACGCTGATGGCACGCGACCGGGGTGCACCGCCGATCGCGGCACAGATGCTCGTCTGTCCCATGCTCGACCATCGCAACGTCACCACGTCGAGTCGGCAGTACTCCGGCGGCCCCGGTGTCTGGACCCGTGAGATGAACGAGTTCGGCTGGCGCTCGGTTCTGGGGGGCCTCCGCGACGACGAGGTGCCCGGCCATGTCTCACCCGCGGTGGCCGAAGACCTCTCCGGGTTGCCGACCACGTACATCGACGCCGGCTCGGCCGAGGTGTTCCGGGACGAGGGCGTCGCCTACGCCACCCGGATCTGGGCGGCCGGCGGCCAGGCGGAACTGCACATCTGGGCGGGAGGATTCCACGGATTCGACGCGCTGTACCCGCGGGCCCGCATCTCGGCCGATGCCCGCCGGACACGCAACGACTGGCTGGCTCGAGTGCTGTCGCCGGCGGAAAGAGCCTCGTAGTGCCCCGACGGCCATCGGATGATCGGAGCACGGGACGATCAAGGGGCCGAAATCGGGAAGGCGTGCGCCGCGCCGGACGTTGATCCTTGTGACACCGGCCCTCCGGCGTCACCGCTCACCGCGAAGATCCTCCACATCTTCCAGAAAATGGAAAGAAGATTCCATGTTCCAGCGCATCCTGGTCGCCGTCGATCCCAGCCCCAGCCGGCTCTCCGCAGTACGCCTGGCCGGTGACCTGGCCCGGCAGTCGGACGCACAGGTCCGGGTCGTGCACGTCGTGGCCTCCACCGCGACCCTCGCGGCCGTCGTCCCGCTCGAGGACGACGCCCAGGCGAAGGTCATCGTCGACGAGGCCCTGGCCGCGCTGCGCGACAAGGGTGTCAAGGCCGACGCGGCCCTCGCCCACGGACTGACCACCCAGATCGCCACGGCCATCTCCGAGGCGGCGGCGGAGTTCGACGCCGACCTCATCGTGCTGAGCCCCCATCACCGCGGAACCGTCGAGGCGTTGTTCAACCCCCGGATCAGCGACGCCGTCGCGCACGCGAGCCGCGCCGCAGTCCTGCTGGCCCCGGAGGACGGCACGGAGGCCTGATCCCACCGAGGAACACGCCGGTGTCAGGCGACGGACACCGACCACGAGGCCACGGCCCGCCCCGGAAGTGATGTCCGGGGCGGCCCGGCACCGGCCACCCGTGCACCGGCGGACCGGGACGGACGAGCCTGCCGCGGGGCCGTTCAGGGGCGGCGGCCGGGGCTCGTCTTCGACGGCCTTCGACGGGCAGGGTGCTGAGCTCGCCGCCGGCGCCGAACAGGATCGAGCCGTCGAGGGTCATCGGGGCAGGTCCGCCGGCGTACACCGGGGTTCGAGGCTCTTTCGCGCGGCCGTTCAGGGGCGGCGGCCGGGAGGGTACCCGCCCCGGCATGACTGTCCACGGCTTACAGGCCCCGCACGAACAAGTCCCGCCCGCGGACCTGCTCGACGCCGTGGTGCGGGCGGAACACGCGGGATTCGCCGCCGCCATGTGCTCGGACCGCTTCTCCCCGTGGAGCGTCCGCCCGGGGGAGTCCGGATTCGCCTGGTCATGGCTCGGCGCCGCGCTCCGGGCCGCCGAACAGATGCCGTTGGGCGTGGTGAACGCCCCGGCCAGCGCTACCATCCCGCGATCATCGCCCAGGCGGTCGCCAGCCTCGCGTCCATGTACCCGGGCCGGTTCTGGGTTCCGGCTGTTCGCCGAGCGCTACCGAGAGGCTCCCGAGCCGGCCTGGGGCGAGTACCGCGTGGTCGAGGCGGGGGAGCGCGCCCTGCTCGCACACATCGGGTGCACCACCGACGGGACGATCCTGGCCGTCCACAACTTCGCGGACCGGCCCGTCACCGCGCGGTTGCGGCTGCCCGAGGCCGGACCCGGCGGAAGGCTCACGGATCTGCTCGACGAAGGACATGCCGGGATCACGGTGCCCGACGACGGCCCGCTCCCCATCGAACCGCCCTCTACGGGTACCGGTGGCTGCGCGTCGGTACCCCGGCGGACGAATCCGAAAGGGTCGCGGCCGACTGACACGGCGTCCTGGAAAGGATCATGCGGTGAGCGGCTGTGATCGTGCCGGCCCACTCACCGTTTCATCGTGCCCGTACCCTGGCAACATGCGCATGCGCCCGACTCTGAGCTGGACTCCAACCGGGGACCTGCCGCCCGCCACCATGGATCTGGCGCCGATCACGGACATGCTGACCACCGGCGGTGTGCTGGTGCTCAGCGGAGCGGGTATCTCCACGGAGTCGGGCATACCCGACTACCGGGGAGAGAACGGCAGCCTGAGCCGGCACACCCCGATGACCTACCAGGACTTCACCGCGGGCGCCCAGGCCCGCCGTCGGTACTGGGCGCGCAGCCACCTCGGCTGGCGGACCTTCGGCCGCGCCCGCCCCAATGACGGACACCGGGCTGTCGCCGCGTTCGGGCGGCACGGCCTGCTCTCCGGGGTGATCACCCAGAACGTCGACGGACTGCACCAGTTCGCCGGCAGCGAGGGTGTCGTGGAACTCCACGGAAGCCTGGACCGCGTCGTCTGCCTCTCCTGCCGCGACTCCAGCTCGCGCCGTGAACTCGCCCGGCGTCTGGAGGAGGCCAACCCGGGCTTCGAGCCGGTGGCCGCGGCGATCAACCCGGACGGTGACGCCGACCTCGCCGATGAACAGGTGGGCGACTTCCAGGTCGTGCCCTGCACGGTCTGCGGCGGCATCCTCAAGCCGGACGTGGTGTTCTTCGGGGAGACCGTCCCACCGTCGCGGGTCGAGCACTGCCGCCGCCTGGTCCGCGACGCCACGTCGCTTCTGGTGCTGGGTTCGTCGCTGACGGTGATGTCCGGTTTCCGGTTCGTCCGCGAGGCGGCCCAGGCCGGGAAGCCGGTGTTGATCGTCAACCGGGACCCGACCCGGGGCGACCAGCACGCCCTCACCCGGGTCGCGGTTCCCCTGGGAGCAGCCCTCACGACCGTGGCCGGCCGACTGGACATCCCGCTGGTGGGCTGAGGCCGTCGCGTGGGCGGCGGCAGATGGTCCCCCGAGCGTGGCGGCGGCGCGGACGGCGCGCCCCGACCGACGGAGCGCGGCCGGGGCCCGGTTCACACGGGCTGATTCCGGCACGCCGCCGGGTCTGTGTGGGCCTGCGTGAGCGCGGCGACCGTGACACGCGGGTCGTCGGCGTGAAACCGGAGAGTGCGGGCGCAGCCCCGCGCACCGAGTGGCCGTACGAACTCCACCGGTTCTGTCGGTTCCACCGTCGCCGTGGTCTGGCCGCCCACGGCGAGGTCGAGCACCCCGTCCGCGCTCAGTCGCACCAACCCTCCGTGCGGGTACCGCCGCTCGACCCGGGCGGTGGCGATGGCGGCGGCCGGACCTACAGGTCGAACAGCGTGCCGTAGCGCAGCCGCGGCGAGCCGTCCGGTCCCACGACATGGGGCCGGACCACGCAGCCCGCGCGCAGGGCGAGGAGCAGCACCACTGCGTACACGTCCGCGACGAGCAGGACCGCGTGAACGAGCGGCCACGGGATCACCATGGCCGGCAGGGTGGTTTCGATGACGGAGACGAAGAGCAGCCCGTACATCATGGCGGTCCGGGGTCCGGTGTACGCCACGGCCCGTGCGTCGTCGGGGACCTGGTGGCGTCGGCGCAGCACCCACAGGCCCAGGCCGTGCAGGGCCCGGACCTCGTGCGCGACGAGCCGGCACGCGACCACCGGGACCAGGGTGTGCGGCGACTTCCCAGCGGCGTCCCGGCGGCCCACGCCGGTCCGTCGTCCGGTGGCGTAGAGCCGCCACAGGACCACGGCCTCCCCCGCGAGCACGGTCGTCACCAGCGCTTCGGCTCCCACGAGAACCGCTCCGGGTATCCGTACGCCTGCGACCGCGCACACCGGGAGAGCCGCCTCGGCGGGAAGCGACACCCACACGGCTGCCCGAGCGATCCGCGTCCTCATGACGGCCTCTGGTTCATCCGGGCGGTCAGCTCCGGCAGCACCCGGCGCACCATCTCGGCCTGGGTGGGCGGGCAGTCCGCGAGCAGCGCCTGTGCGATCCCCGTCCGGGACCGCCGCCACCACCTCGTCCGGCACGGCCGCGGCCAGGTCGCCGGCCAGTGGCGCGATCCGCGGATCGTCCACCGCGGCTTCGTTCAGTTGGTCCAGCCGGTCGTACAGCCGGAGCATCGCGGGGTGGTCCTCGGCCAGCGGCCGCAGAGCCGCTCACACCGGGTGCCCGCCGGTTGTCGCGTCCAGCAGAGCCAGGAGTTCGCGGTCCTTGGCGGCTGCGGGCGATCCGGTGGCGGGCGCGGTCTTCAGGAGCTCGACGAGTGCGGGAGACAGCGGCGCGTCCGGTGTGAGCGGGCCTTCCAGCAAGCCTGCCGGCACCCTGCGACGCTGCTGGACCTCGTGCTCCTGGCGGGCCAGGTCGGCGTCGAGTTCGCCCAGGACCTCGGCCAGTTCGCGTCCGGCGTCGTCCGCGAGGACGTCCCTCACCTCGTCCAGGGAGAGCCCGAGTTCGGTCAGCCGTCGGATCCGGGCGGGAAGAACGGTGTCACGAAGGCTGTACGCGCGGTATCCGTCGGCCTGCCGCAGCGGCTCAGGCAGAAGGCCGATGTGATGGTAGTGCCGCACGGTTCGGGAAGTGACTCCCACGAGCGCGGCGATCTCTCCGATGCGCATGCCGCCAGTAGAAACCCTGCCGCTGCGACAAGGTCAAGTACGGCACGGGCGGCCATGCCGACCTCGGCACTTGTGGAGGACGGCGGCTTCGCGTCCCGTAGGTAAGCGGATCGGGGCCCCAAAGCGTAGGAGGAGTGTGAAGCACCTGGATTTCGAGGAGTTCTACCAAGCCGACCGGGACGTATGCCTGCGGGCAGTCCTGGCGAGCGTGGGTGACCGCCAACTGGCCGAGGATCTGGTGGCCGAGGCCTTCACCCGCGCGTGGACGTCCTGGACGAAAGTGGGCCGGCATCCGTCACCGCGGGCGTGGGTCGTACGGACCGCGCTCAACACCCGTGTGTCCTGGTGGCGGCGCCGACGGCGGGAGGTGCGGCTGGCCGAGGACCACGAGGTCGTGGATCCCACGGCCACCGACGCCGGACTTGACCCCACGTTGCTGAACGCACTGCGCCAACTGCCGCGACGGCAGCGGGAGGTGGTCGCGTTCCGGGTCTTCCTAGATCAGGACACCGCGGCCACCGCCCACGCCCTGGGGATCGCTCCGGGAACCGTGACCGCCCATCTCGCGCGGGCCGTCGCCGCGTTGCGCGGGGAACTCGTATCCGTACCGCGACAGGAGGACCTGACATGAACGACACGGAAACCACCCGGCTGCTGGACGCACTGAAGCGTTCACTGGACGACGTCCGTCTCACCACGCCGGTCGAGGAGATCGTTGCCGAGGGGCACGCACGCAAGCGGCGCCGCCGGGTCGTGGGCGTCACCGCGGTCGCTCTCACCGCCGGCCTGGCCGTCGGAGCGTCGGTCCTCTCGCGCCCGTCGGCCGCGCCACCGGCCGTCGCCACGTCGGGTGCGGACGTGCACATCCACACCGTCGCGTACACCGTGGACACCCAGAAGGACGGGACCATCCACGCCACCTTCGACAAGCAGCGGTACTTCACCGACCACGCCGGCCTGGAGGCGGCCCTGCGCAAGGCGGGGTTCCCCGTCCTCATCAAGACCGGTGTCTTCTGCAAGGGACCTGACGACGACGGGAAACTGACCCCGTCGGGCGAGGGAGCCGGGGTGGATCGCGTACGGGAAGGAGTGCGCGAGGACGACGGGAGGGTCACGTTCATCTTCAAGCCGGAGCACATGCCGCCGAACACCCAACTGTTCATCGGCTACCTCGATCCGGCACAACTGGCGGCCGTGCACGGCAATCCCGGGTCGGTCGAGCGCCTGGTGCCCAGGAACACCAAGCTGATCTGCGACACGGTCGCACCCCCGGAGCACGTGTACCGGTAGGGCCACCCCTGCTTGAAGAGGCCGCCCGGCGCTTCGGCCCCGGCCACCATCTGGGCGGCACCCGGCCCGGACCGTCACTTCACCGTCCGGCGGGGACGGCGCGCGGAAGAGCAGGTCCGGGACGTACCGCGCCCACCGCGCCCGGCCGATGGGCTCGCGGCCGCTCAGGGGTCCCGACGGGCCGGGGACCGGCGGGCCCCCGGTGCCCGGCGACGGGCTCGTCCCGCGCCGAGGTCCGCCGGCGTACGAGGCCCACGAGAGGCATCGGCTGACGGTGCCTCACCCCGGGGGTTCCACAACCGGGTGCCGCGCACGTCGTCTTCGCGGCGCCCGGCGCGCGCACGATGTACGAATGATGTTCGCCCACTGGACGCCTTCTGCGTGTCTGATGGCGGACGGTCGTGAACGCGGCGGGGTGCAATCCGGTGAGACGGTGCAATCCTGGGTGTCCACTTCCGTCTCACTCTGGGTCGCACGCCCGGTGCCCCGAGCTGACAACGTTGTCTTCTGGTGAGCCCCTACCGTGCGTGCGTACAGCGACGCTGGAGAGGTTACGTGCCCATCAGATCCCAACCACCCGTCCCCCGCGCGATCGTTCCGAGAACCGGGCGGCACCGCCGGCCACTGCGCGCGGCGGTCGCCGCGCTGCTCACCGGGGCGCTCGGCGTCGCCGCACTGGCGGGTGGCGGCGCGGCCGCCGCGTTGCCCGCCACCACCAAGTCCGCGGGGACGTCCGGCGGTACGGACTACACGCGACTCGTCGACCCGTTCGTGTCGACCGCCGGTGACGACGGCAACGATCTGCCGGGCGCCCAGGCACCGCACGGTCTGGCCAAGGTCAACCCGATGACCACGCCGGACCGCAACCACACCGGGTACGACTACAACGAGGACCACATCGCGGGCTTCACCGCGACGAACCTCGACGGCGTCGGCGGCTCGGGAGGCGGCGGCGACCTGCTCGTCGTCCCGACCTCCGTGCAGTACGACAAGCGTCCCGCCCCCGGCACGTACGCACACACGTACCGCCACGACGACGAGAGCGCGACGCCCGGTTCCTACCAGGTGGGGCTCGGATCGCTCTCCGGGACCGCGTCGTCGGTGACGCAGGACCCCGGCACCGTCAAGGCGGAGATGACCGCGACGACGCGCACGGCGCTCGAACGGTACAGCTTCCCCGCCGGGTCGAACCCCGAACTCGTCCTGGACCTGGCGAACAACTTCACCAGCCGCACCCGTTCGACGATGAAGGCGACGAAGCTCCCCGACGGGACCTCCTCGATCTCCGGGCTCATCGCGGGATCGTTCAACGGCGCCGCCTACCAGCTGTACTACAACGCCACCACGAACGTCCCGGTGACCTCGCTGAAGAGCTGGGGCAACGACGGCAGGCTGAGCGACGCGACCACGCAGGACGGCTCCGACACCGGCGCGGTCCTCGGGTTCGACAAGGCCGCCGGGAACGACGTCGAACTGCGCATCACGCTGTCGCCGATCAGCGCGGAACAGGCGGCGACCGACCAGCGGAACGAGGTGGGCAAGCTCACCTTCGACCAGGCCCGCGCGCAGACGAAGGCGGCCTGGAACAGCGCGCTCGGCGCGGTCGACGTGCGCTCCTCGGCGAAGTCCGACCCCGGGTCGACGCTCACCAAGGAGTTCTACACGCACCTCTACCGCATGTACGCGCTGCCGGTGAACGCCACCAGCACCAGCGGGACGTACCGCGGCGCCGACGGAGCGGTGCACAAGGCGAACGGCTTCACGTACTACGACGGTTGGTCCACCTGGGACGACTTCCGCAAGTACTCCGTCGAGGCGTACATCGACCCGGCCACCTACCGGGACATGGTGCAGTCGCTCGTCGAGCTCTTCGCCGACGCGCGCGCCTCCGGCAAGAGCCTCGGCAGCCTCACCCACTCGGTCCTGACCGTGCGCTGGGAGCGCTCGGCCGTGCTGGTCGCCGACGCGCTGTCGAAGGGCTTCAAGAACTTCGACCGGCTCGACGAGGCGTACCCGGCGCTGTTGGCCTACTCCGGGTACTACACAGGGGCGCAACTTCGTCAGGGGTACGTCACCGGGGATCCCGGTACGACCGTCCAGCGTGGCTACGACCAGTGGGCTCTCTCCGTCATCGCCGACGCGCTCGGCAAGAAGGCGGACGCGAAGAAGCTGCGTACCCAGTCGACCATGGCGATCGACAACCTCGTGAAGTCCGACGCCTGGACCGCGGCCGCCGGCACCAAGGTCGGTCTGCTCACCCCGCGCGCGTCCGGCGGCGACTGGCAGGGCGTGGACTACGAGAAGTTCGAGGCGGCCGGCCTGTACCAGGGCACGCTCTGGCAGTACCACTGGTACGACGCCTACGACATGGGCGGCCTCATCAAGGCCATGGGCGGAGACAAGGCCGGCAAGGCCGCGGTCAAGCACATGTTCGGCGAGGACTCCGGCGTCGACGACGGCTCGACCATGCTGCACTCCAACGCGAACGAGATCGACCTTCAGGCTCCGTACCTCTTCAACTACGTCGGTGAGCCGAGCCTGACCCAGAAGTGGGTGCGTGCCATCTACACCGGCACGACCTGGAACCGCTACATCGCGACGGGTTCCACGAACGAAGCCCCCAGCTCCGGCGGTCAGTTCACCCCGCCGGTCAAGACCCAGGTCTACAAGCTCTCCCCGAACGGCTTCCTGCCGACCATGGACAACGACGCCGGCACCATGTCGACCATGTTCGTCGGTGCCGCCCTGGGCCTGTTCCCGGTGACCGCCGGTTCCAGCCAGTTCCAGATCGGCAGCCCGTTCTTCGACTCCACGACGATCAGCTACGCCAACGGCAGCCGGTTCACGGTCAAGGCCGACGGCGTGTCGCCGAGCGACTACTACGTGCAGAGCGCGACCCTCAACGGCAAGCGGTTCGACAACACGTGGCTCGACTACTCGCAGATCATCTCCGGCGGGACCCTGGACTTCACCATGGGTTCCAAGCCCTCACAGTGGGGCGCCCGCACGAAGCCGGCGTACTCCCTGAACACCGACTCGGGCGACACGGGTGACGGCGGCGCGGGAACGGGCAAGGGCGACACCGTCGTCTCCGCCCGTCCCGGCACCGTGCGCACCGCCGCGGACGGCACCGTCGACGGCGGCGTGCGGCTCACCCTGTCCGGACCGGCGTCCTTCGCCGCCCGCAAGGGAACGAGCCTCACCAGGACGGGGGCGGCGACCGTGACCGGCCTGCCGGGCGGTGTCACCGCGGACCTCCGTGTCACCGGCTCGCGCACGGCCACGCTGTCGCTCACCGGCACCACGCAGGTCGACGCGCACCTCGGCATCACGTTCGCCGACGCGGCCTTCGCCCACGGCGTGCGGGCCTCGACGGTGCGCGGCACCGGAATATCCCCGACCGACCCGCTCGTCATCTCCGCCGCCGCGGTGCACCGCGAGGCCCTCGGCGCACTCGTCGACCAGGCGTCCCTGGTGCGCAGCGGCAATTACTCCGACGGTTCCTGGAACCTGTTCCGGTCGGCGCTCGAACGCGCGCGGACCGTCCTCGCGGACACCGCCTCCGCGACGGGCACGATCATGGCCGCAAACGACGCGCTGCGGTCCGCGGTCGACACGCTCACCATCGACGAGGGCGGCTACGCCGTCCTGCAGGCCGAGTCCCCCGACCAGAAGGAGGGCCCCAGCCTCGTCAGTGAGCGGAACAACTCGGACGGCAACCTCGGTGGCGTCACCGAGGGCTCGTGGGAGCGCTACTCCAAGCTGGACTTCGGCGGGGTCGCCCCGCGGACCGTCTCGGTCCGCTACGCCAACTCGCAGGCGACCAACGCGAAGCCGAGCAGCGTCGACATCCACGCCGGCGCCGCCGACGGTCCCGTCGTCGCCACCGTCCAGCTCCCCGGAACCGGCGGCTGGCAGTACTACAGCACGGTGCAGGCGGCCGTCACCGACCCGGACGCCCTGCTGAACGCGTCGAGCGCGACGCTCGTGTTCCACGCGCCGGCCGGCCAGCAGTGGGTGTCGAACTTCGACTGGTACCAGTTCTCGCCGTACGAGGTCTCCACGTCCCCGACGACCACGCTCGCCACGCTGTCCGCGGTCAACAGCACCGCGACCGGCGGCGGTTCGGCCCCGCTCAACCTCTCGAACGGCATCTTCGAGAACGTGACGAACGGCGCGTGGGCCGAATGGAAGGACACCGACCTCCGCGACGGCGCCGACACCGTCACCGTCCGCTATGACAAGCCCCAGTCGCGTGCGGCCTCGGACTCGCACATCGAACTGCACCTGGGTTCGAAGGACGGCCCGAAGACCGTGTCCGTCCCGCTCGACTACAGCGGTGCGGGCTGGGGAACCATCGCCACCACGAGCGTGCGTCTCGACCCGAGCGTCTTCAGCGGTGTCCAGGACGTGTACGCCGACTTCGTCTCCAGCACGCAGTCCGCGTCCCAGCCCTACGTGGGCAACGTCTACTCGCTGACGCTGACGCAGGACACCAACGCCCCCGTCGGTTTCGACGCCACCGCGTTCCGCGCGAACAGCGGCGGCGGGCTCAAGAGCGAGCCGGTCGGCTGGACCGGCTCGGGCTCCACCACCGACCTCGGCGGCACCTACAACGGAGCCTGGCTCACCTACGGGGACGTCGACTTCGGCGCCTCCCCGAAGAGCACCGTCACGATCACCTACGTCAACAACTCCGCCCGCTGCGGCACCGGTTCCGCCGTCCAGCTCTACCTGGACTCCTTCGACACGGCCAACCCCGGCACGCCGTACGCGACCGTACCGCTGCCGGTCACGGGAGCCGCGTGGTCGTCCGGAGGGACGACCAGTCTGACGCTGCCCAAGGCGATCACCGGCACGCACACCGTCCACCTGCGGCTGACGACGACCCCGGACTCCTCGCACCCGTACGTCGCGAACCTGGGCCGGATCACCTTCAACCACGTCGAGACACCCGCCGTCACGGACAAGTCCGCCCTGCGGAAGGCGATCGAGCAGTACGAGGGGCTCTCCGCCGACGCGGCGCGCTACGACACGATCGACTTCGGTGTGTACCGGCGCGAACTCGCCGCCGCCCGCACCCTCGTCGACGCCGACGGCGTGACCCAGCTCGAGGTCGACACCCGGACCCGCAGCCTCACCCTCGCCGCCAAGCAGCTCATCCCGGTGCCGAGACTGCGACTTGAGGACCTGGTCACGACCGCGTCGGCCCTCCAGGACGCGCGCTACACGGACGCGTCGTGGAAGGCGTTCACCCACGCACTCGCCGAGGCGAGGACCGAGGTCGCGAGCGACACGGCCACGGACGCGACCCTGGGGGCGCGGTACGACGCGCTCCAGCGGGCCATGTCCGCGCTCGCCACGAAGCCCAGGACGGTGCCTGCCACGCCTGACACGGTGTCGGCGACGTCGTCCGGCACGAGCGTGACCGTCGCCTGGGCCGCGCCCAAGGACACCGGCGGCTCACCGGTCACCGGCTACAAGGTCACTCTGGACGACGGCCACCAGGTCGAGATCCGCGATCCGGACAGCCGGAGCACGACGTTCACCTGGCTGCGGGCGGGCAAGTCGTACACGGCACGCGTCCGCGCGGTGAACACGGTCGGTACCTCGAGCCCGAGCGCCGCCACCGCGCCCGTGGTGACCGCGGGCGGCAAGCCGCAGAAGCCGACCGTCACGGGCGTGGTCACCGACGGCAAGCAGGTCCGGGTGACCTGGCGGCCGGCCGGCGACGGCGGGTTCCCGGTCATCGGCTACACCGTGGCCCTCGGCGACGGAACCACCGCGCACCTCTCCGCCACGACGGACACGGCGCTGCTCACGACCGCGGGCAAGGCGAAGGCGCATACGGCCACCGTCACCGCGATCACCCTGGCCGGCACCTCGGACGACCCCGTCGTCACCGACCCGGCGGACAACTCCGTCGCGACCGCCCCGGCGGACGCCTCCGACCCGTCGTACGTGCCGTCCCCCTTCCCGGCCGAGACGCTGAACGCGGCCTACACGTCGGACAAGTGGCCGGGGACCGGCGACGGGACCGACTACTTCTACGACCTGCTCAACGGTATCGGTGACCTCGGCTCCGGCATCCTCGGCGCCAACACCAAGGTGTCCCAGGGCACGCGGCCGACCGCTGAGAACGACCGGATCGCCGTGCGGATCAACAACGCGGCGACACAGAAGGAGGTGGACCGGGCCGAGGTCGACGCGACGAACAGCTCCACCGTCACGATGGCCGACAGCCTCGGATCCAGGCTCGGCCAGATCTACGGCGACGCCCTGAAGGGCGGTCAACTGCCCAAGACCGACGCCCTGTTCTCCCGCGTCACGCAGAACCTCGACAAGGTCGACGCGGCGAAGAACCACTACGGCTACCTGCGCCCGTACGTGCGCCTCGGGTTCGTCGGCGACGGCGGTTCCGTCTACGAGTCGCAGGACGGCTCGTTCGGCAGCCTCGCCACCAGCGGCTCCTACCCGAGCGGCCACACCTACGGCGGCTACGAGGCCGGCACCATCCTGGCCACGCTCCTGCCGGAGCTGGCCCCGTCGATCCTCGCGCGTACCTCCGAGTACGGGGACAACCGCATCGTGCTCGGGTTCCACTACCCGCTGGACGTCATGGGCGGCCGGATCTCCGGCCAGGCCACCGTGGCGCACCGGTGGGCGGACCCCGACTTCGCGAAGTTGCTGACCCAGGCCCACACCGAGATGGAGAACGTGCTGCTCGCGCAGTGCGAGAAGGAGGGATACGGCGACACGCTCGCGGCCTGCGAGGGCGACTCGTACGCCGGTCTGAGCAAGGCGCAGGACGTCGACCTGTACACGCGGCGCCTGACCTACGGGTTCTCCCAGGTGGGCAAGGCCGGGCAGGCTCTCAAGACGCCGTCCGACGCGGCGGCGCTGCTGATCACGGCCTTCCCGGACCTCACCACCGAGCAGCGCACCCAGATCCTGGAGCAGACCGCGACGGACTCCGGTTACCCGCTCGACCTCACCGCCGACGGCGGAGCGAGCTGGCAGCGGATCAACCTCGCGGCGGCCATGGCGGCGAAGGTGGTCGTGGGCGCCGACGGGTCGGTCACGGTGAAGAACTTCGCGGACGCCACCAAGGCCAGTGTCGCCGACGCGAAGGCGGTCACCGTCGGAGGTACGGCGATCGACGGGTTCGACCCGAACGTGTCCACATACGTCGTCGACTGGCCGAAGAACGCCAGGATCCCGGCCGTCTCCGCCGTGCCGGCCCAGCCCGGCGCGCGGGTGAAGGTCACCGACGGCAGTTCGGTCCTCTCGTCGAGCGGGCACAAGTTCACGACCCGCACCATCAAGGTGACCTCGGCCAACGGTTCGGTCATCCGGACCTATACGGTCCGGTTCCAGCCCACGGACCGGGACGACCGGCCGGTCGCGGCCGGCGGCACCAGCGGATACCGCGACGCCGAAGGGGCGAGCCTGTGGTCCCTCTCCGGTCTGCCGGGAGCCGCAGGCACCGGCGCGGGACTCGTCGGCGGCGCCGGAATCTGGTCGCCGGGCGCGGAGTGGGCGCGACCCATGGGTGTTCGCGGGGTGAAGGGCACGATGTGACCGCCTGACGCGCCGTGAGCCGCGAAGCCGGGGCGGGATCCTGCCGGGCTTCGGGTGTCACAGCCGTACGGCCGGCCCCTCCGGAAGAACCACTGAGGTTCTTGCGGAGGGGCCGTTGTCGTGACGGCACGGCCGTTGACGCCCGGATCGTCGGTCCCGGAGGGTTCGGGCATTGGCCGGGGGTTGTGCGAAGGAGCGGAGGCCGTCGCCGGCGGTCCCCGTGGAGATGTCCAGGGCGACGGGATCGGCGGGCAACGGAGCGGCGCCGTCGCTGACTTGCGTCACGGCGGCCGGCCTCGGGGCCGACGGCAGGCGGGTCGACGCGGTCGACCGCGGGGCCGTCGACCCTACGGTGTGGTGGCCGCGGTGCGGTAGAACTCGGCGGCGGTCACGGTGGCGGGGACGCCGAGTTCGGCGGCGACCGCGGTGATCGCGGCGGCTCCGACGGTGAGGTCGGCCTGGCCGTCCGTCGTGAAATGCGGGGCGATGAACGTGTCGTAGTGGGCCCGGACCTCGTCCGCGGTGTGTCCGCCGAGGAACGTCCGCATGTGCCGCACCGTGGTGTCGGGGTCGTTGCGGATCACCTGCAGAGCACGCCGGTGGGCTCGTAGGACGGCCTGGACGGCGGGGCCGTCCGGGTCCGTGTACGTGGGGTCGACGGCCAGGCCCACGGTGGGGATCTGGAGGTGGTCGCCGACCCATGCCAGTACGTTCCAGCCGTGTTCGGCGGCCACGGCCTCCGGTGCCATGGTGCTGCCGACCAGGGCGGCGTCGATCTTGCCCTCGTGCAGCAGGCGCAGGTCCATGCCGTAGTCGCCGGGCGGGCGGACGACGGTGTGGAGGTCGCGGTCGGGGTCGAGACCGGCCCGGCGCAGCACGATCCGGGTGAAACAACCGGGTGCGGTGTGCGGGGCGTGGACCGCCAGTCGCCGGCCGGCCAGGTCGGCCAGCGAGGTCAGGCCGGGGCGGGCGAGGAACCAGAACAGCGGGCGGGCGGTGTTGACGTTGAGCGCGACCCAGGGGGTGCCGTCGGTCAGGCGGGACAGCAGTGCCCTGCCGAGTCCGATGGTGGCGCCGCGGCGCAGCCGCTCTTCGCCCCAGGTGCAGCCGTCGCGCAGTGCGACGTGGACGCCCTCGTCGGCGTAGTAGTCCTGCTGGTCGGCGATGTAGGCGGCCAGTTCCTCGTGCAGGCCCCGCCCGACGTAGGCGAGATCGATCGTGTGCATGAACGCCTTTCCTTGATCGTGTAGCCGCGCTGTGCCCGTGCGTGCCGCAGGGGGAGGGCGCCGCGGCCCGTGGTGCCTTGGTGACGGTGTGCTGGAAGCGGTGCGGCCGAAAGCCGAAAGCCGAGAGCCGAGAGCCCACTGACGGATCCGGGTGGTGGTGCGGCGCCGTGCGTGCGGGACGGACGGGTGTCAGTACATGGCCATCCCGCCGTTGACCGCGGCCGTGGTTCCGGTCATGAAGGAGTTGTCCTCGGCGGCGTAGAAGGCGATCGCCTGGGCGACGTCGTCCGGATGGGCCAGGCGGCCCAGAGGAGTGGCGGCGATCTGCCGCTGCTTGTGCGCGTCGTCGAACACATCCGTCATGCGGGCCATGCGGGTGTCCTCCACCGGGCCGGCCGCGACGATGTTGACCGTGATGCCCTGCGGGCCCAGTTCCTGGGCGACGTACCGGGCGAACTGCTCCAGTGCGGCCTTGGCCGTGCCCAGGGCGATCATGTTCTCCCGCGGCCGGCGGCTGAGGCCGGTACTGATGTAGATGAGACGTCCCCAGCCCTGTGCGGCCATGGCGGGCAGGACCGCTTTCGTGACCGCGAACGCCGCGTGCATCTCCGCGTCGAGCTTGCCGCCCAGTTCGTCCCACGTCATGTCCTGGAACGACTTGACCGCGAACGGGATCAGCGCGTTGTGCACGAGCACGTCCACGCCGCCCCAGGTCGCCCGTACCTGCTCGACCATGCTGTCGATCGCGGCCACCTCGCGCACGTCTGCCTGCACGGCCATGGCCCGGCCGCCCGCGGCCTCGATGCCGGCCACGACCTCCTCGGCCGCCGTGGCGTTGCGGAGGTAGTTGACCACCACGCGCATCCCCCGCGCCGCCAGAAGGCTCGCGGTGGCCGCACCGATTCCGCTGCTGGCCCCTGTCACCAATGCCACCCTGCCGGTAGCCCCGGTCATGAGCTCACCTCCTGCTGGTCATCGCGGGCTGTCGGAATGACCGCCTCGCGTCGTGCGTCGTCGGGATGTGCCGGGCGTATCGCCCCGTGGAGCACGGTGTCCACGGTCGCCCGCAGCAGATCGGCCGCGGTCCAGTCGAGTTCGCGCGGCAACTGCGAGCTGAGCAGCCGCTCCACCGCGCCGCGGGTGATCTCACCGAGCAACTCGGGCGCCGTCGCCAGCAGACCCTGCCGGTGCCCTTCACGGAACAGTTCGTCGAGCCGTCCGTAGACCACCGCGTCCACACGCTGCTCCACGTACTGGCGGAGCATCACATCGCCCACCCCCGAGGCGAGTTGGGCCGCGCCGATGCGTCCGAGCTCACCGCCCGCCGCGAGCAGGAACCGCTGCACCCGCACGCCGAACGGCCGGCCTTCCGTCTCCGCGGCAGCAGCCATCAGCTTGGCCTCCACCGCCGCGAACTGCCGGTCGAGCACCGCGGTCAGCAGGCTGCGCTTGTCCGGGAAGTGACGGTAGATCGTCTTCTTGCTCATCCCGAGCTCACGGGCGAGATCGTCCATGCTCACGCGGGCGAGACCCGGTGCGAAGAACAGTCGGCCGGCAGCCTCCACGATCACGTCGGCACGCCGCTCGCCCTTCTCGGAAACTTGCGAAACTGCTTGAGTTTCCATAGTTTCCATGCTTGCTTTCCGTTCCTCCGCTGTCAAGGCATGAGAAGCGGACCGAGGCGAAGGGGGTCCCGGCGACACCGCGGACGCCGGGCGCCCTTGCGGGTGTCCTATCCGGCGGCGACGAGCCCGATGAGCAGCAGGGCGATGTCGTCCGTCCGGGTCGCGGTCCGTCGCGCATCGTCGATCAGGGCTGTGGCGAGGCGGTCCATGGGCTGGGGCCGGTCTGCCTGGGCGAGTTGGACGGCGAGCCCGCTCATGGCGGCGTCCAGGTCGACTCCGGGCGTCTCGACGAGTCCGTCGGTGTACAGGGCGAGGACGGTCCCGGGTGGCAGCGGGATCTCGGTGGTGGGAAAGTCCGCGTCGGGGTCGATGCCGAGCAGCAGTCCGGGCGGCAGGGCGAGGACCTCGGCGTGTCCGTCCGGGTGACGCACGACCGGCGGGGGATGCCCGGCAGTGGCCAGGACGGCCCGATGATGTGCGAGGTCGAGATGGGCGTACAGGCAGCTGACGAACCGGCCCGGGTCCATGTCGACCAGCAGACGGTTGGCCTGTGTGAGGGCGTGCGCCGGTGTGGCCCCGGCGAGGGCCTGGGAGCGGATCGCGGGGCGGACGCGGCCCACGAGTGCGGCGGCGGTGGCGTTGTGGCCCTGGACGTCGCCGATGACCGCGGCCGCGGTGGTGTCGTCCACCCGGACCAGGTCGTAGAAGTCGCCGCCGATGTCCATGCCGCGGACGCTGGGCAGATAGCGGGCGGCCGCGTCCAGTCCCGGAAGGTCGGGCAGCGAGTCGGGGAGCAGGGCCGCCTGAAGGGTCTGCGCGAGATCCTTGCTGGTGTCGTAGAGGCGGGCCCTTTCCAGCGCCTGCGCGATCAGCCCCGCGAGTGCGGTGAAGACGACCCGCTGCCGGGCGGGGAACGAGCGGGGACTGTCGAAGGCGAACACGCACGAACCCACCGGGCGCCCGGAGGCGATCAGCGGCAGAAAGGCCCAGGCGTGCAGACCGTCCTGGGGGAGGACGGCGGGATAGGCCCGGGACAGCTCTTCGAAGGTGGTGAAGAAACTGGGCACGCCGGTGGCGAGGACCCGGACCGCGGGTACCGGGAAGGTCAGCGGCGCTCCGTCGAACTGCTGCAGGAGCCGGGCCTGGTATCCGCGGCAGCCCATGACCCGCATGCGGCCGTCCTCGGCGGCGAGCAGGGCGACGGTCCGGGCCCCGAAGGCCGGCAGCATCTCTTCGGTGATCAGATCGATCACGTCGCACACGCCCACGGCTTCGGAGAGGGCGGCGGCCAGGTGCAGCACCCGGTAGACCTCACCCAGCCGGATCGGCTCGCCCTGGAGGGCCCCCGTCCACGCGGGCGCACCCGGCGGGGCCCGGTCCGGATCGGTGGGTGAGATGCGGATGCTCACCCCGGATCCGTCGGGATAGAGCTCGAACGCGAGCCACCGGTCCGGCGGGGCCATGGCGGTGTAGTAGCCGGGCTCCCGGCTCACCACGGCGGCGCGGTAGTGGTCCTCGAAGGCGGGGTCGGCGCACCAGGACAACGACTGCCAGGGGTGCGTGCCGATCAGATCGGGGACGCTGCCGCCGAGGAGGGCGGCGGCGGTGGCGCTGACATAGGTGAATCTGCCCTCGAGGTCGAGGGAGCAGCTGCCCTCCGGCAGGCGTTCGACGAAGGCCGCCGCGGCCAGTGCCTCGGCCGGCCCCCGGCTGCGGGCGGGCGGCTGCTGCAGGCTGCGTGGTGCCGGTCCGGGTCGGACGGCGTGGCCGGTGCCGGCGGCGTCACGCAGGAACCGCCCCAGGCGCCGGCCGGCGGCACGGACCCGCTCGGGGCTCGGGCCGGCGGGCCCGGCGGTGTCCGAGCCGGGCCAGATCAGCAGCAGCGCGCCCCAGTCCGCGGTGCCGGTGAGGATCGGCGCCGCTGCCACCGCGTGGTGGTACGGCAGGGCGATGGCCGCGCGCGGGTACCGCCGGGCGATCTCCTGGGGATCGCCGAGCCAGACCAGCCTGCGTTCGCGCAGCGCGTCCGCCACCGGAACGGGACTGGACAGCGCCACCCCGAACCAGGGGGCGAGGTACTCCGCCGGGATGCCCGCGGTCACCTCCAGTCGCAATGCCTGCCGGTCGGACGTCAGCAGGAAGACCGCTCCGGCGTGCACGCCCGTGTCACGCACGGCGAGTTCCAGCAGCCTGTCCAGCTCGGCGCGGTGTGCCGATTCGCTCGGCGCAGGGGGGTGGGACCCGTGGGGCTGTGCGGCACCGTCTTCCCGTATGGCGCACATACCAGCACCCTACGTCCGCACCGGCCGGCCCCGCGCGGGAGGCCGGCCACGCCGTCGGGGAGGTCCGGCTACGCCGCCTGGGTGGTCCGGCCGTCGGGCTCACCGGCTCTTCCGGCCGCCCCGCCGCGCCCGCCCCGCCACGCCGCCCCCGGCTCAGGGTCGGCGGCTCCGGCCCCGGCTTCGGCATGGCTTCCCCCGCTCAGACCGTGATCCAGGTGGTGCCCCTGCGCTCGTGCTGTCACACGGGCACACGGGCATACGGGCATATGGGCATATGGGCACGCAGGCAGACGGCCACACGGAACCGATCCCGGAGGGGTCCAACGCTGCTGCGTCGACGAGGAGTTGACCAAGGGCGCGTGCGGCCGGCCGGCGTGCTCCGGGGGATCGGCTCCCCCCGAACCCGCGCACCGCCGACGTCGCACCCTCCGGCGGCGCACCCGGCACCGCCTTCAAATCCTTGGCCACCAATTCAGTCGCCCTTTTTCACTCCGAGTCTCGCCGAAACGGACCCGTCGGACGCCCTTTTTCGCGCAATGTCAAGAATGCGGCCAGGTTCTGTAATGTTTCCGTGGGTGTCCCGGGAATTGCGGGAGCGGCGCAGCGGGTCCGCCGTGGACATGTCCGTCTCACCCGCATCTCACCCGGACGACACCTGGGCCCACGGTCCAGCGCCCTGGCGTCCCGCCGGCATCCCGCAGACGGGTGATATCGCCCGTGATCCCCGGGCCGCTCCTCCGATGGGCGTTGCGCGAACAAGGTATTCGCTCACCGATTCCCGCTATCACTCGCGGATTCCGTTGACGCGCACCATCCGAGTGCCGACGCTTTCCCCATGAACACGGGATCGTCGGGACCGAGGAAATTCTCATGAAGACGTTCGTGCATCAGGGACAGACAACCAAGGTGGTCTTCGGCAGCGGGACGCGCAGCCGAGTCCCCGAGGAGGCCGACGCCCTCGGATGCCGTCGGGTGCTCATCCTGTGCACACCTGGTCAGCAGGACCAGGCGGCGGAGTTGCGGGACCTGCTGGGTGCGGCAGCCGTGGGTACCTTCGCCGAAGCGGCGCCGCACACTCCTGTCGAGGTCACACGCAAGGCGGTCACGTACGCCCGATCCGTGGAAGCGGACTGTGTCCTCGCCATCGGCGGTGGATCGACCATCGGCCTCGGCAAGGCGATCGCCGTCCGGACCGGTCTCCCGCAACTGGCCCTGCCCACCACCTACGCCGGCTCCGAGATGACGCCGATCCTCGGAGAGACCGAAGGCCGCAGGAAGACCACCCGGCGGCTGTCGGAGGCGATGCCCGACACGGTGGTCTACGACGTCGACCTGACGCTCACGTTCCCCGCGGCGCCATCGGTGGTCAGCGGCGTCAACGCGATGGCGCACGCCGTGGAGGCCCTCTACGCACAGGGCCGGGACCCGATCGCCTTCCTGATGGCCGGTGAGGCTCTCGACTCTCTCGCCCGGTCCCTTCCGGTTCTCGCGCGGCGGCCGGACGACCACGAGGCACGGACCGACGCGCTGTACGGGGCGTGGCTTGCGGGCACCTGCCTCGGCACGGTGGGCATGGCCCTGCACCACAAGGTGTGCCACGTGCTGGGCGGCACCTTCGGACTCCCGCACGCCGAGACCCACACGGTCGTCCTGCCCCACGTCGTCGCCTACAACGGGCCGGCGGCCCCCGAAGCCATGGCACGCATCACGCGGGCGCTGCCGGCGGACGACGCCGCGAGCGGCCTCTTCGACTTCGCCGGAAGGCTCGGCGCCCCAAGGGCACTGCGAGACCTCGGCATGCCCGAACCGGGGATCGAGGAGGCGGTCGAACTCATCGTGCGGGACGGCTACTGGAATCCGCGTCCGGTGGACCGGACAGCCGTCCGTGCCCTCCTGACCCGCGCCTGGGCCGGAGAGACGCCGTGGACGCCACCGGACGACGAACATCCCCGGACCGACTCCGCCATCGAACCCTCCGACACCACGGGAGCGCGCCATGCGTGATCTGACCGGCGACACCATCACCGATGCTGTCATCGCGACCATGCGGGACACCAAGGACGCCCGCGTCGCGGAGATCCTGGCATCGCTGGTGCGGCATCTCCACGACTTCGTCCGGGACGTCGAATTGACGGAGGAGGAGTGGGCCAGGGGAATCGACTTCCTGACGTGCACCGGGCAGATGTGCACACCCACGCGCCAGGAATTCATCCTGCTGTCCGACGTGTTGGGCGTCACGATGCTGGTCGACGCCCTGAGCAACCGACGCCCCGCCGAAGCCACCCAGAACAGCGTCCTGGGCCCCTTCTTCAGGGAGGACAGGCCGCGGCTCGCCGACGCCGCCGACATCTCCGCCGGCCTGCCCGGCACCCCGCTGTTCTTCGAGGGACGGGTCGTGAACCGCGAGGGAACGCCGGTGACCGCCGCCGCGGTGGACGTCTGGCACAGCGACTCCGACGGCCACTACGACGTGGACGTGCCGGGCCAGGTCGACACGGCCATGCGCGCCCTCTTCCGTACCGACGGGACGGGCCGCTTCAGCTTCCGTTCCATCCGACCGTCCAGCTACCCGATACCGGCCGACGGCCCGGTCGGCGAACTCCTGAACGCGACCAGCAGGTCGCCCATGCGTCCCGCCCACGTGCACCTGCTGATCGAGGCTCCGGGATTCCAGCGCGTGACCAGCATGCTGTTCCCCTCGGACGACCCGTACCTGGACAGCGATCCGGTGTTCGGGGTCAAGGAGTCGCTCCTCGAGTCCTACGACACGTACGCGGCCGACGCAGGGCCCTACCGCGGGCTGACCGACGTCGCCTACACGCTGCTGCGCCACACCTTCGTCCTCGAACCCCTCCCCGCGGCCTGAGGACCAAACGGCTCGGAGCGCCGGCCACCCGCCACCCGCCACCCGCCATCCGTCACCGGTCCCCAGCCACCCGTCACCCGCCATCCGTCACCAGCCGCCAGCCGCCAGCCGCCAGCCCCCAGCCCCCAGCCGCCCGCCGACTTCCGACGCCTGGCCGACCGGCTGCGCCGCCGGGACGGCAGACCGTGGCGACCCCCGGCACCGCCCCGGCCCGCGACTCCGCCCGGAACTCGGCGAAGCGCGATCCGCCCACCACGTACGCGACGACTCCGCGCACGTCACATGGCAGCCGCTCCCGCTCCCGCCCCGCCCTCACGACATACCCGCCAACCCACCCGGTGGGGCGGTGAGTTCATCCATTGACCTGTGCAACAGGCCCACGCTCGTCCGACGTTCACGGAGGTCCTACGATGTCCGAAACCCTTGACATGACAGTCGAATTCCGAGCCACGATGAGCCGGCTCGCCACGGGTGTCAGCGTGATCACCACGTGCTCCGGAAGCACACCCATCGGTATGACGGCGAGCGCCGTGTCCGCCCTCTCGCTGGACCCGCTCCAACTGCTCGTATGCATCGGCAACCACCTCTACACGCGGACCGCGATCGCGGCGCACGGCCGCTTCGCCGTCAATGTGCTCGGCGAGGACAGCGAGCACCTGGCACGGAACTTCGCCGCTTCCAAAGCGGACAAGTTCGCCGGCGTCGAGACCGTCGACGACTACGGCGTGCCGGTGCTGAAGGACGCCATCGCGGCCGTCGTGTGCGACGTAGCCGAGGCGCTCCCCGGGGGAGACCACACCATCTTCGTGGGCGACGTCCGCCACTGGGCACACAAGGCGGAGTGCCGACCGCTGCTCCACTTCGCGGGCGGCTTCGGCATGCTCAGGGCCGCGTACTAGGGCGTGGGGGGGGGTGGGCGCCGGGGCGGGGGGGGGGCGCCGCGGCCCACCCCCCCCCCCCCCCCCCCCCGCCCCCGGCGGCGGAGGGCGCGGGGTTGGCGCGCGCCCCTTAGGGGGGGGGGCGCCGGCCGCCCGGCGGCCGCCGGGCGGCCCCCCCCACCCCCCCCCCCACGCCCCAGCGCCGCGGCACCGGTCCTGAAGGCGGCGGTCCTGGAGGCAGCCGTTCGAAGCAGGCCGCCGCCGGGCCCATGACCGGCCCGCCGGGACCACCGCCCCCGATGCCCGGCTCCCGCGAGGCGAGCCATGGGCGTCGGGGGCTCCGCCCGTCCCGACGACTCCACGGAAAGTGCCATGACCAGCTCCGTTGCGACCTTCAAGCTGCATCCCCCGGCCCAGCCCCCGCATCTGCTGACACGCCCGCGCCTGCTGCGCCGGCTCGACTCGGCGACCGAGCCCGTCGTGGTGCTCTCCGCGCCGGCCGGTGCCGGGAAGACGGTGCTCCTGACCGAATGGTCGCAAGTCCTGGCGGCCCGTGGAGAGTGCGCCTGGCTCAGTCTGGACGCGTACGACAACGCCCCGGGCCGGCTGTGGTCCTGCATCCTGCGAGCGGTGCACCACGTACGACCGAACCTGCCCGGCCGCCTCGACAGCGACGGGTGGACGGTCGAGTCGTGGATCGAGGAGATCCTGCCGGGCCTGGTGACCGGACTGGGCGGGGAGGAACCGCTCACGCTGATCCTCGACGGACTGGAATCCATCACGGACGCCGACGCGGTGCGCAGCCTCGCCGACTTCCTGACCAGGCTTCCCCCCGGTCTCCGTGTCGTCCTGTCGACCCGGCACATTCCCGGAAGTCCTCTGCCGACCCTGCGCGCCCGGGGGCTGATCGCCGAACTCACCCTGCACGAACTGGCCTTCACCCCCGAGGAGGCACAGGCCCTGCTCGCCGGTCTCCTCGGGTCCGCCCCGATGGAGGACGCCTCGCGCTCGCTCTACGAGGCCACGGAGGGATGGGCGGCGGGGCTCTGCATCATGGGGCGTACCCTCGCCCGCCCGGCGAACGAGGCCGCCACGGAAGGGAATCTGGCCCGCGGTGGCCAAGCCGTCACCGAGTATCTGGCCACCGAGGTGCTCGACCGGCTCACCGCCGAACAGCGCCGGTTCCTGCTGCGCACCAGTGTGCTCGACGAATTGAGTGCCGGGCCGTGCCAGGCCCTGGCCGGGGACCGGGCGGGCGTACTGCTGCGCGAGCTCGCACGGACCGTGCAACTGCTGGTGCCCGTAGCCGCCGATCCGTCGGTGTACCGGCACCACCCAGGACTGTCCGCGCTGCTGTCGGACGTCCTGGGGTCCGAGGGGTCCGACACCGTCGCGTCCCTGCACCGTTCGGCGGCTCAGTGGTATTCCCGGCGGGGGGAGACAACCGCGGCCGTACGGCACTGGACGCTGGGCGGCGCCGAGTCCTCGGCCGTCGCGTCGGTTCTCGACGGCTGGGAGAAGGCGGTGTCGGCAGGCCGTGGCGCGCAGGTCTCGCAGTGGCTGGACCTCCTGCCGGCCCGCACGGTCGCCGCCGACGCGCGACTGTGCGTCGTGGCGGCGATGGCGGCTCTCTCGGGAGGCGCCCCGGAAACGGCCCGGCGCTGGCTGGACGTGGCCCGGCTGAGGCAGACGGGATCGCGGGCGATCGGTGAAGGCGGCACCGTGTCCGACGCCGCGGCCGTCGCTCAGGTCGTCGCCTGCTGCCTCAAGGGGGAGATGCTGACCGCCGGCCGTCTCGGCGAAGCCGCCGTCGCAGGCACCCTCCCGCTGACCGCCTGGCGCGCCCTCGCCTGCGCGGCACGCGGTGCCGCGCTGCTGTGGACCTGCCGGTACGAGGAGGCGGAGGCGCTGCTCGCCGAGGCGACCAGGGACGCGCATGCCGCCGGGCACGGACTGGCGCTCGTCCGCGCGCTGGGGCTGCGGACGCTGTGCGCGCTCCTGTCCGGACGGCACGAACTGGCACGCGTCCTCGGTGACGAGGCCGTCGAGGCGGTCGAGTCCCTCGGGCTGGGCCGGCACTTCGTCTCCGTGGCCGCCTACATCGGCCGGGCCGCCCTGCTCCTGGAGGAGGGAGAGACCGAGGAGGCCGAACGGGTCCTGGCCGCCGCGGAAGCGGTGCTGGCGGGCTCCACCCGTCCGGGAGGCGAACCCCACGTACGCGCCCTCTGCCACTTCACGCGGTCGCGGCTCGAGAGCGCGCGGCGCAACACGGACGCGGCGCGAGAGGCCCGCGAGGCGGCCGAACGGGCGGCGGCCCGGTGCGAGGCGCCCGGGATACTGACGGACCTGCTCGGCCGAACGGACGGGGACACGGTCATGACACCCGCCACCCCCCGCCCCCAGGACCTCTCGGTGGGGGAGCGGAGGGTGCTCCGTGCCCTGTGCGGCCCGCTGACCCTGCGTGAGATCGCGTCCGAGCTCTACGTGTCCCACAACACCGTCAAGACACAGGTACGGGCGATCTTCCGCAAACTCGACGCGCACGACAGGGGCGGTGCGGTGGCCAGGGCCCGGGAGTGCGGTGTGCTCTGATCCGGGCCCTGGCCCCTTGCCAGGGCGTGTTGCGAAAGTCCCGCCCGCCTCGCGACACGGCCTACGAGGCGTCGGGGCGTGCGGCGTCCTGGCGCCGGGCGTAGTTCGCCTGAGCCGTGTACACGGTCTCCTGCTCGTCGCTCACGCTCTCGATGCCGCAGACCTTGCGCGCGAGGTCGGCCATGCTGCCGCTCGGGGACATCTCGGCGCGCTTCATGGTGAGACTCCGGATGGCGAGCAGAGGCGTGCCGTTGAAGTTCTCGAAGGTGCTGATGCGGCCGCCCCAGTCGGACAGGAACATGTCGCGGATCACTCGGCTGATCTTGAGCCGGTCGTAGGGCCTGCCGACCGGCCCGGTCTGCAACGCCTCCAGCCACGGCCGCAGTTCGGGCTGCCGCCACTGCCCCTCGGTCGGATAGATGAGTGCGGAACGACCCGCCAGGTCGAGGAGCTCGTGGACCATGTCGGTGATGTGCTCGATGTAGTACGCCCGCCCGAAGTCGAACATCAGGACGTTCGGCTTGAAGATGCCGCCGGGGGTGAAGAACCCCTCGTCCTCGGAACCGACCGTATGCGCCTTGAGCGTCTGGTGGAAGCCGGCGAACCGGGCGACCCGGGCCTGGACCGGCGGCAGCTGGTAGGTGCCGATGTGCTCGGTGATCAGCAGGGCCAGGCCGAGCATCAGCTCGGCCTTCACCATCGCACGCACCAGCGAGTGGTAGTGCAGCCAGTCGAAGACACGCTGCGGGTACAGCGCCGCGTGCTGGGGGTTACCGATGTGGAAGACGCGGTTCCAGGGGATGAACACGTCCTCGAACACGATGACGCTGTCCAGCTCGTCACCCCGCGAGGCGAGCGGGTGCTCGATCTCCTCGCCGTCGTGGACGTTGCTCTCCCGGCAGATGATGGTGACCCCGGGGGTGTCGGGCTTCACCGCCCCGTAGATGATCTGTTCCGCGACGATTCCGGGGCGGTAGAAGACGCCGATGTGGATCCAGTCGCCGAAGGCAGCGCCGGTGCTGATCGCCTTCACACCCCGCACGGTGATGCCCTCGTCCGACGTGGCGACCACCCGCAGGGCGGGCGACTCGGCCTGGGCGGAATCGCGCGAGCGGTCCGCCTGGGGGTCGACGAAGGCCGGCGTGGCGTTGAGGTCACCGTCCCGTACCACGTTCCAGAAGTCTAGGATCCCCTCGGTGAGGTCCCTCCCACCGGTCCCGACGGACTGGCTGCTCCACGGCTCCGGGTCGTCGACGTAGGTCAGCAGGACGTAGTTGTTGACGTCCGGTGTACGCGGGATCGCCCCGCCGCCGAGCTCCCGCTGCACCGTCTCCAGGTAGTGGCGCTTACGCCGCAGGTCCTCCTTGGAACGGTGCTCGAACCACGTCATGGACCGCCGCACGCCACCCTCGTCCACGAACGTCATGGCGTCCTGGAGATCGGGGCGGTGGTGCAGGTCGTAGAAGGCCGCGAGGCTCTGGGCGTACGCCCTGGTCTTCGGGTGCGTGGCCACGTTGTCGACGAGCTCGTCACCCACCCACACCTTGCGGCCGTCGTTCAGCGCTGCCAGGTATTCCTTGCCTGTACGCACGTCGTGCTCCTCTCCAGGGGCAAGAGATCCGGATGCCACGGAGCGTGCGTCGCGACGGGGTGACAGGACGGCGTGCGGCCGACGATCACCCGGGTGAAACCGGCGGTCACCGGGAAACCGGCGTTGAGGGTGGACGCGGCCGTGAGCGATGCTTGCCCCATGAGCAGCACAGACGCCGGCGCCCAGGCGGGCGGGCGCGGGAACCACGCTCTGACCGGCCTGCGCCTGCGAGGACGGGACCGCGAGATCACCGCTGTCCGTGAAGCCCTGGACACGGTGCGTGGCGGACGAGGGGCCTGCGTCGTGGTGGAAGGCGCGCCGGGCGTCGGCAAGAGCCGGCTGCTCAGGGAACTGGACGAGATGGGGCGGCGGTCCGGGTTCGACGTGGTGTCGGTACGGGCCGACGAACTCGACCAGTACGCGGCGGGAGCCGCACTGCAGTCCGCGCTGCAGTCCTCCGACGGTTCCCACCGAGCCGCCGCGGCCACCGACGACCAGCGTCTCTGGCTGCTGGACAGCATCACGGACGCTCTGGAGGACCGGGCTCAGCACGCCCCGGTGGCGGTTCTCGTGGACGACGCGCAATGGGCCGACCCGGCCACGCTCTTCGTCCTCCGCACCCTGCCCGGACGTCTGGACGCCTCACGGATCCTGTGGGTGCTGGCCGTACGGTCGGACACCGAGCGACCCACCGTGGCCAGGGTGCGGGACGACCTCGAACGCCTCGGAGCCCGCTGGCTGACCCTCGGCCCCCTGCCACTGGGGGACCTGCAGGACATCGCGGCAGACGTCCTCGGGACGAGGCCGTCACCCGGTCTGGCCAGGCTCCTGCGAGCCGTCGCGGGAAATCCCTTCCTGGCCATCGAGCTGGTCCGCGCGTTCGCCGACACGGATTCCGCCAGAACGGAGGCGGGCGAGGCGAGCCTCCTGCACGACGGAATACCCGTCAGTTTCCGGCGGAGCATCGCGGCGCGGCTGGACATGCTCCCCGAGGATGCCGTACGCCTGCTCCAGATCGGGTCCGTCCTCGGCCGCGAATTCGACCTCGGCACGGCCGCCCGCATGCTCGGCCGACAGGTCGGCAGCCTGCTGTCGGGTGTCGAGGGCGCCCTGCGCGCCGGTCTGCTCTCGGCCGACGGCCCGCGACTCGCCTTCCGCCACGACCTCATCCGGCAGGCCGTCCACGAGAACCTGCCCCTGGCCGTACGCATGGCTCTGCACCGGGAAGCGGCCGACAGTCTGCGCGGCATCGGAGCACGATCGGCGGAGGTGGCCTGGCACGTCGTCATGTCGGGCGGCCCGGTCGACGACGATGCCGTGACCACACTGACCACGGCCGTACGGGAACTGTCGTCGTCCGCGCCCGACGCGGCCGCGGACCTGGCCCAGCGGGTCGCCGGACTGCTGCCCCCGCACGACCCCCGCCGCATCACCCTGCTGACCGGCGCCGCCGAGTATCTGGGCAGGACCCGCCGGGTTCACGAGGCGCTCGACCTGGTCGACGCCACCCTGCCGGAAGGCCTCGAGCCGCTCCAGGAGGCGAACCTGCGCCTGGTGGCCGCCGAGATCCACCAGGCCGCCGGCGACGACGCCGCCGCGATGACCCACCTCCAGCGGGCCCTGGACCTTCCCGCGCTGCCGTCCGACCTGCGCGTCCGGCTGCTGAAGACCAAGGCCACGGGCCATGTGTACCTCGGAGACATCGCCGCTGCCGAGCAGACCGGCCCCTGGCTGGTCGATGTCTCCTACCGCAGCCATGACCCGGCCGTCGTCGTCAGCGCCATGGTGTTCCAGTCGCAGACGTCCTTCTACCGAGGACGGATGGCCCGCGCCCTCGAGCTCGCCGAGGCAGCCACCCGACGCGCCGCCACCCAGTCCGCCGCGCTCTACCTGCGGCCCCCGCGGATCCCGGCGTTGTGGCTGGCGACCGTGCTCACCGCCACCGACCGGCTCGCGGACACCGAGCGGATCCTGCGGGAGGGACAGCGTGAAGCGGAGGCACTGGGCCTGGGCTGGTCACTGCCCCACTGGCATGCCGCCCGTGCCTGCGCACTCCTCGAACAGGGGGCGCTGGACGACGCGGCCGTGGAGGCCGAGGCCAGCCTGATGGTGGCGGCCGAACTCGAGATCACACTGCAGAACCCGCAGGCCCGCTCCGTACTGGCGTTGGTGGAGATCAGACGCGGTGACCTCACCAGGGCCAGGGACCACCTACGCGCCGCCGACACCGTTTTCGGCACGAACACGGCGCAGCGGTACGGCCCTTGGGTGTCTCTCGCGCGCGCCGGACTGGCGGACGCGGAGGGCGCGAACGGCGAAGCGGCGGCGGCACTCACGGCAGGCTTCCAGAGCCCTGAGCCGGCGCGGCTGCTGGCGGTGCCCCCGTCCCACTGGCCCGGCATCGTACGCATCGCGCTCCGCGCCGCGGACCCGTCGCTCGCGCGGGCCGTGTCCGGCGCCCTGGGCGGCCTGGCCGCACAGGACGAGAGCCGGCAGATCATCGGGGCGGTCCGCGCCCATGTGGACGGCCTGCTCCACGGCGACCTCGGTGCGCTGGAGTCCGCCATCACGGCCTACCGGAGCACCGGCAGGCCGTTGGCCCTGGCGGCGGCCTGCGAGGACCTCGGCGAACTCATGGCGGAATCGGCCGGCACGACACCGGCGGTCCCGTACTTCGAGGAAGCAGGCCGGCTGGCAGCGGCCTCGGGAGCCGGGCGCGACCAGGAACGGATCAGGGGGCGCCTGCGCCGGCTCGGTGTGCGCACCGCACCCGTACGGATCCACACGGCCGGCCCCCCGGGACTGGGAAGCCTGACCGAATCCGAACGGAAACTGATCCCGCTCGTCGTCGAGGGCCTCACCAACCGGGCGATGGCCGACCAGTTGTACGTGTCCGTGCACACCGTCAACACGCACATGAAGCACATCTTCACCAAGCTCGGCATCAACTCGCGGGTCGAGCTGACCCGACTGGCGATCGAGGGGGCCATCAGCGCCGACGGAGCCGACCGAAGCGGTGCACCGACCGTCGGACGCGACGGCAAGGATCCCTTGAATGGGTGACGCCCGACTCCCGCACCACCCGTGATGCTGGCAGCAACGGCGTGGCCTCCAGGACGGCACCGTCGCTCATCGGGAGGTGACCGCCTCATGAACACGACGCACCGCGACGCACCCCACTCCGTCCGGGCCCGCCCGGCGTACGGGGTGCCCGAGACGGAGCACGCGCATGGCGAGGCCGTCATCCATGTCGCGGACGGATAGCCGGCCACAGCCCAGGACGGCCGGACCCGGTGCCCGTACCGGCCCGCAGCGCGGATACCGCGGCCGACTCCGGGACGCTGTGAGCGCGAGCGCGGCCCCGCACGGCTACACCCTGGCGCTGTGGACAGCCACCGCGGTGACGTCGTCCGACCGTGGCGCCCCGGGGAAAGCCGACGTCCTGGCGCTCCTTGCCGGCGCGACGTGCGCCTTCGTCGCACTGGCCGCTGTCGCACACGGCGGCGCGTCCATGACGCCGGGCAATTCCGCTCCGGCAGGCACGCGGATCTGGGCGGCCTTCCACCTGCCGATGGCGGCCTGTGCCGCACTGGCCGGTCTGTTGCTGGCCCGGTGCTGTTCAGGGCCCCTCCTGTGGGGGCTCGTCGGGACGACCACGACCGCCGTGTACCTGCTGGGTGTCAGCGCCCAGTTCCTCTGCTTCGCAGTTCGCCGGCACCCAGAAACCACAGACACTCGACCCTGAAGAGGTTCACCATGTCCCTCACACTCGATTCCGCCGCCCAGGACCTCCTGTTCAGGGAGGCACGGACCGCCAACACCTTCACCGACGAGCCGGTGACGGACGACCAGGTCGAGGCCATCTACGACCTGGTCAAGTACGGCCCCACCTCCATGAACCAGCAGCCGCTGCGTATCGTGCTGGTCCGTTCCGCCGAGGCGCGCGAGCGTCTGGTCGGGTACCTGTCCGAAGGCAACCGCAAGAAGACAGCGGCCGCCCCGCTCGTCGCCATCCTCGCCGCGGACCTCGAGTTCCACGAGGAACTGCCCACTCAGTTCCCGCACTTCCCGCAGGCCAAGAGCCTCTTCGTCGAGCGAGCGGTCCGCGAACCGTCCGCGAGGCTGAACGCGTCCCTGCAGGTGGGCTACTTCGTCATCGGCGTCCGCGCCGCCGGCCTGGCCGCGGGTCCGATGACCGGTTTCGACGCGGAGGGCATCGACAAGGAGTTCTTCAGCGACGGCGAGCACTCGGTCCTCGCCGTCGTCAACATCGGCAGACCGGGGGAGGACGCGTGGTTCGCACGCTCTCCACGGCTGGCCTACGAGCAGGTGGTCACCACCGTCTGACCGGGGGATGACGGTCGGCCGGCGGCGCACCCTCGCCCAAGAGCGTCTTGTTCCGTCGGCTTCGCCCGGCGCTGGGCTCGGTGACTGCGAAGGTGGTTGCCGACGCGGCGATGAGTCCGACGGAGTCCACGGGTCTACCTTCCGACCAAGTCGACCGACTCATCGGGAGCAAGGCATGGGCCTCATCCATATCGAGCTGTTCGCGACCCTCGACCTCGTCGGGCAGGCGCCGGGCGGTCCTGAAGAGGACCCGGTGGGGTTCCCGTTCGGCGGCTGGCAGGCGCCACTGGTGGACGAGGTCTCGGGGGCGCAGATCGGTGCGGCGTACGAGGGCACGGACGCCCTTCTGCTCGGCCGGCGGACGTACGACATCTTCGCCGCCTACTGGCCGTACCAGGAGGGCGGCGAGGACAACGGGATCGCCACGCTCTTCAACAGCGTCCCGAAGTACGTGGCCTCCCGCGGCAGGCCCGACCTCTCGTGGGCCGGGTCCACTCAGCTCGGCCCGGATCTGCCCGGCGCGGTGCGCGAGATGCGTGACCGGCACGAGCACGTGAAGGTCGTCGGGAGCCTGGACCTGGTGCAGACCCTCCTGCGCGAGAAACTCTTCGACCGTCTCGACCTCTGGGTGCACCCGGTCGTGCTCGGCGTCGGGAAGAAGGTGTTCGACGGTGGCGCGGTGCCCACGAACCTCACACTCCTCGAACCGCCGGCAGCCGGTCCGAAAGGCACCGTGTACCTGCGTTACGGGCTCGCCGACGGCACGCCCAGGACCGGGGACATGAGCGCACCCGATCGTGGTGCCGGGCGCGACGACTGAAACCGCCCCGAGGAGCACCACCACATCCTCGGCACCGGCCTCCCGCGCGCCGCCGCTGCGCGAGAACCGTGTCGGTCCATCCCCTGGACGACAAAAACGAAGGCAAGGAGAACTCGGTCTCCTTGCCACTCTCAAGATATAGCGCACCGGGGGGCTTGCCACAAGCCCCCCGGTGCGGCGCAGAATCGTCGGCCGATGCCACAACCAGCGGAAACGGGGAGCACTACGTGCGTGTGTGTTGTCGACGTAACGGGGACGCGGTGACGTCGAACCAGTGGCGGGACCGGCCGCCGCGGCCGCGAGCACTCGGGGCGGCGGGGACGGGGACGTGCTCGGCAAGAGGGAGGACGTGCCCGGCGAGAGGTTCGACGGAGCGGGAGGCGCCGGTGATCCGATCGGTCGCGGCGGTGCGAGGGAACACGGCCGCCTCGGAGGTGTCGCGATGATCGAGCAGTACGTGTGGGATCTCCAAGAGGTCGACGGCATGCCGGTCGCGGCCGTCGGCGGCAAGGGTGCCCATCTGGGCGGGCTGTCGCGGATCGAAGGCATCCGTGTGCCGGCCGGCTTCTGCGTGACGACGGACGCCTTCCGGCGGATCATGGCCGGCGTGCCGTCGATCGACGAGCGGCTCGACCGGTTGTCGCGCCTGGACCCGGACGACGGGGAGGCGATCCGCACGCTCGGCGCGCAGATCCGCCGGACCATCGAGGAGATCGCCGTCCCGGACGATCTCTCCGACGCGATCACCCGCGCGCTCGCCCGGCTCGGCGAGCGGGCCGCCTACGCCGTCCGGTCCAGCGCGACGGCGGAGGACCTGCCGACGGCCTCCTTCGCCGGCCAGCAGGACACGTACCTGAACGTCGTGGGGCCGACGGCGATCCTCCAGCACGTCAGCCGGTGCTGGGCCTCACTGTTCACCGAGCGGGCGGTGACCTACCGCCGGCGCAACGGTATCGACCACCGCGCGGTCCACATGGCCGTGGTCGTGCAGCAGATGGTCTTCCCGCGGGCGGCCGGCGTCCTGTTCACGGCGGACCCCGTCACGGGCAACCGGAAGGTCGCCACCGTGGACGCCGGCTTCGGCCTCGGCGAGGCTCTGGTCTCCGGCCTGGTGAACCCGGACGTCTTCAAGGTGCGACACGGCGAAGTCGTCACCAGGGCGATCGCCGTCAAACAGCGTGCCGTTCACGCCCTGCCCGCCGGAGGTACGGAGGAGGTGGCGATCGACTCGCGGCTCCAGGAGCAGCCGGCGCTGACGGACGCGCAGGCCCTGGAGCTCGTGCGGCTCGGGCGGCGGATCGAAGCGCGCTTCGGTCGCCCGCAGGACATCGAATGGTGCCTGGTCGATGACGAATTCGAGATCGTTCAGAGCCGGCCGATCACGACGCTGTTCCCCATCCCGGAGAGCGGCGACCAGGAGAACCACGTCTACGTCTCCGTCGGTCATCAGCAGATGATGACCGATCCCATGAAGCCTCTGGGCGTGTCCATGTGGCAGCTGACGGCCATGGCGCCGATGCACGAGGCCGGCGGGAGACTGTTCGTCGACGTCGCCCGGCGCCTGGCCTCGCCCGCGGGCCGCGCTGCCCTCCTGGACGTCATGGGGAGAGGCGATCCGCTGGTCAGGGACGCTCTGGAGACCGTCCTCGAGCGCGACGGTTTCGTCCCGGCGCTCCCGGACACGGGTCCCGGCGGGCCGCCGCCCGCCCGTGCCTCCGCCTCGATCGAGACCGATCCGGCCATCGTCACCGAGCTGGTCGAGCGTAGCCGGACGTCCACCGCGGCCCTGGAGCGCGACATCCGGACGAAGACCGGACCGGCGTTGTTCGACTTCCTGCTGGAGGCATTCCAGGAGCACAAGCGCGTCCTCGGTGATCCGCTGAGCATGCAGGCGATCATGGCGGGGATGGAGGCCACCTGGTGGCTCAACGACAAGCTGGGGGAGTGGCTGGGCGAGAAGAACGCGGCTGACACGCTCACGCTGTCGGCGCCGGGCAACGTCACGTCGGAGATGGGACTGGCGCTGCTCGATGTCGCGGACGTGATCCGCCCGTGGCCGCAGGTGGTGGCCTTCCTGCGGAGTGTCGAGGACGAGGGCTTCCTGGACGAACTGTCGAAGCTCGCGGGCGGGACCGAGGCGCGCGACGCCATCGAGTCCTACCTCGACAGGTACGGCATGCGCTGCGTCGGCGAGATCGACATCACGAGGCCACGGTGGAGCGAGCGTCCCACCACGCTCGTGCCAGTGATCCTCGACAACGTCAGGAACTTCGAGCCGGGCGCCGCCGGGCGGCGCTTCGCGCAAGGGCGGCAGAAGGCGCAGGAGAAGGAACAGGACGTGCTGTCACGCCTGCGGGCCCTCCCGGACGGGGACCGGAAAGCCGAAGAGGCCCAGCGGATGATCGACCGGGTCAGGACCTTCATCGGGTACCGGGAATATCCGAAGTACGGCATCATCAGCCGCTACTTCGTCTACAAGCAGGCCCTGTTGGCGGAGGCCGAGCGCCTCGTGCGGGCCGACGTGCTCCCTGAGCGGGAGGACATCTTCTACCTCACGTTCCAGGAACTCCACGACGTCGTGCGCTCGAACCGGGTGGACGGCCGGCTCATCCAGCAGCGCAAGGAGGCGTTCCGGTCGTACCACGCGCTCACACCACCCCGGGTGCTCACATCGGACGGTGAGGCCGTCACCGGGGCGTACCGGCGCGACGACGTGCCGCCGGGCGCCCTGAGCGGCCTGCCGGTCTCCGCCGGGACCATCGAGGGAAGGGCCCGCGTCATCCTCGACATGGCGCAGGCCGATCTCGAGGCGGGCGACATCCTGGTCACGACCTTCACGGACCCCAGCTGGTCGCCGCTGTTCGTCGGGATCGCGGGCCTGGTGACGGAGGTGGGCGGCCTGATGACCCATGGCGCTGTGATCGCCAGGGAGTACGGTTTGCCGGCCGTCGTCGGCGTGGACCGGGCCACCCGGCTGATCCGGGACGGGCAGCGGATCCGGGTGCACGGCACCGACGGGTACGTCGAGTTCCTGCCGTGACCGACCACACCGAGAAGCCTCATCCGTAGCTGCCGACCCACCGGCGCGGGGCGGTTGACGACCGGTTGTCCTCAGGCGGTGAGCGAGGCCGCGTCTCCCATGACGATCACCGGGTGCTGAGCGGGGTCGAGGATGCGCAGCCGGGCCCCACACCAGGGAGCTTCCTCGGGACCGGCGTCACCGGTGGACCGGTAGTGGGGGATGCGGACGGCTCCCGAGTACGTGTCTCCTGTCCCGCGTTCGCGTCGTCCTCCCGCACGGACATCCGCTCACCGTGGCCGGTTCCTGCCGCGAGGGCTACGCACCCGCTCACCATGGCGGAGAGGGCAACGGTCGCGGCCACAACCCGCTGCGGGCGGTGTGAGGCACTGTGCCCGCCTCCGAGCCGCTGCCTTCTTGCAGGGCGAGCCGAAATTCGTGCGATGTGGTCTGCACCACGCCCCCATCCGGCCACAGGGCGTGGGGAAGGCGCCAAGTGCTCCGATCCTTCCCGGCGGCGATGGACGACTACCGGCGGCAGGACTCGGGACCAGCCGATCACCGTGCCCGCGAACACACGGGCACACGGGCACACGCGGACCGTGACCCCGGACCGCCACAGCAGAACACGGGCCGCGCTGCGTCGAACGACCCTTGGCGATGCGGCGATGCGGCGATGCGGCGATGCGCCGGCCGGGAACGGTGGCGAGCCCGCGGAGCGACTTGGCCGTCCTCGCCGGGTGGCGGCGAGGACGGCCGTTCGGCTGAACGTCTTCCGGCGACCGCATCGCCGCGACGAGCGCCTGGCGGATCACTGCTTCGGGAAGAAGAGTCCCCCCACGGACACGGCATGCGCCACAGCTACCGAGGGGCGGCCGAAGGTCCACCCACTGCACGCGTTCAGGGCCGTCGCCGTGAACACCTCGCGCCTCGGGAGCGGTTCGTCGCGGGCGCGGGATGCCTCGCATGAGGCGTACGCGGCACACGGATGGTGGTTCGGGGCGCCGGCGAAGAGTGCGGCCGACGACATCTTGTCGCCGTCGTGACGCCTGTGGTTGAGTGACATACGAGGGGATTGAAACGTTTCAATCATTCGGGAGACGGCGCACGCATCGCACGCCGATCCGTCCGCCGTCGAGGGAGGCAAGCGTGAGGAAGCGCAGGATGGCCGTGGGGCTGATGCTGTCGTTCATAGCGGCCGCGTCAGGGCTTGGGGCCACGCCGGGGGCGGCGGCGGTGTCCGTTCCGGATCTCCAGCGGGGCCTGGCGGCAGGCGGGTCGGCGCTCGTGGTGAGCGACCTCGAAGTCGAGCACCAGGCGCAGCCACTGGGGGTCGACGTCCCCCGGCCGAGGCTGAGCTGGCGGGCGGCCCCGGGCCGTGGCGCGGCCGGTCGCACCGCTGACGAGCAAGTGGCTTACGAGCAAGTGGCTTACGAGGTCGAGGTGTCGACGTCGCCCGGTGGCCGGGGAGAGGTGTGGGACAGCGGGCGCGTGCGCTCCTCCCGGTCCTTCGACGTGACGTACGGCGGTCCCGCTCTCGTGTCCCGTACGCGCTACTACTGGCGCGTACGGGCCTGGGACCGCGCCGGGAAGGCGTCGCCGTGGAGTGGTGAAGCGCGGTTCGAGACGGCTTTCGTCGACCCCGGCGACTTCCGTGGGGCATGGATCGGGGCGCACGCCAAGGCTCCCGCACTGCGACTCGACGACGCCCACTGGATCTGGTACCCCGAAGGCAACCCGTCCGACTCCGCTCCCGCCGGCACGCGTTACCTGCGCCGGAGCTTCGACCTGCCCGCCGGGGCACAGATCAGCACGGCGGAGATGCAACTGACCGCCGATGACCACTTCACGCTGTTCGTCGACGGCGCCGAGGTGACGAGCTCCGCGCGCGTCGCGGACTCCTGGAGGACGGCGAGCGTCATCGACATCGCCCCGTACCTGCACGCGGGCACCAACGTGCTGGCGGTGGAGGCGACGAACTCCAGTCAGGGACCGGCCGGAGTGCTCGGGAGTCTGCACATCGAGGGGGCGGGATCACCGGCCGACCTCGTCACCGACAGCGGTTGGAAGGCATCGAACGCCGCGGACGACGGCTGGAAGCAGCCCGGGTACGACGACGCGGCCTGGCCGCACGCCCTCGACGCCGCCCCCTACGGCTCAGGCCCCTGGGGCCGGTCGGTGTCGGCACCGCCCCCACCGGAGACGCTGCTGCGGGACGAGTTCACCGCGGGCAAGCGCGTCGCCTCGGCGCGGGCCCATGTCGCGGGCCTGGGTTACAACAAGCTCTACCTGAACGGCCGGCGCATCGGTGACCGGGAGCTCGAACCCGGATTCACGGTGTACGACAAGACCGTCCTGTACTCGACGTACGACGTCACGGACGCGCTGCGCACCGGCGGCAACGCCATCGGGGTCAGCCTGGGCCGCGGGTTCTACGCCATGACCAACCCGGACGAGTGGCAGGCGTCCTCCTGGTGGGGCGAGCCCAAGCTGAAGCTGGAACTGGACATCACCTACACCGACGGCACGCACCAGCGAATAGTCAGCGACAACGGATGGAAGGTGTCCGACGGGCCGACGACCACGCAGTCGCTCTGGTTCGGGGAGACCTACGACGCCCGCGTGGAGCAGCCCGGCTGGAACCGTCCCGGCTTCGACGACAGCACCTGGCGCCCCGCACTGGGCGTCGACGGACCCAAGGGCACGCTTCGCTCGGAAAGCTTCCCGCCCGTCAAGGTGACGGATCACCTGAAGGCCGAACACACCACCGCTCCGGCCGAGGGCACACACGTCTACGACTACGGCAGCCCCACGGCCGGCTGGGCGCGCATCGGGGTCCAGGGCCCGGCCGGAGCGACGGTCACCGTCACCTACGGCGAGAAGCTGCGCGCCGACGGCACCGTCGACAACACCGGCGCCTTCGGAATGGCTCTGCAGACCTACTCGTACACCCTCAAGGGCGACGGGGTGGAGCAGTACCGGCCGAGCTACAGCTACGCCGGTTTCCGCTATGCCCAGGTCGTCGTCCCCCAGGGCGTCACCCTCCGGTCGGTCGACGGGATGAGGGTCCACACGGCGGTGGCGTCCACCGGCGACTTCACCAGCTCGAGCGATCTGCTGAACCGCTACCAGGACGCGCAGGCCGACACGATCCTCAACAACCTGCACTCGATCCCGACCGACACACCCATGTACGAGAAGCGCCCCTACACGGCCGACGGCTTCCTGTACGCGGACTCGGCGATCGCGAACTTCGACATGCGGAACTTCTACGAGAGCTGGATGCGCTCCCACCGCGATGACCAGAACAGTGACGGATCGATCGGCCCGACCGTGCCCACCACCGAGTCCGGCAAGAAGGTCAAGGACCCCGTCTGGTCGGCCAGTTACGTGCTCGGCAACTGGGACCTGTACTGGTATTACGGCGACACCAAGGCGGTAGCCGAGAACTACGACGGGATGAAGGCCTGGCTGGCCTACTACGAGCACGACATCGCCGGCACCGGCGGCATCTACACCGGCTTCAGCTACGGCGACTGGCTCTCCCCGGAAGGCGCCAACGCGCCGGAGGGCACCCGGCTTTCAGGAACCGCGTACATCTACCTCACCGCGACACGGCTCGCGACGATGGCGAAGGCGCTGGGCCACGACGCCGACGCGCGGCACTTCGACGGGTTCGCCGCCAAGGTCAAGGACACCTTCAACGCCACCTTCTACGACCGGGACAAGGGGGCCTACTACGACGACGAGGCCGCCGGCTACCGGCAGACGTCGAACCTGCTCCCGCTGAGCTTCGGCCTGGTGCCCAAGGAGCACCGCCGAGCGGTGATCGACAACCTCGTCGCCGACATCCACGCCCGCGCCGACCACCTGGACACCGGCGCGCTCGGCACCAAGGTGCTCCTTCCGGTCCTCACCGACGCCGGGCACGCCGATCTGGCCTACACGGTGGCCACCAACCCGACCTACCCCGGCTGGGGGTACTGGTTCGAGGGCCTGGGAGCCACGACCATGTGGGAGGAGTGGAACGCGAACTCGCGCTCGCACGACCACGCCTTCCTCGGAACGGTGGACGACTGGCTCTACCAGGATGTCGCCGGCATCGAACCCACCGCGCCCGGCTACACGAAGGTGACGATTCACCCCCGTGTCGTCGGCGATCTGACACACGCCTCCGCCCATGTCGAGTCACCGCTCGGCCGGATCACCTCGTCGTGGACGCGGACCCGGGGACACCTCACCCTGCGCGTCGACGTGCCGGTGGGGTCGACCGCCGATGTTCTCGTACCGGTCGGCGGCCGTCAGAAGGTACACGCACCCGCGGCCGCGACGGCCGGCGAACGCGGGGGCGGCTACGCCCACTTCACGGTTGGCGCGGGGAGCCACCTGTTCCGTGTGACGGACTAGGTTCCGTCCTGTGCCGGCGCCGCCCGCCGGCGACACGGTCTAGGTGCGGCGTGCTGCCCAGACGGTGCGTTCGGTGCGCACCGTCAGGTCGTCGCGGCGCAGGATGCTGTGCGGGCCGCCGGTGTCGAGGAGTTGGTCGAGTGCGGTGAGGTCGTCGGGGGAGAGCGCATCCGCGGCGGCGCCGCGGATGCGCCGCAGGCTGCCGAGGGCGTAGCGGCCGATGGCTTCGCTGCGGGAGCCGTCGATGTCCACGGTGATGGTGCGTTCGCTCTCGACCGTGAATCCGGCGGCGGTCAGCATCGGCCCCCAGTCGGCGCCGCGGTGGGGTACGTGCTCGGCGTGGAAGCGGTCGCTCGCGGTGTGGCAGCGCTCTTCCAGGCCGGGCCGTTCCGCGGGGGCGTTTTCGGGCAGGAAACGGGGGAAGCCGGCCAGCTCGACGACGGCGAACAGGCCGCCGGGCGCGAGCGCGTCGTGGACGGTGCGCAGTGTGCGATCCGGGTGGGCCATGTGGTGCATGGAGGCCGACGCCCACACCAGTTCCGGTGATCCGAGGTCGGGCCACGCGGGGTGGTCGAGGTCGGCCTGCACGGTGCGTACGTGCTCCTCCACACCGCGGGCGCGAGCCTTTTCGCGCAGGTGCCGGAGGTGTTCGGCGGACGCGTCGACGGCGGTGACGTGCGCGTCGGGGAAGCGGTCGAGGAGGGCGAAGGTGCCCGCGCCCGTGCCGCAGCCCAGATCCACGATCCGGCGCGGGCCGGTCCTGAGCGGCAGCCACGCGGTGATGGAGGCGATGTGCTCCGCGAGGACCTCGGCGTCGAGATCGAGGATCTCCGCCTGGCCGTCGGTTCCCTGTTCCTGCCGGCGGTCGTGCGGGGCGCCGTGGTGGGGCGTGTGCGGGTGAGCTCGGTTCATGCGTGCACGCTAGGACAGCCATGCGCCTGCGGCACGGTCTCTTGCCGTCTGCGCAAGGAGATGGTCGGGTGTGCTGCCCCACGCGCAAGATTGCCACCGCTCCGGGACCCGCGCCGTCGTTCGCGAGTGTCCCGGGCGTCAGTCGCCGTCCTCGCGCAGGTGGCCGCGGCGGGCGTCGCGGTCGAAGATGCCCAGGATCTCGCAGGGTCCGCCCTCGGCGCCGATCGCGTGCGGCATCATCGTGGGGAACTCGGCGGCCTGGTTGGTCTCGATGCGGAAGCGGCGGTGGCCGAGCATGAGGATCGCCGTGCCGGAGAGGACGACGAGCCATTCGCGCCCCGGGTGGGCACGCATGCGCGCCGGGTTCTCCGGTGGTGGTTCGGTCATGCGCTGGCGCACCACGTTCATACCGGGATCACCCTTCACGGGCCAGCGCATCAGGCTGTGTGCGCTGTCGATCATCGGGCTGGTGACCACGTCGTCGGCGGCGGTCTCCACGAGCTGGTCCAACGTGGTGTCCAGGGCGCGGGCGAGGATGACCAGCTGATCCAGTGCGAGGCGGCGCCGGCCGTTCTCGATCCGGCTCAGTGAGGACTGGCTGAGGCGGGCGCGGGTGGCCAGCTCCTCCAGGGACCAGCCCTGCGCCACACGCAGAGCGCGGATGCGTTTGCGTACGAGGCTGTCCAGCTCCCCATCGTCTTGCGTCATGGGCAACATCGTATGCCCGACGCGCGGTACGGGTCCGGCGTCGCGTGTGCGGACGCGGACGGCCCCCGAGGTCTGGGACCACGTACAAGGCGGACGGCCCCCGAGGTCTGGGACCACGTACAAGGCGGACGGCCCGCGAGGTCTGGGACCACGTACAAGGCGGACGGCCCGCGAGGTCTGGGACCACGTACAAGGAGGAAAAAGGTTCGAGGACATGCCGTGACGACTTCTCCGCACGTGAGCGCCGGCATCGGCGAAGGCGCGGCCGCCGGAACCGTTGCGCACACGTCCTGATCCCGCTCCGGAGCGGGATCAGGACGGTGAAGGACGGGCGGGCCGGTCCGCGAGGACCGGCCCGCCCTTCAGGCCCGGCGTGCGCCGACAGCGCGGTTCCAGGAGCTGTCGGCGCCCTGTCGTGGTCTTCCGCGCTACTTGCGCTTCAGGGTGAAGTTGCTGGTGACCGTCGCTCCCTTCTGGATCTTCACCGTGGCCACGGTCGGCTGGTAGCCGTCCTTGGCGACGATGACGGTCAGCGGATTGTTGCGGGCGTCGAGCCACAGGGCGTACGTGCCGTCCGCAGCGGTGGTGAGGGTGTACGTCGAGGCCCAGCTGTCGATCTGGACGGTCGCCCCGGCCAGCGGCGCGGTGCCGCCGGACGACGTTGCCCCCAGGACGGTTCCGGTGATCTTGCCCCAGGTCTTGGGCGGGTTGACGTGCAGGCTGACCGGTACGCGCGGCACGGAGTACGGCGTGTCGGTGCCCACGGTGAGGGCGGCGGTCAGGTCACCGGGCTGGGTCACCTCGGGGACCGAGGCGTCCAGGGAGACGGTGACGGTCGCCTTCGCGCCGGGCTCCAGGGTGAGCTGCCGGGTGCTTTCGCCCAGCCAGGTGATGTCGCCCGATCCGGTCTGGTCGTAGCCGGGAAGCAGCTCGGCCTTCGATGTCGGGGTGCTGGGCGCGGTGCCGCCGCCGACCTTGTAGAAGCCGGGGGCGCCGCCGCCCCGGTACGTGGGCACGGTGGGATTGGGAAGCGCGCTCCAGGTGCCCGCCTTCGGGTCGAAGGCCTGGCTGCGGTTGGTGAGCGCGTTGTTGCCGACACCGCCGGCCAGCAGCAGCTGCCCGTTGGCCGCGGTGGAGGCCGAACCCCACTGCGCGGCGGGCATGTCGGCGAGCTGGGACCAGCTGTCGGCCCCCGGGTCGTAGACGTAGGTGTGGGTCACATCGCTGTTGCCGGAGCCCAGACCGCCCGCGCAGTAGAGCAGGTCGTCGATGGCGCCGCAGGCCTGCCACGAGATCGGCTCGGGGTAGGCGGCGATCTTGGACCAGGTGTCGGCCTTGGGGTCGTAGACACTGGCGTCGGTGGTGCCGCAGGAGTCGGCGCCGCATCCGCCGATCATGTAGAGCTTGCCGTCGAGGACGGTGCTCCCGGAGCCGGCGTACGGCTTGGGCGCGGACGCGCCGGTGGTCCAGCTGTCCGAACCCGGGTCGTAGATCTCCAGCTTCGCGTCGGGGTTGCCGGACGAGGCCCAGCCGCCGACGGCATAGAACTTGCCGTCGATGAAGCCGTGCGCGGGGTCCTCGCGGGTGTCGGACGCGCTCGCCAGCTTCGTCCAGCCGCCGGCGACCGGGTCCAGGACGTACATGTCCTTGCTGTCGGCCGATCCCGTGTACCCGAAGGCCGAGTAGACCTTGCCGTCATACGCGCTGACAGCGTTGTCCATGATGGCGCCCGGGAAGTCCGGGACCGCCTGCCACGGGCCGTCGGCCGGGACGGCGGCGGGCTTGGCCGTGCCGCTCTTGGCGTGGGCCTTGCTGGACAGCGGGGTGAAGTCACCCTTGACGGTCCGCAGGGCCGCGCCCTCGCCCTGCTGGGTGAAGGCGCCGGACTGCTCGCCGAGCTTGACCGTCGCGGGCGCGCCGCCCGTGTTCTTCACCGTCAGGTTCTGCGTCTTGGACCCACCCCAGGCGACGGTGGCGGCGACGGAGGCCGGGGTGATGGTGATTTTCCCGGCCTTGAGTGCGAAGTCGGCCGTGACCGTGCTGTCGGCGCCGACCTTCGCCGCCTTGGAGAGGGAGGTGTACTTGGACTTGGCCGCGGTGAAGGTGTGGCTGCCGAAGGTGGTCGAGAGGAGTGAGTAGAAGCCGTCGGGGAGGTTGGGGTCGTCCGGGGTGGCGACCGTCGTGGTCCGCTCGGCGGGCTTGTCCTGGCTCGTGACGGTGGCACCGACCACGCCGGTGGCGGTGTTCGCGTCGGTCACGGTGCCGACGACGAGGCCACCGGGTGTGGGTGTGACCTCGCGGTCTCCGATGAGAACGTTGTCGACGGACCACCACCAGCCGAAGTGCGAGGTGAAGTGGAAGCGCAACCGCACCGCGGACTTGCCCGCGAAGTCGGTGAGGGGGACGGTGATCCGCTGACCGGGGAGGATCGATGAACCCGCGGTCCAGACCTTGGTCCAGGTCTTGCCGCCGTCCCCGGTCGCCTCGACCTCGGCGGTCTGGTTGGTGAACTGCTGGTACTGGGTGTTGAAGGCCAGTTCGGGGTTGTCCTTGCCGCTGAAGTCGTAGACCGGGGTCATCAGCGAGGTGTCCTGGGAGGCCGCGCCACCGAAGTGGTCGCTGTCGACGACGGCGAACGCGCCGTCACCGCCGGTGCCGTTGCCGCGGTTGCCGGGGTCGTCGAACTGCCAACCCCCCTCTGTCCCGTCCGCGTTGACCACGCTCCAGCCTGTCGGCGGGGCGTCGGTGGCGTCGAAGGGCTCGGTGCTGCCGGTGTCGTGGACCTGATATCCGGGCGTGCTGGTGGCCCACGAGTCGACGGGGACGGAGAAGCCGACGGTCTGGTCGGAGCCGCCGACGTCGATCTTCTTGGTGACGGCGCGGTAGCCGGTGGAGGCCGTGGCGACGTGCAGGGTGTACGTGTGCCCCTCGGGCAGGTCGAGGCTGTAGGAGCCGGTGGCCGGGTCGGTCCACACGGAGCCGGGCACGCCGTCCGCGGTGATCTTGGCGTAGAGCGGCCATCCGTGACCGGAGCCGTCGACGACCTTGCCTGCGACGGTCCGGCTGGGCACCGGGGTGAGGGAGAAGCTCTTGGTGAGCGTGGCGCCGTCGTCGACCACGACCTTGTCGGCCGAGCCGTCGGCGTATCCGAACGCCTGGACGGTGACGTCGTAGGTGCCGGTCGGCACCGTCAGGGAGTACGCGCCGGAGGCGTCGGTTTGGGCGACGTTGGTGCCCGCGCTGACGGTGGCCCCGCCGACGGGCTTGCCGGTGGTGGTGTCCGTCACGCTGCCGGAGATCACGCCGTGCGGGCCGCTGCGGAACGCGGACAGACCGGCGGGCGTGCCGAGACCGGTGGGACCGTCGTAGCCGTCGGTGCCGTTGCACAGGTACGACGGGGAGCAACTGCCGTTGCTGCCGGTGGTGATGTCGTTGATCCCGGCGTGCGTCGCGTAGGGGTAGGAGTTCGGGTAGGTGCCGGCTACGGGGGTTCCGGCGTCGGCGTACACCGACGCGATGATGGGCGCGGAGACGCTGGTGCCGCCGTAGACGGCCCAGCCGCCATTGCCGTAGGTCTGGTAGACCGCCACGTCCTCCGCGACGGCGGAGACGTCGGCGAGCGCCCGGTTGTCACAGCCGGTGTCGTGCTGGAACGCCGGCTTGGGCTCGTAGAGGGAGCAGCCGGAGCCGGCGAGGTTCCAGGCGGACTCGGTCCAGCCGCGCGGGGTGGAGGGGGCCCGGGTCAGCGTGGTGCCGCCCACGGAGGTCACGTACTGGGAGGCCGCCGGGTAGCCGACGCCGTAGGCGTAGTCGCCCGTGGACGCGGTGATCGCGACACCCGGGTGGTTGTAGTGGGCGTCCAGCGTGGTGGTCTCGGAGGGGTCCTCACCGTTGCCGCCGCGGTAGTCGCTGCCGTAGGAGTTGGAGACGAACTTCGCGCCGAGCGCGACGGCTTCGTCGACCGCCGAGGACAGACTCTCGAAGCTGTTGTCGTCCGCCTCGACCAGCAGGATGTGGGCGTTGGGCGCGACCGCGGAGACCATGTCGAGGTCGAGGGAGATCTCGCCGGCCCAGCCGGGGTCGGGATCGGGATAGTCGGTCCCGCCCCGCTGACTGACCTTGTGGAAGCAGCCGTTGTCCGTGGTGCAGGCCGGCAGTCCGTACTGCTCGCGGTAGACGGCGAGGTCCGCCTCCGCGCTGGGGTCGTCGAAGGCGTCGACGATGGCGACGGTCTGCCCGCCACCGCCGTCGGCGGCCAGGTTGTAGGCGCTCTGCAGATCGGCGGCCCCGTAGCCGTTGGGTGTGTCCGCCGACCGCATAACGCCCTTGACCGACTTCACGTCGGAGCGGCGCAGGGCGAAGCAGGAGAAGTGGCTGCGCTTGGGTACGGCGCAGGTCGGCTCGAAGAGCGGGCGTGCGCCGTTCGAGGCGGCGGAGGCGGCGACGGAGGCGGGCGCGGCGTCCGAGGCGGACGCCGGTGCCTGCAGGCCGAGCAGCGCCATCGCGGTGGCGCCGAGGACGGCCAGGCCGGTGGATATCGTTCGTCTGAGAGGGGATCTGGTTCGCGTTGTCGTGCCTGTGGTGCGCAACGTGTGACTCCCATGCGTGGTTGCTGGGGTCGACCCGTACACGGCTCTCGGGCGACGGTGAATGTCTCGGTATTCACCGGGGGCTATTAGCGGGACCAGTAATTCGTGTGTCAATCATCTGCTTTCTGTGACCGTGGTGACTGAACGTCAATATTGAGGTGCCGTCCCGGTATCTTCCGGTCGTGATTCAGTCGCGTTTCGCAGGGAATGCGCGATTCCTTCTGTCCGTTGAGCGGACACAAAACGCCTGCTGCAGGCCCGTGTTCACCGGAATGTGTCGAAGGCGTGAATACGACACGGCGTCAAACCGCCAGCCGTCCGCGTTGACCGGCCGATGCGAATGGATGGACTTTTGTGCTGGTCAACACGTCTCTTCCGCTGAACGCCCGTGTGCCGAACGAAGCCGGGCCCACGGGCCCCCGCCCCGTCACCTCTGGAGCCGTCCTTGCTGCACAGATCGCCCGCCGGACCAGGGCGGCGCAGACCGTCTCGCCCCCGGTCCGTCGCGGCCGCGGTGGCCGCCGCCGTCCTTGCCGTCCTGGTGGCACTGCTGCCCGGACGGGCCCTCGCCGCGCCCTCCACGTCCGGGCCGTCCGCCTCCTCGGCGACCGCCGTCTCCGCCGAGCCCGCCTGCGGCACACCCCGACCCGGCTCCTTCACGTGTTTCGCCCTGCGCCGCACCGACGTCCCCGCCACACTCGGCCTGCGCCGCGCCGCGGCCGGCCAGACGGACCCCGACGGCTACTCCCCGTCCGAACTGCGCGCGGCCTACGGGCTGCCGGCCGACGGCGGGGCCGGGGCCACGATCGCCATCGTCGACGCCTACGACAACCCCGGTGCCGAGGCCGATCTCGCCGTCTACCGCGGGCAGTACGGGCTGCCCGCCTGCACCTCGGACAACGGCTGCTTCCGCAAGGTGGACGAACACGGCGCCGCCGCCTACCCGGCCGCGGACGACGGCTGGGCGGGCGAGATCTCCCTCGACCTCGACATGGTCTCGGCGATCGCACCCGACGCGCACCTCCTGCTCGTCGAGGCCGACAGCGCGTCCTCCGACGATCTGGGCACGGCCGAGAACACCGCCGTGTCCCTGGGCGCGCGCTACGTCTCCAACTCCTGGGGCGGCTACAGCGACGACAGTGGCCAACTGGCTTACGACGAGGCGTACTTCAACCACCCAGGAGTCGCGGTCGTCTTCAGCTCCGGTGACGACGGCTACGGCGCCAGCTACCCGGCGTCGTCACCGTACGTGACGGCGGTGGGCGGCACCTCGCTGGTGCGCGACGGCAGTACCCGCGGCTGGAACGAGTCGGTGTGGAACGCGACCACCGTCGACGGCGGAGGTCAGCAGCACTGGGGCGCGCCCGGATCGGGCTGCTCGGACGTCGAGCCCAAACCCGCCTTCCAGTCGGCCGTCGACTGCGCGGGCCGCTCGGTCGCGGATGTCAGCGCCGTCGCGGACCCGGCCACCGGCGTGGCGGTCTACAACTCCTTCTCCGACGGCGGCTGGAACGTCTACGGGGGCACCAGCGCCTCCGCGCCGATCATCGCCGGCGTGTACGCGCTGGCCGGCACCCCCGTCTCCGGAACATACCCGGCCGCCTACCCGTACCAGGCGCCCGGCGCCCTCCACGACGTGACCCGGGGCGACGACGCCAGTTGCGCCGACCGCTCGGTGTGCGGCCACGGCCCGACCCCCGACTGCACGCCCGCCTTCACCTGCTCCGCGCAGCCCGGCTACGACGGACCGAGCGGGCTGGGCACACCGGACGGCACCACCGCGTTCCGCCCCGGTCCGCACGGCACCGTCTCCGGCTCGGTCACCGACGCGGGCACCGGCCGGCCGGTGCCCGGCGCCACGGTCGCGCTCGGCGACCACCGGGCGACCACCGACGCGCAGGGCGCCTACCGGCTGGACATACCGGCGGGCTCGTACGCTCTGACGATCAGCGCCTTCGGCTACAAGGACACCGGCCTCGGCACGGTCCGCGTGGACGACGGTGCCACACTGACCAAGAACGTGGCGCTGACCGCCCTGCCCTCACAGACCTTGTCCGGCACCGTCCGCGACGGCGGGCGGCACGGCTGGGGCGTCTACGCCCGGCTCACGGTCGACGGTGTGCCCGGCACGTTCTTCACCGACCCGGCGACCGGCCGGTACGCGGTCCGCGTGCCCGAGAACCACACCTACACGCTGCACGCCACGGCGCTCTATCCCGGCTATCGCGCCGCCGACACCACTGCCCCGGTGAGGTCCGCCCCGCGGACCGCCGACCTGACACTGCCGCTCGACACCACGGGCACACTGGCTCCCGGCTACGAAATGACCTACCACGGTGGCGAGTCGCAGTCCTTCCCGACCGCGGCCAGGCCCGACGGGTGGACGGTCCGCGACAACACCGCCGCCGGCGGCTGGCAGTTCGACGACCCGCTCAACCGGGGCAACCAGACCGGCGGTACCGGCCGGTTCGCCGAAGTGGACGACTTCGCGCTGGGCTGGGCACCCGCCGACACCGAACTCATCAGCCCCAGCTACGACTTCAGCGCCGAGCGGGCCCCCGAGCTGCAGTTCGACACGGCGTTGCCCTCGCTCTACCGGGTCGGCGACCTGACCGCGGACGTGGACGCGAGCACCGACGGCGGCGCGACCTGGACCACCCTGTGGCACCACACGGACATCGTCTCCGGTCCGGCTCACGAAGCGGTGCCGCTGACTTCGTACGCGGGCAAGAAGTCGGTACGCGTCAGATTCCACTTCGAGGGCTCACTGACCGGCATCTGGCAGATCGACGACGTGAGAGTCGGAACCCCGGCCCTGGTCACCCGCCCCGGCGGGCTGCTGGTCGGACGGATCGACGACGCCAACTCCGGTCACGGCGTCCTCGGCGCGACCGTCGCCGCCGCCGCGGTCGCCGCCGACAATGGCCGCATGGTGGCCGCGCCGGGCGACCCGGCACGCGGCGACGGCCTCTACTGGCTGTTCTCGTCGCGCACGGGCCCGCAGAAATTCACCGCGGGTCTGCCCGGCTTCGGATACCCGCCTGTCACCGACACGGTCAGGGTGCGGGCCGACACCGTCACGACGGCCGACTTCACCCTGCACCCGGCTCAACTGCGCTACGACGTCCGGTCGGTGACGGCCGACGTGCCCTGGGGTGCCAGGAAGAACGTCACGGTGACGGTTCACAACACCGGCGGCACGCCCGCCACCGTCTCGCTCGGTGAGCAGAACCTCGGCGGCACTCCGGCGGCATCGACCGGTGTCCCCGCCCGGCACGCCAGAGCGGCACTCACCCCGAACACCCTGCCGCGCACCGCCGCCGCACCGGCGTCCGCAACCCCCACCCCGGCCGGGCAGGGATGGTCCGCGCTGACCGACCTGCCGACCGGGACCTTCGCGGGGATCGCCGCGGTCGACGACGGCACGCTGTACGCCGGCCTCGGTGAGGCACCGGGTGGCCAGTGGAGCGGTGCCTTCTCCGCCTACGATCCGGGCACCGCGACCTGGCGCGCACTCACGGCGCCGGCCACCAGGCGCCTCGGGCCCGCCTACGGTTTCATCCGGGGCAAGCTGTACGTCACCGGCGGACGCGACGCCTCGGGGGCGCCCATCGCGGGCGGCGAGGTCTACGACCCGGTCACCGACACCTGGTCGCAGATCGCGGACGCGCCCGAGGCGTACGGCGCCGCGGGCTCGGTCGTCCTCGGTGACCGGCTGTACGTGATCGGCGGCTGCGACCGGACCGACTGCGGCAGCGCCGACGTCCAGGTCTACGACCCCGCGACCGACACCTGGTCGGCAGGCAAGCCCTACCCGGAGCCGATCTCGTACCCGGTGTGCGGCGTCGCGGACGGCGTGGCCTACTGCGCGGGCGGTGCCTACGAGCCCAACGGCCACTCCCCACAGGCCACCGACCACGCCTACGCGCTGGACCGGGCGAGCGGGACCTGGCACCGGGTGGCCGACGCCCCGGCCGATGTCTGGGGCGCCACCGGGACGGCGGCCGACGGCCAACTGCTGGTCGCCGGTGGCTTCGAGGTCAGCGCCGGCGCGCTGACCAACGAGGCACACGCCTACGACCCGGCCACCGACACCTGGTCCGCGCTGCCCAACCTGGCCGAACCCGTGCTCGGCGCCCAGTCCGCGCCCGGCTGGTTCGCGATCGGCGGCATGGACGCCTACAGCGTGCCGCAGCGGGCCGTGCGCGAACTGCCGGGCTGGGACCAGGCACATGGCGACGTGCCGTGGCTCGCGGAATCGGCCGGGAAGCTCACGGTCGAAGCGCACGGGTCGGCCCGGATACGGCTGACCCTCGACGCCGGGGCGATGACCGCCGCCGACGCCGGCGCACACCGGGCCGCGCTCGTCGTCGACACGGACACCCCGTACGGCGCGGTGTCACTGCCGGTGGCCATGACGGTGGTACCGCCGGCCGGCTGGGGCCGATTGACCGGGACCGTCTCCGGTTCGACGCCCGCGGGCGGGGTGGCGCCCCTCGAGGGTGCCACGATCGACATCGACGGCCCGGCCGGCGCTCTGACCGCGACGACCGCTCAGGACGGCACGTACTCCGCGTGGTCGCCGGTGAAGGGCGGCCCCGTGCGGGTGGTCGTGCGGGCCGACGGCTACCGGCCCGCGACCCGGTCGATCCGGCTGGTGAAGGGGGGAGTGGTCACGTCGGACTTCCGCCTGCGGGCGAGGTGAGACGGGGCCGGCCGGAACACGGCCGGCCGGCCCGGCCCGGCGGAGCGCCTCGCGCACCGCCGGGCCACGGCTGCTCGCGCACCGCGCCTCACGGACCGGCGCGACCGGGCTCGGCGCTCAACGCCAGGGGCGCGGCGCGCTGTTCATGATCCGGCCGCCACCAGCCGCGGCTGGCGGCGAGCACTCCGGCCTGGAACCGGCTCGCCGCCCCCAGCCGGCCTAGCAGTGCCTGGACCCGGCGTTGCACCGTGCGGTGGCCGATTCCCAGTTGGCGGGCGATGGCCTCGTCCGACATACCCATGGCTAACAGGGAGATGATCCGCCGCTCCTCGTCGTTGACGAACTCGTTCGGGCCGACCGACGCCGGTCTTCCCGGCAGGTAGGGCTGCGCCTGCTCCCACAGTGACTCGAAGAGGGTGGACAGCGCGTCGAGCAGGGCGGAGGGATGGACCAGAATGCACGCGTCCAGAACCTGAGGTGTGGCCAGCAGCGGAATCAGCGCCGCCTGGTCGTCCGCGATGATCAGCTTCATCGGGGCCTCGGGCAGGAACCGGACCTCCTCGCCCGCCGAGATGTCGACCTCCACCCGCTCCACGACACCGGGCATGCTGAGGGTGTCCCGGGCATGGATGAAGCGGCTGCGAACGCTGCGTCCGGCCACGGCGGTGGCGGAGTTGACGCGTTCGCCGTCACTGGCCTGGGCGTAGGGAGGCGCGTCGATGCCACGGATCTCCCGCTCGGCCCGTTTGAACAACTGCTGCCCGCAGCGGGCGACGCCGTCGCGGCCCGTGACCACCTGGATCAGCGACGTCGAGTCCCGGCCGCGACGAGCCTCGCGGTGCCGCTGTGTCAGCCGCTCGGTCAGCGCACGCACCCGGTGGATGTCGCGTTCGCGAGCGAGCAGAAGTACTTCCAGGGCGTGGTCGGGTGGCATCGCGGTGTACATGGGAGGGCTGCCGGGCAGCCGGGATATCAGCCCGCCGTCCTCCAGCCGCACCAGGGCGGCGACGGCGGTGTCGGGCTCGATGCCGGTACGGCGGTACAACTCCTCGACGGACATGGGCGGGTTGTCGACCAGGATGATGTACAACGCCTCGGCAGGCTGGTCCAGCCCGAGAACTTCCAGCATGGTCACCTCCGACCACAACCTAGCGCCCTCATGATCACACCGCTGACGATCACTGATCCTGGTCGTTCTTCGGCTCGAAAGGCGCAAGAACCGGCCACCGGTGACCTCGCGCTTCATCCGCTGGAGGGGCTGTTCTTCGATCTCGAGAACATCCAGCCGGAGGCCGGCCGGTGCGAGCGGGTGCTCGCGCTCGGCTCGCCGGCGGCGGGACTCACGCACGGGCTCGGCAACCCGGCCGCGGCCTTCCCGACGGTGTCGGCATAAGCCCAGGTAGGAGAGGTGCGGACGGGACGCCGCGAGTAGATTGGGAGCATGGTGGTGCCGGGGCGTCCCGCGGATCTGCTGGGCCGGCGTGCCGAGTGCGCGTTGTTCGACCGCTGGCAGGATGCCGTCAAGGCCGGACGGGGTGGCGCTCTCGTGGTCGTCGGTGAGCCCGGTATCGGCAAGTCCGCGCTGCTCGACCACATGGCCTCGACCGCGGTCGGCTTCCACGTGGTGCGAGCCGCCGGCGTGGAAGCGGAGGCGGAACTGCCGTTCGGGGGGTTGCATCAGGTCTGCGCGCCGTTCCTGGCCACGCTGGAGCACCTGCCCGGACCGCAGCAGGACGCGCTGTCCGCGGCATTCGGGCTGCGGACCGGAGCGGCGCCGGACCGCCTCATGCTGAGCCTGGCCGTACTGGGGTTGCTGTCCGAGGCGGCCGCCCGCCAACCGCTGATCTGTGTGATCGACGACGCCCAGTGGCTCGATCCCGGTTCGGCCCAGGCGCTCACGTTCGTGGCGCACCGCGTCGGCGCCGAGCCCCTCGGCCTCGTGTTCGCCACTCGCCGCGCCGCCGGCGGTCTACGCGGGTTGCAGGAGGTGGTGCTGACCGGACTCGGCCCCGGGGACGCCCGCGCCTTGCTGCACTCGGCGCTGCACGTGCCGTTGGACGAGGTGGTCGTGGAGAGGATCGCCGCCGAGGCCCGGGGCAGTCCGCTGGCCCTGCTCGAACTGCCCCGGACCCTGACGGCCGCCGGCTTCGCGGGCGGTTTCGGTCCGACCGACACCTCAGCCGTGCCGGGGCGCATCGAGGACAGTTTCCGTAGCAGGGTCCTCCGCCTTCCGGCGGCCACCCGCATGCTGCTCCTGGTGGCCGCGGCGGAACCGACGGGCGACTCCGCACTGCTGTGGCGCGCGGCCGCCCGCCTGGGAATCGGGGTCTCGGCCGCAGCGGCGGCCGAGACGGACGGGCTGCTCTCCATCGGCACGCGGGTGGTCTTCCGCCATCCCCTGGTGCGGTCGGCCGTCTATCAGGCGGTGCCGCCGTCGCAGCGGCGGGCCGCGCACCGGGCTCTGGCGGACGTCACCGCCCCCTCGGAACCGGACCGGCGCGCCTGGCACCGCGCGCAGGCGGCCGTCGGCTTCGACGAGGAAGCCGCGGCGGAGCTCGAGGGGTCGGCACACCGGGCCCTGGCCCGTGGTGGTGTGGCAGCCGCCGGGGCATTCCTGGAGCGGTCGGTCGCGCTCACCGCCGACCCCGCATCCAGGGCGGAGCGGGCGCTGCGTGCGGCACGCGCCAAGCAGCAGGCCGGCGCGTACGACAGCGCTCTCGGCCTCCTCGCGCTGGCCGACCGGGGACCCGAGAACGAGCTGCGGGCCGCCAACAGTGAACTGTTGCGAGGGCAGATCGCCTTCGCCCGCAGTTTCGGTGGTGGAGCCGCCCCTTTGCTGCTGCGCGCGGCCCGCCGATTCGAGTCCATCGACGTCTCCCGCGCGAGGGATGTCTATCTGCAAGCCCTGGCCGCGGCGATGCTCGCCGGCCGGCTCGGTGACGAGTGCCGGATCACGGAGATCGCCCGCAGCGCTCGCCGGGTGCCCGCGGCGTCGGTGCCGCGCGCCTCGGACCTCCTGCTGGACGGACTGACGCTGGTCATCGTCGAAGGCCGCGGCGCCGGGGTTCCCGTATTGCGCAGGGCGGTATCGGCGTTCACCACCGAGGAACTGGCGCCGGAGGAGGAACTTTATTGGCTGTGGCTGGCCGGCCATGGCGCCGGCCTGTTGTGGGACGACGAGGCCTGGCGACTGCTGGCCACGCGGCTGCTGCGATCGTGTGAGATGCGCGGGGCGATCAGCATCCTCCCGGTCGCCGCGGCCACCCGCGCGGGACTGCACCTGCTGGGCGGGGAACTCCTGCAGGCCGCGTCGTTGGCCGAGATGGCTGCCGACGTCACGTTGATGACCGGCGCCGGGCCGGTCGCCTACGCCGAGGTGGGGCTCGCCGTCTTCCGTGGCCGGGACGACGAGGCCCTCGCCACGATCCGCACCGCGACCCGGGACGCGGTGGCGCGCGGCGAAGGCATGGCGCTGACTTACCTCCAGTGGGCCGGCGCCGTCCTCCACAACGGTGCGTGCCGATACGAGCAGGCGCTGGAATCCGCGCGCCTGGCCGGCTCCGATTCCAGCGTCCAGCGCATCCGCAACTGGGCGCTGGCCGAGCTCGTAGAGGCGGCCGTACGTACCGGACACCAGGACCTGGCCGACGAGGCACTGGAGGAGCTGTGCCGGACGACCGGGCCCTGCTCCAGCCACTGGGCGGCGGGCGTCGAGGCTCATTGCCGGGCCCTGCTCGCCGTCGGCCAGGATGCCGAGGACCTGTACCGCACGGCGTTGGAACGGCTCGAGCGCACCGGACTGCGTGCCGCGGTGGCCCGTGTCCACCTTCTGTACGGGGAGTGGCTGCGGCGCGAGCGCCGCCACCTCGAGGCACGGGACCAACTACGGCGGGCACACGAGATGTTCGTGCGGTTCGGCATGGACGGTTTCGCCGAACGGGCCCGTAGCGAACTGTCGGCGGCCGGCGAGCCCACCCTCAAACGCCGGTCCCGGTTCGGTGACCAGCTCACCCCCCAGGAGAGACGGGTCGCGATGCTGGCGGCCGAGGGAGCCACCAACTCCGAGATCGCGTCGCGGCTCTTCATCAGCGCCAGCACGGTGGACTACCATCTGCGCAAGGTCTTCCGCAAGCTCAAGGTCACCACGCGTACACAGCTTGCCCGGCTGCTGCGAGACGGCGGGCCGGTTCCCGGAGTCGCAGAGCGTCCCTGACGCCGCTACCGGACATGACTACGCATTCACGCGATGCCCCCGGACGGGGGCGTGTGCCTACCGTTGCCAGTGATGCGGTTACCAGTGATGCGGCACCAGGTCGTGCCGGCGGTACACCGTCGGGCGTGCCCCGCGTGCTGCACCACGTGCGCGGCGATGGCCACCACCGTCGCGCGAACACAAGAACCAAGAAAGGCGGCGGGCGCATGCCCTCCCCACCCATCGGCGCGGCCCAGCGCGTGGTCGAGACCCTCTCCCAGTACGGCGTGCCGTACGTCTTCGCTGTCCCGGGAAGCGCGAGCGACGCCGTTCACGATGCCCTGGCCGTCGCGGGCCCCGAACTTGTGATGTGCCACCACGAACAGAACGCGGCCGTGATGGCCGCCGCGGTAGGGCTGTTGACCGGCACCCCCGGAGCGGTCCTGGCCACCTCAGGAGCCGGCACCGCCAATCTGATGACCGGCCTGCTCCTGGCGACGAGTGAGCAGCACCCCATGATCGCGGTGTGCGCAGCGCCGACCGGCCGGGACCGGTTCAAGGCAACCCAGCGGTCGCTGGACGCCCTCGCCGCACTGAGACTGGTCACCACCTACACCTGCGAGGTCCGCGACCCCGACCATGTGCCCGAAGCCATCGCCAACGCCCTGCGCGCAGCGGTCACCCCACCCCGCGGCGCGGCCGCGGTGGTGATACCGGACGACATCGCGGGAGCGCCCACGGCCGCGAGCGTCGTCCAGCCGCACAGGCACCCGTCCCACGGTCCGGCTCCCGCCGAGTGCGTCCACCGTGCCGCACAGATCATCCGCGCCGCGCGGCAGCCCGTCCTCCTCGTCGGGGCGCGCGGTGCGGACACCGAGGCGTGCACCGCGCTGCGTGAACTGATCCGCGTCACCGGCCTGCCCGTGGTGGAGACCTTCCAGGCCGCGGGCGTCGTCCCGCGCGCGCTGGAGGAGCAGTACGCCGGCCGGGTCGGCCTCTTCCGCGACCAGCCGGGGGACGCCATGGTGACGTACGCCGACGCGCTCATCACCGTCGGCTACGACCCCGTGGAGTACGCCCCACGCCTCTGGAACACCGACCCGGCCCGAACGATCGTCCACATCGACGCGCTGCCGGCCGAGATCGGCAGCCACTACCAGCCCGCTCTCGAACTGCGGGGCGATGTGGCCGCGACCGTCTATGAGCTGTCGGGGGAGCTGTCCGGGCTGCCGGTCGGCGACCGGACCCGAGCCGCCCTGGCCGAACAGCACACGGCCCTGGCCCGCATCGAGGAGGAGGCCGGGACGGCACCGGCCACCGCCGCCGGCCTCGATCCCGGCGCGGTGATCCAGAAGATCTCCGAGGTCGTGGACGACGATGCCACCGTGGTGTCCGACACCGGCTCGCACATCTACCTGGCCCGTCACTTCCGCGGACACCAGCCGCGCCGCGTCCTGCTCTCCAATGGCCCTCAGACACCGGGAGTCGGCCTGCCACGGGCGATGACCGCCGCGCTGCTGCGGCCAGGGACGCAGGTGGTGTCGGTCTCCGGGGAGGGCGGGTTCCTGGCCGGCGCACCGGAAATGGAGACCGCCACCCGGCTGGGCCTCCACGCCACGCATGTGATCATGCGGGACAACGCCTACGACACGGTGGCCTTCCAGGAGCATCGCCGATACGGCAGAGCCTCCGGCGTCCGGTCCGGCGCCTGCGACATCACCCTGTACGCCTGCGCGTTCGGCGCCAGGGGGATTCGGACCGAGACCATGGACGCCTTCGAGACCGAACTGCGCGGGTCTCTCGACCCGGTCGGGCTCTGCGACCCCGGCATCACGGTCATCGACGTCCCGGTCGACTACACGCACGACGCGGAACTCTTCGCGCAGCTCCACGACAGCGTTCCGCGATGACGCGCCGACGACCGCGGCTCCGGCGCGGCGCGACCTCCCGCCGGTACCCCGAGGCTTCCGGTCAAGGCGCCGTGAGCGCCCGCTGCTCGCAGTCGGGCAGTCGCGGGCCCGCCGGACGGTCGTGCGCCGTGCCGGGGAAACCGACCACGCAGTCGCGCCGGACACGCAGATCCTCCGAGCGGCAGCGGCGTGCCCGCTCCCGGAACCCACGAGGGGCCGCCGCGCCGTCGCGACGCGGCCGTCGCAGGGCGGGAAACAGCCGACCCCCGGCCTGACCGGAGGCCCGCGCTCCGCGGTCGCGACTGTCGACCAGCGGGCCAACCGGCCGGTCCGGCCACCGCGTTGCCCGATCAGCCACGGTAAGGCGACGCGCATGACACGACACACGACCGAGGCTTCCCACCGGCGCCGGCGGACACCTGCCACGCCGGCCGGACCGGCCAGATGTCGTACGTGGCAGGAGGTTCTCATGACGAAGCAGACACAGATAGTGACAGGCACGCCCCACGTCGCGACTGCCGGGGGACTCGCCGTCGGCTTCCCGGCGGTACGGCCACGAACACTCATCGCGGTCGTGGTCGCCTCGGCCGTACTGCTCGGCGTCACCCTGTGGGGTGTGATCGTCCCCGCGGACGTCCACATGGCAGTGTTGTTGGTGGCGGTGCCGGCGCTCACCGCCGCCGCGGACAACACGCGTACCACCGTCGGCATGACCGCCCTCGCCTGTCTCGGTGTGGTGGCGGTCGACGCCGACGACGGCCTGCGCAGCTCACCGATCCTCCCGATCGACGTCCTGGGCCTGCTGGTCGTCTGCGCCCTGGTCCTCGTCGTCCGGCGCTTGCGCGACGTGGACCATCGAACGCTCTGTGCGGTGCGCTCCGTCTCGGAGACAGCGCAGAAGGCGGTGCTCCCCCCGTTGCCCTGCCGTATGGCGGGGCTTGAGATCGCCACGGCCTATCGCTCGGCGGCCGCCCACGCACACATCGGCGGTGACGTGTACGCCGCCGAACGCGTGGGCCGTACGGTGCGCCTGCTGATCGGCGACGTGCGGGGCAACGGCCTGGCGGCAGTCGACGACGCAGCGGCGGTCATCGGCGCGTTCCGCGAAGCCGCGCACCGCGACGTGCAACTGGAGCATGTCGCCGTCTCCTTGGACGCAGGCGCGCGCCGCCGTTTCGACCAGGTCGGGGAGACGGACAGCAACGCGGCGGAGCGGTTCATCACCGCTCTCGTCCTGGAGATACCCGACGACCTGCCCGTCGTCCGCGTGATCAGCTGCGGCCACCCCGACTCGATGCGCTCCCACGGCGCGGACGTCGACTTCCTCGAAGTGCCGCAGCCGGCACCACCGCTCGGGCTGGGCGGCGAGCGCGCGGCCTATCAGGTCAACACCTTCCGATTCGAGCCGGAGGACACGCTGCTCCTGCACACCGACGGCCTCCTGGAGACCCGCGACGGGGCGGGTGAGTTCTACCCGGCACTGGACCGTTTCGCGCTCCTCGCCGAGGGCGAACCGCAGTACCTGATCGAACGCCTCATGAGTGACCTGACCGTCCACGCGGGTGGGGAGGTGCAGGACGACGTGGCCATGGTCGCGGTGCGCCGCCTGGCCGCGACGACCACCGAGGGCACGGACGCGGACGGCCGGCATGCGTGCCCCGTCGTCACCGAGTCCGGCTCATGGCCCGAGTAGACATCCACCCATCGGTGGCCTCGGCGCGCCTCGCCGAGGACGGCAGTGAGGCCGCCGCCGACGGGGAGCCCGCCGAGCCGCGGGGCAGCAAGGCCACGGCCTCCCGCCGGCCTGGCTCACGAAACCGCTGTCCGCGCCGCGACCTCGCCGGACCCCACGGGATCCAGGATCTGCTCGGCCCAGATGGTCTTGCCGGCAAGGGCGTGGCGGGTCCCCCAGCGATGGGAACACTGAGCGACCAGGAAGAGTCCCCGTCCTCCTTCGTCCGTGGAGGCCGCCCGGCGAATGTGCGGCGCGGTGCTCGCCGTGTCGCTGACCTCACAGATCAGCGTCCGGTCGAGGACCAACCGGAGTTGTATCGGATCATGGCCGTAGCGGATGGCGTTGGTGATGAGTTCGCTGACGATGAGTTCAGTGGTGAAGGCCAGGCCCTCCAGATCCCACTGGTCGAGTTGCCGTAGGACGAGCGAGCGCATGTCACCAACGGCCGCCGGGACAGGGGGCACGGTCCACGTGGCCACCTTCTCGGAGTTCAAGGAATGCGTACGGGCGAGGAGAACAGCCAGGCCGCCCTCCACCGTGAGGTGGGGAGCGATCAAGTCCGCTATGGCGCGGCACGTCACGTCGAGTGGGCGGCTGTGACCCGCGATGACGGTGCTGAGTCGGGCGGTCAGCGCGTCGGGCTTGTTCGCCTGGCGCAGGACGTCCTGGCTGCAGAGCACCACGGTACTGCCTTCGGCGAGCTCGACCTCCAGGGGTTCGAAGACCGGGTCGCCGAGACCGAGTGGCCTGTTGGTCGGCAGATCGGGAAAGGACACCGCCCCGTCCCGGCCCACGATGGCCGGTGAGGGATGACCGGCGCTCGCCATCACGCAGCGCCGCGAGACCGGGTCGTAGACGGCGTACAGACAGGTCGAGCCCATCAATGCCTCCACCACGGGCGCGGGACCGGACCCGCTGGCGTGTTCGCGCTCCAGGAGCCGCGGCACCATGTCGTCGATCTGGCCGAGCAACTCGTCCGGAGCGAGATCCAGTTGAGCCAGCGTACGAACGGCGGAGCAGATGTGCCCCATGCAGGCGGCCGCCTGGAATCCGGTGCCCGGTACCGCGCCGACGACGAGAGCGACCCGAGCGCCGGAGAGTGGGATCACATCGAACCAGTCGCCACTGACTCCCGCGTGCACTCGCGACGGCTGGTAATGGTGTGCCACCTCCACGGCGCTCTGGTCCGCGACGCTGCGGGGCAACATGCTCGCATGCAGGGTGAGGGCCGCCCGGTGTTCGTTGGTGTAGCGGCGGGCATTGTCCAGGCAGACGGCGGCGCGCGCGACGATGTCCTGGGCGAGCACAAGATCACCGGGTTCGAAGGGCTCCGCATGACGCGCCCGGTACAGATGCACCAAGCCCAGGGTCGTGTCCCTGGCGCGCAGCGGTACGAGGATCGACGAGCCGTCCCCGTATTCGCGCATGCCCCGGTTGCGCGGGTCAGAAGAGTCCCGCAGCCATTCGGTGTCGGGGCCGAGGCCGGGAATCAGCCTCGGTCGGCCGTCGGCGAGGCATCGCACGTGAGGTGAGTCGGGCGGGTAGTTCTGCAGTTCCCCGGGCGGCGGCGCGTCACCGATGCCCACCGTGTCGGCGGCCTTGCGGGCGAGGCAAAGCAGCGAGACCGGGCTCGCGCCCATCGGCCCCGGTTCCGCGCCGTCCACGACGCTGTCCAGGAGGTCTGTCGTCGCCACGTCGGCGAGCCGCGGAACCAGTATGTCCACGAGTTCCCCCGCCGTGCGCTGCACATCGAGTGTCGTACCGACCCGGACCGCGGCCTCGCCGAGGAGCGCGAGGCGTTCCCGGGTCTGGTGGCGGTCCGTGATGTCGATGATCAGATCGGTTACCCCGAGGACATTTCCGTCCGGCCCGGTCAGGACGACCGAGGACACGTCCCATACGTGTTCCCTGTCCGGTTCGGCAGGGGTGCGCCCGTGATGGACGGCATTGATGATCGGCTCCCTGGTTTCCAGAACCCTCTTGAGCCTCCACTCGATCGCCTTGGCGTCGAGCCCGGGAAGGACATCCCCGATGGGACGGCCGAGAGTCTGTTCCGCAGGGAGGCCGTGGATACGCTCCAGGGCGGCGTTGACCCGTACGAAATGCAGATTCCGGTCGTACACGGCGATCCCGATCGGCGCCTGCGTGAAGAGTGCTTCCAGGATCGCCTGTCCCTCCGAACCCGCGGACAGAGAGACGGGGGACGCGATGACCAGGGAGCCTTCATCGAAGGATCCGCCGGACCCGAGGAGTTGGGTGGTGCGGAAAGCGACCTCGACAGGACACCTGCCCGGAAGGTCGATCACGGTGGGGCGGCCCGAAGGCGAGACCTGAGCGCTTCCGGCGTATTCGGTGAACGCCTCCGGCCACAGCACGGCGGCCGACTGTCCGATGACGTCGGTGGCACTGCGTCCGAAGAGCTTCTCGGCGGAGGCGCTCCACGCCGAGACGACGCCGTGGCCGTCGAGAACGAAGCCGGCTGTCGTCCCGCCGCCGGCCGCGTCCGGGAGACGGTGCGCGGAAGAAGCCTCGGAGGGATTGCCCATGCCCAGTCCCGTCACGCGAGGCGACGCCTACGGGCCCGGCGGCGCCTGCAGGTCAGCGCTGACCGGTGGCCTTGCTTCAAGGCCACCGACTGATGGTGCCGATTTCAGACTAGCCAGACTTCCCGCGTCCCGCCTCGTCGGTGCCGGTGGGCGCGGCCCACTGGTCGTTCGCACCGCCTTCGGGGCGCGGTCGAGGTGAGGTGCTGGTGGGTGTTCAGGTCTTCACGGACGGCCCGGTCGAGGTCCGCGTCGCTTCGGACGTGCTCACCGGGCAGCAGCTCGCCCGCCGAACCGCGCCGACGGTACGACGGGGGGCAGGTCCCGGCACGCGGTGGCCGCCGCCCTGGCACGGGACCTGAAAGAGCGTCAACTCCGCCCTGCGCGAATCGTTGACATGCTCCTGCCGCATGGCTAACTTCGCGAAGAGTTCCCGTATGTGCCCCCGGGCGCTCGTGACCCCGGGGCTCCGTCACCGCGTTCGCATCGCCAGGCACCCCGTCTCAGTGATGGGACAACGTTGTCATCCTCGGCCCGTGACCCGAGCGTCGCGTTTCCGACCGGAAGGCAACGTTGTCAAGTGCCGCTTCCTGCTTACGAGTAGAGGAGAGACCGTGATGAAACGACTGCCGAGACCGCCCGGAACCAGCGCGATCGGCTTGTTCGCCGTCGCCGCGCTGGCCGCGGCCGGCCTGTGCGCACCCGCGTCAGCGGCCGAGAAGGCCGCGCTCGTCACGTCGCCCGCCACCGTGGTCAACCCGTTCATCGGGACGTCGAACCAGGCGGACGACTTCCCCGGGGCCGACGTGCCGTTCGGCATGGTGCAGTGGAGCCCGGACACGCCGTCCCGTCCGTCCGGCGGCGGATATGAGTACAACGACTCGTCCATCACCGGCTTCAGCCTCACCCACATCGCCGGACCCGGCTGCGGCGCCGCCGGCGACATACCGGTGCTGCCCACGGTCGGTACCGTCAACACCGGTGCGACGGAAGCGTTCTCGCACGCCAACGAGTCGGCGTCGGCCGGCTCCTACAAGGTCGCCCTCAACAACCAGGTGACCACCGAGCTGACCACCACGACACGCAGCGGCATGGCGCGCTTCACCTTCCCCTCGAGCAGCCAGGCCAACCTGATCTTCAAACTCACCGGAAGCCAGAACGGCGCCACCTCGACGCAGTTCACCAAGGTCTCGAACACCGAGGTGAGCGGTCAGGTCACCAGCGGCCACTTCTGCGGCGCGGGGAACACGTACAGCGTGTACTTCGACATGGTCTTCGACCAGCCGTTCACCTCCCAGGGCGCCTCGGTCGCGAAGACGCCGGCCACCGTCCCGGCGAAGTCCGGCACGGCGTCCACGAACGCGGCCGAGCAGCCCGGCAAGCCGGTACTTCACGGCAAGGTCCCCACCGCGACGGCCCCCAAGGCCGCCAAGGCCGGCGCCTCCCCGAACGCCGCCGCCTCCAACGGCTACGTCACCTTCAACACCACCGCCAACCCGGTGGTGCAGGCCAAGGTCGGCATCTCCTACGTCTCGGTCGCCAACGCGACGGCCAACCGGGCCGCGGAGAACACCGGGTGGGACTTCAACGCGACACGCACCGCCGCGCAGAACGCCTGGAACAGCGCACTCGGCAAGATACAGATCGCCGGCGGGACGGCCGCACAGCAACAGAGCTTCTACACCGCGCTCTACCACTCGCTGCTGCACCCGAACGTCATCAGCGACACCAACGGCCAGTACTACGGCTTCGACGGCAGAACGCACACCGTGGACACCGGCCACCGAGCGGCGTACGCCAACTACTCAGGCTGGGACATCTACCGCTCGCAGGCCCAACTCGAAGCCCTGGTGGCCCCCCAGGCCGCCTCGGACACCGCGCAGTCGATGGTCGACGACTACGCCCAGACCGGAGTCTTCCCCAAGTGGTCGGAGAACAACGGCGAGTCCTACGTCATGGTGGGCGACCCTGCGGACGCCATCCTCGCCGACTACTACGCCTTCGGCGCCCGGGACTTCGACACCTCGGCCGCCCTGGCCGACATGGTCAGACAGGCGAGCACGGCCAACAACGACCGGCCGGGCCTGAACTACCTGAACTCACCCGGATACATGCCGCACGACGGCAGTTACGGCTGCTGCAACTTCTACGGCCCGGTGGCCACCACGCTGGAGTACAACACCGCCGACTTCGCCATCTCGGCGATGGCCGGGGCACTCGGCGACACCGGTGACCAGAGGACGTACGCCAACCGTGCCCAGGGCTGGCGCAACGTACTCAACCCGGCCTCCGGCTTCGTCGAACCCCGCAACGCCGGCGGTTCCTGGACCGGCGGCTTCGACCCCACCAGCGGCACCGACATGGTCGAGGCCGACTCCTGGATCTACACCGGGATGGTGCCGTTCAACATCGGCGGCCTGGCGCGTGCCAAGGGCGGCAACACGGCGATGAACCACTACCTGGACACCGTGCTGCGCAGCTACACCGGCGACAAGGGCTACGCGTGGGTCGGCAACGAACCCAGCATCGAACTGCCCTGGGAGTACGACTACACCGGACAGCCCTACAAGACGCAGGGAACCGTCCGGGCGATCCAGGACCAGATCTGGGCCAACACCCCCGGCGGCCTGGCGGACGGCAACGACGATCTCGGCGCGATGAGCGCCTGGTACGTGTGGTCCGCACTCGGCATGTATCCCGAGACCCCGGGCACCTCCGACCTCGCCCTGGGCTCCCCCCTGTTCACCCAGGCCGTGGTCACACTCCCGTCGGGCAAAACGCTGACGGTCAATGGCAACGGCGCCGCCGACAACGCCCCCTACGTGCAGTCCGCGGCATGGAACGGCACCGCCTGGAACAACGCCTACGCCCCCACCACGGCGATCACCGCGGGCGGCACGCTGGACTTCACGCTCGGCACCACCGCCAACACCTCCTGGGCGACGGCCGCTTCCGCGGCCCCACCCTCCTACGCCGGTGACACCGCGGCCCCGGCCTCGCCCCGCATCGGCACCATCACCTCCGCGGTGGCCGCCAACCTGTGCGTGGACGACGCGAGTTCCTCCACCACCGACGGCACCCACGTCCAGATCTGGGGCTGCAACAACACCTACGCCCAGGACTGGATCGTCGCAGGCGACGGAACGGTCCGGACCCTCGGCAAATGCCTGGACGCCGACCACAGCGGAACCACCAACGGCACACTGGTCCAACTGTGGACGTGCAACGGCAGCGGAGCTCAGCAATGGACCGCGGGCGCCAACGGATCGCTGATCAACCCCCAGTCCAAGTTGTGCCTGGACGACCCCAACTCCACCACCACGAACGGCACCCAACTCCAGCTCTACGCCTGCAACGGCTCAAATGCCCAGAACTGGAAGCTGCCGAGCTGAGCCTTCGACACCGATGGATCCGGCACCACCGGGCAACTCCCGCGCGGTGCGACCCGTGTGCCCCGGCCACTCGGCCGGGGCACACGGGCAGGGGCCGTTCAGGCCGCGGTGGTGGGACGGTCGGGTGCGTGACTGTGTTCGGCCCAGATGGTCTTGCCGTGATGGCTGTGTCGGGTTCCCCAGCGTTCGGCGAGTTGCGCGACGATGAACAGTCCGCGTCCGTTCTCGTCGAAGGTGCGGGCGCGGCGCAGGTGTGGCGAGGTGCTGCTGCCGTCGGCGACCTCGCAGACCAGGCTGCCCGCGTGGTGGATCAGGCGCAATTGGATGGGGGGTTGTGCGTGGCGGATCGCGTTGGTGACCAGTTCACTGACGATGAGTTCGGTGGTGGGGGCGGCGTCCGGGAGGCCCCAGGACGCCAGCTTCTCCGCGATGTGGGCGCGGGCGTAGGACACGGCGGCCGGGTCGGCCGGCAGGTCCCAGGTGGCGACGGTACGGGTGTCCAGGGCGTGGGTGCGCACGGCGAGGACCGCGACCTGGGCGTGCGGCGCGTGGAGCAGGGCCTTGACGGCGGATTGGCAGGTGGCGTCCAGGCAGGGCTGGGGCCGGGCGAGTGCGCTGAGCAACTCCTCGTTGCCGGAGTCCTGCGCACCCTTGCCTCCGGTGTGGGTGTGCAGGAGGAGCAGGCTCCCCTCAGGGAGGTCTATCTCGGTGGATTCGAAGGGCAGGTCCGTCTGCCCCAGGGGCGGGCCCTGGGGCAGGTCGAGGCAGGTGACCGTGCCCTCGGGGGTGATGACGGCGGGCGGAGGGCTGCCGGCGCCGGCCAGCGTGCAGCGGCAGGAGGCGGGATCGTAGACCGCGTACAGGCATTGGGCGCTGACGGCGCCGGCGCTGCTCCCTCCCGTCCGGGTGTCGGGGCTGGGGCGGACGTCGGGCCGGAGCCGGGCGAGGACGTCGGCGAGATGGGTGAGCAGTTCGTCCGGTTGCAGATCGACGTCGGCCAGGGTGCGTACCGCGGCGCGTAGTTCGGAGGCGGTGGCGTCCGCGTCCGGTCCGGCCACGGCACCCGCGACGAGCCCGACCCGGGCGCCGGACAGCGGGATGGCGTCGAGCCACTGGGCGCGCGTCCCGAGCCGGCCGGACCCGGTCCGGTAGTGGCCGGCCAGCTCCACCACCGCGGGTTGCGGCAGTGCGTCGGGCAGGGCGGACACCGTGCCGGCCGGTGGGGCCGGGACGGCATGCGGGGCTTCGGGGACACGACCGGCCCGGCCGTCGGCGGGGCCAGGCGGACAGGACCGGTTCCGGGTGACGGCGACGGGCGGGTTCATCAGAAGCCGCACCCGGCAGACGACGAGACTCAGGGCGAAGGACAGGGCGACCGCGGTGATGACGACCGTCCGGCCGCCGGCCGACACTCCGTGAATGGCGAAGCCGTAGGTGGCGACGCTGGCGGCCAGGGTGCAGACGCCGATGATCAGGGAGCGCCGGACGGGCAGGAGCGCGGCGGCGGTGACGGGGACGAGCACCGAGAATCCCGACCAGCGGACCAGGCCGCCCGCGGAATCCTGGAGCTGTACTACGCACGACGCGATGACATAGACGACGAGGAACACACTCAGCCACCTTTTCAGTCGCGTGGCAGTCATCGTCGTCATCGCCTCTCCATGGATGATGCGTCGTGTCGGGAGCATCTGACGAGTCACGGGTCGACCTCCCTCGGATGGTGTGGCTGGGACGGGCGTGGACCCTGACCGCTGCCCGTAGTGGGCGTGCGCCGGATGGCCACCAGGGCGAGGTCGTCCTCCAGATGGCCGTCGGCATGGAGGTCCACGTCGTCGTTGACGCGCCGCAGCAGGCTGTGCGGGCAATCCCACGGCCAGCCGGAGGCCCGCTCGAGGATCGGATAGAAGACGCCGGTGGTGGAGCGGGCTTCGACGACGCCGTCGGTGTAGAGCAGCAGGGTGTCCGCGGGCCCGAACGCGAAGGTGTCGACGTGGTAGGAGTCGGGAGAGACGCCGGCCAGCCCGAGGGGTGGCGCGGGACGGGGGATCGGCAGGGCGGCCACCTTGCCGCGGCGGCCCCGCAAGGGTGAGGGGTGCCCGCAGCTGATGACCTGGACGAGAGCCGCCTCGTCGGGGATCTCCACCAGCAGCGCGGTGATGAAACGCTCGCCACTCTCGGGGTCGCTCTCGGTGAGCTGCGCCAGATGCCTGCGGACACTGATCTCCAGGGCGGCGGCCAGCTCGGGAAGGGCGGCGTGCTGATACGCGGCCTCCCGGAAGGCGCCCAGGAGCGCCGAGGCGTCCTCGACGGCGGGCAGGCCCTTGCCGCGGACATCGCCGATGAGGAAGCGGGTCGCGCGACCGGTCCGGGCGGCGGCGTACAGATCACCGCCCACCAGGGCGTGGGCCGCGGCGGCGCGGTACGTGGAGGCGACGCGCAGCGGACCGAGCTGCCGGGGCAGCGGGCGCAGCAGGACCCGCTGGGCCACCTCCGCCACCGCCCGAACCTGGGTCAGCTCCCGCAGGTCGCGGTCGTGCAGGGACCGGGCGGCGACGACGAAGACCGACACCATCAGCAGGGCCGCGATGTGGATCGGCAGAAGCGGCGAATGGAGCAGGCCGTCATGGCGGTCGATGACGAACATGGCCCCGCTGGCCGCCAGGGCGGTGCCGGCGGTGAAACGGGAGCCGGCGAACGCCGCCGTGGAGGTGGGGGCGGCGACGAGGAGCGGGGACAGGTGGACGGCCAGGGGAGCGAAGGTGGCGGCCAGCGTGATGACGGTGATCAGCGTGACCGGGACCGCCGACCGGGCGAGGACGCCGCCGCCCGTCCGGGGGCCACGACGCGCGCGGGAGAGGCGCCACTCATCGCGCGCACGGCCGCAGCCGGTACCCCACTCGGCGACCGGGCGCTTCGGCCTGCCCGCGCAGGCTCGGAAGAGCGGGAGGGGTGAACGGGTCATGGCGGCCGCCTCGGGAGAGGGGTAGTACGTGGGGTCTCTTCGAGCATCCGCCCGCACGGCGGCGGGCACATCGGTGCGGGCCCGCACTTCGCATCCGTAGGACCCGGCACCCGGCACCGCAGGTCCTCCGGCCTCCGCTGCACCATCCCCGCGCATCTGTCTGCGGGTTTCCCGCACACGCGCCACAGCGGCTGCCCGACGGCCGGAGGGGTTCTACCGTTGCAGTTATGGACGACCCCAGCTCCACCCCGTCCGGGCGAGCGCCCCGGGAGGTGACCGTGGTACTGGCCGACGATCATCTGGTGGTCCGGGCCGGAATGCGGCTCCTGCTGGCCCAGGACCCGGTGTTCCGGATCGTCGCCGAGAGCGCCACGGTGCCCGACACCCTCGAAGCCGTGCGCCGGACCCGTCCGCGGGTACTGGTCCTTGACCTGACCATGGCCGGCAAGTCGAGTCTGCCCATGATTCCGGCTTTGCTCACCGCTTCGCCCGGCACGCGGATCCTGGTCCTCACGATGCAGGAGGACCCGGCGTTCGCCCGGGAGGCGCTGCGTACCGGCGCGGCCGGCTACCTGCTCAAGGAGGCGGCCGCCGAGGAGCTGCGTGCCGCCGCACACCAGGTCGCCGAGGGTGCGACGTACGTCCAGCCGGTGCTGGGAGCCAGGCTTGCCGTCGAGATGCCGGGACCTGCCGACCAGGAGTCGCTGACCGTCCGCGAGGCCGAGGTTCTGTCGCTGCTGGCACTGGGCCACACCAACCAGGAGATCGCGCGGCATCTCTTCGTCTCGGTCAGGACCGTGGAAACCCATCGCGCCCGCATCCGGGACAAGCTGGGCAAGGACAGCCGGGCGGAACTCATCGCCGCGGCCCGCGAGCGCGGCCTGGTGGCATGAGCGGACCGCGTCAGGCCCGCTGGGGCCTCGCCCTGCAGGCGGCGGGGACCTGTCTGCTCGCGGTCGCGGTGGTTCTGGAGGTCACCGACCAGCCGCTCCCCTCCGAGCTGGCGCTTTCCCTCGCCGCGGCAACCCCGTTTCTCGGGGCGGCGCCGCTCTACACCGCGGGACGCCGTACCTGGATGGTGGTGGCCGGCGCCATCGCGCTCATGCTCGCGGTGGCCAGCCTGGTCCGCATCACCGAGCAACCGCTTTTGAACGCCCTGCACGTGGTCCCGCTCCTCCTGGTCGTCTACACGGCCTCCACCATGCGCAGTGCGACCCATCGCGACCGGAGGCTGCGACGTGAACGCGTCCGGGCCCGCCATGACGGCGCGGAGCGCGAACGCAGCCGCTGGGCCCGTGAACTGCACGACGACACCCTTCAGGAACTCGGCGCCGTACAGGTGGTGCTCTCCGCCGCCGCCACCGACGGCCGACCCGAGGCCATGCGCGGCGCGATCGAACAGGCACGCGCCCTGGTCGGCAACCAGATCACCTCGCTGCGCCACCTGATCACGGATCTGCGTCCCCTGGTCCTGGACGAGCTGGGACTGCGCGCGGCACTGGAAGCGCTGTGCCGGCGCACTTCGGAGACTTTCGGCGTCCCCGTCGATCTCCGGATCGATCCGCAGCAGGCCGACTTCAGCGACCGGCTGTCCTCAGAGGCACAGGCCCACGTGTACCGCATCGTGCAGGAGGCCCTGACCAACGCGGTGAAACACGCCCGGCCCACGCGGATCACGGTCGGTGTGGAGACCGACCGCCATGAGATGACGCTGACCGTCGCCGACGACGGGCACGGAATGCCCCGGCCCCCGGACTCCAGGCGCTGGCCGGCCCTGCGGGCGGCCGCACCCCCGGCTTCCACCGTACGTGGGGTGGGGCTCGCGGCCATGCACGAGCGTGCGGACCTCATCGACGCGCAGCTCACGGTCCGCAGCGTTCCTGGGAAAGGTACCTCCGTCATCCTGATCCTCCCTGAGCGAACGTGAGCCTTCCGTCGCGTCAAGGGCCGCGAGACCCCGTACTCACGGCCGCGTCGGCGCCGGCCGGCGGGCTGTGGCGCGTGCGCGTGTGCCGGATGTGTGCATCATGGCCCGCCGAGGGGCGGGACGTTCGGTGTGTGGCCGCGGTGCGGTGAGCGGTTCGCCGCAGTTCTTACGAGAGACTGACGCGGCGGCCGAACCTCTCCTGTCCCACCCTCCGCATGGGCAACTCTGGCTCTGCCCGCCTCCGACGGTGGTGGCGGCCGAGTCCGAGGAGCAACGCATGAGCAGGCACAACAGGCGCCGGTCGTCGCGGCGGCGTCGGCTGACCATCGGCGCGGCCGGCGTCCTCGCCGCCGCGGCTGCCGCCACGTCGGTGACCGTCGCCTCGGCGCGGGAGACCCATCCACGTGGTGACACGGCCAAGGCCGACCACGCCGTCTTCGTCCAGGGCGACGAACTCGACGGCAACACCATCCACGTCTTCAAGCGAGGCAGGGGTGGCGAGTTGACGGCCGCGGGCCGCTACGCGACCGGGGGCAGGGGCGGCGACCAGGTCGACGCCCCGACCGACTCACTCGCCTCCCAGGGCTCGCTCGTCTACGACGACCGGTCGGGTCGGCTCCTGGCGGTGAACGCGGGAAGCGGCACCGTGACGTCGTTCCGGGTGCGTGGACAGAGGTTGACCGACCGTCAGACGGTGAGCTCAGGCGGGGACTTCCCTTCCTCGATCGCGGTGTCGGGCCGGCTCGCCTACGTCATGAACGCGGGAGGCGCGGGCAGCGTTCAGGGGTTCCGGATCACGGCCGAGGGCCTCGAGCCGCTGCGCGGTTCGCACCGCTCCCTCGGACTGGACAACAAGAAGGTGCCGTTGTTCTCCAGTTCGCCGGGCCAGCTCGCGTTCACCCCGGGTGGCAGGCAGTTGGTCGTCACCACCAAGTCCGCGAACACCATCGAGGTCTTTCCGGTGCGGCGTGACGGGCGCCCCTCGCGCCGCGCGGTGGTCAACGACTCGGCCGGAGGGGTGCCGTTCGCCATCTCCTTCGACCGGGCGGGCCGCATGCTGGTGGCCGAGGCCGAGGACTCCACGGTCAGCAGGTACGAGGTGCGTGCAGACGGCACCTTGGACGTCGTCCAGAAACCTCTGCCGAGCGGCCAGAAGACGCTGTGCTGGCTGGAACGCGCGGGTGCCTTCTTCTACGGGGGCAACACCGGCAGCTCGACCGTCACCGGTTACCGCACCGACCGCCACGGCAGGCTGGCGCTCACCACCGGTGACGGCGTCGCCACGCCGCCGTCGGCCACGTCCCAGGGCGTCATCGACCTGGCGGTGACGGAGGACGAGCGGTTCCTCTACGTACAGAACGCCACCTCAGGCACGGTCGACGGGTTCCGCGTGGGCGGGAACGGCTCCCTGACCAAGGTCACCACCGTCACCGGACTTCCCTCCTTCGCCGGATCCGGCATGGAGGGCATCGCCGCGGTGTAGGAAAGCGGCCACCGCGGCGATGGGCGCCCCGGGCACCTTGTCCGGGGCGCCATGCGGCTCACTGGGGCGTGTTGCGAAGGTCCCGCCTGCTTTCGTGACCTCTGACGCGCTCCCCCTCTGCCTCAAGGGCGTGGGAGGTGCCCCCACTCGCCGCACCGGGCGAGAACCCGAGTACGTCCCGTACGCGCGCTTTCGCCCGGCACGCCGAGAGCACGCACCGGACGCCGCGAGGCCCGCCCTCCGGGCGGACGACGGGACTTTCGCGACACGACCTAGAGCAGCAGCACGACGGCGGCACCGATGCCTCCGAGGAGCAGGGCGAGGACGGCATCGGGCCAGCCGCCCCGGCCCCAGCGGAACGGGTGGTCCAGAGCCAGCCTTCCCGGACCGGTGGCCGCGACGCCGAGTGCGACGACCGCGATACTCAGGTTGTATTCGAGGCCCCCGTCGGTCACCCACACTCCGTGGGCCGCGGTGACGGTCACCATGGCGTTGATCATCACGCCGATCAGGGCGCCCGCCGCCAGGGGGGTGAACAGTCCCACGGCGAATCCGAGGCCCCCGAGGAGTTCGGAGGCACCGGCGATCACGGCGTAGACCTTGCCCGGCCGGTAGTCCAGCGCGGCGAGTCCCCTGGCGGTGGCGTTCAGGCCGTCGCCACCGAAGATCCCGAAAAGTTTCTGGGCGCCGTGTCCCGCCATCAACAGGCCGAACGTGAGCCTGATGAGCAGCAGACCACAGTCGCCGGCCGAGACCGCCGTCCGTGCCGCAGAGTCCGCCGGGGGATCGGGAGAAGCGCGTAGTCGCCGGGGGATGGAGTTCACGGGGGCTCTTCTCCGCTCCGTGTTCCCATGCGGGGGCGGCTGACCTTCGAGGAACAGCGGAACTCGTTTTCGGGTCGTCATGACGCCCTGAAGGCGGCGTGCGAGAAAGACCGCCACTGCCACGCACATGCCGCGCACGGTCACCACTGTCTGGCGTCCGCCCGGGGCAGGCCGCCGGCTGTCTTCGTTGTGCGTTCGTGGCCGTGTCCTTCCATCCTTACTCCGGTCCGCCGCTCATGTCGGCCGTCCGACAGAGGGGCCGTGCGCCCGATCCCGGACGGTGACGTCCGGTCGCGCAGCGGCACCGTGCGGCGACGTCTCAAGGACTCGGGGCCCGGAGACCCCGAGGCCCCGAGTCCCGCGGAGGCCGGGGGCCGTCTCACCCGGACGTGTAGTTTGCGCGGCGGTGCGGGGGTGTACAGGTATGGCGGGGTCGCCCACCGGAGAGAACCAGAGCATGCACGAACCGGTGTCCGACGAACCGCTCCCCGCCTCCGGAATCCCGCCCGCGACCGACGTGGTCTTCACAGCGGACTTCGCTTCCACCCGGCAGTGGGTCGTCGGCCGTTCCTGGGCCTATCCCGACGGCGGTCCGGTCAATCCGGGCGACGACAAGCTCGATCACCTCGTCGAGGACGGTACGTACTGCCGCACCGGCGTCTTCCGGGCCACACGAAGACGGGACGGCAGGTGGAACACGGGACTGCTGACGACCGAAGGCAGTGAGGAGGGGTTCGCCGTCCGCGCGGGCGACGTACTCGAAGCGCGGGTGCGGTTGCCCCGCGAGATCGGGGCCTGGCCGGCGATCTGGACCTGGCGGGACGGCGGCCAGGAGATCGACGTCTTCGAGTACCACCCCGACAACGCCGATCTGTTGGAGTTCTCCAACCATGTCCGCGGCAGTGGCCACTACTGCACGGACGAGTCGGTGAGTCCGGGAGCGTGGGTCGATCTGTGCGTCGAGTTCGGCGTCCGTTCCGTGGTGTGGTGGGTGAACGGCACCCAGGTGTTCGCGGACCGGCGAGGGGTGGGGCGCGCCTGGCATGCCTACCTGATCGTCAACCTCTCGGTGTGCGCCGGGCGTTACCATCCGTCTCCCACCCGGGGGACCAGTGCGATGTCGTACGAGGTGGAGAGCCTGGTCGTGCGCCGTGCGGGGCCGATCCACTGAACGGTGACACCTTCGGAACAGCGACTCCGTGGAGATGTCGTTCAGGACAGTGACGTCCGCTCAGAGGCGTGGGCCTGCAGTACCCGGACGATGAGCAGTGCCACGTCGTCGTGGCCGCCCGGATCGCGAAGGGCGTGCAGGAGCACCTCGCAGGTGTCGTCGAGGGAGCGGTGCGGATCATCCAGGAGGACGAGCAGGCTGTCCATGCACGCGTCGATCGGAAAGCCACGTTTCTCGACCAGGCCGTCGGTGTACAGCACGAGTTGATCGCCACGGCCCAGCGCCAGCACACTGGTGTGGAAGTCGCCGTTGCCCACGCCCAGCGGGGTCCCCGTGGGCAGGTCGAGCAGTTCGCGTTTCCCGTCCATGCGGAGGAGCGCGGGCGGCAGATGGCCGGCCAGCGAGATGAGGCATCGCGCGCTGTGCGGGTCGTAGACGGCGTAGACACAGGTGGCGATGATGTCCTGCTCCAGGTCCTCGGTGATGCGGTCGAGGTGCTGGAGGACCTGGGCGGGGTCGAGGTCGAGCCCGGCCAGGGTGCGCGTGGCGGTGCGGAGCTGGCCCATGGTGGCGGCGGCGCTGACGCCGCTGCCCATGACGTCACCGACGACCAGGGCGGTTTTGTCGCCCCCGAGGGCGATGACGTCGAACCAGTCACCACCGATCCCGCTGGCGGCCCTGGCCGGCTGGTACCGGGAGGCGACGGCCAGCCCCGGCCGCTGCGGCGGAGGGTGGGGGAGGAGGCTGCGCTGGAGAGTGAGGACGGTGCGTCGTTGTTCCTCGAAGGCGCGGTAACGTTCGGTGACGTCCACACTGGAGGTCACCACGCCCAGCGCCTTTCCGTTGGGCGCTTCGAGCCGGTGGAACGAGATCGACCAGGCGTGCTCGTTGTCCGGGTCGGCCGGGGTGCGGGCGGAGGTGTACTGGTCCAGTACCGGGGCGCCGGTGGCCAGTACCTCGTGGATGGTCGTTTCGAAGGACTCGTCCAGCAGCGGAAGCACGTCATGCACGTGCCGGCCCAGGTGTTCGGCGACGGGGACGCCGCTCATCCGCTCCTCGGCCGCGTTGACCGACACGTAGCGGAGGTCGGTGTCCAGTACACCGAGCCCGATGGGTGACTGGGAGACCAGTCGCGCGGCCAGTGCCAGTTCACGTTCGACCTGCCGCAGCGTGGCCTGATCCGCCGCGAGCCCCAGGGCGTAGTGGTCACCCTGCTCGTCCTGGAGCCGCATGTTACGGAACTCCACCCGTCGCGTGCTGCCGTCCTTGTGCTTGATGGGGAAGACTCCGGCCCAGCTGCCGCCGCCCTCCATGACCTGCGCGAACAGGCCGAGGACGATGTCCCGGTGCTTCTCGTGGATCAGGAGGCGGCCGGCGAACTCGCCGAGCGCCTCATCTGCGCTGTAGCCGAAGAGATCCTCGCCCTGAGGGCTCCACAGAACGATCTTGCCGTGGTCGTCGAGGAGGATGGCTGCCACGCTCAGCAGGTCGAGGAGGCCGCCGGACGCGGTCGGGGCGACGTCCGCCGTGTCGTAGTCGCGCTCCAACGACTCGGCTGCACCCATCCCCATCCCTCCTCACTGCATGCGGCCACCGGGTGGCTTCAGGACGCCGAGGTACCCCAGGGCTCGGCAGCAGGCGTCATGTTCCTCCTCATCGTCTCCCTCCACGCCGAGTCCCGCAGCTATACCCGCCGCAAACCCGAAACAGGGGCATCGCGTCGGATCCCGTCGGCTACCGCCCAAAATACGCGTGCGCGCGCCGCCGCGGGGCCGGGTCAGGAGGGGCGGGGGAGCCGGGCGGGCACGCGCGTTCCGCCGGGCGGTAGGGCGTACGCGCGGTGATGTTCTCTCCGGGGCCACCCGGAAGGCCCACGGGGCCGGCGGGAGTGCCAGGACCGTTTCCCGTGCCGGCGACGGCTGAGGGCCGCGGTCACGGAAACGGTGCGGCCACCGACCGCAGCCGGGCGGTCACCGGGGTGTGAAGGCCCCGGCGTGTCCGCGGGCCGACGCGAGGAAGAGCCGAAGGGGGGAAGCGCCGACGCGCGGAAGCGCCGAAGGGCGGCGATCGCGCCATGGCCGCGGTTGTACACCCTGGGCCGCCGACAGATGCTGTAGTCATCGCCACGGGTTGGGGTGGTGCCATGAATGTCTGGAATGCGAAGGACAGCGTCTACTTCCGTGGTCCCCTCGACGTCACGCGGGCCGCCACGGCGGTCCTGGACGCCGAGGGCTGGGTCGTGGGGTGGAGTCCGGCGGCCGAGGAGATGCTCGGCTATCGGTCGGACGAGATCGTGGGCCACCCGGTGGACGTGCTGTTCGCGGGTGGGCGTTCCTGGCAGCCCGGACTGGCCGAGTGGCGTGACGCCCCCAACGTGCGCAGCAACGCGGTCGACCTCGAACACCGCGACGGCCACATCGTACGGTCGGCGACGATGATGTCCCGCCTGTCCGACGGGAGCGACGGACCGGCCTGGATCGTCGTCGCGGCGGAGCTGGACGAGGTCCACGACTGGGAGGCGGGCCAGGCCATGCTGCGCGGCCTGGCCACCCAGTCACCCATCAGCCTGACCATCTACGACACCGGCCTCCGGCTGGCGTGGGCCAACACCGCGTCGGGACGGGAGTTCACCGAACCGGTCGAGAACGTCATCGGGACACTGTCGCAGGACCTGTACCCGGGCGGCGAGGTACTGACCGAGGGGGCACCGTCGACGCTGGAACAGGTCATGCGGAACGTGCTCACCACCGGTGAGCCGGTTGTCGACCTGCGCTATCGCGGGCGGCCCCCGGCCGACCGGGAGCAGGATCACGTCTGGTCCTGCTCGTACTACCGTCTGCAGGACGCCCGTGGGCAGACGCTGGGCGTGTGCGAGGACGCCTTCGACGTGACCGACCGGTACCTCGCCCAGCGGCGGCTGGCGCTCCTGGTACGGGCCGGATCCCACATCGGCCGCACCCTCGATGTCGCGCGCACGGTCACGGAGTGCACCGAGGTCACCGTCCCGGACTTCGCCGACGCCGTCGTGGTGGACGTCGTGGAAGGTGTCACGGAAGGGGAGGAACCCGGTCAGGTGTGCCCGGATCCGCTGCTGCGCATGGCCCGCCGCTCGGCCGACGGTGTTCCCGAGGGGTCCCTCTCGGGAACGCCGTCGGCCGAGCGGCGGGTCGCCTACGACGCGGATTCGCCCCAGGCCCGCAGCCTGTCCTCGGGCCGCCAGGTCCTGGAGGAGACCGGATCGGGTGAGGCCGGGCCCCTGCCCGACGCCGAACCGTGGGCCCGTTCCGTACTCGTCGTACCCCTCCGCGCCCGGGGTACGACGCTGGGGCTCGTCACGTTCCTGCGCGGCAGGACCTCCGCCCGTTTCGACAGCGACGACCTGTCGCTCGCCGAGGAGCTGGCCACCCGTACCGCCGTCTGCATCGACAACGCGCGCCGCTACACCCGGGAGCGCAGGGCCGCCCTCGCACTCCAGCGCGACCTGCTGCCCCGGCACATCCCGCCGCAGACGGCCGTCGAAGTGGCCCACCGCTATCTCCCCGCTCACCTGGCCGGTGTCGGCGGCGACTGGTTCGACGTCGTGCCGCTCTCCGGAGCGCGGGTCGGGCTGGTCGTCGGAGACGTGGTGGGCCACGGTCTGCGCGCCGCCGCCACGATGGGCCGCCTGCGCACCAGCGTGCGCGCCCTGGCACGGCTGGACTACACCCCCGACGAACTGCTCACCCGCCTCGACGACCTGGCCGAGCAGACCTCCGAGGAACAGACGGCGGCGCGGCGAGTGAGTGGTCAGCCCGTCGATGCCGGAACGTACGACGACCCGGCCCTCGGTGTGACCTGCCTCTACGCGGTGTACGACCCGGTCACCGGGCGGTGTGCCCTGGCCCGCGCGGGGCACCTGCCGCCGGCGGTCGTCACCCCGGACGGCGTGCTCACCTTCCCCGAGCTGCCCTCCGGCCCACCACTGGGTCTGGGCGGTCTGCCGTTCGAGAGCGCGGAACTCGAACTGCCCCGGGGCAGCCTCGTGGCCCTCTTCACCGACGGTCTGGTCAGGGGCCAGGACCATGACATCGAGCTCGGACTCGAGCGGCTGGGCCGGGTGCTGTCCGAACGCGAGAAGCCTCTCGAGGAGTTGTGCGACCAGATCATCGCCGAACTCCTCCCCGAGGGACCGGCCGCCGACGACGCGGCCCTGCTGCTCGTACGCACCCGGGTGCTGGACTCGCACGAGGTGGCCGTGTGGGAGCTGTCCCTGGACCCCGAGGCGGTCGGACGCGCCCGCAACCTGGCCAGTCGGCAGCTGAGGAACTGGGGGCTGGGGGACCTGTCCTTCACCACCGAGCTGGTCGTCAGCGAGCTGGTCACCAACGCGATCCGTTACGCCTCGGGACCGATCCAGCTCAGGCTGATCCGCGACCGCACCCTGCTGTGCGAGGTCTCGGACGCCGGGCACACCACGCCCCACCTCCGGCGCGCCGCCAGTGACGACGAAGGCGGGCGCGGCCTTTTCATCGTCGCGCACATGGTCCAGCGGTGGGGCACGCGCTATTCGGCGGCCGGCAAGACCATCTGGACGGAACAGCCCCTCCCGCCCACGGACGCGCTCTAGACCACGGGCGGCCGGCGGCCACCAGTGGCGTCCGGCCATTTCATCGGGACGACGGTCAGTGGGCCGCCAACGATCCTGGATCCCCGCAGACTCCCCTCATCGAGGCGAACTGCGGTCATGTGCGGGCCAGTTGATGTGACAGGGTGTCCTGAGCCGTTCGCGCGCGGGGAGCCGGGACGGGCGTCGAGAGGAGCGCAGCGTGACGCAGTACGGGTTCCGTACCGAGGAGATCGACACCAGCAGGCCGCACCCGGCCCGGATCTACGACTACCTCCTGGGCGGCAAGGACAACTACGAGGTGGACCAGCGGGCCGGGGACGAACTCGCCGCCGCGGCCCCCGAGGCACGGATCGGCCTGCGAGCCAACCGCGCGTTCCTGCAACGCGCTGTCCGGTACGTGGTGGGCAGCGGCGTCCGCCAGATCCTCGACGTCGGCACCGGGCTGCCCACTTCGCCGAACGTGCACGAGACGGCCGAGGCGGTGGCGTCCGACGTGCGCATCGCGTACGTCGACAACGACCCGATCGTGAACGCCCACGCCAACGCGCTGATCAGCCGTTCCGGTCCGACCAGTGTCGTACTCGCCGACCTGCGCGATCCGCTCGCCATCGTGAACCACCCCGAGGTGCGCCGCGTCATCGACTTCGACGAGCCCGTCGCCCTTCTCCTGGTCGCCGTCGTCCACTTCCTCACCAATGCGGACAATCCCGGGCGAGTGGTAGCCACACTGCGCGACGCGCTGCCCGCGGGCAGCTTCCTGGTGCTCTCCCACGCCACCGGCGACTTCGCCGACCGCCGTGACGCGCAGGCCGTCTACAACAAGGCCAGCGCCACCCTGAACCTGCGCGCTCGCGCGGAGGTCGAGCGGTTCTTCGACGGGTTCGAACTGGTCGAACCGGGCCTGGCCCAGGTCCCGTTCTGGCGCCCGGACGGCCCGCCGCCGGCGAGGTCCGGCGAGATCGGCTTCTATGGCGGCGTCGGGCGCAGGAACGGCTGAGCCGCCGGCTCCCAGCCACCCCTTCCACCGGCGTCCCGAGGTGCCGTGCCCGACCCGGTCGGGCACGGCACTCATGCGTGCCGCACTTCCCCGATGTGACGTCCTCCATTGCGTTTCCCCGGCACAGCGGTGAGTCTCTCCCGGAACGATTCTCCGAAGAACTGTTATCCGAGGCTCACCGAGCGGTCTCCCAGGTATCGGACAGCATCGTTCGGCGTCGAGGACAGGGAAGCGTTTGATGAGCACACGGAACACGGTGGACGAGGCGGCACTGGTGACCGCTGCCCGAAGCGGCGACCCGCAGGCTCAGGACGCCCTGGTCGGTGCGTACCTCCCGCTCGTCTACAACATCGTGGGCCGGGCTCTGAACGGCTCCGTCGACGTGGACGACGTGGTCCAGGAGACGATGCTCCGTGCGCTGGACGCGCTGGGAAGTCTGCGGGCCCCCGAAAGCTTCCGCTCCTGGCTCGTGGCGATCGCGATGAACCAGGTCAGGACACACTGGCAGGCCCGGCAGTTCACCCCGGGAGCCGTTGAGGACACCAAGGACTTCGCCGATCCGGGCGCCGACTTCGTGGACCTGACTATGGTGCGGCTGCAGTTGTCCGGCCAGCGTCAGGAGACCGCGCGCGCCACCCGCTGGCTGGAGCCGGACGACCGGGCGCTGCTGTCGCTGTGGTGGCTGGAGTGCGCCGGCGAGCTCACCCGGACCGAGGTCGCCGCCGCCCTGGAGGCGTCACCTCAGCACACGGCGGTCCGGGTGCAGCGGATGAAGGCACAACTGGAGGCGGCGCGTGTGGTCGTGCGGGCGCTCGACGCGCGGCCGCCGTGCGAGGAACTGCGCGGGGTACTGGCCTCATGGGACGCTCGGCCCTCGGCGCTGTGGCGCAAGCGAATAGCGCGGCACGCCCGCGGGTGCGTACGCTGCTCCGGCCTGTGGAACGGGCTGATGCCCGCGGAGGGGCTGCTGGCCGGCCTGGCACTCGTGTCGGCGTCGCCCGCGCTGCTGGACAGAGTGCGCTCCGCCCGCGGCGGTATGGCTCCGGCCGGTTCGGCGTCGGCGCTCGACGCCTCCGGTGCCACCGTCGGACCGGGTACGAGGGCCCGTCACCGTGCCGACGGCCGCGCGGGAACCTCCCGTGGCGAGGCCCGTCGCCGTCGGCGCGTCCGGCGCCGCGCGGTGGGCGGTGCCGTCGTGGCGGCCTGTGTGGCCGGCGGCGGTCTCTGGTACTTCGGTTCGGACCCGGGGAACGGGGGCGGGGGAGGGAACGCCGCGCAGACGACCGACGACCACGTCGTGGGCCTCTCGGCGTCCAGTGCCTCCGAGGCCGCGCCGTCGGCCTCCCCGTCCGCCTCGGCGTCCGTGTCACCGTCCGCGTCGGCATCGAAGAAGGCGAGCCCTTCCAGGACCCCGTCCGCCACCAAGAAGAGTGTGCCGACACCCGCGAGATCCGTGCCGCCCACCAAGGCTTCGGCCAGTGCGTCGAAGGCGGCGGCTCCGGCGACCACCGTCGCGCAGGTGGTCGCGCTGGTGAACAAGGAGCGATCGACGGCCGGCTGCGGCCCGCTCACCGAGGACGCGCAGCTGGAGAAGGCCGCGCAGGCACACTCCGACGACATGGCCGCTCGTAACTTCTTCGAACACACCAACCCGGACGGCGCCGACCCCGGGCAGCGCATCACGGCCGCGGGCTACCGCTGGTCCACCTACGGCGAGAACATCGCCCAGGGCCAGCAGACGCCGGAGGCGGTGATGGAGTCGTGGATGAACAGCCCCGGCCACCGCGCCAACATTCTCAACTGCGCGTTCAAGAACATCGGAGTGGGAGTCCACAAGGGGTCGGGCGGCCCTTGGTGGACACAGGACTTCGGCGCCAAGCAGTGAGGGAACCCGCTTGTGTGCGGGGACAAGTCCGGCTCACGCGCTCCGCCGTCCCGCGCTTGTCGTGCGCGGTCCAGGAATTCCGGCGGACGCCGGGCCGGATCACGGCGATCAAGCCCATGTAAGCGGAATTCTCGAGCAGTTGGGGGTGTCGAACGCACCGCGGCGCGGGCTCGCGCGGCCTGCCGGTACTCGACTCCCCTGCTGTGGACACGAGTTACGGCATCCACGTCCCGGATGCCGCCGACCTCGACGAGGGCGTGGAGGTGCTTCGCGCGCAGGAGCCGGCCGGCCGCGCATCCCGTCGGCCCCTGCCCTCGACTCCGCCCGGGTCGGTCTCACCGGCGCGTCGGCGGTGACGCGGCTTCCCGCGCGGCCGGTGCGACCGGCTTCGTCGGCGGGCCATCACCAAGCGTCAGATTCCCACGTCAGAGGCCGCTCTGGGGGTGCGTCAGGCGGGGTCGGAGCGGGCGACGGCCGAGTACCTGCGTCCATTCGGGTGTTGCTGTGAAACTCCCGCGTGTCCGATATGGCAGATAAAGCGATTATCGGTACGTTCTCTCATAGATCGGCTGCTTGGCCGACGTCTCAGAGATTGGGAAAGTGACATGACCACGCGCAACATTGCCGTGACGGCCGCTGCTGCGGCTGCTACGGCCCTCGTCGCCACGGGCGTCACCTACGCCTCGGCCGCCGCGGCTCCTGAGGCCGCCCCCGTCGTCAAGCAGGTTGCTCCCATGGGTGGCGACAGCGGGCAGTCGAAGGGCAACGAAGGAGGAGGTGGAGGCGACCGCGGTGGCCGGGGCCACTACGAGGGCCACATCGACTTCAACGAGCGTACCTACTCCGCCCAGAGCTGGGGCTGCATCACCGTGGTGAGCGGTCTCGGTTCGCGTAGCTTCAACGTCCGCAACGACAGCCACCGGACCGTCGAGGTCTTCCGTGGCGCCACCTGTGACAACGGCTCGCCCGTCGCCACGGTCGGCCCGTGGAGCACCAGCAACGGTGTCATGCCCTTCCGCGTCCACGGTGGCGTGAAGGTCAAGAACGGCGTCGTGGGCAGCTTCCGCGTCGTCGAGGACCACCACCGCTGGTAGTCACGACGTCACCGCACCATCCGCACCGCATGGAGAACCCGGCCCGCTGCAATCGGGCCGGGTTCTCCGGCATGTGGTGCTGCTGCCCCACCCATGCCCACCACGCACGGACTTGAACATTCCGGGCACAGGTCGGTTTTGCCGCTTCGGCCGTGCGGCGGACGGTCCCGGTGGCGTCGGCACCGTGGGTGGCGGCCGGGACGGCGGCGAGGTCGGCCTCGTCGAAGAGGGGCGCTTCCCGCCGGGGGTGGCGGCGCGTGGACCGGCCTCGGTGGCGCCGTCGGTGCAGAGCAGCAGAGTGTCTCCCGCGGCGAGGCGGAAACGGACGTCGGTGAGACGGACCTCGGGCAGGATGCCCAGGAGTGTTCCCCGCCGGGCCGACCGACCGGATACGGCCGTCGGCGTGGCGGCTGAGGGCAGGGGGATGCCCCTGCGGCAAACACGGCGGGCATCGTCGGTGCGGTGGTTTCGGTGCGCGTCGTCCCGGTGGGCCGAGCCCGCCGCGCGCCATGAGGTCAGCCCGGCAGATGCGCCAGGGCGGTGGTCAGGTCGGGCTGGACGTCAAAGCATTCGACCGTACCCGTGACGTCCATACGCTGGTGGAACTGCTTGCTCAGGGGGCCGACAAGCATCAGGTCGCCCTTCTCACGGGCAGCGAGCAGATGCCCCAGCAGATGTTCGTCGCCGAAGGCGAGACCCGCCAGATCCACAATCACCGGGCAGCCGGACCCGGCGGCCTCACCGAAGATCTCCTCCAGCTTTCCGGAACTCGTCATGTCGGCGCATCCCCGCAGGAGCATCACGAACGCCCTGGGCATCTCGTACCGGGTGGTGATCGCCACCAGTTCGTCCGAGGCCGCGGGGGAGGTGTCCATCTGTCCAGCATCTCACCCTGGCTCCCGACGGGTCGTACGGGACTCCCCGGCACGCACCGCGGTCCTCGCTACCGCACCCGGGGGCCGGTCCGGCGTCGGCCGGACCGGGCCGGAGGGGCGACGCCCCCGCAACGCCCCCTACGGAACGCCGAGTTCGAAGAGGACGTACCCCGCGTACGAGCCGGAGGCGAACGCGGCGATGCCGAGTACGGCGCACAGCACCGGCGTACTGAGCCGGCGCATCCCGACGGCGCACGGGATGAACAGGGGGAAGGCGGGGAGCAGGTAGCGCGAGACGTTGCCGAAGATCTGCCGGCTTCCCAGGACGAGCGCGATCGTCAGGAGGGTGTGGACGACGAGGACCGGTGGCGGGCGGAGCCGCAGCAGCAACGGGAGGACGATCAAAGCCAGCAGCACCGTGCCGACGCCGACGAGGTCCTCGAACGGGGAGGCGAAGAGGTAGTCGAAGTGGCCCACCGGCAGGGAGGTGAACACGTCGAGGGTCTGCCTGCCGTAGTCGAACGTGTGGGCCCAGGCTCCCTCCTGGAGCTTGAAGTACCCGTCGTAGTCGCCCATCCGGTACCCCACCCAGCCGAGGTAGCCGACCAGCCCGAGGGGGGCGATCGCCACGGCCGCCAGGGGGCGCGGGGCGATGCGTCGGCGTCTCTTCCCGTCCGGGCCGGGGGCGTCGCCCCACCGGCGGACCTCCCGCCACTGCCGGTGCACGGCCAGCAGGGCGGCGACGGCGAGCGCCGCGATCAGCGCGGTGGCCGTCGGGCGGGTGAGGCCCGCGGCGCAGGTCAGAAGGCCGGCGGTGAGCCAGTGGTGGCGCATGACGGCGTAGCAGGCCCAGGCCGCGAGGGCCACGTAGAGCGATTCCGAATAGGCCGACCACTCCATGCCGGAACCGGGCCACACGGCCCAGAGTCCGGCGGCGGCGAGCCCGGCCCGGTGACCGCCGATCCGCGCGGTGACGGCGTGGATCGCCAGAGCGGCGGCGAACGAGGCCACGACCGAGACCAGCAGGCCGGCGCCGAACAGACCCAGACCGGTGCACGTGGAGAACAGCCGCATCAGGGCCGGGTACAGCGGGAAGAACGCCGCCGAATTGCCCTCGACGGTGATCAGGCCGGTGGCGCCGGGCACCGGGACGAGCGCCGGGTGGTACCCGTGTGCGGCGATCTGCTGGTACCACCAGCCGTCCCAGGTGGCCAGGACGTCCCAGACGTGGGCGCCGCCGCCGAAGCGGGGGTGTTTCCGGCGGAAGTCCCCGGCGGAGTCGAGCAGATACATGAAGACGCAGAAGCCGACGAGCTTCAGCGCACCGTACAGCGCGAGCACCGGACCGTACCGCTCCGCCACCCGGGGCAACCACGGCCACCGGTACGGAACGACAGCGGGGGAGGTGACGCGGGCCGGTGCGGTGCCGTACGGCTGCCGAGCGGCGGTTGAACGGCCCTCGGTGTGAGGCCTGTTGTCCTCGTACGGCGGAGAGTCCGCGAGACGCGGGTCGTTCATCGGACCCCGGCTCCCTTCCCGCCGTCACCGGGGAGGGCGGTGAACACCCAGGCCCGCAGGAGCAGGAAGCGCAGGAGCGTCGCGACCAGATTGGCGACGACGAGCACCTCGACCTCCGTGGGCCGCCCGGGACCCGGGACCCAGCGGTGCAGCGCGGCGAGCGACCCGCCGGTGAGTGCCAGGCCGAGGCCGAACACCCCCAGTCCCTTGGCCTGCTGGCGCAGCGCGCCGCCGCGCCCGCGCAGCCCGAAGGTGAGCCGTCGGTTCGCGGCCGTGTTCGCGACGGCGCAGAACAGGAGCGCCCACGCGTTGGCTCCCTGCGGACCCGTGACCGGACGCAGGGCCGCGTAGAGCAGGACGTACCCGACCGTGCTTGCCACGCCCACGGCAGCGAACCGCAGTGACCGGGCGACGAGTGAGCTAGGCGGATCACCTCCGGCGGCGCGCCGCAGGTCCGCGGTCGGGAGCGTGCCACGGGCCAGCGCGCCGCCGATCCTGGCGACACCGCGCAGGTCCGCCACGGCCGTGGGGATCAGATCGACCCGGCTGTCGGGGTCGTCGACCCAGTCGACCGGTACCTCGTGGATACGCATTCCGGCCCGCTCGGCGATCACCAGCAGTTCCGTGTCGAAGAACCATTCCGAGTCCCGCACCAGGGGAAGCAGCCGCTCGGCGACGTCGCGCCGGACCGCTTTGAAACCGCACTGCGCGTCGGAGAAGCCGACCGCGAGGGTGGACCTCAACAGGGCGTTGTAGCAACGGGAGATGATCTCCCGCTTGGGGCCGCGCACCACCCGGGAGCCACGGGCCAGCCGGGTGCCGATGGCCATGTCGGAGTGGCCGGAGATCAGCGGCGCGACCAGCGGGAGCAGCGCCGTCAGTTCGGTGGACAGGTCCACGTCCAGGTAGGCCAGGACCGGGGCCCGTGACCGCGACCAGGCGACGCGCAGAGCCCGGCCGCGCCCCTTCTCCGCCAGCCGTATCCACTCGGCCTCCGGGAGCTCGGCGGCCAGCCGGGCCGCGATCCGCGGCGTGGCGTCGGTACTGGCGTTGTCGGCGACGGTGATGCGGAAGGGGTACGGGAACGTCTCGCGCAGGTGCGTGTGCAGCCGCCGCACGCTCGGCTCCAGGTGCCTCTCCTCGTTGAACACGGGGACGACCACGTCGAGGACGGGTTCCGGGTGGTCCGCGGGCAGCGGCAGACGGAGCGGCAGCCTGTTCATGGCCAGTCCTGTCGAGGGGTTCGGCGGGGCGGGCCGCGTGGCATTGGTCATAGTTCATCCAGTTCTGTTCGTCGGCGCAGGGCATCCCGAAGAAGCTCACGGCGGAGCTGTGGGCACGGAGTACGGCTGCGGGCGGAGCGGGAAACGGGGGCGGGGGACGACAGGTTCCGCGCCAGGGTGTTCGGGGCGGGAGTGTCCGTGGCCGAGGGGTCGGTGCGGCGTACGGCCCGGGGGTGGGCGCGGGGCCGTTACCCGGTGGCGGTTACCCGGTGTCGGTCGCGTCGGCCGACGAGGACGAGGACGACTGGACGGTCGTCGTCGGTGGGGGCGGCGTGATGCTCCCGGTCGGCGTGGACGAAGCCGGGGGCGGCGGGCTGGTGGTCGCGCTCCGCGAGGGATCGGTGCCGACCGAGGTCGAACCGCCCGTCGAGGTCGGTGCCGTGGGTGGGTTGGTGGTGCTCGTGGTGTCGTCGGGAGCGGTGGTGCCCGATCCGGTAGGCGTCTCGCTGGAGGACCGGGGCGGGGTCGGGGTCGGTGAGATGTCCGGGGAGGGGCGGCCGGTCATGGGCAGCGGGGCCTGGGGCCGGTCGCCGTCCGGGGTGTGCGGCAGCAGGAACAGACCGAGGCTGAGCCCGGCGGCCGCGACCACGGAGCCCACGGCCTTCTGCGCGGAGCGGACCCGGCGGCGGGCGCGGATCCCGGTCGTGAGGCGGTCCTGTTGTGCCGGCTCGAAGGGGGTGTGCTCCTCGGTGTCGCGCATCATCCGCGCCAACTCCCGCTCGAAGTGATCCATGTTTCCCTTCACTCCACCGGTTCGATGACGACGGCCAGGATCTGGCGCAGGCGCGCCACACCGCGTGACGCGTGGGACCGGGCCGTGCCCAGTGGGCATCCCAGGATCTCCGCGACCTGTTTCTCCGGCAGGTCCTGGTAGTAGCGCAGCACCACGGCGGCCCTTTGCCGGGGCGGCAGTTGGGCGAGGGCCGCCTCCAGCCGCGACCGTTCCACCACGGTCGCGGACTCGTCCCCGACCTGCGCCAGGTCGGGCAGTTCGTCCACGGGGCGCTCGCCCCACCACCGTCTGCGGGCCGAGCGGGCGGCGGCGCGGGCCAGGATCTTTCGTACGTACGCCTCGGGCGCCTCGTCCGCGATCCTCGGCCAGACGAACCAGAGCTTGACCAGGGCCTCCTGGAGCAGGTCCTCGGCGCGGTGCCGGTCACCCCCGCAGAGCAGGCGCGCGAGGTGGATCAACGCCGACCAGCGGGCCGCGACGAACCCGTCGAAACCCTCGGCTCCAGCCTGTCGCATCCGCACCGTCCCTTGCCAGCTTCGTACACCTGGTGAAAGACGTCGGTGAGCACCTCGCTATGCACCGCCCGCACGTGATGCCGGTCACGTCGGGCGAGGAGACCGCGCTGCGGTTGGAAGAGGGGCGGACCTCGTCGAGGATTCCTCGCCACCGCGATGTAACATTGTGAGTTACATGGATGGAGGAGTGGTCCGAGGGTGAGTGCGAACAGCAGGCTGACGGTCGCGGTGCACGTACTGACGTGGATGGTGCTCGACCGGCAGGGCGGGAACGAAGTCGCCACGTCCGAGCGCATCGCGAGCAGTGTCAACACCAACCCCGTCGTGATCCGGCGCTGCCTCGGCGATCTGCGGAAGGCTGGGCTGGTGGAGGCCCGGCGGGGCACCGGTGCCGGCTGGGTCGTCGCGCGGGAGCCGGAGACGGTCACCCTGCTCGATGTGTACGAGGCCCTGGACGAGGGCGGTGTCTTCGGGATGCACAGCGGCGAACCGAACCAGTCATGTCCGGTCGGCTTCGGGATCCGGCCCACCCTGCGCCAGGTGTACGACGGCGTGGAGGACACCATGCGGAAGGAACTGGCCGGCACCACCATCGCCGACGTACTGCGGGATGTACTGGCCCAGGAGCGGGCTTAGAGTTCCTCGCCCCCTCGTCATACGCCCTCGTCATGCGCCTCGGTGGCCCCGGGTGAGGCGGTGGCGCACCAGACGTCGGGGGCCCGCCCGTCGCAAGGCCGGCCCCCGACGTCGCGTCGGCCTGAAGGCGGGACTCGCGCAACCCGCCCTTCAGACCGTCGGACCGCTCAAGGTCTCGGGCGCTCCGTCCGGTACGACGTCCTGTACGGGCGTGGGTACGGGAAGGAGGCCGGCCAGCTCGCGCCACTGGGGGAGGGGAAGGCCGGGAGGGCCGCCCAGGACGTGGAGTGCGACATGGTCGGCGCCCGCGTCGAGGTGCTCGCGGACGCGGCGTGCCACCACGTCGAGCGAACCGTGGGCGACGACGGCGTCGATGAGACGGTCGCTGCCGCCGGGGATCAGGTCCTCGTCGGTGAAGCCGAGCCGCCGGAGGTTGTTCCGGTAGGCCGGGAAACCGATGAACGTGCCGATGCCCCGACGCGCGGCGGCACGTGCCCTGGCCGGGTCGGTGTCGAGGACCACGGACTGGTGCGGGGCGATCACCGGGGCCGGGCCCACGCGGCGCCGGTGGATGGCGCTGAACTCCGGCGTCACCAGGAAGGGGTGCAGGCCGGCGGTGCGGCGGGCGGCGAGGTCGACCATCTTGGGACCGAGCGCGCCGAGCATGCGACGTCCGGCGGGAACGGGGTGCGGGGCCCCGTCGAGCCGGTCCAGGTAGTCCCCGACGCTTTGGAGGGGCTTCCCGTACGTCTGCCCCGCGGCCCGCGCCGAGTGCGGGCTGCTCACACCGAACCCCATGACGAGCCGCCGTCCGTGTGCGCGGTCCAGTTCGTGGACGTGCGCTCCGACGGCCGCCGGGTCCTGACCCCAGAGGGCGAGCACCCCCACCGCGACGGAGGCGTGCGGCGCGGCGGCCAGCAGGTGTCCGGCGTCGTCGAGTACACCGCCACCGTCGAGTCCCGGGATCCACAGCGCGGGGAAGCCGAGTTCGTCGAGCTCGGCCGCCGCTTCCCGGACTTCGGGACGATCGGCCGAGCGAAGTTCCATGCTCCAGATCCCGACACCGCCGAGCAGGGAACGGACCGTTGGATCGGCGGTCATCGCCGAACCTCCTTCGTGGGTTGTCGCGATCCGTGCCGACCGGCGGATGAGATCCGCACCGTCACGCGCGGGAGATGACGCGGGGAGGAGGCGGGCGGGCCGACGCCGGGGACGGCCGGTCCCCGTGCCGTCCCCGGCCCACCAGTGCCGCGCAGGGGACTGTGCGCCGGCCTCCGCCGTCGTCGGGCCGCTCAGACCTGGTTCGGGCCGCCGTCGTCGGGCCGCTCAGACCTGGTTCGGGCCGCCGTCGTCGGGCCGCTCAGACCTGGTTCAGGCCGCCGTCGACGTGCAGCTCGGAACCGGTGGTGAAGCTGCTCTGGTCGGAGGCGAGGAACAGCACGGCGCCGGCCACCTCCTCGGTACGGCCCATGCGGCCCAGCGGCACCTGGCTCGCCAGGAAGTCCTTGAGCTGTCCGGCCTGCTCGGCGTCGGGAGCGAGGCCGGCGATTCCAGGGGTGTCGATCGGTCCCGGCACGATGACGTTGACCCGGATTCCGCGGCCCTTGAGCTCGTTGGCCCAGGTACGGGCGAGGGAGCGGACGGCGGCCTTGGTTGCGGCGTACACGCCGAACGCCTCCGCTCCGGACGCCGCGGCCGTGGAGCCCGGGACGATCACCGAGGCGCCCTCGTCGAGCAGCGGCAGGGCCTTCTGGACGGTGAACAGGAGACCGCGGACGTTGACGCCGAAGGTCTGGTCGAAGTGTTCCTCCGTGACCTCCTCCAGCCGGCCGAACTCGCCGCCGCCCGCGTTGGCGAAGAGAACGTCGATCCGGCGGCCGTCCTGCGCGACGGCCGCGTAGAGCCGGTCCAGGTCGGCGAGGTCGGAAATGTCCCCCTGGATTCCCACGGCGCCCGAGCCGATGTCCTCGACGGCCGCGTCCAGCTCCGGCTTGCGGCGACCGGTGACGTACACCTGTGCGCCCTCGGCGGCGAAACGCTTGGCGGTGGCGAGGCCGATGCCGGTGGTGCCTCCCGTGACGATCGCGACCTTGCCGGTGAGCTGGCCCATGACATCCTCCACTGATTCGTCGTAACAGGATTGGTTACGACCCTGGGTGTAACCGTAAAAGTTTCAACCAGTCGCGTCAAGCCCGACCCTTGACGAGGCCGGAGGCCGCCCGGCGGGCCGTGTGCCGCCAGGGTCAGTCGGAACCGAAGAACCGGCTCCCCCTCTCGGCACCCAGCGTGGATCTCACCGCCAGGTCGAACCCGGCCTCGGACAAGGTGAGGAAGCGGTCGAGGCGCCGTAGCTCCCAGTGCTCGAGCTCGGAGGCGGGCAGCGGACGCGTCGGGGTCCATCCGCGCAGGGCGGCCGCCAGGCCCGCGGCGTCACCGAACGCCTTGGAGGTTCCCGAGGCGGTGTGGGGCCTGACCGTGCCCGCCGCGTCGCCGATCAGCGCCGCGTGGTCGGCCACCATGCGCCCTGGCGCGAGGTCGAACACCGGTTGCATGAAGACGTCCGACAAGTGCACCAGTTCGGCGAAGGGCGGCGGGAGCGAGACGTCGGCCTGCCGGTTGATCTGTTCGACGGTCTCGGGGAGCAACTCGCCCGGCGGCAGGAAGTGCGCGAAGTGTTTTCCGGAGCAGCCGGTGAGCAGCCTCGGCAGATCCGGCTCGGCGACGTTCACGTACCAGACCCAGTTGACGCGCCGGAAACCCTCCTCCAGCTGACCGTCGGCGCCCGGAACCAGATAGCACAGCATCTGCATTCCGCTCGACGTGAAGAACGTGAAGCGGCCCGCGAGAAGATCCAGCAGCTCACTCGGCACCGCGGATTCGGGTTCCAGGCCGCGCCAGGCCACGTAACCCGCGTACTCGGGGCGGGAGACGGAGTCGAGCAGCATGCGGGTGGCCGACCCGATTCCGTCGGCCCCCACCAGAAAGTTTCCGCTCGCCGTGTAGCCGTCCGAGAACTCGGCCGTGACGTCGTGACCGCTCACCTGCACCCGTCTGAGCGTGCTGTCCAGGCGGTGGCAGACCCCGGAGAGCGGTTCTCGCAGCGCGCCGTACAGGGTGTCCCACGCGGTCATGAGCTGCGGAGCCCCATGACGCGCGGTCCTGCCGCGCGCGTCCAGTTGCTGACGCTCGTGCAGTTCGACACTCACGGAGGCCGCCGTTCTGCCGAGACGGTTCAGCAGCGCGTCGACCTCCGGCTGCATGACGATGCCGGCGCCGCGTGCCGACGTCCGGCCCGCCGACCGCTCGTAGACGGCGACCCCGGCTCCCACGTCCCGCAGTTCGTGCGCGGCCGCCAGACCGCCCACCGATCCACCGATGACCAGTGCTGTGAAGTCGTTCGTCTCGGACATGGCACACCTCTGCTGTGGTGGAAGCGGGGACACCTCGGATGCGGACGCCTCGGATGCGGCACCGGAGCGACCGAGGGCGCGGCGGGTCCGGGCGAGGATCAGTCGGGGCCGCGGATGCCGAGGAACGCCCGGCCGTTCGCCTCGAGGGTCCCGGCGTCCAGGCCGTGGTCCGACAGGAACCGGACGGGTTCCGGCTGTGCCATGTCGAAGGGGTGGTCGTTCCCGCACACGATCCGCTCCGGCGCGGCGTGGGCCGCGAGCAGCCTCAGCACTTCGGGATCGTGGGTGACCGTGTCGAAGGACAGCCGGGCGAACGATTCGGCAGGCGGGCGGCCGGCGCCGTGGCGTACGTCCTCCCGCGACCGCCATCCGTGTCCCCACCGGCCGAGCAGTGCCGGCGCGCACCCACCGCCGTGGACGAAGCGGACGCGCGGGTCCGGCAGTTCGTCCAGGACGCCGCTGAGGACCACCGAGGCCACGGCGGTCGTGGTCTCCACCGGGTTGCCGATCAGGTTCACCAGGTAGTGGTCCTCCCACTCCGGCCGCGGCGACAGCATCGGGTGGACGAGGACGGCCGGATCCGCGTCCACGGCCGCGGCCAGTACCTCCCGCAGGACTCCGTCGCCGTAGGACCGGCCCTGCACCACAGGCGGGACGGCGACACCCGCGATGCCCCGCGTGCCCGTCAGGCGTGTCATCTCGCGACGGGCGGCGGCCACGTCGTCCACCCGGACCAGCCCCAGTCCGACCAGCGTGCCCTCCGAGGAGGAGACGGCCGGTTCGAGCCGGTCGTCACAGGCGGGGACGGAGTCGTCCGCCTCGGAGGGTGCGAAGGCGGGGAGGGCGAAGGGCGGCGCCGAGACGGCGCGCGCCCCGAGACCCGCCTTCACGGTGTCGGCGATCACCACGTCGATGCCGGTCATCGCCGTGCTTGCGAAGAACAGCGGACGGTCCCCCAGGTACAACTCCCCGTCGCGGTCGCTCATGCCGCCCAGGGGGAAGCCCGGCCGGAGGGAGGGCAGTTCGCGGGGCGGCCAGTGCGCGTGGACGTCGACGACTCCGGCGCGGACATCTCCCCTCACGGCCATTTCCACTCTCCCCTCACGGTCATCGCCTCTCCTCAGCACCGCCGGGACCGGCACGGGACGGGGTCAGGTCGCGGGTTCCTGCTGTTCCCGCGCCGCGCGCAGGATCGCGCGGCGGATGGGTTCGTAGCCGGTGCACCGGCAGACGTTGGATCCGACGATGTGATCCACGCGCTCGGGGTGATCGGCGAGGGCGGGGTCGGTCTCCAGCGCCCCGGCGGCCACCATCAGGAATCCGGGCGTGCAGAAGCCGCACTGCAAAGCGTGTTCCGCGGAGAAGGCCCGTTGCAGCGCGCTGGGCTCGCCGTCCGGACCGGCCAGCCCCTCCACGGTCCGCACCGACCCGCCGTCGCACTGCACGGCGAGCATCAGACAGGAGCGCACCGCCTCGCCGTCCACGAGCACGGTGCAGGCGCCGCACACGCCGTGCTCGCAGCCCAGGTGGGTGCCGGTCAGCCGGCAGTCGTCGCGCAGGACGTCCGCCAGGACGCGCCGGGGCTCCACGTCGAGCGGGAACTCCTCGCCGTTCACCGTGAGTGTGATCTTCATCGGATGTCTCCCTCGGTCCCGGCGGCGCGGGAGCGGTGGTCGTCGGCGGCCTGGCACAGGGTCCTGGCGGTCACGACGGCGATGGCGTGCCGGCGGTATTCGAGGTCCGCGTACGGCTCCGCGAGGGGTGCGGCGTCACGCTCCGCCGCGACGCGGCCCGCGCGGGCGAACGGATGGTCCTCGGGCAGCCGGTAGCCGTCCGTCGGAGCGCCGATCTCGACGCCGGTCAGGGCCTGCTCCGCGGCGTGCGCCCGCAACGGCCGGTCGGCGCAGTTGACCAGTCCGACGCGTGCTTCCCTGATCACTCCGTCGTCCACGGTGAGGACGGCCGCGACGGCGACCTGGGCGAAGCAGAAGTGTGTGCGCCGGTGCTCGACGAAGCCGACGCCGGTCTGCTCGGCCAGGAGCGGATACCGCACCGAGGTGATCAGTTCGCCGGGGCGGCGGTCCGTCCTGAGCGGACCGAGGAAGTAGTCGCGGGCCGCGACGGTACGGACACCCTGGGGTCCTCGCAGGTGGATGTCGGCGTCGAGGGCCATGGCGATGGCGCACCACTCGGAGGCGGGGTGGCCCCAGCCGAAGCTGCCCACCATGGTGCCCCGGGACCGGATCGGCGGATGCGCGATGTTGACGACGGCGAGCGAGAACAATGAGCCGAGGGGACCCGGTACGGCCTCCGCGGACTCGAAGACGCGGTGCCTGACCAGGGCGCCCACCCGCAGTGAGCCGTCGACGACCCGCAGGGTGTCGAGTTCCGGGATGCGGTTGATGTCGACGACCAGGTCGGGACGGACGCGCTCCAGGTGCATCTCCAGGAGCAGGCTCTGGCCGCCGGCCAGGACCTGGGCGTCGCGGCCCCCGTTCCCCAGGGCGTCGACGGCCTCGGCCACCGTGCGGGGCGCGACGTAGTCGAAAGCAGCGGGTTTCACCGGTCCTCCTCGAGCTTCGGGGCCCGCGCCGCGCGCCAGATCACATCCGGGGTGAGCGGCATCTGCAACAGGTCGGCGTCGGCCGGACGGAGCGCGTCGACCACGGCGTTGACAATGGCGGCCGGAAGTCCGATGCAGCCCGACTCCCCGGCGCCCTTGGCACCGAGGGGCGAGCTGGGACTCGGCGTGCAGGTGTCCTTGACCTCGATGGGCGGCACTTCGGTGAAGGTCGGCAGGAGGTAGTCCAGCAGGCCGTTCGCCAGCAGCGGTGTGCCGTTGTCGTCGTAGGGGATGGCCTCGTACAGCGCCTGGCCGATGCCCTGAATCGCGGACCCGAAGGCCTGGGCGCGGACGACCGCGGGGTCGAGCACCACCCCGCAGTCGTCGACCGTCACCACCTTCAGCAGCTCCACGGTGCCGAGTTCCGGGTCGACTTCGGCCACCGCCACATGGGAGCCGAAGGGGAACGCCATCCCCGTCTCGAAGCGGTCCTCCACGCGCAGCGGCCCGGTGGCCTTGACCAGTTCACCGACGTCCATGGCGGCCGAGCCGTCGTGGGCGGCGTGTACGGTGCCGTCGGCCCACTCCACCTCCTCCAGGGGCAGATCCCACAGGGTCGCGGCCCTCTGCCGGGCTTCCGCGATGACCAGTCGGGAGGCGTGCTGCAGCATCGCTCCGGCGACCTGCGCGGTCCGGCTGGCGAAGGAACCCAGGCCCTTGGGCTGTTCGTCGGTGTCGCCCTCGATCAGCCGGACCCGCCGCTCGTCCACGCCCAGGGTCTTGGCGACCAGCGCGGGGAACACGGTCTCGTGACTCTGGCCGCTGGAAGCGGCCCCGCAGCGCGCGGTGATGACGCCGTCCGCACCGACTTCGATGCCGCCGAACTCGTGCAGCCCGCCCGGTTCGCCGCCGGATCGCTCGACGTAGCAGGACAGGCCGATTCCCAGGGGTTTGGCGGTCGGATCGCTCTGGCGCCGGGCCTGCTCCGCACGCCATGTGCCGTACTCGACGCTCTCCAGCGCCAGGTCCAGCGCGCGGGCGTATTCACCGCTGTCGTACGTCCGGCCGGTGGGGGTCGTGTACGGGAACGCCCCGGGCGGGATGAAGTTGCGGCGACGCAGCTCCGCCGGGTCGATCCCCAACTTCCTTGCCATCATGTCCATACAGCGCTCGAGCGCGATGACCGCCTCGGGCCGGCCGGCTCCCCGGTAGGGATACGTGACCATGGTGTTGGTGAGGATCGAGCGGACCGTCGAATGCACCCGGGGAGTGCGGTAGGCGCCGGTCGCCATCCAGGCGGTCTGCATCGGCAGCCCGACTCCGAGGTGAGGGTAGGCTCCGACGTCCGCGTCGATGTGCAACTCGTAGGCGAGGAGCCGCCCGTCGGCGTCGGCGGCCAGCCGGGCCCGCTGGTCCTGTCCCCGGCCGCGCGTGGCGGCCGTCATCGACTCCAGGCGGTCCTCGATCCACCGGACCGGCCGCCGTAGTCCGACCGCGAGGAAGGCGACCACGACGAACTCCGGGAACGTGGCGCTCTTGCCGCCGAACGCCCCACCGGTGTCCGGCACCACCACACGGATCCGGTCCTCCGACCAGCCCAGCAGCGCGGCCATTTCCCGGCGCAGCCGGTGCGGCATCTGATGCCCCGACCAGATCGTCAGCCGGTCCTCCTCGGGCACGGCCAGGATCGTCCTGCACTCCATCGGTGTGGGCATCAGCAGGCTCTGCCGGTAGCGGCCCTCCACCACGGCGGCCGCTCCCCGCCACACCTCGTCCTCGACGGGCGTGCCCGTCTCTCCCCGCAGGGCGATGTTGCTCAGGCCCTCGAAGAGCAGGGTCTCGTCCGCCGCCGCGTCGGCCGGCGTGACCATCGCGGGCAGCGGGTCGACGTGAAAGGTGACCTCGGCCGCCCCGTCCTCGGCCCGGTAGCGGTCCTCGCCCAGGACGACCGCGACGGCCTCGCCCGCGTACCGCACGCGCTCCTTGACCAGTGGCGGCCACTCACGGCCGGCGACCGCCTCGTCCGAGGAGAGGTCGGCCAGCACGGTGTGCGGTACCGGAGGCAGGTCCTGCAGGGCGGCTGCCGAGTGCGCGCACGAGGGCAGGTCCGTCAGGTCGGCGGCGGACCAGGCACCCACCACACCGGGCACCTCTCGGGCCCCACGGCAATCGACCGCGCGCAGCACGCCATGACCGGTACCGCTCCTGACGAACACGGCATCCAGGCAGTCCGGCACTTCGATGTCGGCGACGTAGCGGCCGTTTCCCGTGAGCAGCCTTTCGTCCTCGCGCCGTGTCCACTGATGCACCACACCACACCTCTTGCTGAGTCGGGTCGGGAGGGGACCGCGGGGGATTCCCCTACGTGGCGATCTACCGGGGGGCGTGGGTCGAGACGGATCGGCTGCACGAGGACACCCGTCCCGTAAATCTAGGCACATACTCCGCACACCCGCATGTGCGGCGACCTCGCCTCCTGGTCCTGGAACGGGCCGGGAACTCCGGCCTCGCGCTCGTGGCGGAGGACGTGTCCGTCGACGACGGTCCGTCGCCGCGGATGGGAGACGTCGGCCGATACCGGCGGACGATCACGACCGCGGGCGCATGCCTGCGGGGCGATTCCCCGCAGGCATGCGGGAAATGCGGCGGCACGGCATTCGTGGACGGGACGCTTATCCGGGATTCGACAAGGGGTTTCCGCGGAAGCAGCAGTGAAGGGGAACAGGCGGCGCACAGGGAGCAAAGGAGTGTTTTCGGCCGCGGTCCGCGGCGGGAATCCGCGACGCGCCGAGGTGGTGCTTCTCGGGTAGCGTGGGTGAGTCGACGTGCACCATCTGGTCGTTTCCCGCCGCGGGACCATCCGCCGAAGAGAGGCCGTCCTTCGCGGGTTCGATGGGATTCCCCGGTGACCATGGGAAGGAACCGCGCCGTGCCATTCATCACGACGAAAGACGGAACCGAGATCTTCTACAAGGACTGGGGATCCGGTCAGCCGATCGTCTTCAGCCACGGCTGGCCGCTCACCGCCGACGCGTGGGACCCCCAGGTGAATTTCGTGGCGGACAACGGATTCCGCGGCATCGCCCACGACCGGCGCGGGGGCGGGCGCTCGGGGCAGCCCTGGGAGGGGAACGACCTCGACACGTACGCCGACGACCTTGCCTCGCTGATCGAGGCCCTGGACCTGCGCGACGTCATCCTCGTCGGCCATTCCACCGGTGGCGGTGAGGTGGCCCGGTACATCGGCCGGCACGGCACCGGACGGGTCGCGAAGGCCGTCCTGCTCAGCGCGATCCCGCCACTGATGCTCAAGACCGAGGCGAACCCCGAAGGACTGCCCATCGAGGTCTTCGACGAGATCAGGGCGGGCGTGGCGAAGGACCGCTCCCAGTTCTACCAGGACCTCAGCGAGACCTTCTACGGCGCCAACCGCGAGGGTTCGACGGTCTCACAGGGCACCCGTGACGCCTTCTGGCTGTGGTCGATGCAGGTGGGCATCAAGAGCGCGTACGACTGCGTCAAGGCGTTCTCCGAGACCGACCTGACCGAGGACCTCAAGCGGTTCGACGTCCCCACGCTGATCGTGCACGGCGACGACGACCAGATCGTGCCGATCGTGGCCGCGGGCGAGAAGTCCTCGAAGCTGGTCAAGGACTCCACGTTCAAGGTGTACCCGGGCGCCCCGCACGGCCTGGCGATGGTCCCCGTGTTCGCCGACCGGTTCAACGCCGACCTCCTGGAGTTCGCCCGCGGTTGAGGATTTCCTGAGCCGGAGCGGTTGAGGATTTCCTGGGCCGGACAGGGAATCGGCGCACGGCATACGGGTGAACTGTGAAGATTGTATGTACAAGTGAGAAGGTCCGGGGAACAAGGGGATTCGGAGGTCGATCACATGGTTCCCCTGCTTCTCGTTCTTCTGCTGGTTCTGCTTCTCTTCGGCGCGGGCTTCGCGTTGAAGATCCTCTGGTGGGTCGCAATCGTCGTACTGGTGCTGTGGCTGGTCGGATTCGTCGCCCGTCCCAAGAGCGGCAGTGGTCGCTGGTACCGCTGGTAGCGGATCCGAAAGTGGGTCGCGTTCGGGCCTGACACGGTGATGGCCGCCCTCCTCCGACGGGAGGGCGGCCATCACCGTGTCGTCGTGCGCGAGAGCGGATTCCCTGATCGCCGTCACCGAACGGCGACTACTGCGGTGTCCGTTTCCCGCATCGGAGGAATGAAGCGCCGCGGCAGGGGCACCCGGAGTCCGGACGGAAAGCGAGAACCGTCCCGCACCGCGTACGGAAAGAGGAAGAGCGGCAGGGAACCCCGCGCCGCTCTCTGATCACCGGAGGAGCTGTTTTCGCGTGACTGAGCATGTGTGGAGTTACAAGTCGACCTCGGGTCATCTGGCCGGCGCCGATCTGACCGGCTACAAGGTCGAGGCGAGCGACGGCGGAATCGGCAAGGTCGACAAGCACTCCGACGAGGTCGGTGACGCCTACCTGGTCGTGGACACCGGGGTCTGGATCTTCGGCAAGGAGGTCCTACTCCCGGCGAGCACCGTGATCCAGATCGACCCGGAGGACAGGAAGATCTTCGTCGACCGGTCCAGGGAGCAGATCAAGAACGCCCCTGAGTTCCTTCGCGACAAGCACCTCGGCGACTCCGGCTACCGGGACGCGCTGGGCGCCTACTACCGCCCCAACGCCCCCTTCGGCGCACAGCCCATGGTCTGACCCCCGCACATGAGCGGGCCCGAACTCGACGAGTTCGGGCCCGCTCCCGGTTCCGGACAGCGCACGTGTGACGGGACGAACGGATTGGAGTCCGGACTTCGGGACACAAGCATCGGGTGCTGAAGATACTTCTGGTTGTCCTGCTCGGCTCGCTGGCGACGGGCGCCTCGGTCGTCGCCTTCCTCGTCTCCCCCTGGTGGTGGGCCGCGGCCGTCCCGCTGCTCCTGCTCGCGCTGGTGGCCGTCCACGACCTCGTGCAGCGCCGGCATTCCGTCCTGCGCAACTACCCACTGCTCGGGCATCTCCGTTTCGCCCTGGAGGCGCTGCGGCCGGAGCTTCAGCAGTACTTCATCGAGCGCAACTTCGACGGCCGCCCCTTCGACCGTGACACCCGCAGCATCGTCTACGAGCGGGCCAAGGGCACCGATGCCGAGGAGCCGTTCGGCACCGAACTCGACCTGTACCGGACGGGCAGTGAGTTCCTCACCCCGTCCATGGCCCCCCGGCCGGTGCCCACCGACGCGCCCCGTGTCCGGATCGGCGGACCCGAGTGCACCCGGCCCTACGACATGGCGCTGCTCAACGTCTCGGCGATGAGCTTCGGCTCGCTGTCCGCCAACGCCGTGCTCGCCCTCAACACCGGTGCGCAACTGGGCGGTTTCGCCCACGACACCGGCGAGGGCGGTCTCTCCGAGTACCACTTGAGGCCCGGTGGAGATCTCGTCTGGGAGATCGGTACCGGGTACTTCGGCTGCCGGACGGACGACGGGGACTTCGACCCGCGGAAGTTCGCCGAGAAGGCGGCGCACGAGCAGGTCAAGTGCGTGTCGCTGAAGGTCAGTCAGGGGGCCAAGCCCGGGATCGGCGGAGTGCTGCCGGGCGCCAAGGTGAACGCGGAGATCGCCGGAGTCCGCGGCGTGCCGCAGGGGGAGACCGTCATCTCGCCGCCCTACCACCGCGTCTACTCCACGCCGCGCGAACTGGTGCGCTTCCTGGCCCGGATGAGGGAACTGGCCGACGGCAAGCCCGTCGGGTTCAAGCTGTGCGTCGGCTCGCGCCGCGAGTTCCTCGCCGTGTGCAAGGCGATGCTGGAGGAGGACAGCACGCCGGACTTCATCGTCGTCGACGGCGCGGAGGGCGGAACGGGTGCGGCGCCCCTCGAGTTCGCGGACAACGTGGGCCTGCCCCTGGGCGAGGGTCTGATGACCGTGCACAACGCCCTTGTGGGTGCCGGGCTTCGCGACCGGATCCGGATCGGTGCCAGCGGCAAGGTCGCCACGGGCAGCGACCTCGTCAAGCGCCTTCTGCAGGGAGCCGACTACACCAACGCCGCCCGCGCCATGATGTTCGCGATCGGCTGCATACAGGCCCAGCGCTGCCACACCAACACCTGTCCCGTCGGGGTCGCGACCCAGGACGAACGACGCGCCCGCGCCGTCGACGTACCCGACAAGTCCCAGCGCGTACGGCGTTATCAGCGCGCGACGGTCAAGAGCGCGCTCCAGATCATGGCCTCGATGGGCGTCGAGGAACCGCGCGGTCTGCGGCCCCACATGCTGCTGCAGCGGGTGAATCCGCACACCGTCCGCTCCTATGCGGAACTCCACGAGTGGCTCACTCCCGGAGAACTGATCGCGTCGGCGCCCTCCGGCTGGGCATCCGACTGGAAGGCGGCCGACCCGGACCGCTTCGCCCGCTGAACCCGGTACTCATCGCTTCACCCGTCGAACCCGGCACCCGTTCCGAGGGGCCGCACCGAACCGAAGGGCACTCCCGTGGCACGAACCGTCGCCCGTGTGATCGTCGACGCACTCAAGGATCTGGGCGTCCAGCATGTCTTCGGCGTGGTCGGAGACGCCTTGAACCCGCTGACCGACGCGATCCGTACCACCGACGACCTGGACTGGGTCGGCTGTCGGCACGAAGAGGCCGCGGCCTTCGCCGCCGGAGCCCAGTCCCAGCTCTCGGGAACGCTGGGGGTGTGCATGGGGACGGTGGGACCCGGCTCCGTACACCTTCTCAACGGGCTCTACGACGCGGCGAAGAGCCGGACCCCCGTTCTCGCGATCTGTGGTCAGGTGCCCCTCGCCGAGGTCGGCAGCGACTACTTCCAGGAGGTCGACAACGACCTGCTCTTCCGTGACGTGGCCGTCTACCGTGCCACCGTCTCCTCCCCGGACCAGATGCCGCGGATGCTGGAGTCCGCCGTGCGCGCGGCCGTGAGCCAGGGGGGAGTGGCCGTGCTCACCGTGCCCGGTGACCTGGGCGACCAGGAACTGAGCGACGACCGGGCCGCCCGCTTCCCGCTCGACCGTCCCGTCACCCGCCCGGACGACCCCGCGCTCGCGCGTGCCGCCGAACTCCTCAACGCCGCCGACCGGGTCACCCTGCTCGTCGGCCGCGGAGCCCGCGACGCCCGCTCCGAGGTCCTGCGGACCGCCGAGGCCCTCGCGGCGCCGATGGTGCTCACCCTCAAGGCGAAGGAGGGGTTCGAGGGGGACAACGAGTTCCAGGTCGGCCAGACCGGTCTGATAGGCAACCCGGCAGCCGCCCACGCGCTCGACAGCGGCGACGCGCTCCTGATGCTGGGCACCGATTTCCCGTACCGGGACTGGTATCCGAAGGGGTGCAAGGTCGTCCAGGTCGACGCCCGTGAGGAGCACTTGGGCCGCCGGGTTCCGGTGGACGTGGGTCTGACGGGCGACGTGGGCGCGACGCTGCGGGCCCTGCTCCCGCTGTTGAGGTCGGCGACGGACCGGGGCCACCTGGACGACGCGCGGGAACGGTTCGCCCACTGGCAGGAAGGCCAGCGGCGGCTGGCCGACCCGGGTCACGAGCGCCGCTGGACCGGGAAGCTGAGGGCTGCCCTGGACAACCGCGACCACGAGATCCGCCCCGAGGCACTGGCCGCCGCGGTGGACGCCCACGCCGCCGAGGACGCCGTTTTCACCTCCGACACCGGAATGGCCACCGTCTGGCTCTCCCGCTTCGTCAGCATGCGCGGGAGCAGGCGCCTGATCGGCTCGTACAACCTTGGCTCGATGGCCAACGCCATGCCCCAGGCCCTGGGGGCCCAACTCTGGGCACCCGACCGTCAGATCGTCGCCTTCTGCGGCGACGGCGGACTGAGCATGCTGCTGGGCGACCTCATGACGATCAAGACGTACCGGCTGCCGGTGAAGCTCGTGGTCTTCGACAACCGCCGCCTGGGCATGGTCAAACTCGAACAGGAACAGGCCGGACTGCCCGAGTTCGGTACGGAACTCGACAACCCCGACTTTGCCGCGGTGGCCACCGCGCTCGGGCTCACGGGCATCCGCGTCACCGACCCGGCCGATCTCGACGACAGCGTCCGCCGGGCCCTCGACACCCCCGGGCCGGTGCTGCTGGACGTCCTGACCAATCCGCAGGAGGTGGCCGTGCCGGGCAAGCCGACCGTCTCGCAGGGGTGGGGCTTCGCCATCGCCAAGGTCAAGGAGATCCTCCCGAGCCACGAAGGCTGACCGGAACCCGCCGCAGGCTCTGGCCGGCCAGCCGGTCGGCCCGGCCGGACACGGGCTGCGGGCGGCCCACGCGGGGGGTGTCCTCGGCCCGTGTCCGGCGGCCTCATGGCGCGAAGTCGCCGTACGCCCTCACCTCAGTCACCCGCCGGACCATCGGGCCGGTCATGGTCGGCGCCTGCCTGGCCGACCCGGGCCCCCACGCCCAACGCCTGCTGGAGCGTGGGATAGCAGGTGATGACGGTGTCGAGGCCGACGATCTGCAGGACGCGCAGTATCGAGGGGGAAGGGGCCGCCAGGCGTACCCAGCCCTGCAGGGCGGTGGCGGCGTGGTGGGCCCCGATGAGCGCGTTGATGCCGCTGGAGTCCATGAAAGTGACCTGACTCAGCTCCACCACGGTGCGGGCGGCCGCCTCGCCGTCGGGACCGAGGAGCGCACGCTGGACCTCGGTGCCGGTGGTGAAGTCGATCTCGCCGCGCAGGGCCAGCACGGCGATGCCCTCGGCGGTGGTGGAGCGGGTTGCCGACAGCCGTGGGGACTCCATCTCGGTCAATCCCTTCCGTGGGACAGGGCTCGGTGGGGCGTGCCAGGGCCGAAGCCCACGGCGGTCGGTCGCCGTGGGCGGGAACCCCTCAAGGGTCCGTTCCCCACTCTTCACCCGTCAAGAGATACAGGAAAAGATTTTCACCCTTTCTTATACGTGAAAGCTGCGTCTACTCTGGGGGGATGTACGGAGTACCCGAGTCCCATACAGGCTGGACGTTCCTCACGAACCACGCCCGAGTGCTGGCCGCCATCGCCGAGGACCGCACCACGCGCATCCGCGACATCGCCGCGCGCTGCCAGCTCACCGAGCGGGCTGTCCAGAAGATCATTTCTGACCTGGAGGAGGGCGGCTACCTCACCCACACCCGGCAGGGGCGCTCGAACGAGTACCAGATCGAGGAGGGCACCCTTCTTCGGCACCCGGCGGACTCCGGACCGACGGTGGCGGACCTGCTGGCCCTGCTCGCCCGGCACGACGCCGAACACGGCGGCACCGGCAACCGGCAGATGCGAAGGGCGTCCCCGCACGGACGCGCCACGGAAGGCGACGGATGATGTCGGCGGCTCGCTCCCCGGGGCGCCTCGGGCGGCGGCGCGGGCCGGCTCCCGACGACCGTGTGACGGCGCCGGATTCGCGGGCATGAGATTCGCGGGCATGAGATGAGACGAAATTGCGCCGGACTCCCCGGAACACGGAGGCGACGTTGACGTCCGAAGCGGACATGACGCAGCGGTTTCCCTCGGACTTCGAGGCATCGGCGGACGAGGTGCTGCGCCTGGAGGACGAAAACCTCCAGCTCAAGCAGGCGGTGCGGTCGCACGCCGTTGTCGATCAGGCCATCGGTGTCGTCCTGGCGGTCGGCCGGCTGACTCCGGACCAGGGCTGGGACACGCTGCGGAGCATCTCCCAGAACACCAACGTCAAGCTGCGGCATGTGGCCGAACTGATCGTCGAGTGGGCACGGACGGGACAGCTGCCCAGCGAGATTCGCGGCCAGTTGGAGCACGAGCTCGGACTCGGCGACCCGTCGGGCGAAGCGGAGTAGAACCCCGGGCCGCGTCTCCCGGCGGCCTCGGACGGGATCGCTCGGGTGTGATCGCCGGGGTGTGATCGCTCGGGTCCGCGTGCGGGGTGAAGGTAGCGAAGCGGTGGACGCGGTGACGGCCCCTCGGCGACGTACAGGCCCGAGTGGCGGGGCGCCGCGGCCGGTGTGCCCGTCCGGGAGAGGCCGCCGGTGCCGCCGCGTCACCGACGGCGGCACCGGCGACCGCCCGTGACTCGGGGCGGAGCGCCGAGAACACGGCGCTCCGCCCCGATCGCCGAACGTTCCGGGGACGTACGGCGGGGCCGCAGGCCGCAGGGCGGCGGAGCCGGACAGCCGCAGGCACAGGCCGCGTTGCCCGCTTCGGGCCCACGGCATGGCCTGCTTCCCTGCTTGCTCTACTTGCTCTGTACCCGACCCAGCGGCTCGGGATCGTCCTCCAGCGCGGAGCACGCCGTCGGCCAGCCGGTGTCCTCGGGGTCGAACGCGCCGCGCAGGAACGCCCAGGTGAACTGCTGTATCAGGGCGACTCGTTCGGGACTCTCGTCCGTCGTCTCCGCGACGCCGTACCCGGGGATCCCGCCGAGCGAGTGCTCAGCCCCGAACAGGGTGAGCAGGCTCTTGTCGGCCGGGCTCAGGAAGTACGGGTCGGTGAACCAGTCCGGTCCCCGTACGGACAGCGCGGACTGGTCCTGGTCCCCGGCGACGACGAGGACCGGTGCCTTCATGCCGTCGAAGGACGGGTTCATGAAGGGGAAGTGCTCGGCCGCGAACGGGGACAGGTCGTCCCCGCCCCGGCCGGGCGGGGCGAGCAGCACACCCGCCGAGACCCGCGGATCGGACATGTCCTCTCCCGGGACGCCGTCGGGATCGAGCACCCGCGCACCCAGCAGCATGCTTGCCGTCTGGGCCCCCCAGGAGTGACCGGCCACGGCGACGCGACTTTGGTCCACACGCCCTGCGAGGCCGGGCACGGCAGCTTCCAGCAGGTCGAGCCGGTCGATGACGCGCTTCAGGTCCTCGACCCGGAAACGCCAGATCAGTGGCGTACGGGGGTCGTCCGCGGGCAGATCGAGCGTCCTCGAGTCGAGATGGGTGGGTTGCAGGACCACGAAGCCGCGCGCGGCCCAGAAGTCCGCGAGTGGGGCATAGCCGTCCATCGACCAGCCGTAGCCGTGTGAGAAGACGATGACGGGCAGGTCGTGCCCCGTCGTGGGCGCGGACACCCGGACCCGCAGGTCCTCACCGCGGCCAGGGGCCGACAGTACGACCGGCTTCACGGAGACGACCGGAGTGGGCGTGGGCGTGGTGGCCGGGGCGGTCGCCGTGTGTGCTTCGGGCATGGAGGTGCCTTCCGTTCAGGTTCTTCGCGCGGTTGGTGTGTGGTGGGGATGGGGGTTGGGGTGTGTGGCGGGGGTCCGTGCGGGGCGGGCGCGGGCCGGACAGGTGTCGTGCCGACGTCTGTCGCCACCGTGTTCGTGTCCACCCCGTGCCGGGCTTCCCGTGCGCCCGTCACCCGGCGTCTTCGTGTGGTCAGCGGCCAGCCACGCACGGTTTGGCCGTCGGCCCCCCGCTCTGGGATGATAGACAAACGGAACCGTGTCCCGTTTGACGATACGGAACGCTGTTCCGGATAGCAAGCCCGGTGGTGGAGAGGATGGCGCGATGAGTGACAGTGGCGCGGTCGGTGGCGGTGACGAGGAGTCGGGGCGTGCGGCCCGGCCGAAGCGGGCGGATGCCCGGCGCAATGAGGAGACCCTGCTCGACGCGGCCGCCGCGATCTTCGTGACCTCGGGCGTGGAGGCTCCGGTGCGTGACATCGCCGCCAAGGCCGGCGTCGGGACGGGCACGATCTACCGCCACTTCCCGACGCGAGCGGATCTCATCATCGCCGTCTACCGGCACCAGGTCGAAGCCTGCGCCGAGGCCGGCCCCGCCCTGCTGGCGAGCTCTCCGACCCCTCATGCCGCACTGGGGCGGTGGATCGACCTCTTCGTCGACTTCCTGGTCACCAAGCACGGACTGGCCGCGGTGCTGCAGTCCGACGCCGCCGGCTTCGACACGCTGCACGCCTATTTCCTCGACCGTCTGGTGCCCGTGTGCGGCCGACTGCTCGAAGCCGCGGCCGCCGCCGGCGAGATCCGCTCCGACCTGGACGCGATCGCGCTGATGCGCGGTGTCGGGAACCTCTGCATCGGCGCGGACGCCGATCCCGGCTACGACGCGCGGCGACTGGTCGAACTCCTCGTCGCGGGGCTGCGCCGGTCGGCATGACGGGGGGTCCGCGACGCGGTGCCGTCCCCGTGATTCACTACGGGTGCGGGTCCTGGGCGGCCGCCGGACGGCGTACTGCCAGGCGGCGGGGGCCGACGGGAATTTTCCGGCACGTCCTGGACGTCTGTCCGTGGGGGAACGGCCGACGGCCGAGCCGTTGAGTTTGCGCGGTCCGCAGGCGGACCGCGCAAAGAGACGAAGAAAAGGGATGTGAAGAGCTATGAGCGCCACTGAGGAAAAGGCGTTGCTGGCGGGTGGCTGCTTCTGGGGGATGCAGGAACTGATCCGGACGCTGCCGGGTGTTCTGGCCACGCGGGTGGGATACAGCGGCGGCGACGTGCCCCACGCGACCTACCGCAATCACGGAACCCACGCCGAATCGATCGAGATCACCTTCGACCCCGCCGCGACCGACTACCGCGCCATCCTGGAGTACTTCTTCCAGATCCATGACCCGAGTACGCGGAACCGGCAGGGAAACGACATCGGCCTCAGCTACCGCTCCGCGATCTTCTACTTCGACGACGAGCAGCGACGCGTCGCCGAGGACACGATCGCCGATGTCGAGGCCTCGGGACTGTGGCCGGGGAAGGTCGTGACCGAGGTCGTGCCGGCCGGCGCCTTCTGGGAGGCCGAGCCGGAGCACCAGGACTACCTGCTGAAGTACCCCGAGGGCTACACGTGCCACTTCCCGCGGCCGAACTGGCGGCTCCCGAAGCGCGCGGAAGCCTGATTCCGGGCAGGGCCGGCCGGTGAAGGCGCCGCGTCCGTCACCGGCCGTACGGCCGGTGACGACCAACCCGGGCATTGTCAGGCCGGCTGCACGACGGGTCGCAGCGCCGGGGCCGGGATCTCGGGGGCGTGGGGGTACGCGGGCGCACGGTGCTGGAACGAGAGGATCTTCGGGTTCTGCACGACGCCGTCGCGGATCTCGATGGCCTTCCTGACCGTGGCGTCGGCCTCCCAGGCGGCGGGGCCGCTCATGACCTTGCGCAGGTAGGGGAGGAGTGCCTCGCTGATTTCCCAGGTGGCCGAGTTCCACAGGTGGGACGGGCTGTGGTCGACCCCGTAGTAGTGGCAGTCCGCTCCCACCGTGGGCATGGGATCGCCGAAGGTGGTCGGCCGGGCCCATGCGAAGCCCATGCCCTCGTCGCAGGCGACGTCGATGAAGAAGGTGCCCGGGCGGAACAGGGCGAGTTCCTCGTCGGTGACGAACATCAAGGGCGCGTCGGTGTCCTGCCGGATGCAGTTGACGATGATGTCGAACCCGGCCAGGTACTCCGCGAGCGGCACCGGACCCGTCGCGGTGAGCGCCCGGAGCCGCGACGGATCGTCCTCCTGCTCCGCGAAGTGGCCCATCACGACCGACGGCATGGGCGAGGCCACCGCCGCGGCGGCGCGCTGGGTGAGCACCGTGACATCGGAGACCCCCATGGCGCCCAGACCGGTCACCGCTCCGCGTGCCGTGGCGCCGAAGCTGAGGACCACCGCGCGCAGCCGGCGTCCGTAGCTACCGGTCATCCCGCCGAGCTGCAGGGCGTGCAGCACCGAGCAGTAGCCCGCCAGCTCGTTGTTCTTGTGGAACACGTGGACGCTGAAGGCGCCCGTTGAGGTCCAGTGGTTCATCGCCTCCCAGGCGACGAGGGTCAGCCGTCGGTCGATGGCGATCTGGGTCATCCGCTCGTCCTGCACACAGTGCGGCCATCCCCACAGCACCTGGCCCTCGCGCAGCTCGGCGATGTCGTCGTGCGTCGGTTTGGGCAGCAGCAGCACCTCGCACTCGGCGAGGAGCCGCTCGCGGGAGCGCAGGCCTGCCACCAGCGGCAGCAGGGCATCGTCGTCGATGCCGAACCGCCGGCCGTAGCCGTGTTCCAGGAAGATCCTCGCGCGGACGTCCGGGGCGATCCGGTCGAAGTGAGCGGGGTGCAACGGGAGCCGGAACTCGTTCTCCTTGCGGGAGGAGGCCAGGACTCCGAGGCTCATGAGGGTCATGCGATTCCTTGTCATGTAATTGTCATGCAGTGGTGTGCGATGTCTCTCGCGCTGCGATGTCTGTCGCATGCACGGTGCCTGCGGGCGGGCGGGCGGGCGGGCGGGCGTGCGTGTGCGCCGGCCGCCGCCGGGGGAGGGCCGGACCCGCGTAGGTGGTGGTCACCGCCGGACGGAGTGTCCGGGATGCCCCCTGTCTCAGCGTCTCAGTGCTGGTCGGCCCGGTGTCTGCGCAGGCGCTCGGCCAGCGGGAGGGGCGTCTCCTCCAGCCCGGTGACCGACCCGCTCGCCAACCGCGCGCACGTTCCATGGCAGGCGAGCAGTTGTCTGTCGTCGCGGTGCGAGACGACCACGGCGTCCGCGTCCGGCGCGTTCCGGTAGTCCGTGCCGCAGATCAGACAGGCCAGGCCGGAGACCATCTCGGCGGTCGGTTCGGGGCGGCCCCGGCGGTGGCCGGAGATCGCGTCCTGTGAGTACATGAGTGCCGCATCCTCTTCGTCGGTCGTCGGCTCAAGGGGTGCGAGGTGCCGGAACGCCTCGGGAACCAGGAAGTCCGCTACCGCGGGGCGCCGCACGCAATGCGCGAGACGGTGCGAGAGTACGAGCCAGAAGTCATGGGGCGGCTCATTTCCGGCCGGAGCGCGCAGGCCCCGGCGTCTGCCGTTCCCCGAGGGCGACGCCGAAACGGATAACGGCATGCGAGGTGCGCTCGGTGACGCCACCGTACTCTGTCCTGGCCGCCGTTGCCTCCACCGCGCGTGCTCAGGGGCACCGGGCGGCCCGCGGAGAAGACGTGGAGCGCAGCCGTCGTGGCGGTCGCGCCTGCCCGACGCCGTGGCACGACGGCCTCCGCGTGCCTCTCTCCATATGTGCCTTTTATGATGATCTGTGGAAGGCGTGTAGCCGACCGGCCCGACTGTCGCGAGCACTCCCGCCCCCGTAGACCGACGAGTCCTGGAGCAGAAGCAATGGCATCGACCTCGGTGAGCAGGGTCGTCCCCGCATCCCCCGGGCGTGTGTGGGAGGTGATCGGCGGCTTCGGTTCCCTGCCCGACTGGGTTCCGCGGATCGCCGGGAGCACGGCTCTGGAGGGGGGTCGCGTCCGCCGGCTGATCATGGCGGACGGAGAGGTCGTCGTCGAACGGCTGACGGGGTTCAGCGAGGGGGGCCGACACTACACGTACACCGTCGTGGAGGCACCGTTCCCCGTCACCGGCTATCTCGCGACGATCCGGGTGCACACCGTGCCCGGTGAGCCCGACAGCGCGGAAGTGGAGTGGTCCGGCCGTTTCTACCCGCTGGGGGCGAGCGACGACGAGATGGTGGCCCTTTTCACCGGCATCTACCGCGACGGTCTGGACGCGCTGTACACGGAGTTGGCGGACTGAACACCCGTGGACGGGCGGCGTGTTGGGACGAGGGCCGCGTGACCTCGGACCTGGGTGCCGACAGCGGCCGCCCACCTTACCGGGAGGCCGCGGGACGCGGCCGTCGCCCCGCACCGGCGTGGTCACGGCGTACCACCCGTCGCGTCATGTGAAGGCGAGGCGGCCCACGCACGGGGGACCGCCGTGCTCCATGGCGCGGACCCCGGACCGGCACCTCGGCCGGCCACAGCAAGGGAGTTGTACATGCGTATCGATCTCACGGGACGGACCGCCCTGGTGACAGGGTCGACGCAGGGCATCGGGGCCGCCATCGCGGCGGGTCTCGCGGGCGCGGGGGCGCGGGTGGGCGTCAACGGCCGCGACAGGGAGAGGGTCGACGCGGCGGTCGGGCGACTGCGGGAGGAGGTGCCGGACGGTGACTTCGTCGCCGTAGCCGCGGACGTGTCCTCCGAGGAGGGCGCGGTGACCGCCCTCGAGGTGTTGCCGGACGTCGACGTCCTCGTCAACAACCTCGGTGTCTTCGGCTCGCAGGACCCGCTGGACATCACCGATGAGGAATGGCGCCGGTACTTCGAGGTGAACGTGCTCGCCGCGGTCCGCCTCACCCGTGCGTACCTGCCGCGGATGATCGAGAGCGACTGGGGTCGTGTCCAGTACATCGCCAGCGAATCGGCGGTGGTCATCCCCGAAGAGATGATCCACTACGGCATGACGAAGACCGCCCTCCTGGCCGTCGGCCGCGGCTTCGCGAAGAAGGCCGCCGGAACGGGCGTCACCGTCAACTCGGTTCTCGCCGGCCCCACCCACACCGCGGGCGTCGAGGAGTTCGTGTACGGACTGGTCGGCCGTGACCTGCCCTGGGAGGAGGCGGAACGGATCTTCATGCGCGAGCACCGGCCGCAGTCGCTGCTACGGCGTCTGATCGACCCCGAGGAGATCGCCAACATGGTGGTGTACCTGAGTTCGGACCAGGCATCCGCCACCACGGGTGGCGCGCTGCGGGTCGACGGAGGCTGCATCGACGCCGTGATTCCCTGACCGCCGCCCGCGGCGGGCCGCCCGTCCGGGGTGGCCCGCCGCGGAGGGGGCGGGAATCCCGCACCCGGGTGAGCGCGTCTCGGGGCCGCCCGGCGCGGATCAGGCACGGCCCGCGATCAGAGCCGGTACGCGGGGATCGGGTCCGGCGCGCGGTCGGAGCCGTACGCAGGGATCGGGCACGCGCGCGGTCAGAGACGGTGCGCGGGGATCAGGTCCGGCCCGCGGTCGGAGCCGTACGCAGGGGAACGGGCACGGCGCGCGGTCAGAGACGATGCGCGGCTCGCCGGGTGATTCGGCTCAGCCGCCCGCCGGACGCTTGCGGCCCACGCCCGAGTACACCCAGTACTCCGACGGGTTCTCCGGGATGTGGTCGTCCGCGTCCGGGCGCCACAGGGGTACGTAGACCAGGCCGGGCTCCACGAGGTCGAAGCCGTCGAAGAGTCCGAGGATCTCGCCGTGGGACCGGGCGGTGACCGGCGAGGTGGCCCGCGACCGGTACAGCTTCCCCACGGCGGCGGCGGTGTCCGGGCGGTCCTGGTTCGTCGCGTGCGTCAGCGCGAGCCAGCTGTCCTCGGGCAGGGCGTCCCGGAACGCGGCCACGATGCCGGCGGGGTTCTCCTCGGGCGCGATGAAGTGCAGGATCGTGATCATCAGCACGGCGACGGGCTGATCGAAGTCGATCAGTTTCTGCACCTGCGGCGAGGACAGCACCTCGGCCGGGCGGCGGATGTCGGCGTCCACGATGTCCGCGTCAGGATTGTCGGCGAGCAACGAGGCGCTGTGCGCCACGGCGACCGGATCACTGTCCACGTACACCACCCGGGCTCCGGGGAAAGCCGCCTGCGCCACCTCGTGGACGTTGCCCTGGGTCGGGATGCCCGATCCGAGGTCGATGAACTGCCGCACCCCTGCGTCGATCAGGAAACGTACGGCCCGCCCGAGAAAGGCGCGGTTGGCCCGCGCCAGGGTGCGCACCTGCGGGTCGATGGCCGTGAACGCCGCCAACGCCTCCCGGTCTATGGCGAAATTGTGCTGGCCGCCCAGCATTGCGTCGTACATCCGGGCAACGCTCGCCTTGTCCGGGTCGACACCCTGAGGCAGACCTTCGCTACCTGACACCACAACTCCCCGTCCTGGAACTGATCTTGACGCTCCATCATATAGTTGCCGCCCAGGCACGGCGAGGTGTGTCCATGCCACGCGATTCGACCCCTCCCATTCGTCCCCTCCCGTTCGACCCCTCCCGTTCGACCCTCCAGTGGAAGGCACCGCCCTGCGGAACGAAGCACACAGCCACGCGGACGATGCGGCCGCCGCGTTCGCGCGCCTTCGGCCGGTCTTCTCGGAGGCGGGCGACGCCATCGGCTCGGAACTCAACCTGCACCTGACCGGCAGCCATGTCGTCCGGGCGCTGGCTCCCGGGTTCTGCGACGCGGCCTCGGTCTACCTTCTGGAGCGGTGGCTGCTGGAGGAGAACGCGTACCACTCCGCGGATCCGGCCCAGATCGAGGCCAGGCGACTGGCCCTGCGCATCGGGACGGACGCGCCCGAGGACTGGGAGGGGACGCTGCCCGTCGGCGAGGTGATCGTCTTTCCCCGCGAGACCCCGTACACGCGCTGTATCGCCACCCGTACGACGCAGTTGCTCGACTCGGTCGACGCCCACACGTCCGAACGGCTCAGCACGGCCGGGGGCGACGACGTCCGCATGGACGCCCTGCTGCGGACCGCGTCCTTCCTCGTCGTCCCGCTGCATCTACGGGGCATCGCGGTCGGGTTCATCGCGTGCACGCGCGGTGCGGACCGGGCGCCCTTCGTGGCCGAGGACGCCGCGTCCGTGGAATCACTGGCCGCGCGGGCCTGTGTGGCCCTGGACAACGCGCGACGCTACGAACGTGAACGCCGCATGGCGCTGGCCATCCGGCAGAGCCTGCTGCCCGCGACCTCGCAGACGTTCGAGGGCTGTCGTATCGCCCATGGCTATCTCCCGGCCGGGCAGGACAACATCATCGGCGGTGACTGGTTCGACGTACTGCCGCGGTCCGACGGCCGCGTCAGTCTGATCGTCGGGGACGCCATGGGGCACGGGCCGGAATCGGCCGTCGCCATGATCCAGCTGCGTACGGCCGTGCGGACCCTCGCGGGGCTGGACATCACCCCGGCCGAGCTGATGCGCCGACTGGACGCGCTGGCCTGTGACACTCCGGGCGCCTCCTTCGCCACGTGCGTGTACGCCGAGTGGGACGCGCAGAGGCAGCTCTGCACCTTCGTCGGAGCCGGTCATCCCCCACCACTGATCCGTACCGCGGACGGACGTGCCCGGCCCATCACGCTCACCAGCGCGGGCCTGCCCCTCGGACTGGGCATGGGCAGCTATGAACCCACCGTCGTCCGGGTACCCGAACCGATACTGCTGCTGCTCTACAGCGATGGTCTGGTCGAGTCCCGCGACACCGACATAGAGCAGGGCATCGCGCGCCTCGCCGGTCTCCTCGGCACCGACGGCGCGGAACCCGCGGGCACCGAGGGCCCGGACGCGTTGGAGTCGCTCTGCCGGCGGCTGTTGCACAAGACGTCGCCCACCGGTGGCGGCGCGGACGACCGGACGCTCCTGCTGGCCGAACTGACGCCCGCGAAGCGCCTGGCACCGTCATGAACGGCTCGGGCCCTTCCGGTCCGTCGTGCCAGGGCTCTTCGCCCGGACGGGCGAGACGGCGGGCGCGGGTGTCGGGCGCGCGGTGACGCGTGGGCGTCGTGGCGACCTCCGGCTCGTGGACGTGTTGCGGACCGCCGCCTGTGGACGTCGCGCCGGTCGTTGATCCATGGGCTCGTGCCGGTCGGTCACGACCGGGCGCAGGACCCGGCGCTCGGCCCGCCGCGGTCCCCCGGTACGTGGCTCCGCCTGGATCCCGGTCCGTTCCGAAGTGGATCCCGGTCCGTCCGAAGCGGAACCCGGTCCGTTCCGGCGTCGCCTCGGCACACGCCCCCCCCGCGCCGCCGCCCGGCGGGCGAGCGCGGCAGGGGCGGGTGTGGCACCGTGGACGCAGGCCCGGTCCGTCGCTCCCCGAGGCGGCGGACCGGGCCTCACCATGTGCTGGAGCGACGGCGCCCCTCCGGGGACGGATGCGCCGCGGTCGAGGGCCCGTCGGGCGGCCGACGGTGGCTTCGCCCGTCAGGTCCCGTCCGTCGCTCGAAGCAGGAGCAGGGCCACGTCGTCACTGCGCGGGTCGGTGTGGCGGGTGTGCCGGATGAGGGCGTCCGCGAGGGTGCCGACGGGCTGGTCCGCGGCACGGTCGAGGTGATCCGCCAGGTCGGCGGCGGCCTCGCCGATGTCGCCGCCGGGGGTCTCGATCAGGCCGTCGGTGTAAAGGGCCAGCAGCGCGTCGGGCGGCAGGGGGATCTCGGTGGTCCGGTAGTCGGCCGCGGAGTCGATACCGAGCAGGAGTCCGGGCGGGAGATCGAGGACCTTGGTGCGTCCGTCGGCATCGCGCAGGAGCGGAGGCGGGTGACCCGCGGTGGCGAGTAGGGCGCGATGGTGTGCGAGATCGATATGGGCGTACAGGCAGCTGGCGAAGAGGCCCGGGTCGAAGTCGGTGAGCAGACGGTTCGCGCGGGCGAGGACTTCGTCGGGTGACGCCCCCGCGGTGACGTGGACGGCCGTGCGGATCTGTCCCATCAGAGCGGCGGCGTGCACGTTGTGCCCCTGGACGTCACCGATGGCGGCGGCGACGGTGGTGGCGTCCAGACGGATGAGGTCGTAGAAGTCGCCTCCGACATCCATCCCGCGGGCCGCGGGCAGGTACCGGGCCGCCGCCTCCAGGCCGGGTACCGCGGGCAGGGTGGTGGGGAGCAGGCCGCTTTGCAGGTCGTGGGCGAGCTGGTGCTTGGCGTCGTAGAGGCGGGCGCGGTCGAGGGCCTGGGCGATCAGGCCGGCCAGCGAGGTCAGAACGGCGCGCTCGTCGGGGCCGAAGGTGCGGGGACGGTCGAAGGACAGCACCCAGCAGCCGACCGGGCGGCGCGAGACGACCAGCGGCAGGAAGGCCCACGCCGCCCTTCCGGTCAGCCGTGGGATGGCGGGGTGGAACCGTTCCATGTCCTGCGGGGAACCGAAGAAGAGGGGGACTCCGGTGGCGAGGGCGTGCACGGTGGGAGCCGACCTGTCGGTGAGCGATGGTCCGTCGAAGGGCCTGAGGACCTCGTCCCGGTATCCACGGGACCCGACGATCTGCAGCCGGCCGTCCTCGGCCACGGACAGCACGAAACCCTGCGCGTCGAAGGTGGGCATGATCTGGTCGGCCGCCAGCTCCACCACGTCCTGCACGCTGACGGCCTCGGTGAGTGAGGCCGCCAGGTGCATCAGGTCGTACAGCACGCGTGCCCGCGTAGGGACGAGGGCGCTGTCCCTGCCGCCCCGCCGCGCGTGGTCCGCCGGACCCGCGTCCTCGGCGGGAGTGACTCGGACGGTCGTACCGGAGACGTCGGGGTGCAGTTCGAAGTCCAGCCACCGGCCCCGCGGGCACAGGGCCGTGAAGACGGCGGGCCGCCGGCTGATCGTCGCGGCTCGCTGGTGGTCCTGGAGGACCGGCTCGTCCAGCCACGGCAGGGCCTCGCACAGCGATGTCCCGAGCAGGTCCGGAGCGCTCCCGCCGACCAGATCACGGGCGGTGGCGTCGATGAAGGTGATCCGGTTGTCCAGGTCGAGCGCCAGGCAGCCCTCGGGCAGGCGGTCGACGAGATCGACGGCGGCCAGCGCTTCCGCCGGTCCGGGCGTACGGGCCCGGGGCGGGTCCGGAACGTGCGGACGGCCCGCGGGGAGGACCGGGCGCCCGTCGGCGGCGGCCTGCCGCAGGAACGCGCCCACGCGGTCGCAGGCGGTGGCGACCGCGTCGCGTTCGCGGGTGCTCAGCAGTCGCGGATGCGTACCGGGCCACAGGAACGCCAGCGCGCCCCATGTGGTGGCACCGGTGATCACCGGCGCGGCCGCCACCGCCACGGGGTAGGGCAGGGTGAGCGCGGTCCGGGGGTAGCGGCGGGCCAGCTCCGCGTGGCCGGCGACCCACACCAGCCGCCGCTCGCGTACCGCCTCGGCCACGGGTCCCTCGCACCCCGGGTCGATCCTTTCCCACAGCGCGACCGTCGTGCCCCCGGTCGTCACCGCCAGCCGCAGCACCGGCCGGTCCGGCGGGAACAGGTAGATCCCGCTCACGGACGCACCGGTGTTCCGGGCCGCCGGGAGGAGCAGCGCGCCGAGCGTTTCCGGCCCGATGGAACAGGTCGCGCCCGCGGGCGGCGACGGGCCACGCGCCCCCTGGCCGTGCTGCCCGCGAGCGCACATGCGTCCGAAGCGGTGCCGGGCCGCCGCGCCGCTCATCCCCAGCCCGGCGCCGATCTGTGTCCAGCCGGCCCCGGCCTGCCGGTCGGCCATGACCGCGGACCGCACCAGCTGCTCGGCCAGCCCGAGGATCTCCGCGGCCGCGGCACTGTGCGCGCCGGCCGAGGCACCGTCCCCCGTCGTCGCGGCCATCCGCTCAGGATCCTGGGTGGCCGCCTCCTGGGACATCGTCCGTGCCCGGGACAGCAGCTCCGCGTCGGCCAGGACGAGCGCGTGGCGCGCCTGGGCCCCGGCCTCCCAGCGGCGCCGGGCCCGCCAGGCAGCCTGCCGGTGGGCCGGACCGCAGTACCGCCGGTTGGGTCCGGCCTCATCCGGCAGCGGCTTGTCGCACCAGCCGCACCGAACATCACCCATATGAGCACGATAAGCCGGATTCGTGTGACGGCGCGGGTCCACCGGCCCGCGACATACGCGAGCCCGCCCCTCGATGTCTCGATGTACGACCGTGTGTTCGACCGACGACCATGACATGAAGAATCAGTATGAAAGGTCATATAGTTCGACCTTTGTCCGTGATGCGTACGACCATGGCTGTATGCGTCGGGCAGGCGACAGGTCCCGGACGCCGCTCAGCCTGATCGGACGCAGGTTCTCGGGGCGGCGCGAACGTCTGGACCTGGGCGCTGATCCCGACCCGGACCCGGCCGCCCCGCGGCGCGGCCGCCTCAGTCCGCTCCCGTACAGCATCGCGGGACAGATGCTCGCGCTGGCCGTGACCATCGCGGTGCTGCTCATAGCCGCCGCGACCACGGTCCTGGTGCTGCAGGACCGCAAGGAGGCCACGCAGGAGGCCCGTACGCGCGCCCTCGCGGTCGCCGAGACCTTCGCCCACTCCCCGGCCGTACTGGACGCGCTGAAGTCCGCCAGTCCGAGCACCACTCTGCAACCGCTGGCCGAGGCCACCCGCCGGGACGCCCGGGTCGCCTACATCGTGGTGACCAACCCCAAGGGCATCCGGTACAGCCACCCGGACCCCCGCGCGATCGGTCTGCCCTCCAACGCCACCGTGTGGCCCGCCACCGCGGGCCACACATTCACCGACAAGGTCATCGGCAGGAGCCTTCACTCGCCGTCGATCCGCGCGGTGGTTCCCGTCTTCGACGCGCGCCACAGCGTGGTGGGCACCGTCATGACCGGCGTGCCGGTCGCCAGCGTGGTCCACCAGGTCAACGGCCAGCTGCCGCCCCTGCTCGGGTCCGCCGGCGTCGCCCTCGCCCTGTCCATGGGAGGGATCGCCTGGCTGAGCAGACGGCTGCGGCGGCAGACCCACGGCCTCGGGCCGGCCGAGATCACACGCATGTACGAGCACCATGACGCGGTGCTGCACGCGGTCCGCGAAGGTGTCCTCATCGCCGACCGCGAGCGCCGCCTGCTGCTGGCCAACGACGAGGCGCACCGGCTGCTCGGTCTGCCGCCCGACGTCCAGGGGCGCCACGCGGACGAACTCGCCCTCGGCCCCCCGCTCACCCGGATGCTCACCACCGGCCGGGTCGCCACCGACGAGGTCCACCTCGCCGGGGACCGCCTGCTGGCCGTGAACCAGCAGCCCACCGTGTGGAAGGGCCGCGTACTCGGCACGGTCACCACCCTGCGCGACACCACCGAACTGCGCTCCCTGGCAGGTCAGGCCGATGTCGCCCGCGAGCGCCTGCGACTGCTCTACGACGCGGGTATGACCATCGGTACGACCCTCGACGTGAGCCGGATCGCCGAGGAACTCGTCGCCGCCGTCGTGCCGCGGTTCGCCGACCACGCGGTCGTGGATCTCTCGGACGCGGTGCTGCACGGGGAGGAACCGCACGGCGACGACACGGGGCCGCTGCGCCGCGCGGCGCGGGCGCCCCTCGCCGGCACCCCCTCGTCGCGCGCCGTCGGGGACCTCGTCCGCTTCCCTCCCGCCTCGCCGCAGGCCCGAAGCCTCAAGGCCCAAAGACCCGTGGCCGAACCGGACCCGGCCGGGGAGCCCGTCACCGGCCCCCACCGCACCCCGGGCCCGTTCACGTCCCCCGACCTCCCCGACCACGCGATGATCGCCGTACCGCTGCGCGCGCGAGGCACGGTGCTCGGCCTGGTCGGTCTCTTCCGCGCGAGGACATCCGGCCCCGGCGGTCACAATCCCTTCGACCCGGAGGACCTGTCACTCGCCGAGGAGCTGGTCAACCACACGGCCGTCTGCATCGACAACGCCCGGCGCTACGCCCGCGAACACGCCACCGCCGTCTCGCTCCAGCGCAGCCTGCTGCCGCACGGGCTGCCCGAACAGAACGCCGTCGACGCGGCGTACCGCTATCTGCCCGGGCAGGCGACGACGGCCGGCGGCTGGTTCGACGTCATCCCGCTCTCCAGTGCGCGCGTCGCGCTCGTCGCGGGTGACGTGACCGGGCACGGCCTGCACGCAGCCGTCGCCATGGGCCGCCTGCGCACCGCCGTCCACAACTTCTCGGACCTGGATCTGGTGCCCGAGGAACTCATGGCGCGCCTCGACGATCTGGTCATCCGCCTCGACCGCGACGAGGGGCGCCCGGCCGGTGGCGAGCAGCGGCCCGGCCCCGCCGGGGGCGCGGACGGTTCCGCACTCACCGGGGCCACCTGCCTGTACGTGGTCTACGACCCGGTCCGCAGGCAGTGCGTCATGGCCAGGGCCGGCCATCCACTGCCCGTCCTGATCCTCCCGGACGGCACCGCCGACTTCCCCCGCGTACGGGACTGCCCGGCCCTGGGCCTTGGGGGGCAGCCCTTCGAGAGCCTCACCGTCGACGTCCCGGAGAACAGCCGGCTCGTCCTGTACACGGACGGCCTGCTCAAGCACCACAACCCGGAGCCGGCCACCGGGCAGGAATGGCTGCGGCAGGTACTCGCCCGTCCTGGCCGGTCACCGCGGGAGACCTGCGACGCCGTGCTCGACGCCCTGGTGCCCGACCGGCTCGGCCACCCCGGGGACGACATCGCCCTCCTGGTGGCTCGTACACGCGCCCTGGACGACGAACACCTCGCCTGCTGGGACATCCCCGCGGACCCCGCGACGGTCGCCGGGACACGTGCGGCGGTCGAACGCCGGCTCACCGAATGGGGGCTGGACGACACGGTGTTCACCACGGAACTGATCCTCAGCGAGCTGATCACCAACGCCATCCGGTACGCCTCGCCCCCCATCGAGCTGCGCCTGCTGCGCGACCGCACCCTCATCTGCGAGGTCTCCGACGCCAGCAGCACCTCACCCCACGTGCGGCGTGCGGCCACCACGGACGAGGGCGGCCGCGGCCTCTTCCTCATCTCCCAGCTCACCCAGCGCTGGGGCACCCGTTACACCTCACGCGGCAAGGTGGTCTGGACGGAACAGAGCCTGCCGACCGGGGAGGAGCAAGAGGGCCTCGGGGGCGCGGCGAACCCGTAGTCGCGTGACGCGTCCGCCCATCCGTCGGCTGCTGCCAGCCCGTTGACGACTCCGGCGCCCGGGGGATGGCCCGCACGCGGGCGGTGGACCGATGATGCGGGCATGGCGTTGTCGACGGATTTCACGCGGTTGTGCGGAGTGCGGCACCCGATCGCGCTGGCACCGATGGGCGGGACGGCCGGTGGGGAACTGGCCTCGGCCGTCTCCCGCGGTGGCGGCCTCGGGCTGCTGGGTGCCGGGAGCGGCGAGCTCGCGTGGCTGCGGCGCGAACTGCCGATCGTCGCGTCGGGCCGCCACGAACCCTGGGGTGTCGGGTTCCTGGCCTGGGCGGCCGAGGCGGCAGCGGTGGAGTGCGCGCTGGAGTACGGCCCCACCGCGGTCATGCTGTCCTTCGGGGATCCGAGCCCGTTCGTGGAAAGGATCCGGCGGGCGGGAGCGGTGCTGATCATCCAGGCCACCGATCTGGAGGAGGCGAAGCGTGCCGTGGACCTGGGCGCCGATGTCGTCGTGGCGCAGGGGACCGAGAGCGGTGGTCACGGCGCCCGGCACGGGCGGTCCACGATGGCGTTCGTCCCTGTCGTGGTGGATCTCGCGGGACCGGTGCCGGTGCTGGCGGCCGGCGGGATCGCCGACGGCAGGGGAGTCGCCGCGGCTCTGGCCCTCGGAGCGGCCGGAGCGCTCATCGGCACCCGGTTCCAGGCCGCCGCGGAATCCCTGGCCGATCCCTCGGTCACCAGGGCGATCGTCGAAGGACGCGGGCAGGACACCGAGCGCAGCGGAGTGCTGGACATCGTTCGTGGCTCTCGCTGGCCGTCGAAGTACACCGCCCGGACGCTGGCCCATCCCTGGCTGGTCCGGTGGCGCGGCCGTGAAGCCGAGCTCGCCGCCGACGCCCGTGCCGCTCAGGACTACCGTCACGACGTGGCCCGAGGCGCCGTGCCGCCGTTGCCCGTCTGGGCCGGCGAGGGTGTCGACCTGATCACCGACCTGCCCTCCGCGGCCAGCCTCGTCCACACCCTGGCCGTACAGGCGGAAGACGCGCTGGCGCGGGCGGGACGGGGTGGCTTCGGCCAGGACCCGCCGGTTCCTCGGCATGAGTGACGACCGCCGGCGGATCCGCGCCCGCCGCGGTTCCGGGGCGAGGAAGGGCCTGTGACACCCGAGCGCAGGACATCCTCGCGGGCGCTTCGCTCCGGGGGCGAAGGACGCCCATGAAGCGCTCCGGCGAGCCGAGGTGCCGACGGTACGGCGGTCCGGACGCCGATCCGTCGCGTCGCCGGGACGTCCGACGGCCGAGGAAGCGGCTCCCGGGTCCGGAGTCCTGGGGGAGTCCGGACCCGAGCGCGACCTGCCGGGAACCCCGGCGGGGCCGGTCAGCGGACCCGGATGAAGACCACGTCGTAACCGCTGTTCGTGGCACGCGACTTGACGTACACGCCGTCGCTGCCGCCGTTGGGGTTGCCCGTGTTGCCCTCGACCGTGGTGAAGGACGATCCCGATACCGTCCGCACGATGCCTATGTGTTCGTTGCCGCCGGTGAAGTCGCTTCCGCCGTCCCAGTCGAAGGCCACGATGTCACCCGGCTGCGGGCTGGTCGTCACCGACAGGTGGTAGTTGCCGGCCCGCGCCTGCTTGACCCAGCCCGAGACATAGGAGTTGCGGTAGGAGCTGGCCCCGGTCTGCTTGGCCACCCAGCTCACGAAGGTCGCGCACCAGGCGTAGTTGCTGGTCGACAGCGAAAGACCCACGGCCGAACCGTAGCTGTTCGCGCGGGCACTGCCCTCGACCGTGCCCACCTCGGCCTCGGCCACGTCGAGGATCTTGCCGTAGCCGCCGCCGGGCGGGGGCGACGAAGGCGGGGTGACCGCCCCGTACAGCGCGGCCTTGGTGTTCGGTCCCGCATGGCCGTCGACCGAGAGACCCTTCTCGGCCTGGAAGTCCCTGACGGCGCTGTCGGTGAGCGCACCGAAGTCGCCGTCGACGGCGAGGTCGGCGCCGTGGTGGTTGAGCAGGCTCTGCAGTTCGGTGACGCAGCCGCTGCGCTGTCCCTTGACGATCTCGTTCGGGCACGCGGCGGAGTTCAGGTTGATCGGCGCGGGCGCGCCGTCGCCGCCACCGCCGCCGATGTTCGAGTACAGGGCGGCTTTGGTGTTCGGACCGACCTCGCCGTCGGCGGTGAGGCCGCTCGCGGACTGGAACGCCTTGACGGCCGTAAGGGTCTGGGGGCCGAAACTGCCGTCGACGCCGACGCTCTGGCCCTTGCCGTTCAGCAGGGACTGGAGCGTGGCGACGCAACCCCCGCTCTGCCCCTCCACGATGTTCTCCGGGCAGGAGGTCGACCTCAGGTCCAGGCCCGTCGACGGTGACTCGTCGGTGTCGTACAGCGCCCGCTTGGTGTTGGTGCCGACCTGGCCGTCGGCCGTGAGGCCGTAGGACGACTGGAAGCTGCGGACGGCACTCGCGGTTCCGGCGCCGAAGTCGCCGTCCACGTCCACCGCGTAGCCGTGGTGACGCAGCAGCCGCTGGAGCTCGGTGACGCATCCGCCCTTGTCGCCCTGGACGATGTTCGCCGGGCACGAGGAGGACTGGAGGTTGATCGGGGCGGGCGCCGAGCCTCCGGTCGCGTAGAGCTTGCTCTTGGTCGCCGGGCCCACCCGTCCGTCGACGGCGATCGCGGTGGCGGCCTGGTACTCACGGACCGCGTAGAGCGTGCTCGACCCGAACTGACCGTCCACCACCAGACCGGCACCGTGCGCGTTGAGCAGGTTCTGCAACTCCGTCACGCAGCCGCTGAGTTGTCCCTGCACGATCTCGTTGGGGCAGGACGCGGAGGTCAGCTTGATCGCGGCGGGCGCGGCCGCCATCGCGGGGCCGGCACCGAGCACGAGGCCGGCCGAGACCATCGCCGCGGTCGCGGCGAAGGTCCCGATGCGAATCCGCCACCCGGTCCCGGTGCGGCGCGTCTCCCGATGCCGTGAGCTTTCGTCTTCGGTGCGCACTGGGGGCGCGAGTCTTCCCATGTCGGCGAGGTTCTCCTTCGGTCGCTGGAGCATGGCCTGACGCATTGTCATGTGACGGCCGTCGTGTGTGTCCGGTGCTTTCCGGCCCGCCCCGCGCGTTCACGGGGCCGGACCCGGTCCGGACGAGGAGCGGGAACACGCGTCCCTGGCCCGGCCTCGCTCCGCGAGGCCGGGCCAGGTCGGTCACTCTTCGTCACTCGGCGGCGCCACCGTTCGGACCGGTCCGAACGGTGGGATCAGCCGGGTGAGTCGGGCAGATCAGGCGGCGAAGCGCTTGAACGCCGCCCGGGTGCCCGAGCCGGCGACGCCGTCGATCGCGCCCGTGTAGCCGTAGTCGTCCGCCAGCAGACGCTGCAGCGCCTTGATGGTGTTGGTGCCGGGGTCCCCGTCGATGGCTCCCGTGTATCCCCAGTACTTCGCGAGGCAGCGCTGGAAGGCCTTCCAGCTGTTGGTGCCCAGCTGGCCGTCGATGGAGTCGGTGTAGCCCCAGTAGTCCGCGAGGAACTCCTGGACGTTCTTGGCCTCGGCCGTGGTCAGACCGAAGTTCTGCGTCGCGGCCGCGGCTGCGGGCTGTGCGGCCACGGCCGTCCGCGCGGTGGTGGCCGTCGCCGCGAAGCTTGTGCCCGCGGTCGCCACACTGCCGGCGGCGAGGCCGGCAACGGTGATGAGGCCGACGATGGTCCTGCCCAGAGCGTTCGGTCGCATGCGTTCCTCTTTCGGTCGTGGGTCGGCACCTGTCCCGCCGGGCGGCCAGGTGGCGAGACCAAAGGTGCTGGCGAGCCGGGCACGGCGGCTACCTCCGCGGCAAAGGTGGCGGCTTTATGGGACGACCACCCTGCTGACCTGGGACGACGCCGTCCCGCAGGACGGTGGCGTGAGACACCTGTGACAGATGTGGCGGGCTCATGCAGAATGCGCAGCAGCGGAGGGGGCCGCTGTTGACACCGATGAACGCATTGGGGGGAAACATGCCGCGCTCCAAGGTGCTGCCCGCCGAACTCGATCCCTGCGCCCGGCAGTTGATTGAGCGGTTACGCCGACTCAAGGACCACAGCGAGTTGACGATGCGGCAACTCGCGGCCAAGACCGGCTACAGCGCCAGGTCGTGGGAGCGCTACCTGGGAGGCACGACGCTGCCGCCCAGGGAAGCGGTCGAGGCGCTGGCCCGGATCACCTGCGCCGACCCCGTCCCTCTGTTCGCGTTGCACGAGGTCGCCGCCGCCACCTGGGGCAGCCGCCGTGCCGTGCCGGCCGCATCACCCGGGCCCACCGCGCCCGCGGGGGAAGGGCGACAACAAGAGGGACAGCAGCAGGAACTGCAGCAGGAGCAGGAGCAGGAGCAGGAGCAGGAGCAGGAGAAAGAGAAAGAGCAGGAGCAGGAGCAGGAGCAGGAACAACGGCGGGAGCGGGAAGGGAGCGGGGAGCAGGCCGAGGAGCGGGAGGAGAAGCAGGGGCAGCCGGTACAGCCGGCGGAGCCGCAGGCCGAGGCACCGGCCTCGCCGATCGACCTCACGGGCCCACCGGCCCCCGGCCGGTTCCCGCACATCGCCCTCACGGCAGGCGTCGTGGCCTTGACCGTCGCCGTCCTGGCGGCGGTGCTGCTCATGCTGCGCCTCGACGAGGACGGTGCTCCGGCGGCCGTCGTGGTCTCGCCCCGCATCACTACGGCCTCGCCACCGCCCACCTACACCTGCCGCATCACCCGCGTCGACGGCCACTGGTCGGCAGGCATCAACCACGGCCGGAACACCGAGATCTTCTACGGCGCCTCCGGTGCCGACGTCGCCGAGGCGCAGTGTCTGCTGCGCCGCGCGGGCATCTCACCCGGTGGGATCGATGGCATGTTCGGCCCGCTGACCTTGCGGGCGGCCAAGGCGTTTCAGCAACGCGCGGGCCTGGTCGCCGACGGCATGCTGGGCCCACGCTCCTGGAAGGCGCTGCGCGGATGACTCCGAGCGCACCCTCACCCTCGGGTGCCCGACTGGCCATCGCACTAAGGAAGTTGAAGCAGCGAACGGGTCTGAGCCTCGCGCAGCTCGCGAACGCGACCACCTTCAGCAAGTCGTCCTGGGAGCGCTATCTCAACGGCAAGGGCTTGCCGTCCCGCAGCGCGGTCAAGGAGCTGTGCCGTCTCGCCGGTGAACCCGCGGACCATCTTCTGGCGCTCCTGGACATCGCCCGTACGGACCGTACGGAGCGGACCGACCGAGCAGATCAGGCGGGTCAGTCGGACCGGCCGGACCGCACGGACCGCACGAACCGCACGGAGGACATCAGGTCGACGCAGGAGCCGCCCGCGCGGCAGCCCACCGGCACCCGAAAGGACTCACTCACCTCGGCCCCCGCAACCGACCCGTCCCCGACCGACCCGTCCGCCACCGACCCGTCCCCGACCGATTCGTCCGCCACCGCTCCGTCCGCCACCGATCCGTCCGTCACCGCTCCGCCCGGCACCGGCCGGAGCGAGACAGCCGCGAGCGACACCGCACCGCGCGACCCTGACCACGCCCGCTTCGGTCCGACCACCCACCGGCGCGCAACCGTCCTCACCGCCCTCGCGTCCGCGCTCGGCGCCGTGGTCCTGGGAACACTGGTGCTCATGCACCTTCCTCCCGCGCAACGCAGGCAGGTGTCACCGTCTCCCACGTCCGCTGCGGCCACGGGGGCGCTGTGTCGGCACACCGCCTGCGAGAACAAGGACCCGATCTCGATGCGGTGCGCCGCCACCCCGTTGACCCTCGCCGAGCACGAGACCACCACGGGAGCCTGGATCCAGATCCGCTACAGCCAGGAATGCGGCACGAGTTGGGTGCGGATGTGGGGCGCGGCCGTGGACGACCGTGTCGAGATCCGTGTGGGCGGCCGTGACGACTCGCTCCGCGCCGCGCGGGTCACCAGCCGCAACGAGGCCGACACCTATGTCCACACCACCATGAGCGTGATCAGCCTCGGGATGTCCGTGCGATCCTGTTTCACTCCCGCGGCGGGCGGCCGGAAGGAATGCTTCGAGGCCCGCACGCAACGCTGGAAATCCGCCCCCTGAGATCAGGGCCCTCATCCCGCTTGGACCGTCTCCCGGCCCGCGAACCCGTCTCCGGCCGCCTCCCTCCGCATGCGGCTGACTTCCCCGTCCTCCTCCGCCCCCCTCCACCGCCGGATCGGCACCCGAACGGTGGCGACGACCCGTGGAGACGTGAGGCCCGGACTTGACTCTCCCGCAGGGGGAGACCGGAAGGTGAGCCCATGGACGGCGACATCCTCTACTCGATCGGTGAACTGGCCCGGCGCACCGGGCTGGCGGTCAAGACGATCAGGTTCTACTCCGATCGCGGCATCGTGGCGCCCGTCGCCCGCACACACGCGGGCTACCGGCGCTACGCCCCGGAGGCCGTCGCCCGCCTCGCCCTCGTGCGGACACTCCGAGAACTGGGGCTGGGCCTCGACGCGGTCCGACAAGTCGTGGATCGGGAACGCACGCTCGGCGAGGTCGCCGCGGAGCACGCCGCCGCACTGGACGTGCAGATCAGCATCCTGCGTCTGCGGCGGGCGGTCCTGACGGCCGCCGCGGAACGCGCGCCCACCCCCGAGGAGATGGAACTCATGCACCGGTTGGCCACACTCTCGGAAGCCGAACGACGACATCTGATCGACGACTTCCTCGACAACGTCCTCGACGGTCCGCACGGTGGCCCCCGCCTCGCGGCGGTTCGGCGCTCCATGACACCCGAACTGCCCGACAGGCCGGCGGACGAGCAGGTCAGGGCGTGGGTGGAGCTGGCCGAACTGTCCCTGGACGCTGACTTCCGCGCCATGGTGCGGAGCCTGGTCGCCGATCACCTGGTCGAGGCGCCCCAGGGCGCCCACGCGCCGCCGCGCCCGGACGTGGTCGCCGTAGCCCGTGATCTCGTCGGACCCGCTGTGGCGTCCGGCATCAGCCCGCACGCGCCCCAGGCCGACGAGATCGTCGCGGCGCTCACCGCCCGGTGCGCGCGCGTCCACCACCGTCCCGACGACCCCGCACTGCGCCTGTGGCTGCTGCACCGGCTTGAGGCCGCGAACGATCCGCGCAGGGACCGGTACTTCCGTCTGCTCGCGCTGGTCAACGGCTGGCCGGCGCCCGACCGCCTCTCTCCGGTGCTCGACTGGTCCGTCACCGCCCTGCGGACACGGGCGGCTCGATGACCCGGCGGTCCCACCGTCCCGGACCGGCGACGGGGACGGGGACGGGGACGGGGACGGGAGACGGTGGACCGCTTCGGACACGCCGTCGTGGCGTCTCAAGCCAGGGGCCCGGAGGAGCGGGTACGAACTGGTCACACCGCCGCGGCGGTGCCGTCTCCCGTTCCGGACTCCCGGGGTGGGACACGACACCGCCGCGGGGACGGGTCGGGACGGTCACTTGATGCCCGTCGTGGCGATCCCCTGGACGATCTGCCGCTGGAAGACCAGGAAGACCGCGATGAGCGGGATGAAGCCGAGGACCGAGGAGGCCATGACCTCGGCGTACTGGGGACTACTGGGGTCCACCAGCGAGGCGAGGCCCACCGGGATGGTCTGTGACTTGGTCTGACTGAGGACCAGTAGGGGCCACAGGAACGAGTTCCAGGAGCTGATGAAGGTGAGAATCGCGACCGTCGACACCGCCGGGCGGCAGATCGGCATGCAGACGGTGGCGTAGACCCGCCACCAGCTCGCGCCGTCGATGCGCGCCGCCTCGATCAGCGCCGTGGGGATGCCGCGGAAGAAGGAGTGGAAGACGAACACCGAGATCGGTGCCGCGACCGACGGCAGGACCAGCGCCCAGAACGTGCCGAGCAGGTGGAACGACCGGTACTCGATGAACTGGGGCAGTACCAAGGCATCGGTCGGCAGCATCAGGCCCGCCGCCGCGACGGCCATGACCACGCCCCGGCCGCGGAAGCGCAGGAAGGCCAGCGCGAATCCGGCCATCGAGCAGAAGGCCACCGTGAAGATCACGGCGAGTACCGAGATCACCAGGCTGTTGAGGTACCAGGTGCCGATCGGATGGTTGTCCCAGGCGGTCGAGTACGCGTGCAGCGACCAGCCGCCGGCGAAGATCGACGTGGGGCTCTGGGTGATGGACGCGTCGTCGCGCAGCGAGGTGATCAGTGCCCAGACGAAGGGCACCAGCCAGATCAGGGCGAACAGGGTCAGGCACACGGCGCAGAGCCGGTTGAAGAGCTTGGCGCCGTTGACCGTGCCCTTCGGTTCGGTGGGCTGCGGCTGGGTGATGGTGGTCATGGGTCCTCCGCTCAGGCCGCGCTGCTGGTCGCGCGACGGCGCCGCAGCCCGTACCAGGCCGCCGAGATCGCGACGATGATGACGAAATACACCATGGTGGCGGCAGCGCCGTAGCCACCCCGGTAGGCGGTGAAGCCGGTGTCGTAGATGTACTCGATGACCGGGCGGGTGGACTGATTGGGTCCGCCGCCGAGCAACTGGTAGATCTGGTCGAACACCTTCAGCGAGGCGAGGATCTGGAGGATCAGCACCAGGCTGGTGGTCCGGCCGAGCAGCGGCACCGTGATGTGGCGGATCTGCTGCCAGGGGCTCGCGCCGTCGATCGCCGCCGCCTCGTAGACGTCCGCGGGGACGTCCTGGATCGCGGCGGTGTAGAGGACGAAGTTGAAGCCGAACGTCCACCACACGGTCATCAGCACGACGGCGGTCCAGCCGCCCGAGGTGCTGCCGATGAAGTCAGGCACCGGCAGTCCGACGGCGTCGAAGACCTTGGGTATGAGGCCGATCTGCGGGGTGTACATCCACAGGAAGACCAGGGTGACCACCGAGGACGGCACGACATACGGCAGGAAGAAGGCGATGCGGTGGAAGAGTCGGCCGCGGCGTATGCGCGAGGCCAGGATGGCGACGCCCAGCGCGAGGATCACCAGCGGGGGAGTGGTCAGCAGCGTGAAGAGAACCGAGTGCCACATGCTCTCCCAGAAGAGGGAATCGGTGAGCACCTCACGGTAGTTCGACAGGCCGACGAAGTCCCCGAGGCCGCTCTTGACGGTGGTGGTGTTGAAGAAGCTCAGCACCACGCCGACGAGCAGCGGACCGACCAGGAACAGCAGGTAGACCACGAGGAAGGGGGCGGTGAGCAGCCTGCCCGCCCGGCGTTCGGAACGGTGGGGCCGGTCGGCGGCGAGGCCGACGGGAGATACGGCGGGTGCCGGTCGCGTCGAGACGACGGTCGTCATGGTGACTGCCTCCTACTTCATCGTGACCGGCGGTCGGGACGTGGTGTACCGCTTCAGGGCGGAGCGCATCGCGCCCGCCATGCCCTTGGGCGTGATCCGCCCGGTGAGTGCCTCGATGACCGTGCCGCCGATCACGCCCTGGAAGTCCGAGCCGGCGCCGGTGTACCAGGCGACCGGGTCGTACTGGGCGTTGAAGGCGGCCTCGACGTAGTTGCGTTGCGGCGACTGGTCGAGGAAGGCCTTGCTGTGCTGCGTCGGCAGCCAGGCCGGGATGTGCCCGCCCTCGGCCCACACCGCGCTGCTGTCGAGGAGGCTCTTGACGAACTTCGACGCGTTGCGGGTGCGGGTGTCGTCGCCGCGGTCGTTGCGCGGCAGGATCAGCGCGTGCGAGTCGGCGTACGCCACCGGCTTCGAGCCGAGCAGCGCCGGGAACGGCACCACGTTGAACTTCAGGTTCTTGACCGCCCGGTATGTCGGGATCTGCCATTCGCCGTCGAAGAGGAAGCCTGACTTGCCCGTGCTGAACAGGGCGTTGGCGCCGGCGCCGGTCAGGTTCTTCGGCATCAGGTTCGGGCCGGTCAGGCTCTGCATGAAGGCGACCGTCTCCTGCATCGCCTCGTCGTCGACGGCGATCTTCGTTCCGGAGTCGGTGACGATCGGGCCGGCGAGGCCGGAGTAGATCATGCTGAAGAAGCGCCAGGCGGTGGACGGGTCCGCCGTGATCGACATGACCGCGCCGAACCGGGCGCCGCCCGCGTCCTTCATCGCCTTCAGCGCGTCGACGAAGTCCTCCTTGCCCTCGAGGGGCACGAGACCGTCGCCGGCGGAGTTGAGCAGGCCCGCCTTGCGGGCGATGTCCACGTTGTAATAGAGGACGAAGGGGTGCGTGTCCAGCGGGACCGCGTACACCGTGCCGTCCACGGTGGCCTTCTTCCAGGCCGCCGGGGTGAACTTGTCCTGCGTGACGCCCAGTTCCCCGAGGGGGGTCCGCTCGATCGGTTCCAGCAGGCCGGAGGCGGCCAGCAGCGGAAGCCGCGAGAGGTGGGTGATGCCGACGTCCGGCGGCGTGCCGCTCGCGGTGGCCAGTGCGAGCTTCGTGTAGTACGGATTGCCCCAGCCCAGGATGGTCGCCTCGACCGTCGTTCCCGGGTTGGCCTTCCGGAACGCCTTCTCCATCAGCACCATGTTGGCGCCGTCACCACCGGTGAAGAGGTTCCAGAAGATGACATCCGCCGTGTTCGGCTGCGAGCCCGTCAGGCCGGACGCGAGCGGGGAGGAGCACGCCGCGAGCCCTCCGGTCAGGGCAAGGCCACCGCTGAGGGCAAGAAACCGTCGGCGAGCCATCGCTCCGCTCATAGGGGTATTCACCTCGTTAATTCGATGTGAACTCGATGGCGCAGACCCTCGCACACGTTTTGCAACGATGCAATAGATCGATGGGAAGGAGTCCGCCGGGCCCCCGCCGCGCCCCCGCCGCCCTTCTTCCGTGACGCCGCCGAGCCCGGCTCCGGACTCCTCCGAGGCAGGTTCCGCGACGGCGCGGGGCGTGGTTGCGGGGCGGCGCACGCACCTCGCCATGCCGGTCAGGGTTCGGACCACACTGCCTCACACCCTCGCAAATCGGGCACCCGCGGGACGCGTGCGCGCCGCGCCCGACGCGCCGGATCCACCCTGCATCCGCGGGGCCGTCGTCCACCGCGACGGGGGTCACACAGCGACAGGCGTCACACCGCGCGCCGGGCGCCGGCTCACTCCCGCACGGGCTCGCGGCGCGAGGACTCCCGGACGACCAGCCGGTACGGTGTGGTCTCCTGGGGGGCCGCCACAACCACTCCCGCCTGCGCGTCCTCGCCCGATGAGGCGTCTTCGGGCTCTCCGGGGGACCGCATCTGCTCCTCCAGCAGGGCCAGCGAGCGCTCCGCGATGGCGTCGAGGTCGGGGGCGACGGAGGTGAGCGGCGGGTGGGTGTAGGCCGACTCCTGGATGGCGTCGATGCCGACGACGGCGACGTCCTCGGGCACGCGTACCCCGGAGGCGTCCAGGGCCCGTAGCGCGCCGACGGCGAGCGCGTCGTTGAAGGCGAAGATGGCGTCGGGCAGCGGACCGTCGCCCTCCAGCAGGTCCCGAACGGCCGCGTAGCCCTGGTCCCTGGTCCAGTCCTCGACCGGTACGACCAGCCAGTTCACCCGCCGCACCCGGGCCGCCGACATCGCCTGCTCGTACCCCTCGGTACGCTGGCGGCCGTTCTCGCTGCCGTTGCGGCCGAGTGCGACGATCCACCGGCAGCCCTGCTCCAGCAGGTGCTCCACCGCGGTGCGGGCGGCCTCCACGTTGTCGATGCCGACCCGCGGGAACTGGTCGCCGACACTGTGCTCCCCCAGCATGACCAGCGGAAAGTCCGGCCTCTTGGCGGCGATGTCGCTCGCCGGGAGGGTCAGGGCGCTCAGCAGCACACCGTCGGCGACATTGGTCAGGCCGCCCTCGAGGATCCGCCGCTCCACCTCGCTGTCGCCCGCGGTCGACTCGACGAGCACCGTGATGTCGCGCCGGCCCGCGGCCCGGATGACGGCCTGGGCCAGTTCGGCGAAGTAGGGCTCGGCGAGGAACGGCACCGCGAGGGCGATGAAGCCCGTGCGGCCCGAGCGCAGGCCGCGGGCCAGGTAGTCCATGCGGTAGCCCAGCTCGTCGAGCGAGAGCTGCACCTTCGCGCGGGTGTCGGGGCTCACGTGCGAGTAGCCGTTGACCACGTTCGACACCGTCCGCACCGACACCCCGGCGTGCTCGGCCACGTCCCGCATCCGCACTCTGGCCACTGGGGCCTCCTTTCCGTCGTGCCGGCACTCGGAGCCTGCTGGTGGCCTCGATCGGGCGCCCGGCAGACTCTCAGAGTCTGCCGCACCCGGGAGCTCCGACCCACCGCCGCATCCCACCGGGCCTTGCATCGATGCAAACGATCACTCATGATGACAGGACTTCGATCGTGGAAACGCCTATGCCGGGAATTCCGGAAAAGGCAGGAGGAGGATCCGTGAGGGCGAGCGAGCAGGACGGGACGTATCCGAGGCCGATCCTGCGGCGGGAGCGGTGGCACAGTCTCGACGGCGTCTGGGAGTTCGGCTACGACGACGCCGACGAGGGCGAGCGCGACGCGTGGTTCGCCGAGGAGGCGACGGGTGTGTTCGACCGGGACATCACCGTCCCGTTCCCGCCCGAGGCCCCGGCCTCCGGCGTCGGCGAAACCGCCCCGCACGCGGTGGTCTGGTACCGCCGCCGCATACCCCACGAGGTCCTCGCCGTCAGCGGCGGCGACCGGGCGCTGGTGCACTTCGGAGCCGTCGACCACCGGGCCAAGGTCTGGCTGGACGGCAGGCTGGTGGCCGAGCACGTGGGCGGCCAGACGCCGTTCACCGCCGACGTGACCGACGCGCTGCGGCCCGGCGCCGCCGAGCACGTGCTCGTCGTCCGCGCCGAGGACGACCCGGCCGACCTGGCACAGCCGCGCGGCAAGCAGGACTGGCAGGACCGGCCGCACGCGGTCTGGTACGAACGGACCACCGGCATCTGGCAGACCGTGTGGACCGAGACCGTCGCGGGTCTGCATGTCACCGATCTGGCCTGGGTCCCCGACCCGGCGCGCGGCGTCGAGGCCGAAATCACCCTGGCCTCGGTGCCGGCCGCCCCGGTGAGCGTGGAGATCGTGCTGAGCCACGACGGCGAGGTGCTCGCCGCGACCACCTCCGTGGTACGCACCCCACGCAGCCGCATCGACCTGGTCGTCCCCGCCCTGCGCAACGGCATCGACCGCGAGGACCTGCTGTGGAGCCCCGAGCGGCCCACGCTGATCGACGCGCGGGTGACCGTCCGTGACGCCGCCACCTCCGAGGTGCTCGACACCGTCGACAGCTACGTCGGCCTGCGCAGCGCCGGCGTGGGCCGGGGCGCCTTCCTGCTCAACGACCGCCCCTACTACGTGCGTTCGGTGCTCAACCAGGGCTATCGCCCCGACACCCTGATCGCGAACTCCGGCACCGCCGAACTGCGCCGCGAGGTCGAGCTGATCAAGGCGATGGGCTTCAACGCGGTCCGTATCCACCAGAAGGCCGAGGACCCGCGCTTCCTGTACTGGGCCGACCGCCTCGGCCTGCTGGTGTGGGGCGAGACAGGGGCCGCGTACGAGTACGGCACCGAGGCCGTGGAACTGCTCACCCGCGAGTGGCTGGACATGGTGCGGCGCGACCGCAGCCACCCCTCCATCGTCACCTGGGTGCCGGTCAACGAGAGCTGGGGCTGCTCCGACATCGCGAACGACCCGGCGCAGCGGGCCTACACGGTCGCGCTCGCGAACCTCACCCGCGCCCTGGACCCGACCCGCCCGGTCATGTCCAACGAGGGCTGGGAGCACACCGACAGCGACATCATGGGTGTGCACGACTACTCCTCCGACCCGGAGCTGCTCACCCGCCGCTACGGCGACGCCGCCGGGTTCGAGGCGCTGCTGGCCTCGCCTGGCCCGGCCGGACGGACCCTCTCGCTCGACGCCCGGCAGACGGAGCGCTACCGCCGTGGTGAAGTCCCGCTGATGGTCACCGAGTTCGGCGGCCTGTCCGTGGGCGCGGAGGAGGACGAGTTCTCCTACACGCGGACCAGCTCCGACACGCAGTACGCCGCCCTGCTCGGCGACATCTTCGGGGTGCTGCACACGAGCCCGATCGTCGCGGGCTTCTGCTACACGCAGTTCATGGACACCGCCCAGGAGACCAACGGACTCCTCTACACGGACGGTTCACCGAAGCTGCCGCTGGAGACCATCCGCCGCATCGTCACCGGTACCGAGACCGCCCCCGAGGAGAAGCCCGAGTCCCCGGCCCTGACCGACCAGTAGTGCGGTTCCGGGCACGTCACGTGACGTGCCCGGACCTGTCATGGGGTGGGTCAGACGCGGTCGGCCGCGATCAGGAGGTACTGGAAGGAGCCGTCCTTGTAGGAGTTGATGAACGCCGTCTCGATGCCGGTGACCAGCGAGGACGTGGCACGCAGCTCCCAGTAGGGCAGCGTCTCGGGCGTCAGGTCGATGACGGCCTGCGGCACGAGTCGGTTGTTGGCCATGGCGCGGAGGTACTCCCGGCGGGAGTGGATGTTGCACTCGAAGTGGGCGTTGATCTGGGAGACCCACTTCGACGGCTGGCCGTAACGCGGGTTCCAGCAGCCGGTGATGGTCACGTAACGGCCGCCGACCGACAGGACACGGGAGTGCTCGGCGAAGAGGTCCTCCAGGTCCACGTACATGCTCGACTCGTTGTTCCACGAGGCGGCGGCCTGTCCGCGTTCGAGCGGAGTGTCGAGCATGTTGCACACCCGGGCACGGACGCGGTCCTCGATACCGAGTTCCAGGGCGCGGCGGTTGGCGAACTCCGCCTGCTTGGCCGACAGGGTGACGCCCTCGACGCTGCACCCGAACCGCTGGTGGGCCATGACCATCGAGCCGCCGCGGCCGCAGCCGGCGTCCAGGAGGGTGTCGTCACGCCCGATGGGACCGAGGTGGTCCAGGAGGACCTCGGCCTGCGCCGACTCCAGGCGGTGCAGCTCGGAGACCAGCCTGCTCTCGTACCCGGCGTCCTCGGTGGACCCGAGGGCGGTGTGGTCGATGGCGCCGATGCCGTAGTGGTGGTGGTAGAGCCCGTCCACGTCGCCGAGACGCAGGTTGACGGGCCTCGCCTCGCCGTCCCAGTAGCGGGCGATGTCCCCTTGGTAGGGCGAGGCGGGGCCGGGGATGAACGTGGTGGTGCTGGTGCTGAGTTCGGTGCTGGTCATGGTGAAATCCGCTCCTTACCAAAAGTCGGGCAGGCTGTATCGATAGGTGTTGGACTGGTGCCAGTGGTGGTTGCCGTCGACCCACACGGCCACGCCTCGCAGGAAGCGCAGCACGCTCGGTACAGGGCAGGCGGCCGCCAGGGTGGCGGCTTCGGCTTCGAATGTGTGCATGAGGTCGTTGTGGATCTCGACCGCTTTCAGATAGCCGTCCCGGTCCGGGACGCCCTCACGTTCGGCGATCACCACGGGCAGGTTCAGATGTCTGCCCGGGCTGTCGAGCTCCTTGGTGTAGGAGTAGAGGTCGTTCACGATGGTGGTGGCGTTCGAGGCGAGCGCGATCACCCGCTGCATGTCCGGCTGGGCGTGCAGGTCCGCCGGCAGTTCGTAGCCGCCGATGGTGTCGGTGATCGTCGGGCAGGGACGGAAGTTGTTGAACTGGCGCATCGCCAGGTACTCCCAGACCTCGGGAACGTGCTCCGCCTCGGACCATGCGGCCTCCGCGAGGTAGCCCAGGTGCAGACGTGCCATGTCGTGCCGGTACCGGTCGGCCTGCGAGGGGGTGGCCTGCTGGACGAGGTACGCCATGGCGGAGCGGTAGGCGCGCCGCGGCGCGTCCGACCGGAGCGACTCCGCCCACGGGTGCTCGTACTCCTGCGTCGTGAGCAGGGGGTCGAGAGCCGTGTGGGCCAGCAGCAGGCGACTGCCGAGCCCGACCGGTGAGCCGCCATGGTCCTCGCAGTAACAGTCGTCGAGCACGTTCTCGGCGACCATCAGCCGCGTGGCGATCATGAGGTGGTCGATCGTGGGCGCGTCGGGATGGCAGGCCACCATGTAGCGTCCGACGGAGAAGCCGTCGAACTGGTCCTCCCACTCCGGGGGGTAGGCCTGGACCTCGTCGACCGCCCACCTCTTGATCCTGCGGCTGACCTCCTCCACCCGAACAGGGTCCGGCTGCGTCACCGGGTGGTGGTAGAGGCCGGGGACCGGCGTGCCCTCCGCCGGCGTCTCGGGCACTCCAGGTGTCGGGGGTGCCTCTCGCCGGGTCAGGTACAGGCCGGCTGTGCCCAGCCCGCTGGGACCCCGCAGAATCCGTTCCAGGGCGGGGGCCGTCGGACCCACCGCGGCATCGCCCTCCTCCCCGCTCCGCGGGACGAGGTCGCTATCGCCGTCGGATTCGGGGTGGGTGAGGCGGGTACGGGCCCCGACGAGGGCCATGGCGTCAGCCAGGCACGACTGCGCAGGGGAAGGCCCGGGCTCGGGCATCCTTAGCTCCTTGGTCGAATGGGGGGCCTCGCCAGGCCGGGAGACCGCGACAGGCGGGACTTCCGCAACACGCCCTAATGGCGGCTACGGGCGATCTGCACGTCCTCCAGCACGCCCAGCGCGTCGGGCAGCAGGATCGCGGCGGAGAAGTACGTGGTGACCAGGTACGAGAGGATCGCCTGCTCGTTGATGCCCATGAAGCGCACCGACAGCCCCGGCTCGTACTCCTCCGCCAGGCCGGTCTGACGCAGGCCGATGACGCCCTGGTTGTCCTCCCCGGTCCGCAGGGCGAGGATCGAGCTGGTGTTGTCCTCGCTGATGGGGATCTTGTTGCAGGGCAGGATCGGGACGCCGCGCCACCCCGGGACCTGCTGGCCGCCGAGGTCGACATGCTCCGGGTAGAGCCCGTAGGCGTTGAACTCGCGGCCGATCGCCGCGATCGTCCGGGGGTGGGCGAGGAAGAACTTGGTGCCGCGGCGCCGGCAGAGCAGATTGTCGAGGTCGTCCGGCGTGGGCGGTCCGGAGTGGCTCTGGATCCGCTGCTTGAAGGCAGCGTTGTGGAGCAGGCCGAACTCGCGGTTGTTGATCAGCTCGTGCTCCTGGCGCTCCCGCAACGCCTCGATGGTGAGCCGGAGTTGTTCCTCCGTCTGGTTCATCGGACCGTTGTAGAGGTCGGCGATCCTTGAGTGGACACGCAGGATCGTCTGCACGACGGAGAGTTCGTACTCCCGCGGGTGGAGTTCGTAGTCGACGAAGGTGCTCGGCACCTCGGCCTCCCCGGTGTGACCGGCCGACATGGCGATCTCGGCCTCGCCGTGGTGGTTCTGTGGCCGGAGGGCGAGCGCGCCGGAACGCCGCAGATGGTTCCGCAGGCCGGGGGCCGAGGACAACACGGCCGCGAAGTCGGAGCGGGACAGGGTCAGCAGGGTGCCCGCCGTCTGAGCCGTGACGGTGGAGTCCCACGTCGCGTCGGTGTCCACGAGGGCGCTCTCGCCGAAGTGGCCGCCGTCGGCAAGCACGGCGACCGTCACCTCGTCCCCGTACTTGCCGACGGACGTCTGACGCATCCGGCCGCGGGCGATCAGGTGGATCTGCTCGGCGGGGGTGCCACGACGGACCAGTACCTCGCCGGCCCGGAAGTCGCGTTGGACGCACCGGTCGGCGATCGCCGTCAGCACCTCGACGTCCTCGAAGCCGCGGAACAGGGCCAGCTCCCCGAGTTGGCGGGGAATCACATGGACGTGGGCACCGTCCTGGACGAACTCGACGCGTCCGTCGCCGACGTGGTGGCTCAGCCGGCGGTTCACCCGGTAGGTGCCGCCCTTGGTCTCCACCCAGGGGAGCATCCGCAACAGCCACCGCGAGGTGATCTCCTGCATCTGCGGGGCGGACTTGGTCGTGGTGGCGAGGTTGCGGGCGGCCGCGGTGCCCAGGCTGGACTGCCGACGCGGCTCCAGCCCTGCTTCCGGGCTGGTCTCAACGGTCATCGAGCGAGATCTCCTTTTCGACGGCGTCGACCGGCGGATGAGCGACGGCCACTGCGTGCGGGGACGGGTGGATGAACCACGGGGAATCCATCCAGATCCACGGGAACCGTAACGGCCGGTGCGCCCGACTTGCCCGCCGTGGCAATCGAGTTACTTCGATGCAGCGATCTTGCTTCGTGCCGGGTTTATCGGACATCCAGCGATATTCGGACAGCGCGAGCGAGATCCGGCCGGCGCCTGGCAGCGGCCGGCGCCCTTGTCCCCGTCGACGTCCCCGTCGACGCTCAACGACTGGTCACGGCAGGGAGTTCGGGGGCGGGGGCCGAACCGGAAAGTGGCGACGCGGAGCGATCTCCCCCGGGCCACGGCCGTGGACGCCGACCGGAGCGCGGCCTGAAACCGACAACACCTCGCGGACCACCCGGCGACGCAGGGCCTCACTTGCGAACGGCCTCCTCGAAGGGCGCGCCCCGCAAACCGAGTTGCCCGCCGGAGGCGAGACGCCGGGCCCGTCGGCGGATGCGCGGGATCGTCGCAACGTTGCGGGCTCATGGTGACAGGGCCGCGGCGCACGCCGGAGCTGGGCTTCGCGCACTCAGGAGTGATCCTCGGGACACGCGAACCACCCCCGCCGACGCGGGGGCGTGCGCGGAGCAGGACCTGGTCTCGCGCGACCACGGCTGCGGCAGGGGACCACTCCCGTACGCGCGGGGCCTCGGCGTCCAGGAGCCCGGCGGCATCCTGGACGACGGCCGGTCGGCCGAACGGCGCGGTGGCCGCCCGCATCGGTGGGGTGCTGTCCGAGTCGTCCGTCTTCGCCCGGCGCTGCGCGCGGTGTGTGGTCGGCCCGGTGGTGGTGCCCGACCACGAGCCGGACCGCGACAGGTGGGCGGGATGTTCGGCGACGCGCCCAGTCAGCGAGGGGTTCAGTCGGCGATGCGCTCCGGATCGAGGACCACGGGCAGCTCGGTGAGTCCGCGGAACGCCGGGAAGGGCACGGTCAGCCAGCGCACCTCCTGCGGGGGCACGGCCAGCGTCACCTCGGGATACCGGCGGAACAGCGTGGTGAGCGCGATCTGCATCTCCAGGCGGGCCAGCGGCGCCCCGATGCAGTAGTGGGGGCCGTGACCGAAGGACAGGTGGGCCTGACCTCCGGTGCGCGCGACGTCGAGCCGGTCGGGCTCGGCGTACACCTCCGGGTCGCGGTTCGCGGCGGTGATGGCGATCTGGACGAGGGCCCCCTTGGGGATCACCACTCCGCGCATCGGGATGTCCTCGGTGGCGTGGCGGAAGGTGGAGCTCTCCACCGACCCCTCGAACCGCAGCATCTCCTCGATGGCCAGCTTCAGGGACTCGGGGCTCGCGAGGGCCGCGCGCTGCTGGTCCGGCTTCGAGAGCAGGTGGTACACGGCGTTGCCGATGAGGTACGCGCTGGTCTTGTGACCTGCGAAGAACAGCACCCACGCCGTCGAGACCAGCTCATGGTCGGTCAGAGCGCCGTCCTGGTCCTGGGCCGCGATGAGCGCGCTCATCAGGTCGTCGCCGGGCGTGCTGCGCTTGCGCGCCACGAGGTCGACCAGGAAGTCGCGCAGCTTCCCCTCGGCCTCCGCCAGCGCCTTCTTCCCCTCCGGGCCGAATCCGGTCTTCGCCACGGTGGTCGCCCACTGGTGGGCACGCTCGCGCTCGCCCTCCGGCACGCCGAGGAGTTCGCAGATGACCTGGAGCGGCAGCGGGAACGCGAAGTTCGTGAGCAGGTCGATGGACGCGTCGGTCGGGCAGCGGTCCAACAGCTCTTCGGCGACCTGCTGCAGGCGGGGGCGCAGCAACTCCACGCGGCGCGTGGTGAAGGCGCCCTGCACGATCCTCCGGAGCCGGGTGTGCTTCGGCGGGTCGGAGAACAGCATGTTGTCGTCGAGCGCGATGGAGGAGTCGCCGAAGATGCGGTGGTACGCGTCGAGGGCCCCGTACATGTCCTTGCTCAGCCGGGGGTCGGCCAGCGCGGCCCGCGCGTCGTCGTAACGGGTGATCAGAAAGGTTTCCACGCCGTGCGGCGGCCGCATCGGGCACACCGGGGCGGTCTTCCTCAACTCCGCGTACACGGGGTGCGGATTGGCCCGGAATTCGGGGGTGCACCGGGAGGCGGCGGCCGCGGGGTCCGCGGATCCGGCTTCGGTCTGCAGGGGTGTTTGCGTCATGGGCTCGACGGTTCCCGGTGGGCAGCCGCCAGCAAACGTCCTTAGCCCATCCGGGGCGACGACGGGACGCGGCGTCGCGATCGGAGCAACAGGAGGTGCGGGACCCGTGAAGCGGGCGAAGAGTTGATGCCGAATGGAAAGTCCCCGAGTCGCCGTTTCCCATGGTTGGGGCGTTCGGCTTCGGACGACCGACGATGACGACAGACGATAGGGGATCAGCCGATGAGCAGACGAGCCGTGGAATCGGTACCAGTTCTGGTGGTGGGCGGCTCACTGGTGGGCCTGTCCACGTCAGTCTTTCTCGGTCGCCTCGGCGTCGAGCACCTTCTCGTCGAGCGTCGCGCCGCGACGTCCACCCACCCCCGCGGCCGTGGGAACAACTTGCGCACCATGGAGTTGTTCCGGACCGCGGGCGTCGAGCCGGACATCCGCGCCGCGGCGGGCGCCCTGGCCGGGAACGACGGCGTCCTCCAGGTGAGCACGCTCTCCGGCGGCGACGGCCGGTGGATCGTCAAGGCCATCGACAAGGGTCCGTCCCTGTCGCGGATCACCTCCTCCGGCTGGTGCCTGTGCAGTCAGAACGACCTCGAGCCCGTCCTCCTGCGGCACGCCCGCTCCCTCGGTGGCGACATCCGCTTCGGCACCGAGCTGGTCTCCTTCACCCAGGACGCCGAAGGGGTGCACGCGGAGGTACGGGACCGTGACAGCGGCGAGACGCGCATCGTGCACGCCCGCTACCTCGTGGCCGCCGACGGACCCCGCAGCCCGGTGCGCGAGCGGCTGGGCATCACCCAGTCGGGGCCGGGCGCGCTGTTCCACAACGTGAGCGTCACCTTCCGCAGCAAGAAGCTGCAGGACGTCGTCGGTGGCAGGCGCTTCGTCGTCTGCTATCTCACCGATTCCGCCGGAGAGGGTGCCCTGCTCCCGGTGGACAACCGCGAGCAGTGGGTCTTCCACGCCCCCTGGGCCCCGGACCGGGGTGAGACGCTGGACGACTTCACCGACGAGCGCATCCTCGCCCACATCCGCGCCGCGGCCGGCGTCCCCGACATCGACGTCGAGGTCACCGGCAAGGCCCCCTGGCACGCGGCGGACCGTGTGGCCGACAGCTATGGCGAGGGCCGGGTCTTCCTCGCCGGTGACTCGGCGCACGAGATGCCCCCCACCGGGGCTTTCGGCTCCAACACCGGTATCCAGGACGCCCACAACCTCGCCTGGAAGATCGCGGCCGCCCTGCGCGGCTGGGCCGGACCGGGCCTGCTCGACACCTACCAGACGGAACGCCGGCCGGTCGCGCTCGCGACGACCGCCCGCGCCCTGTTCCAGGCCCGCGAGGAACAGCACCCGGGCTACACCCCGGAGAAGAAGCGCCAGGACGATCCGGCCGACGCGCTGACGGTGGCCCTGTGCTACCGCTACCCGTCGGGCGCCGTCGTCGGTGCCGAACCGGACGCCCCGATCGTGCCCGAGCTGTTCCAGTTGGGCGGCGCCCCCGGGAGCCGTGCCCCCCACATGTGGGTGACCACCCGGGACGGCCGGCGGATCTCCACCCTGGACCTCTACGAACGGTCCTTCGTCGTCCTCACGGGCCCCGGAGGCGAGGCCTGGCTCACCGCGGCCCGTGGTGTCACCGCGAGCCTGGGCATTCCGGTGGAGGGCTACGTCGTCGGCGCGGACCACGACCTGGTCCCCGAGGACGGGGCCGACTGGGCGGCGCTGCACGGCACCGCTGAGGCCGGTGCGGTCCTGGTCCGCCCCGACGGCTTCGTGGCCTGGCGGGCGCCCAGGCTCGTACCGGACCCGGAACGGGCCCTCACGGACACATTGATGACGGTGCTTCGCCGCGAGGCGCCCACGAACACCGCGACCGAGACCGTGGCGGAGCAACCGCTGGCGACGGCATCCGACGTGCGCGTCTGAGTGCCTCCACCTGAACCGCCGTTTCCGAACGAGGAAAGAGCCCGCGATGATATCTCCCGACCTTTCGACGTCCGCTTCGGCCGACGACGACGCCCGCACCTCCCGCGTGGACGTCCATCACCACTTCACCGCGCCCGAATGGCTCGACTGGGCCGAGGCACAGGGCCTGGTCCGGCGCGACAGACTGCCCTGGTGGACCCGCTGGGACCTCGACTCCGCGCTCGCCCTCATGGACCGTACGGGGATCCGCACCACCGTCATGACCGTGGCCATGCTCGGCCGCATCCAGGAGCGCAGCAAGCGTGAGGAGAGCGCACGGGTCGCGCTGCAGGCGGCGGCGAAAATCGCCGCGGACCACCCCACCCGCTTCTCCTTCTTCACGCCGGTCTTCCTCGACGACCTCGACCTGTCGAGCTGGTCGTTGAAGTACGGCCTCGACGACCTCGGCGCCGTCGGAGTGAGCACCCGCACCAGCGCGGACGGCGTCTATCTCGGCGCCCCGTCCCACGACCGCCTCCTCGGCGAGCTGAACGACCGCTCCGCGGTCATCAGCACGCACCCGATGGACGTACCCGGTGGCAACGCCGACGGTGCGGGTGTGCCGGGCCTGCCGCCGTTCATGTGCGACTTCCTCATGGACACGACTCGCGCGGCGATCAACCTCATCCTCAACGGCACCCTGGACCGCTACCCCAACCTCACCTTCGTCCTCCCGCACGGCGGCGGCTTCCTCCCGCATGTGGCGACCCGACTGGAGCTCTTCGGCAACCACCTCACCCCCGAGATCGAACCGTCCCGGGTACGCGACTACCTGCACCGCTTCTACTACGACACGGCGGGCCCCATGTCGCCGTCCTGGACCCCCACCCTCATGGCCACGGTCGACCCCGCCCGGATCCTCTACGGAACCGACTGGCCACCCACCCCCGCCCACATCGTCTCCGACATCGCGGCACCGGCCCTGGACAGCGACCCGGCCATCGCCGGCCACCAGCTCCGCGGCATCAACCGGGACAACGCGCTACGCCTGATGCCGACGCTCGAGTGGGCCTGAGCCGGTCGGGCTCGCGTCCGCGTCACATCCGGCGCGGTCTTCCAGGCCGCGCCGGCGGGCGCCTCGACGACGTCCTGACGACGCCACGCTGATCGCGATCCGCCGCACGACCACCGCGCGTACCAGCCGCCGCCACGGGACGATCCTCCGTGGCGGCGGTTCGCGATGGAGACCATGGACGGGGCGCCGACGGGTGAGGACCCGCGCCACCTGCGCCAGGCTCTCGATCACACCCGCGGCGCCTGCCGCGCC
>NZ_JBHVPP010000017.1:0-40905 GCF_042887295.1 Streptomyces sp. NPDC057950
GTGTGGGACCAGCGTGGTGACAGTGCGACCCTGCGCAACGACCACCGTCGTCTCGTGGACACCGTCACCTGGGGCGGCCACCGCGGCGGTCACGGAGGCGGTCACGGTGGCGGTCACGGTGGCGGTCACGGTGGCGGTCACCACTGACCCCGCCCCGCTCCTGAGCGTCTGATCCACACCCGCTCGCACCACCACCCGACGGCGCGCCACCGGCCCACCCGGCCCAGGCGCGCCGTCGGCGCGTTCCGTACCGGGGGCGACGGCCGACCGGGTGCGTGAGGGTGGGCCGCAGTGGATGTACGCGGCTTCCCCACGGGCGCGCCGGATCTCGGGTCCGCCCCGCCGTGACACTACGCCGTGCGGTCGCTCAGCCCTGGGTCCTCGCCGCTCCGGGCAGCGCGTCGCCGACCCTCACGGCAGCCGGCCTGCTCGGACACCGTGACGGGCGTGCGCCGACTGGAGGCGTAGCGGCAGGGGCGCGCCCCGATGACGGTGCCCGCGGCTGATGACGCTGCCCTGATGACGGTGCCCGCGCGATGGCTGGTGGACAGCGTCGCGGCCGCCGCCACACCCGTGCCGGCCGGATCCGACCCCGCGATCTCGTCGTCTCGATCCCCGCACTCGTCGAGCGTCTCTCGGCGGTCCTTCCCCCGCAGCCAGGCGGCCTGATCTTCACCGGCACACGGCGGTGTCGGCATCGGGCGGAACCCGAGACGCTTCCTGACCCCCGGCGACGAGGTCGTCACCTGGACCGAGGGCGTCGGTGAACTCCGTCAGCGGTGTGTACCCGGCACCCCGCGCACCACCGCGTCCACCGAGCAGCGCTCAACTGCGCCGCCGAGGGCAGTTGATGGCGGCGAGCACCAACGACCGGTGACAAGCGGGCAGTAGACGACTCGTCCCCGGCGCGAAGGAGCCGTTTCCCGTTGAACCGAGTGGGGGCCGCGCCCACGGGCCGTGCCCGCTCCCGTGGGGCACACATGGGTGGTGCTGCTCCGTGCGAGTGGTGGATCTCCCGGCTGAGTCGTAGCGTCGGTGGGAGGAGGCATCCTCCGCGTGGGAAGGCAGCCGGTCGTCGTCCGCCGTTACGGGCGGGGCCCGGCGGGCCGGACGGACGTGGGGGTCAGATGAGTCCAAGGAGAATGGCGGCCGGGAGCGGACATGCGAAAACTCACCGTCAGGGCGGCACTCACGTTCTGTGCCGCGGTATCGCTGGCCACGGTCATGGGAGCGGCGGACGCCGCTCCTGTGGCGTCGCCGCGCTCCGCGCACACCCTCGCGCAGGAGTCGATGCAGCCCCAGGTGCCGACGCAGCCCGTCCTCGTCGACTGCTCCTGGCACCCGCGGGCGGAGCCCGGAGATTTCGTGCTCGCCTGCGGTGACGGCAACAGCCGTCTCACCTCGCTGCGGTGGTCGAGCTGGGACGCCAACTCCGCCGTCGCCCAGGGCGTCAACGTGGTCAACGACTGCAAGCCGTACTGCGCAGCGGGGACCTTCCGCGAATACCCGGTCACCGTACGGCTCGACCGCCCGCAGGCATGGAAGAAGAACCCCCAGATGTCGCAGTACACCCGGCTGAGGCTCTCCTACACCGACAGCAAGCCCGCCGGATACGGGCAGACGGTCTCCTACCCCCTGTGGAACTGATGGCGGGCACGACCTGATGCCCGCCCGTGGCGGTGCGGCGGACAGTGTCGCCCTGGGTGCGGCCGGGCCGACGGCCCGGCCGCACCCAGGGGCCGACGCGTTGACGCGTCAGCGCCGGGGTGATGACCCCTTCCGGAATTCACGCGCACCCCGGACGGCCGGGAGACGCAGTTCGGTGTCACTCACCTGGGTCACTTCGCGCTGACCGTCGGACTGCGTCCGGCGCTCGCGGCGGCTGAGGGCGCCGGGGTCGTGTCGGTCGCCTCGATCGGTCACGTTTCCTCGCCGGTGGTCTTCCTCGCCGGTGGTCTTCGACGATCTGGACTACCGTTTCCGTCCCTACGACCCGTGGACGTCGTATGAGCAGTCGAAGACGGCCACCGTGCTGTTCGCCGTCGGTGCCGCCCAGCGGTGGGCCGTCCCCGGGATCACGGCCGATGCCCTGATGCCGGGGAACATCGCGGACACCTGACTGGCCCGGCACATGGACCCCGGACAGCCGGCCGGGTTCATCGACGCCACCGGGCTGACGCTGCCCCCGGGGAAGACCGTCGACCTGGACCAGGCGAACGCGCAGCGGCTCTGGCCGTGTCCGACGCTCGCGTCCGCTGGCTCTGGCCGTGTCCGACGCTCTCGTCCGCCATGGAGTGTCGGGTGGTCAACGGTGCGCGGACGGTCCCACCATGGCCGCCGGATCGACGATGCGGTCGAATTCGGCCGCGCTGACATATCCACTGGCCACGGCGGCCTCGCGCAGGGTCGTGCCCTCGTCGTCGGCCTTGTGGGCGATCGCGGAGGCCTTGTCGTAGCCGATCTCCGGCGACAGGGCGGTCACCAGCATCAGGGAACGGTCGACGTAGTCGGCGACCTGCTCACCCCGCAGTTCGGCGCCCTCGACGCAGTACTCGCGCAACTTATGGCAGGCGTCGGCGAGGATCGTGGCCGCGTGCAGGAAGTTGTTGATGATCACCGGGCGCATCGCGTTGAGTTCGAAGTTGCCCTGGGAACCGGCGAAAGCGATCGCGGAGTCCTCCGACAGGACCTGGATGCAGACCATCACCATGGCCTCGCACTGGGTCGGGTTGACCTTGCCGGGCATGATCGAGCTACCGGGTTCGTTGGCGGGAAGATCCAGCTCGCCCAGCCCGCAGCGTGGCCCGGAGGCCAGCCACCGGATGTCGTTCGCGATCTTCATCAGGGGCACGGCCAGGGCCCGCAGCCCTGCGGACGCGGTGACCATGGCGTCCAGGCCGCCCTGCGCGGCGAACTTGTTCGCGGCGGTGACGAACGGGTATCCGGTCGCCTCCGCGATCTCGTGGGCGATCTCGTCGGCGAAGCCCGCTGGAGCGTTCAGCCCGGTGCCCACCGCCGTTCCGCCGGCGGCGAGTTCGAACAGGCCCTGACTGGACGCGGTCGCCACGGACATGGCCTGCTTCAACTGGTGGGCGTACCCGGACCATTCCTGCCCGACGGTCAGCGGGACGGCGTCCTCCAGGTGGGTACGGCCGATCTTCACCACGTTCTGCCACCGCTCGGCCTTGGCCTCGATGGAGCGTTGCAGCGCCTGAACGGCGGGCAGCAGGTGCTCGTGGACCTCCTTGACGGCGGCGATGTGCATCGCGGTCGGGAAGGTGTCGTTGGACGACTGCCCCATGTTCACATGGTCGTTGGGGTGCACCGGGGTCTTGCTGCCCAGCCGGCCGCCGGTCAGCTGGATGGCGCGGTTGCTGATCACCTCGTTGGTGTTCATGTTGGACTGCGTGCCCGAGCCGGTCTGCCAGACATAGAGCGGGAAGTTCTCGTCGAGGGCCCCACCGATCACCTCGTCGCCGACCCGCTCGATCAGGTCTGCCATCCAGCCCGGCAGCCGGCCGGCGCGTCCGTTGACGATCGCGGCGGCCTTCTTGACGTAACCGTAGGCGTGGTAGACCGACTTGGGCATGCGGTCGTCACCGATCGAGAAATGGATCAGCGACCGCTGGGTCTGCGCACCCCAGTACCGGTCGGCGGGCACGTCGACGGCGCCCATGGAGTCGGTCTCCCGCCGCGTCCCGGTCGCCGACAGACCGATCGGCAGATCCTGGATCGTCGGCGCCGGTTCCTCGTCCGCGCCGGTCACGCCGCGCCGCCGTCGGAGTACGTGGGCTGCCACATGGCGTCTTGAACCGCCTGCACCACGTTGTCGATCTTCGTGGTGGCGACGCCTTCCGCCTGGGCGGCGCGCACGACGGCGACCGCGGTCGTGGCGGTGGAGGCCCGCAGGTTCTCGACCTCGGGCAGCAGTGAAGCGCCCGGCGCGCTGACGTCCACCTGGCCGGCGACCGCCTCGGCGGCCGCGATCAGCATGGCCGGAGTCACCGTGTGGGCGCCGGAGACGATGGTGCCCAGCCCCAGCCCGGGGTACACGAGCGCGTTGTTGGCCTGGCCGAAGTGGTAGTTCACACCCTCGTACTCCATCGGCCCGAACGGCAGCCCGGTCGCGACCAGCGCCTTTCCGTCCGTCCACGCGATCACGTCCTGCGGCTCGGCCTCGATCTTCGAGGTGGGGTTGGAGATCGGCAGGATGATCGGCCGCTCGACCCCCCGCGCCATGGCCTTGACGACCGCCTCGGTGAACGCGCCGTGCGCCGTCGAGGTCCCCAGCAGGATCGTCGGAGCCGCGTGGCCGACCGTCTCCAGCAGCGAGATCGCTCGGTCGCCGCCCCATCCGCCGACGTCCTCGGGCCTGCGGGCATACGGCTTCTGGAAGTCGCGGAGGTCGGTCATGTCGCTGGTCAGCAGCCCTTGCTGGTCCACCAGCCAGATCCGGGAGGTGGCGTCCTGCGGAGTGGCGCCGTCGCGCACCATCGCCGCGTGGATCTGGTCGGCGATCCCCACGCCCGCGGTTCCGGCGCCGAACACCACGAGCTTCTGGCTCCGCATCGGCACGCCCGTCACCTTCACCGCGGACAGCACGGAGGCCAGGGTGATGGCCCCGGTTCCCTGCAAGTCGTCGTTGAAGATGCGGTATTGGTGACCGTAGGTCTCCAGGATCCGGCGCGCGTTCTCCGGTCCGAAGTCCTCGAAGTGCAGCAGCGCGTTCGGGAACAGTGTGGACGCGGTCTCCAGGTACTTCTTGATGAACGCGTCGTACGCGGCGCCGCGGACCCGCGAGTGCCGGTTGCCCAGGTACAGCGGGTCGTTGAGCAGGGCCTCGTTGTCGGTTCCGACGTCCAGGGACACCGGGATCACCCGGCGCGGGTCGATCCCCGCGGCCGCCGTGTAGATGGCGAGCTTGCCGATCGCGATCTCGATGCCGCCCACGCCCCAGTCGCCGATGCCCAGGATCTCCTCGGCATCGGTGCACACCAGCAGTTCGACGTCCTCGGACCTGAGCCCCAGGGTGCCGAAGGCCGCCTCGATGTCGTCCGGCGCGTCGATCGACAGGAAGATCCCCCGCGGGCTGCGGAACTCCTCGGAGTACTGCTCGATGGCATCGCCGACGGTCGGGTCGTAGACGACCGGGAGCAGTTCGGCGAGGTGGTCCGCGAGCACCCGGTAGTAAAGGGTCTCGTTGCGGTCGTGCAACTGCTCCAGGAACACATACTTGGCCAAGTCATCCCGCTGGCGCTGGAGTTGACGGTAGGCGCGCTGCGCCTGCTGGCCCAACGTCAGCACCGTGGAGGGCAGTCGGCCGGTCAGCCCGTACTCGTCCCGCTCGGAGGCGCTGAACGCGACCCCGTGATTGCTCATAGGGTCCTGCAGGACGCCCGGTGTCGCCGGCGTCCGGACCGAATGCGTGGTGCTCATCTCATTCCCCTCGCCATGGCTGGGACACGAACCATCGGAGGCCGGACGCCGCGGTCGCGTCGCGGACGGCACGCTCCTGGCACACACGCGTCACAACCCGTCGCACGTCACGTGCGGAACGCGATGAGCGGCGCGTTCAGGGCCTCGCTCATGACTTCAGGCTACGCCCGGCCACCGCGCCTGACATCCGCGAAGCGGTCGTCCTGCGGAGTGGCCGATCCGTCGCGCACAGCCACTGACCTGCGGGTACGGGCGAGGGGGGTCAGCTAGTGGGGTCAGCGAGTGGTGAGCATGCCCGCGCGGAGTTTGGTGAGGGTGCGGGTGAGCAGGCGGGAGACGTGCATCTGGGAGACGCCGAGGTGCTCGCCGATCTGGGCCTGGGTCAGTTCGTCGACGAACCGCATGTGGATGATGCGCCGTTCACGGTCGTCCAGTTCGGCGATCAAGGGGGCCAGGGCGTGGAAGTCCTCGACGAGTTCGAGGGCACTGTCGTCGGCGCCGATGAAGTCCGCCAGCGCGGTCTCGCCCTCTTCGCCGGAGTTGATGGCCGCGTCCAGGGAGGAGGAGGCGTATCCGTTCGAGGCGAGGCGGGCTTCGTTGACCTCGTCCTCGCTGAGGCACATCAGCTGGGAGAGTTCCTTGACCGTGGGGGTGCGGCCCAGCCGGCTGCTCAGTTCCTCGGTGGCCTTGGCGAGCTGGATACGGGCTTCCTGCAGACGGCGGGGAACGTGGACCGCCCACGAGGTGTCGCGGAAGAAGCGCTTGATCTCGCCGACGATGTAAGGGACGGCGAAGGAGGTGAACTCGACCTCGCGGGTGAGCTCGAACCGGTCGATGGCCTTGATCAGTCCGATCGTGCCGACCTGAACGATGTCCTCCATCTCGTCCTGGCTGCGGCTGCGGAAGCGCGCTGCCGCGAAGCGGACGAGGGAGACGTTCATCTCGATGAGCGTGTTGCGCGCGTACTGGTACTGGGGCGTGCCCTCTTCCAGAACGCCGAGTTGGTCGAAGAACAGCCTGGACAACTGCCGGGCGTCCTTGGGGGCGACCCGCGACGGGTCGGCGATCTCCGGCAGCGCCGTCAGCCGTGCCTCGGTCGTCTCGGTCACTGTCATGCCAGGCCCCTCCCACGTGATCCAGCCCCTGTGCCGCCGGCCGATGGAAGCCGACGAACGTTCGCGTACCCGCCCTGGGGAAATGCATACCCGTCGATTCGAAAGCGATCCGGAGAACCGGCCGAGGGGCCGGACCCGGGCGGGGAAGAGCGGTGAAGGCCATCCGCCCGGCGTCATCCGCCCGGCGTCATCCGCCCGGCGTCATCCGCCCGGCGTCATCCGCCTGGCGCGGAGTTCGGGACGAGGGGGCGCGGGCAGCCGCTCAGTGGGCGGGATGCGTTCCGACGGCCTGCCGATAGGCCACATGGCCGCCCAGCGCACCGCTCACGGCCACCGCCGTCAGCCCGCCCAACGACCACAGCCGGCCCTTCGCCGAGTGACCGCGCAGCCGCGCCGTCAGCGAAGCCGTGTAGCAGGCCATCGCCGCCACGTTCGAGACGGCGTGGACCAGTCCGACCCGGGCCTGTTCGGGCGGCAGGTCCGCCCAGTCGGCCCAGCCGGCGACGGCCGCCGGGGCGGCTCCGGCCAGTCCGACGGCCATGAGGGTGGTGGGCGCACGGCGCCCTGCCGGCGCGATGTCCAGTACGGCGACGGAAAGCCAGCAGCCGATCGGGACCTGGACCAGAACGGGATGCACGGGGTGGCCCAGCGGCCTGCCGCGCAGCAGATCGCGCACCTCGCCGAGCGGGAGCGAGCGGATTCCCCGCTGGAGAAGCCGGATCGCCGGATCCGCCGCCCCCGACCGTTCGATGCGGTCCAGGGCCGTCAGCCACCATGCCGACGCGGTGTCCAGGGCCGAGGGCGTCCAGGAACGGGTGCTGGTGTCGGGGACGTGAGTGCTCATGCACAACGACTACCCGGCAGCCCGCGGCGATCCCGCCGTGGCCTCGACTGCACCCGAACGGTCTGCCCACCGACCAGGGAGTGCCGCCGGGCGTGTGCACGGGCCTCGGGTACGGGTTCCCGAGGTGCGGAGCCCGACCGGACGCTCTCCGCGACGCCGGACCGCCACCCCACCGAGCACGTGAGGCACCGCGGCCACCGCGCGTCCGCCCACCGGCGACCTGCGCGGCATGGGCCGCCCGGAGCGGGGCACACGGACGGTGCACGACAGGGATCCAGTGGCCGCCGACCGGGCGTCCTGCCGGATCTCAGCTGTCCCGGGTTACCCGGATTTCACCTGTCCCGGGTTACGCAGCGGGCGGGAAGAGGGTGCTGTGAGCCCGGCGAGACAAGGGCCCGCACGCACCGAAGAGACCTGAAGATCGGATTCGACATGATTGTCCTTGGCGCCATCCTGCTCGTCATCGGCCTGCTGGTCGGTGTGTCACTGCTGACGACCGTGGGCGGTGTGCTCGTCGTGGTCGGCGCGGTCCTGTGGATCCTGGGGGCCAGCGGTCGCTCGGTCGGCGGCCGCAAACACTACTTCTAGACCGGCACTGCCGCCCTCCGTGCCCCGTGCGGGCACGGCGCCGCCGACCCGCCGCCGGGGACCGACCCCGGCGGGCGCGCAGCGGACCGGGCCGAAAGTCCGTCCTGCCGACCGACGTTCCCCTCGCACAGCCCCGGGGCCTGCGGAGAAACACCTTCCGCCGGCCCCGTCGGCATGCCCGGGGCCTGCCGACGAACATGCCTACGCGCCCCGCCCGCCAGGCGGAGGGGCTCGGAGGAAGGAATCAGGGGTCCGGGGGGACAACGCCGTGCCGGGTCCTCGACCTACGCCGCGAGATCCGCCCGCGCGCTGTCGCCCGGGGCACCGCTGTCGTCCGGGGCGCTGTGCCCGCTACGGGATCGTTCGAGGAGGACGTCCGCGGCGGTGATGGCGTCCTCGACGGTTGCCGTCCCGGTCGTCACACACAACGTGTAGGCGACGTCGGCGAGGACCCGTGCCGTGCGCGCGTCCTCGGCGTGCGCATGAGCGAAACGCGCCTCCGCGTAGCGCGCGAGCAGGGTCCGCACGACCTTGGGGTGAGGTTCGAGCATCGCGGCAGCGCCTCTCGTCTTGTGTGATTTACGACCGGCTTCCCGATCACCCGGTCCGGACGCGTCCCGGTTTCGGCCGGGGGCGCGGTGAATGCCGCACGACAGCGATCCGGGGACAAAGGACTGTGCCACCGCGCCCTCGCACGAGAAGCGGGGCCGGCCGGAGGGTCTCCGGCCGGCCCCCGCTCGTGGGTGGTGCGGTGCGGTCAGGCGCGGTGCCGGCCCTGGTAGTAGGTGCCGACCTGCTCGTGGTAGCCGGCGTCGCCGATGTGCTTGTCCTTGTCGAACTCGGGGGAGTCCTTGATCTGGTCCTTGGTGAGGTCGACGTAGATCTTCTGTTCGGCCTGGTCGATGGTCGTCACGGTGCCGGCGGGCAGCAGGACGTGCTTGCCGAAGATCCATACGCCGGTGTCGACGACGAGGTAGGAGGAGTGGACGTCGTCGGAGTGCTTGTCGACCTTGCCGATGCTGCCGTCGGTGGCCTCGACCTTGTAGCCGATCAGGTCGGTGCCCGCGGCGTGGCCGGTGGTCGGCTGGTAGCCCCAGATGCTGTCGCTCATAAAACGGCTCCTTCTTCGATATCTTTCGCTTCCCCGCTGTCAGAAAATGCGGGGTTGTACAGGCGTCATCGAATTCGGTGACGTTTTCTCGGAACGCCGGGTGCCCTGTGCCCGGGGAGCTACACATCGGATTTTCCAGGACGTCCGGAGGCGACGGGATCGATGTTTTCCGTGTGGAAACTTTCTGGGTTTGAGGGCCGCGTACCGGGTGAGACGGAGGGGGAATCATTCCTCGAATACGACAGGGTGTGAGTGGTTTGGCTGCGGACGAGAAGGCTCAGGCCAAGGGCGAGCAGGCCAAGGGCAAGGTCAAGAAGGTCGTCGGTGGTGCGGTGGGCAACGAGTCCCTGCGGGCCGAGGGGCGCGCCGAGGAGTCCAAGGGCGACCTGCGTGCGGCCAAGGAGAAGGCCAAGGACGCCGTCAAGCCCAAGTAGCACCACGGCAGGTTCGTGTACCTACGTCACTGATCCCGGCAGCCCGTCCCTCTTTTCGGACCTGCCGGGATCAGTGATGTCACGGCATGTCGATCGTTTCGGCAGGTCGATCGTCCAGGCCCGGGAAATCGTCTGTCCGCCCCACGATTGTTTGAGCGGCGTTGAGACGTGCAGGCACCCCGTTCAACTATTCGTCGCGAGAGACGGAGCGAATATACGGAGCTCCGTCGGCCGATAACGGGCCTGGCTGCCGGAGCTCACCGGCGCGGACGGCATCGACCGTGCGTGCGCGTAGTGCCGTCCGAACCGGCTCGGGCTCTGGCGGCGTCCGCGGCGGAAGGATCCGCCTTCACCCTGGTTCTGTTGGACGGCCGGGAGCGGGCCGAGGTCGAACGGTGCGGACGGGAGCCGCAGACCGTGTGGGCCGACGCATCGAACCCCGGGCCCCCTGAGGTCGCTCGTTCGACGAGAGGCCGTTCCCTCCCGGCGTCGTGTCGGCGAACCTCGGTGAACCGGCGGCGAGCTTCGGTGAACCGGGGGCGGGTCCTGGACTGCCGCGGTGCTCGCCGCGGCACAGTCGTGCAACGTTCATCTAATTCTCGCGGTAACGCCTTGTCGCACTCGTCAGTGATCGCATATATCTGATCGTCCGCATGACGAAGAACACGGATGTTTCGGGAGAGATGCATATATGAACGGCACTGTCGACGGCTTCAGCTACGGGATCGTCACGCCCGTGGCCGCCTATATCATGGCCTGCCTAGGTGCCGCCTTGGGACTGCGCTGTGTGGCCCGGACCCTGCACTACACCGAGGGACGCAAGCCCGCCTGGCTGGCCCTGGGTGCCGCCTGCCTGGGCTGTGGCATCTGGACCATGCACTTTATCGGGATGATCGGCTTCCAGGTCGAGCAGACGGCCATCACCTACAACCTGCCCTTGACGGTGCTGAGCCTGGTGGTCGCGATCGTCGTGGTCAGCGTCGGCGTGTTCATCGTCGGCTACCGGGGCGCCGCACCCGTACCGTTGGCCGCCGCCGGTGTGGTGACAGGCCTGGGGGTTGCGGCCATGCACTACCTGGGGATGGCCGCCATGCATCTCGACGGCGAACTGCACTACGACGTGACCGTCGTCGCCCTGTCCATCCTGATCGCCATCGGGGCCGCGACCGCCGCTCTGTGGGCCGCCGCCACGATCCGCGGCTCCCTGCCCTCCTTCGGCGCCAGCCTGATCATGGGCGTCGCCGTCTCCGGCATGCACTACACCGGCATGGCGGCGGTGAGCGTCCACGTCCACACCGGCGCCGGACACACGTCGAGCGGGCACACCCCCACCTCGCTGCTGTTGCCCATGCTCATCGGCCCCGTGGTCTTCCTCCTCGTGGCGGCGGTCATCGTCATGTTCGACCCGGTACTCATCCTCGGCGACGGCGACTGGAGCCGCGGCGATCGTGCGCGTCGGCCGGTGCAGCCCGGCCCGGTCGAGCCGAGCGCTTTCGAGCCGCGTTCCGGGGATCCGTCCCGTCCGCAGTCGCACCGGCGTTGACGGACGGATGTGCGGCCCGGTGACGACGGGCGGCGCCCGGCGGCGTAGACCGTATCGGCGCCGCGCGTCTCATCGTCCACGGGCCCGATCCTCAAGTCTCGTGGCGCCGAGCGGTGTTGGCGCGGGCCGACCGGACGCCCACGCGGGGGTCGCCCATCAGGGCTGCCGTCGGTCGGCGAACGGTGCTCCGGGTGGGCGGAGATGAAGGTGAACGCGACCTGACCTGATCCGGAGCGAAACGCTCCTGATGGTCATCCGCTTCATCCGGCACGGAAACCTGCGATCCGCCGAGACGGTGTGCGGTGGCTGTGCGGACCGGTGTCCACCGGCCCGCACGTTCGTAAGGAATCACTCAATGACACTTCGCGCAAAGAGACCCGCGGGACCCGGCCTGCGCCGTACCGCGGTCGCGACCGCGGTGGCGCTGGCGTTCGCCGGTGCCGCGACCGGTGTGGGAACCGCCTTCGGTTCCACCGTCGACGTGGCCTCGCACGGCCACCCGGTGGACCGGAACTGGCTCCCGGACACTCCGGAGAACTGGCCGCTGGTGGTGGACCACACCCGTACACCGGCCGAGACGGTCACCCGCGGTCTGCAGCACTACGCCGAGACTTACGACACCGTCGGCGGCCGCCAGCACATCCAGGTGCTCAAGGCCGACCTGTCCGACCCGAACCTCCGGGTCGGCGTGGTCGAGGCCGGCGACACCATCACCGACCCGCAGGACGAGACCCCGTCGTCCATGGCCCACCGCACCCACGCGGTGGCCGGCGTCAACGGCGACTACTTCGAGATCCACGCCAGCGGACGCCCGCTCGGTGGCGTCGTCTCCAACGGGCACATGCTCAAGAGCCCCAAGCCGGGCTTCGCGTCCCAGTTGGGCGTCAAGCCCGACGGCACGATGGTGATGGGCCCGGAGACCTTCTCCGGGACGATCACCGCCGGCTCCGCGACCCGCCCGCTCACGTCGGTGAACACCGTGAACGACGCGGCGTCCGGCGGCGTCACCGAAGTCACCCCCGACCTCGGCGAGACCCCGGGCCTGCCCCAGCCCTCCACGCTGGTCCTCGGCCACACCACCACCGGCGGCTTCGTCGTCGACAGCGTCCGGACCGGTGTCACCACCGTGCCGCGACTGACCGCCGATCAGCTCGGTCTGCTCGGCGCCGGGAACGGCGGACAGTGGCTGGGCGACAGCCTGCACACGGGTGACGCGGTGGGCATCACGGCCCGCCTCTCTCCCGACAACGATGTCACCCAGCTGGTCAGCGGCGTCGACACGCTCGTGAAGGACGGCAAGGTCTACAAGGACCCGACCGGCACCCCGCCGAGCGGCGCCAACCCGGAGACCGCGGTCGGCATCACCAAGGACGGCAAGCACGCCGTCGTCGTCGCCATCGACGGCCACGGCGGCGCCGATTCGGCGTTCGGTGTGACGCCGGAGCAGGCCGCGGGCTACATGGTCGCCCACGGTGCCTGGACCGCCATGCTCTTCGACGGCGGCGGCTCCACCGGCATGGTCAGCCGCGCCCCCGGCGCCGATCGGGCCGAGGTCGTCAACACCCCCTCCGACCAGCCCGGCAACACCGAACGCCCGGTCGCGAACGGCATCTTCTTCTACACCACCGCCAAGGAAGCCGGAGACGCCGTCAAGGTCGTGGTGAACGGTGGCGAGAAGGTCACCACCGTCGCCGGCGGCGCCATCCCGGTGCCGGTGCACGCGCTGGACCGGTTCTCCAACCCGGCGGCCGGCGGGGTCAAGGTCCGGATCGAGCCTTCGTCCCTCGCCGCCTACGAGAACGGCAAGCTGACCCCGCGCCGCACCGGCACGGGCCGGATCGTCGCCTCGGACGGCCGGGTCACGACCTCCGAGAAGCTCGAGGTCGTCAGCGAACTGCGGTCCTTGACGGTCTCGCCCGACCAGGCCGACCTCGACAACGGCGCCACCCAGCAGCTCTCCCTGTCCGGCACCGTCAAGGGCGGGGACGCGGTACGGATCCCCGCCGAGGCCGCCACCTGGAAGGTCACCCCGGACAACCTGGGAACCGTCGACGCGCACGGCCTGTTCACCTCGGACACCGAGCACGGCGGTCTCGCCGAGGTCAGCGCCACCGTGGCCGGCACCACCACGACCACGTCGATCGCGGTCGGCCGGGTCACCAAGGTCGTCGACCCGATGACCAGCACGGAGGTCTGGCGGCTCAGCAACAACACCACCGGCAAGCCGGCCACGCTGAGCGCGGACCCGGGCGTCGTCCCGCCGGAGTCCACCGAATCCGGTTCGCTGCGCCTCGACTACACGATGCCGGCCGGTGCGGGCGTCAAGCAGCTCGTGCTGGCGCCGAAGGTCACGCTGAAGACCGACACCCACGACGGTCAGGTCCCCACCGGCATCGGTGTGTGGATCAAGGGTGGCGGCCCCGACGGCATCCAGCTCGCCGAGAAGTACATCAACGTCGACGGCACGGCCAACACGCCGCTGTATCTGACCGGCGTCACGTCCGACGGCTGGCGACTGGCGGTCGCCCAGCTGCCGGCGGGCATGAAGTTCCCGCTGACCGTCAGCTACCTCGACTTCCTGGCGATCAGCCCCAGCACCACGTACACCGGTTCGCTGAACGTCGCCGGGCTGCAGGCGCTGTACTCGCCGCGACCGGTCGTCGAGCCCGAGTACAAGGCGATCCCGAAGAATCCGTCGTGGCTCGAGTTCGAAGAGGACTCCGCCCGGTTCGCCAAGCGTGGCGCGACGCTGCTCACCGGTGACGACGCCCATCTGCTCGCGAGCGACCCCGGCTCCGTGAGCAGCAACGTGATGGACTCCATCGCCAAGAGGCTGCCCACGCTCACCCCGCAGGCCCGGCCGGACGCCGCCCAGTTCCTCGGCGACATGTCCGACGACGGCAAGCCGGCGGACCTGCGGTTCGCCAAGTCCAAGATGGACGCCCTCGGTGTCCCCGAGCGCGACATCGTCGGCAATCACGAGATCACCCAGGGCGCCGACGCCGAGAACGGCAACTACGGCGACACCTTCGGCGACACCCACTACGGCTACTCCCAGGGTGCGGCGCGGATGATCGTCACGGACAATTCGCACGGCAGCCTGCAGTCCTCGGACCCGTTCCAGGACCCGGAGGGTGAACAGTACCCGTGGCTGGTCCAGCAGTTGACGGACGCCACCGCCAAGGACGTCCTGGTCATCACTCACATGCCGGCGTACGACCCGCACCCCGCCGCGAACAGCCAGTTCACGGACCGGTGGGAGGCGCGGATGTACCTGAGGCTGGTGCAGCGCTTCCAGGAGAAGCACCCGAAGCAGCACGTGATCATGATGTACGGTCACGCCCGCGGCTTCTCGGAGCAGATCCTCGACCCCGAGGGGCGCAGCGTGACGACCGCCGAGGGCGGTATCCCGCAGTTCGCCTTCGCGGACCTCGGCATGCCCGCCTACGCCCCGGCCGACCAGGGTGGCATCTACCACTTCGGCCTGGTCCGGATCGGTGACGACGGCGACCTGCAGTACACGGTCGAGCCCGCTCTCGCGTCGATCACCGTCAAGGGCCCCAAGGACCCCGTCGCCGAGGGTGATCACATCACCCTGACCGCGACCGGGGACCAGATCGCCGGCGACAACATCGCGGCGCTCACCATCCCGATCGCGGACCCGGCGTCCCACCTCTGGAACTCCAGCAACCCCAAGGTGGCGTCGGTGGATGCCTCCACCGGGGCCCTCACCGCCCACCGCCACGGCACCGTCACCGTCTCGGTGACCTCCGGTGGTGTCACGGGCAGCGCCCAGGTCATCGTCCAGTGACCTGATCCATCACGGGACGCCGGGCGTCGCCCGCGCGGCCCGCGGACATGAGTGCGGGGAAGGAGCGCCATCTCCTTCCCCGCACGGCTTTCCCAACGCGGGCCGTGCACACCGGTGTTCGCCGCGAACCACCGTCGGCCGCGTCCGGACCGGCAACGGCGCTCACGGAGACGCCGGGCCGCCCCACCCGGATCGGACGTCTCTCGCGGACGGGTACAACCATCCGAACGCGTCGCGGGTCACATCAGACAGGAGCAACCAACTCCAACGACAACAAGGGGGAAATATGCGATTCAACCGATCCGTCATGACTGGTGCCGTTCTGGCGGCCCTGTCGGTCGGGGCTGCGACCGCGATGACGGCACCCGCCTCCGCCGCGGCCAACACCACACCGCAGAAGGTCTGCGGAAGCAGCTACCGGACCGTCAACTCGGCCCCTGTCGGATCGCTGGGCACGGTCTACCTCACGTACAACTCCTCGAACGGCAGGAACTGCGTCGCGACCATCCGCAGCACCCCGGGCGCGCTCAAGGACATGTCGGCGTGGATCTACGTCGGCGCCACCGACGAGGGGGCCCAGGACTACGGCCGGTACACGTCGTACGCCGGCCCGGCCTCCGTCTACGGCAAGGCGTACTGCGTCGACTGGGGCGGCAACATCGCCAACGTGTACGTGCAGGTCACCGGATCCAACTGCAGTGCCCTCAAGGAGCACCGGGTCACCACGACCCGCTGACCCGCTCCTTTCGGCCGGCCGCCATGTTCGGCGTGCCGTTGTCACCCGCGGCCCGACTCGCAGGACGGACGAGCTGATGGTCGTCCGGCGACGACGGTCGTGCGGTGACGACGTGCGTGCGGCGGGCCGTGCGGTAACCCACTGTGTTACAGCTCGCCTTGGCGGAGCCGTCGCGGTTTCGTCGGGGCGAGCTCCGGTGTCCCCCGGCCGTGGTCCGTGGCCCGGCGGCGGCCGACGGTGTTCCCGCTGGTCAGGGGGTCGGTTCGGGGGGCTCGGTGAGATGGATCGTGCCGCCCGGGTCCGTGCGGTGGTGGGCTCCGGAGGTGAGGGTGGTCCAGGCCTTGGCGTCGGAAGGCGTGTCGGCGGAGACCATCGCGCTGTAGACGTCGGTGTCGTAGCGCACCCTGTCGTGGCTGCGTGCGCCGCTCGCGGCGACGACGTCCGCGATGTCGCCGGTCCTTCCCCAACTGATCCGGGCCCAGGCCGCCTTGCGGGCGTCGCCGTACCGCAGTTCCACGTAGGCGCCGTGTGTCCTGCCCAAGGCCGCCGTCCAGGCGTCGGCGCCGTGCGCCTGCTTGGGGTCCTTGCCGGTGCGACTGTCCTCGAAGCAGGTGGTGTCGAGCGGCGCGGTGTCCGATGTGCCACCGGCGGCGGGCCGGTTCGGACGGTCCTGCGACCGGCGGGACTTGCACCATCCACCCCCGCTGACCCAGGCCACTGCCGCGGCCGCACGAGTGCATCCCCGCCGCCCTGGCGGCCCCGCACCTGTGCCGTTCAGCCACCCGTGGCGGCGAGCGGGCCGCCAGGGGTGAAGGCCAGCCCGGCGAAGCGTTCGCCCATGCGGCGGTGGGTCGCGGCGTCGGGGTGGAGTCCGTCGGGGAGCGGCAGTTCGGCGGCGTCGGCCTCGCCGTAGAGCACCCGGCCGTCGATGTGGTGCAGGTTCGGGTCCTCGGCCGCTCTCTGCCGGACGACGCGGTCGAGTTCGGCCCTGATGACGCGCAGGGTGAGCTTTCCGGTGGCGGTCTCGGCCGGGTCGCCCGTCGCGCGGAAACGCAGTCGTCCGGCGCTCAGCGCGCTGAGGTCCGGGGCACTGGGGCCCGGGGTGTCCTCGTGGATGGGACACAGGATGGGCGACACGACCAGCAGCGGCGTGGTCGGGTGACCGTCGCGGATGGTGTCCAGGAAGCCGTGGACGGCCGGAGTGAACGCACGCAGCCGCATCAGGTCCGTGTTGACCAGGTTGATGCCGATCTTGACGCTGATCAGGTCCGCGGGGGTGTCCCGCAGCACGCGCGCGGTGAACGGGTCGAGCAGGGCGCTGCCGCTCAGTCCGAGATTGATCAGCTCCACCCCGCCGAGGGCCGCGGCCAGCGCGGGCCAGGTGGTGGTGGGGCTCGCCGCGTCGGAGCCGTGGCTGATCGAACTGCCGTGGTGCAGCCACACCGCGCGGCCGCGGTCCGGCACGGGCTCGACGGGTGCGTCGGAGCGCAGGGCGACCAGTTCCGTGGTCTCGTTGTGCGGCAGCCAGATCTCGACGTCCTTCACGCCGGCGGGGAGGCCGTCGAAGCGGAGGGTGCCGACCGGGCCCGGTGCGGTCTTCGCGGATCCGGTGGCCATGTCGATGGTGAGGACGTTGCCGCCCGCCACACTCGCGCTGCCGGCCGGGCGGCCGTCGACCAGCAGGTCGTACACCCCGTCCGGACGCGCCGGGGCACCCACATAGGCGCGTTTGGTGGGCAGCGTGTCCAGCTCGACGACAGTGGCCCGGGTACGCAGCACCAGTCGCACGCCGGAGGGCTGGGCCTCCGCCATGGCCAGCTGACCGTCGGCGCACTGGGCACGGGCGCGGGCGGGCAGCCGGTGCGGCAGGACACCGTGCTCGGTCCGCTCCAGTTCGAGTGCGCCACGCAGGAGGTTCCCGGTGAGGGGCGTGGTGATCAGAGTGTCGCCGTTGCTCATGGTGCGGTGCCTGTGCCTGTTCGAGTCGGTGCGTCTGACGCTTGTGCGTCTTGTGCGGCTTGTGTGGGTCGCGGTTCTGGTGCGTCCGGTGTGTCTGGCGCGTCACGAGGTGTCGTGCCGTGCGGGAGGGGGGCCGGCCGCTGGCGCTCCGTGCGGGGTGTCAGGCCGGTGGGCGAGAAGGGCTTTGCGCGGGTGCGGACCAGTTGCGCAGCAAGGTGTCGAGGGCGTCGACGACCCACGACCAGGATTCCTGGGAGTCGGGGGCGCTGTGGCTGAAGCCTCCGCTCATCTCCAGGGTGACGTAGCCGTGGAAGGTGCTGCCCAGCAGCCGGACCGCGTGGGTCTGGTCCGGTTCCGTCAGGTCGTAACCGCGCAGGATCGCCCGTGTCATGCGCGCGTGCCTGACCCCGGCGCTGGCGGCGGCCGTCTCCGGATCGAGCCTCAACTGCGCCGCGGCGTAGCGGCCGGGGTGCTCGCGCGCGTAGTCCCGGTAGGCGTTCGCGAAGGCCGCGAGGGCGTCCTTGCCGGCCCTCCCGGCCAGGGCGGTGGCGACCCGGTCGGCCAGTTCCCCCAAGGCCAGCAGGGCGATCCTGACCTTCAGGTCGTGCGAGTTCCTCAGGTGCGAGTAGAGGCTTGCGTCCTTGACGCCGAAGTGCCGGGCGAGCGCCGCGACGGTCACCTTGTCGAAGCCGACCTCGTCGGCCAGCTCCGCACCCGCCAGGGTCAGCCGTTCCGCGGTCAGCCCGGCTCTTGCCATGACCATTCACCCACCAGACAGAGTCACTTAATCATTTGCCTAACCCTCTTAGGCAATTTACCTTACTCCCATGGAACCGCTGACCGAGCAAGAGATCCGTACCGCGTTCGTGAACTGCACCAAGGGCGAGGCCAAGCGTCTGTCCGTCCCACGCGACCTGGCCGACCGGCCCTGGGGCGACCTGGACTATCTCGGCTGGCGGGACCCCCAGGCACCCGACCGCGCCTACCTCGTCAGCCCGCTCGGTGGCGGCCTCAGGGCCCTCGCGCTGCGCTGTCCCAGCCCCGGCGCCCAGCAGATGCGCCGCAGCATGTGCTCGATGTGCCTCACCACCCACACCGGTGGTGTGTCCCTGATGGTCGCGCCGAAGGCGGGCAAGGCAGGGCAGCAGGGCAACTCGGTGGGCGCCTACATATGCAGCGACCTCGCCTGCTCGCTGTACATGCGTGGCAAGAAGGACGCGGGCGTGGGCGGCCGCCTCCACGAGTCGCTCACGCTGGAGGAGAAGATCCAGCGGACGGTGTCCAACGTCGCCGCGTTCATGGCCAAGGTGACGGCGTGAACACGGTGGACCACGGGCCGAAACGCGCTGGAGAGGGCGGGAGTTCGGGTCCGCGGGTGCCACGAGGGACGTCCCGGTCGGCCATGCCCGCCACCTGATGGCCCGTCAAGCCGTGCTGCCCTTCCCGGGTCAGAACCAGCCGCCGTCGGCCTGGATGGTCCGGCCTGTGACGAACGAAGCATCGTCCGACACCAGGAACGAGACGACCGCGGCGATTTCGGAGGGCTGAGCCATTCTGCCGAGCGAACTGGACGTACGGATAAGGGTGTCGAAATCAGTGTCGACGTCGGGATGGACGTACTGGGAGGCCGCGTCGGCGGACATGTCCGTGACGGTTCCGCCGGGCGCGACGGCGTTGATGGTGATGCCGCGCCGGCCGAGTTCGGGGCTGAGGTTGAGGGCCATGCATTCGACGGCGGCTTTGCTCGCCCACCAGGTGAACAAGGTGACGATCGCCGAGTCGTACACCAGCGGGCACGAGGCCCTCACCTATGTGATCGAAGACGTCGTCCCGATCCGCGCGGGGCACGGCTGCTCCTACCCGGTCGGTGCGGACCGCACCAGGGTCTCCTGCACGCTCGTCGCGCTGGAGAGTCAGGACCCGTACGCCGCCCTGGAGATGAGCCTCGGCGACGGCAATGACACCGTCGCCTCCCGCAATGCCACTGGTCAGGTCTACTACTTCAACAGGATCGACCTCGGCTCCGGCAACGACAGACTGACCGACAACACCGGTCTCGACGGCAACGAGGTCGTCGGAGGGACCGGCAACGACACCATCACGGTCGGCAAGCTGGCGTCCGTCCTCGCCGGTGACGGCAACGACACGGTCGACGCCGGCGGCGGGGACAACATCGTGAACGGCGGCAGGGGCGACGACGTGCTCCGGGGCGGCGCCGGCGGCCAGATCCTCAACGGCGACGCTGGCAACGACACGATCTACGGCGGGACCGGCGACGACTCGCTGTACGGCGGGACGGGCAACGACGTCCTGTACGGAAACAGCGGCGCCGACAAACTGTACGGGAACAGCGGCAACGACAAGCTGTACGGCGGACCCGGCCGGGACACGCTTTCAGGCGGTCCGGGAAGGAATATCGTCCATCAGGACTGACGGTTCCCGCGGTCCGGGGAATTGCGCGGCGATACGTGAGGTTCCCCGGAGGTGAACCGCGACTTCGCGGTTGCCTTTCGCCCCTGACTTTCGCAGATTCGTACGCCGACGGTATTCCCGCCGTTCGGCCTGCCGTTCAACTTGCCGATCGGGTTGTGGGCGAGTGGCGCGCTGACATGTGCGCCCGCTCCGGGCGCGGTCACTTGGCACTCCTTCGAACAAACCCCTGAGGATGAGGGGTCGCCTGCGTACGGGCCGGCCGGTGCGACAGGATGGGGTCTCCGAGCGTGGAGGGGGCCTGCGGATGAGTTACGTACTGAGTGCGGTGATCGGTGATGCCGAGCTGCTCCGCGGTGTCTCGCGGGCTGTGCCCGCCGCGCGGGCGGCACCGCTCGGACAGGGTCTGTCGCTGATACCGATGACCGGCGCGCTCTTCGACGCCGTGGCCGAAGGCGGCGCCGGGGAGGCGTTGGGGTTCTGGCGGCTGCCCGAGGGTTTTCCCGCGCGTCTCGCCGACTGGTCGACGGGTGGGCCGCTCGCCTATGTGGAAGCCGAGTACTTCGGTGGAGTGGGTGAACAGCAGGCTGCCGTCTGGGACGGCGGCGCCATCGTGCTGGGACCGGTCCAGGTGCGGGAGTGCGAGCCCTTTCCGCCGGCGGGCAGTCCGATTTCTCAGGCACTCCGTCGGCTGGGCGTGGTGGCGGACGGCGACGGGGACGAGTTCTCCGCCGTGAAGCTGGGCCGGCATCGCCATGGCGACCAGTGGATCGCCTGAGGGTTGTCCTGTGACGGCGCCGCCGAGACCGGCCGGCGGACCCTCGGGCGACGCCCGAAGATCCTCGGTAGCCGGTAGCCGGTAGCCGGTAGCCGGTAGCCGGTAGCCGGTAGCCGGTAGCCGGTAGCCGGTGGCCGGTGGCCGGTGGCCGGTGGCCGGTCCGGTACCCGTCGGACGCGCGGAAGCGCGCGGTCAGTCGGAGACGGACTCGGACACCTCGCGCCACTTCTCGTCGGACTCGGTGATCGTGCGGGAGGCCGCCTGGGCGATCTCATAGGCCTGGGCACCCAGCACGATCCGGACGGGGGCGTCCTCGCGTCCGGCGAGGTCGCGTACCACCTGGGCCACCTTGACGGGGTCGGACTCCGCGGAGTTGGCCGTCGAGCTGCTCCTGATCATGTCGGCGAAGGTGCCCACCGTCTGCTGGTAGGGCTCGCTGACCGGCGGAATGGTCATGGACGATCCGGCCCAGTCCGTGCGCATGCCGCCCGGCTCCAGGACGGTGACCTTGATGCCGAGCGGGGCCACTTCCTGGGCGAGGACGGTGGAGAAGCCGCCGACCGCCCACTTCGCGCTCTGGTAGGCGCTCAGTCCGGCCGAGCCGACCCGGCCGCCGACGGAGGAGACCTGGAAGATGTGCCCGCGGCCCTGCTCGCGCAGGACGGGCAGCACTGCCTTGGTGACCTGTACGACACCGTAGAAGTTGGTGTCGATCTGGGCGCGGAAGGCGTCCAGGGTGACGTCCTCGACGGAGGCGATGTCGCCGTAACCGGCGTTGTTGACGACGACGTCGAAGCGGCCGAAGGCGTCGAGGCCCTCCCGAACGGCCCGCTGGACGTCGTCGTCGCGGGCGACGTCGAGGGCCAGGGGAAGGATCCGATCTCCGTGGCGGGCCACGAGATCGTCGAGCTGGGCGGGCTTGCGAGCGGTGGCCACCACCTGGTCGCCGGCCTCCAGCGCCGCCTCGACGATGGCGCGGCCCAGACCGCGGGAGCTTCCGGTGACGAACCAGACCTTGGACATGGACGTTCTCTTTTCTTCCTGGGGGGAGCGCGGGGGATGGTGCGCCGTGCTCGGCCCGCGGGGTGCCGGGCCTGACTTCCCTGCGGGGGCCGCGGGGACGTCGGGCCGATTGCAGACCGCCGGTCTCTTCTGTGGTCGACGGTAAGGTACCGGTGGTCTGATGTCAAAAGACCGATAGTCTGTAACATGGCGGCATGACGACTTTCCAGCGTGCGCGCAGCGAGGAGCAGCGTGAGATCCGGCGACAGGCGATCCTCGACACCGCGGCCGCGATGCTCGACGAGATGTCGGTCGGCGAGGTCAGCCTCAATGAGCTGAGCCGACGTGTCGGGCTGGCCAAGTCGAATGTGCTGCGGTACTTCGAGTCCCGTGAGGCGATCCTGCTGGAGCTGCTGGACACCGCGTGGAAACGATTGATGGACGAACTGCCCGCTCTGCTGGCCGCGGGCATCGGCGCGGAGCATCCGGTACGGCAGCGGGGTGAGGAGTTCGCGGCGGTGTTCACCCGCTGCCTCGCGGAGCGCCGGGTGCTGTGCGATCTGCTCAGCGCACAGGCCGGCGTGCTGGAGCACAACGTGTCCGCGGCGGTCGCCGCCCGGTACAAGAGAGCGGCCATCGGCAACGTCGACGCGCTGGCCGGCCTCGCACGTCAGTACCTGCCCGAACTGGGCGACGGAGCGAGACTGTTCAGTGCGCAGGCCTTCATGATGGCCGGCGCCGTCTGGACCCACGCCCGTCCCTCCCCGGGCATGCTCGCCGCCTACGACGCGGACCCGTCGCTCGCGGCCCTGCGTATGGACTTCGCCGCCACCCTGCGGGAGATGGTGGCCACCCTCATCGCCGGCACCCTCACCCGTACGGCGTCCTGACCGCCGTCTCACCCCGCCCGGGAGCAATCATGCGCGTGGCCTTGTTCGGAGCGTCCGGAATGGTCGGGCAGGGCGTGCTGCGCGCCTGCCTCCAGGACGAAGAGGTCGAGGAGGTGGTGCTCGTCGTGCGCACACCGCTGAAGGAGGAGCATCCGAAGGTGCGGGAGGTCGTGCACGCGGACTTCACCGACTTCGGCGCGGTCCGGGGCGAGTTGGAGGGTCTGGACGCCTGCTTCTTCTGCCTGGGCGTCTCCGCGGCCGGGCGGGACGAGGCGGAGTACACCCGGATCACGTACGACTTCACGCTGGCCGCCGCCCGTGCCGTGAGCGTGAACAATCCCGAGCTGACCTTCGCTTACGTGTCGGGGGAGGGGACCGACAGCACGGAGTCCGGCCGTTCGATGTGGGCGCGGGTCAAGGGCCGTACGGAGAACGCACTGTTGGCCATGCCGTTCCACGCCTACCTGTTCCGGCCCGGCTACATCCAGCCGCGCAACGGAGCCGTCTCCAGGACGTCGGGCTACCGTCTGATGTACCGGCTCACGTCGTGGCTGTACCCCGTTCTCCGCAGGCTGGCCCCCAAGTACGTGACGACGACCGAGCACCTGGGCCGCGCGATGATCGCCGTCGTCGCGCTCAAGGGCGACGGCCCGTCGGTGCTGCGCAGCCCGGAGATCAACCGGCTCGGAGCCGACTGACGCGGCGGGACGGCGACGCGCCTTCCCGGCAGAAGCGTTGGTGCGTACCGGCTCGGGGAGGTCCCGCGGCGGCGCCCGGGGACACGAGCCAGGATTCCATCAGGATCGAAGTGATCGACCCGTGGCGTCGGCGCTCGCCATAGTGGTCGCATGCGTCGTCCATCGGCGCACGTGACCGTTCACCGCTCGGTGGACGACAACTCCGGGGGATCATATGCGTGTTCACAAGAAACTCGGTACGGCGCTGGCGACCGCGGCGCTGGCCGTCGGATTCGGCGCGGTGGCGGCCCCGTCCGCGCACGCCGCCGCGGGCTGCTGGACCAATGACGGCGGCATCAGGTGGTACTGCAACAACGTCTCGGGTGCGGCCGTCTACGGAATCATCGGCAACAACCACTCCTACCCGGACCCCGACAAGATCGTCGGCCACATGTACTCCAACCCGAGCTGGTTCTACTGCAAGGAGGACGGTCAGGCATGGGTCGGCGGGCCGCACCCGACCCGCTGGCTGATGACTGTCGCCGACAACGGGCAACTGGGATTCATGAAGGACACCGCGATCTACAGCGAGACGGACCCGGTGCAGAACTGCTGACCGAGTCTCCAGGCGACACCCGCGTTCCGACACGGTCCCCTGTCCATGCCCCGGCACGCGGCGACAGCGGCGATCGCGCGGGGCGAGGGCCAAGGTGGGGGCCAACGGAAGACGTGCCGGCCCGCGAGCGATCCGGGCCGGCACGCCGCTGGGCGGGATTCCGGATTCCCGTGACGAAGCCCATGCACCCCTTCGACGACCAGCCCGAAACGATGGCCACCACGTGCGCGTCGGCCGGAGGCACGGACCCGGTGCGTGACGCGCTTCCCGGCCCGGCTCCTTCCTGACCCGTACGGCTCGGGGCATGATCGTAGCGACAGATGATGAATGTCCTCATCGCTCGGTGAACCCCCTCAAGGAGGCGCTCGTGACGACGTCATCGCAGCCACGGGTATCGGGTCTGGAAATCCGCTCCATCGACTACGTCCCCCTGGACGAGCGCCATGGAAAGCTGTGGCACCTGGGGCCGCTGTGGTTCATGTCCAACGCGCAGATCGCCACGCTGGCGGTGGGCCTCATCAGCATCACCGGAGGCGGCAACCTCCTCTGGTCGCTGATCGCGATCGCCGCGGGCACGATCCTCGGCACGTTCTTCATGGCCTTCCACTCCGCGCAGGGCCCGCAACTGGGACTGCCGCAGATGATCCAGTCACGGCCGCAGTTCGGCTATGTCGGAGCCCTGTTGGTGTGGCTGTTCGCCTATGTGCAGTACGCCGGATTCAACGTCTTCAACACGATCCTGGCCGGCGAGGCCCTGCACAGCACGGTGCACGGCGGAGTCAAGCCGTGGGTGGTCGTGGTCACGCTCATCGCGTTCGTGATCGCGCTGGTGGGCTACGACGTCATCCACCGCGCGGAGCGGGTCCTCACCTACGCCTTCCTCGTCATCTTCGGGGTCTTCACGGTGGGCATCCTGGTCACCCTGCACTATCCCGCGGGCTCCTTCGACCTCGGCGGCTTCAAGTGGACGCCGTTCCTCGCCCAGTTCGGTGTGGTCGCCGGCTACCAGATCAGCTGGGCCATCTACGTCTCGGACTACTCCCGCTACCTGCCACCCGACGTGACCGTCCGCAAGACGTTCTACTGGACGTACTTCGGGTCGGCGCTCGGCGGTATCTGGCTGATGACCCTCGGCGCGCTGCTCGCCGGGTGGGCGGGCAAGGACTTCGAGACGATCCGATCGATCAACGCCGCGGGCGACAAGGTCTTCAGCGGGTTCGGCGCGATCGTGCTGCTCTTCGCCGCCCTCGGTCTGGTCTCGGTGACGGCGCTCAACATGTACGGCGGCTCCCTCACCCTCATCAGCGCGATCGACTCGTTCAGGAGGGTGCGGCCGACCGTCGCCGTACGGCTCGTGACCCTCGGACTCACCGCCGCGCTCTCCGTGGTGGGCGCACTGGCCGCGACCGCCCACTTCCTGGAGAACTTCAACGACTTCCTGCTGCTGGTGCTCTACCTGTTCATCCCGTGGACCTCGGTGAACCTCATGGACTACTACGTGGTGCGCCGCGGCCACTACGCGGTCGCCGAGATCTTCAACCCCCGTGGAATCTACGGCCGTTGGGGCTGGCACGGCATCGTCGCCTACCTGGTCGGCTTCGCCGTCATGGTGCCGTTCTTCTCCGTCGGAACGCTCTACGTCGGGCCCGCCGCGCACGCGCTCGGCGGCGCGGACATCTCCTTGTTCATCGGGCTGCCCGTCGCCGCGGTCCTCTACTGGCTGTTCACCCGCTCGATCGACGTCGAGGCCGAGACGCGCCTCGCCGAAGCAGAGCTCACGGACCTGGAATCGGCCGCCCACGACCACCGGGAGCCATGACCTCCGCACTTGACCGCGATCGAACCACTCGGACCCCGCCTTCGTCCCCCGTTTCCCGGGAGACGGGGACTGCGCTATTCTCGATCATGAGCTTCCCGGACGAACTCCGGTAGTGGCTCGATGCGTTGGTGGTCCAAGGAAAGACGTCCCGCTTCCTGCGGGGAGATGCAGGTGCGAGGCCTGCCCGGCGCTCCACATGACCCCGTCTCCGGCGTTCCGGAGACGGGGTTCTTTTTACTGCTCCGCGGGGAAGCCGAGTCGGACCTCACGGCGCGAGTCGGCACCTCACGGCGTGGACAGGCCGAGCAGGTCCGCCGCGTTGGTGTCGAGGATCATCGTGACCTCGTCCGGGCCGAGCCCCGAGTCGGCGATGTGGTCCACGGCCCGTAGGAAGACCTCCCCGTCCTCGTACGGGAAGTCCGTACCCAGCACGATGCGGTCCGCCCCGAAGGAAGCCACCGCGGCGAGCAGCGCGGGCGGATGCGCATGACTGACCGTGTCGTACCAGAGGCGGCGGACCGCCACCGAGGGCGGCTCGGGCGTGCCGGGGGACTCGAAGGCCAGATGGTCGTCGAGCCGGCGCGGCAGCAGCGGCAGCGCTCCGCCCAGGTGCGATGCCAGGACGCGCATCCGCGGGTAGCGCGCGGGAAGGCCCGCGAGGACCAGGTGCATGATCGCCACCGTGTCCTCGACCGGCGCCCCGACCATCCATGTCATGTCGTGCTCGGTGATCAGCGGGCTGCCCGCGCCCTCGCCGGCGGGATGGACGTACAACACGGCGCCGCGCCGGTCCAGCTCCTCGTAGAGGGGGCGGAAGAGGGGATCGGCGAGTGTGCGGCCGAGCACGGTCGTGGTCACACCGACACCGACCGCACCCAGTTCGTCGAGGGCGCGGGTCAGCTCGCGCAGGGCCGCGTCCACATGGGGGAGGGGCAGCGCGGCGAAGGCGAGGAACCGATCGGGGAACCGGGCCACCAGCTCCGCGTACGAGTCGTTCGCCGCCTCGGCCAGCGCAACGGCGTCGGACTCCGCGGGCAGGTGCGGGGACTGCGGGGCCGTGGAGAGCACCTGGAGGTCGATGCCCGCACGGTCCATCAGCGCGAAGCGGGTGTCCAGATCGGCATCCGTCGCGTCGGCGCCGATCCCGCGCTGGGTAGCCGTGTCGGACTTCCCCAGACGTTCGAGACGGTCCAGGTACCCCGCGGTCCACAGGTGGGCGTGCACGTCGATGCGCGTAGGGGTCACCCTTCGATGGAACGCCCGGGAAGGGGTGCGGGCCACTCGACGGGGTGAGCGTCACGGGCACCGAGCGCGCCAACACGGTCTTTGCGGGCCGTTCGGGTGGTGGTGCGCGGGAGGCCGGACGCGCTCACGCAGACTGGCCCCGCCGACCGCGACCGTTCGGCATACGACAGCCCCGAAGGAGTCTTCATGTCGAACGTCCCCAACGAGCTGAAGTACACCAGGGACCACGAATGGGTGCGGGTGGCGCGGGACGGCGTGGTGCGTGTCGGTATCACCGACCACGCCCAGAAGGAACTCGGCGACATCGTCTTCGCGGAACTCCCCGCGAAGGGAACCCGCTTCTCCGCGGGCGACCCGTTCGGCACCCTCGAGTCGGTCAAGGCGGTGACCGAGGTCTACGCGCCGGTGTCGGGCGAGGTGACCGCCCTCAACGATGAGCTCAACGACAGCCCCGAGATGGTCAACGAGGACCCTTACGGCGACGGCTGGCTGATCGAGATCAAGCTCACCGACAAGAGTGAACTCGACAGCCTGCTCAGCGACGACGGGTACGAGAGCTACATCAGCCAAGGCGGCAAGTAGTCCCCTGGGCTGACGTGAGCGCGGCGACGGAAGCGGTGTGCGGTCGTGATCACGTCACCACTGACGGCACGGCCCGGCGCCCGTACGGGACGCCGCCGCCATACGCGCCGCACAGCACCGCAGCCTCGCGAAGAGGGCCAGGACCCTGGGCGGACGATCCGGTTCCGCGGATCACCGCGAGGGGTCCTGCCGCTCCGTTCCTCAGGACGCCTCCACCGCGGCCTTGATCCGTCGGCCGAACGCGTCCGCGTCCTTGCGCGCCGCACTCAGCGCGAGGCCCACCAGGAGCTTCCCGATGCCGTGACCTTCGAGGATGTTGAAGATCCTGACGTGGGTCGTGCCCGCACCGGTCGACTCGAGGTCGTAGCCGCCCTGGTCGGCCGTCACGACGTTCTTCGAGATCTCCGTCCACCGGATCCGCCGAGGCGGGTCGAACTCGGTGATCCGGAACTGTCGGCCCGTCTTCATGCCCGCGTCCTTGACCGTGCTCGTGAAGACCGTGCCCACGGCCGTCGGGCCCTCCGGCGTCTTCTTGATCTCCTGCACCCTGGGGCTGAACTTCGGGTCGTTCGTACCCTCGGCCAGGAAGGCGAAGACCTCCTCGACGGGGCGGTTGATCTCGGCTGTCGCCTCGAACTGACCGGCCACGGTTCCTCCTGTGCTGCGATCGCTGGGGCTCCGGCTGAGTGCGCGCGAGTCTGCCGAGCACGCTCAGCCTACGGGCCCGGTCCCACCGGCGCGTCCTGTTGCCGGAGTAAGCCGGCCGGACTCCGTTTCATGAGGCCCGACACACCCGAGAGAGCCTGGTTTGACCCCCGGCAGGTCCGCAAAGGGTAGTAATGGCTGGATGCACGTACGTGGCTTCGACCGCACCTGTGAACGTCCTGTCCCGCACGCCGGCCCCTGGGCGGGCACATCGCGGCCGGGCCGGTGGGGCGGCCGAGAGGCGTCACGCCTGCCACGCCTCCCGCGGACCGGGTGGGGCCCTCCGGGCGCGCGGAGGCCGGTGTGAGGCCGCCCACAAGACCGGAATGAAACATGACGAACAGGTAACGCTCTCCTTCATGCCTTCCACGAACACCCCTCGGCAGGTGACGCGATGACATCGGCGACCGGGACGACCCGGGCGCCGGCCCCGACAGCGACCACGACCGAGTCCGCGCCCACGCCCCGGCCGTCCGCACTTCCCTCGCTCACCGGACTGCGCTGGGTAGCGGCGTCGCTGGTCTTCGGGCTCCATGTGCACAACTTCGGGTACTTCGGCGACACCGGCGGCCGCATCGTGGCGTGGGGATTCGGGGCGGGCGCCAACGGCGTCTCGTTCTTCTTCGTCCTCTCCGGCTTCGTACTGATGTGGTCGGCACGCCCGCGCGACCGCGCCCTGGCCTTCTGGCGGCGGCGCGTCGCCCGCGTCTACCCGGTCCACCTCGTCACCGCCGCGATCGCGCTGCTCATGGGATTCACCCTGTCCGGCCAGATGAGGCCGACCCTGAACTCCGCGCTGGCGAATGTGCTGCTGACGCACTCCTGGTGGCGACCGTGGTGGCAGACACTCGACCCCGTCAGCTGGTCACTCGCCTGCGAGGCATTCTTCTACGCGGTCTTCCCGCTGCTGGCCCTGGGGCTGCGCCGGCTCGAGGCGCGAGGAGTCACCGTCGTCGCCGGGCTGTCGGTGCTGGCGGTCCTGGCCCTGGCCTGGTCCGACGCGCACCACTGGCTGAGCCAGCCGGTGTACTCCTTTCCGGCGGCTCGCCTCCCCGAATTCGTCCTCGGTGCCGCCGTCGCCCGGCTGGTGTTCCTGGGACGCTGGCGCGGGCCAGGCATGGAAGCCTCACTCGCCCTGACGATCATCGGCTACTTCCTCGTTCCCCAGGTCACCCCCGGGTATTCGGCCACCACCTGCACCATCGTCGGCTTCGCCCTGCTGATCCCGGCGGCGGCCGTCGCCGACCTGCGGGGACGGCCCTCACTGTGGCGGCACCGGCGACTGGTGCGGCTCGGCGAACTCTCCTTCGCCTTCTACATGATCCATCTGCTCGTCCTGCGGGCCGGTGTCAACCTGCTCGGGAAGTCCCCGCACTTCGGTGTGGCGGCGGGGCTGACCGCCACCGCCGTGGCGTTCACCGTGGCACTGGGGCTGGCCTGGCTCCTGTACGAGGGTGTGGAACGCCCCGCCCGGGAACTGCTGCTGCGCCGCCGGAGCGGGAAGTCGCAGCCGGCCGTGACCGAGCGGGGCGGAGACGTCGTCCGAGGGGGATAAGGGACTGTCCCGGGCGCACGGCCATGTGCCCCGAGCCGTTCGACGGGCCGGCCGCAGGTGGGCGTGACACCTGGACGGTCGGCCCGTCACCGTCTTCCGGCACGGCGCCGTGTTCGCCTAGGCCGGCTGGGTGAAACGGATGTTGTTGCCGAAGGGGTCGCGCAGGCCGCAGTCGATGCCGTACGGACGCTCGGTGGGCTCCTCGGTGAACTCGACGCCCCGGCCGAGCAGCGTCTCGTACGTCTTGCGGCAGTCGTCCGTGCTGAAGATGAGCGAGCCGCCGGTCGCCCCCTTGGTCACCAGCTCCCTCACCTGCTGTGCCGTCTCCTCGGACAGGGCGGGGGGCCCCGGCTTCTCCAGCAGGATCTGGCGGTCGGGGTGTCCCGGGACGTTGACGGTCAACCAGCGCATGAAGCCGAGGTCGACATCGGCGTTGACCTCCAGGCCGAGCTTGCCCACGTAGAAGTCGAGGGCCTGGTCCTGGTCGAGGACGTAGATCTGTGAGTGCGTGATGGCGTTGAACATGTGCGTCACGCTACCGGGCGGGCCGGACGGAAACTTGTCCAAAACTGCTCAGTCGACAGCCCCTGGATCCCGCGTCCTGGATCCCGCGCCGCGTCCCTGACGTCGACGAGACCGGTGTCGCCGAAGCCCGCGGCCCGGCGGGTCAGCCGGTGGGCCGCAGCCAGGCCATGGTGAAGCACGTCGGCACGTTCGCGGGGGTCGCTTCCTTGCGGTACGTCCTCGGTGACCGGCCGACGATCTCGCGGAACGTGCGGCTGAAGGTTCCGGGACTGCCGAAGCCCACCGCGTAGCAGATGTCCGTCACACTGCGGTCGGTCTCCCGCAGCAGGAACATCGCGCGCTCGACACGGCGGCGCTGCAGATAGCGGTGCGGTGTCTCGCCGAACGTGGCCCGGAAGGTGCGGGTGAAGTGGGCCTGGGACACATGGGCGATCCGGGCCAGGGCCGGGACGTCCAGCGGCTGCGCGTAGGCGCGGTCCATCGCGTCCCTCGCTCGCAGCATGCGGCGGTTGGTGTCTTCGGTGGCGCGGCTCACGGCGTCATCACACCACGATTCTCCGCCGCCCCTCACCTGTCCCGCGGCCGCCCCGGGGCGGCCGTGTCCGTGGCGGAGCCGGGCCGGTGGGTGCCACCGGGAACCCAGGACGGATCCAGGCCGGCCCGCGCGGGGCCGGCCGGCCTGGATGTCACGCGTCTCGCGTCAGGTGTCAGACCAGGTCGAACCGGTCGAGGTCCATCACCTTGCTCCACGCCGCGACGAAGTCGTTCACGAACTTCTCCTTCGCGTCATCGCTCGCGTAGACCTCCGCGAGCGCGCGCAGCTCCGAGTTCGACCCGAAGACGAGGTCGGCGCGGCTGCCGGTCCACTTGACCTCGCCCGTGGCGGCGTCTCGGGCCTCGAACGTGTTGGCGTCCTCGGAGACCGCCTTCCACGTCGTCCCCAGGTCGAGCAGGTTGGTGAAGAAGTCGTTGGTCAGCGCCCCGGGGGTGGTGGTGAGGGCGCCGAGCGACGACTGCTGGTAGTTGGCGCCCAGCACGCGGAGACCACCGACGAGGACCGTCATCTCGGGAGCGCTCAGGGTCAGCAGGTTCGCCCGGTCGATCAGCAGGTACTCGGCCGGGAGCCGGTTGCCCTTGCCCAGGTAGTTGCGGAACCCGTCGGCGGCCGGCTCGAGCGGGGCGAACGCCTCCACGTCCGTCTGCTCCTGCGAGGCGTCCGCACGGCCCGGTGCGAACGGGACCTCGACGTCGAAGCCGGCGTCCTTGGCGGCCCGCTCGACGGCGGCACCCCCGGCCAGCACGATCAGGTCGGCGATCGAGACCCGCTTGCCGCCGGTCTGGGCGGAGTTGAAGGTGTTCTGGATTCCTTCCAGGGTGCGCAGCACCGTCGCCAGCTGGTCGGGGTCGTTGACCTCCCAGCCGCTCTGCGGCTGGAGGCGGATGCGCGCGCCGTTGGCGCCGCCGCGCTTGTCGCTGCCGCGGAAGGACGACGCCGACGCCCAGGCGGCGGACACGAGCTGGGCCACCGACAGGTCCGAGGCGAGGACCTGGCTCTTGAGGGAGGCGATGTCCGCCGCGTCGACGAGCTCGTGCGCGACCTCGGGCAGGGGGTCCTGCCACAGCAGCTCCTCGGCCGGGACCTCCGGACCGAGGTAGCGCACGACCGGGCCCATGTCACGGTGGGTGAGCTTGAACCACGCGCGGGCGAAGGCGTCGGCGAACGCGTCGGGGTTCTCGAGGAAGCGCCGCGAGATCAGCTCGTAGGCGGGGTCGACGCGGAGCGACAGGTCGGTCGTCAGCATCGTCGGGGCGTGGGTCTTCGACGGGTCGTGGGCGTCGGGGACGGTGGTCGCGCCGGCACCGTCCTTCGGCCGCCACTGGTTCGCGCCCGCGGGGCTCTTGAACAGCTCCCACTCATAGCCGAACAGGATCTCGAAGAAGCTGTTGTCCCAGGTCACAGGGGTGTTCGTCCAGATGCCCTCGAGACCGCTGGTGATCGCGTCGCCACCCTTGCCGGTGCCGAACGAGTTCTTCCAGCCGAGGCCCTGCTCCTCGAGCGGGGCGGCCTCGGGGTCGGCGCCGACGCTGTCCGCCGGGCCCGCGCCGTGGGTCTTGCCGAAGGTGTGGCCGCCCGCGATCAGCGCGACGGTCTCCTCGTCGTTCATGGCCATCCGGCGGAACGTCTCACGGATGTCGCGGGCCGCGGCGAGCGGGTCCGGAGTTCCGTTCGGGCCCTCGGGGTTGACGTAGATGAGGCCCATCTGGACGGCGCCGAGGGGGTTCTCGAGCTCTCGGTCGCCGGTGTAGCGCTCGTCACCCAGCCAGGTGGTCTCGGGACCCCAGTAGACGTCCTCGTCGGGCTCCCACACGTCCGCGCGGCCGCCGGCGAAGCCGAACGTCTTGAAGCCCATCGTCTCCAGGGCGACGTTGCCGGTGAGGATCATGAGGTCGGCCCACGAGATGCTCTGCCCGTACTTCTTCTTGACGGGCCACAGCAGCCGGCGGGCCTTGTCGAGGTTGCCGTTGTCCGGCCAGCTGTTCAGCGGTGCGAAGCGCTGCTGCCCGGCTCCGGCGCCGCCGCGGCCGTCGCTGATGCGGTAGGTGCCCGCGCTGTGCCAGGCCATCCGGATCATGAAGGGGCCGTAGTTGCCGAAGTCGGCCGGCCACCAGTCCTGTGAGTCCGTCAGCACCTCCGCGATGTCCCGCTTCACGGCGGCGAGGTCGAGACCGTTGAACGCGTCGGCGTAGTCGAACTCCTCACCGAGCGGGTTGGCGACGGCCGGGTTCTTGGCGAGGATCTTCAGGTTGAGGCGATCGGGCCACCACTGGCTGTTCCCGCCGCCCTGCGTCGGGTGCGTGGCGCGATCGTGCGCGACGGGGCAGCCACCTCCGCCCTCCGTCTTGGCGTCTACGACGATTGCATCATGGTTCTCAGACATGGGAATCCTTCCGGACCAGGCGGATCGTGGTGCTCAGGTACTGCGGGCGGAGGCACGGCCGGGGCGGGGGCCCCGGAGGACGCCTCCCGGCCTCGTCGGGCGGGAGGCGGTGACCGTCGTACGGGTTCGGGCGAGGCGCCGGGCCGTCGACCGGGCCGACGCGATGAACGGGTCCTGGCGCGTCGAGCGCGGGGAGATCCTCGCCGGCGGCCCGAGGGGAGACGTGGTCCGCGCGGTCGCGCGCCCCGGACGTGGCCGCCCCGATGCCGAGGCGGTCACCTTCCCGGACGGTTGCTAGCCGTGCGACGCGGGCGGCCGTCACCTTCGGACCGGCATCGCGCGGCTTCCCGGCGGTGGTCCCGTCACGTCTCTGTCTCATGCCGTTTTGGAGTCTTCCTGTCCCTTGGCCAGCGCCAGAACCGATCCTACGATGGACAGAGTCTTAGTCAAGAAGCGCGCCAAAGCCGTATCCAATAGGAGCCCGGACGTTCACTGGTAAAATTCGGGTATCCCACCGAACCTGAATAGGTGAACCGATATGAGTGACCTGCTGGAACGACTGCGAGCGCGTGGCTGGCGGATGACCTCCCAGCGACGTGTCGTCGCGGAGGTCCTCGACGGCGACCACGTCCACTTCACGGCCGACGAGGTGCACGCCCGCGCGGCGCAGCGGCTGCCCGAGATCTCCCGGGCGACCGTCTACAACACGCTGGGCGAGATGGTGTCACTCGGTGAGGTCATAGAGGTCTCGACCGACGGCCGCGCCAAGCGCTACGACCCCAACGCGCACCACGCCCACCAGCACCTGGTGTGCTCCAACTGCGGCACCATCCGGGACGTGCACCCGACCGGCGACCCGCTGGCCGACCTCCCGGCGGTGGAGCGTTTCGGCTTCCAGGTGTCCGAGGTCGAGGTCACCTACCGCGGACTGTGCCCCTCCTGCGCCTGAGGGCTGTCCCGGGATCCGCGGCGGGCGCTCGATGACGTTCACGGCACCTCCTCGTCGCGTCGCCCGAGCCGCGAACGGGGTGGGTGTGTTGCCCGCGCCGCGCACTCGGCGCACGCTGGACCCATGGGTGCTCAGGACGGCCCCACGCTCATCGCGTCCGTACAGCGGGCCTTTCGTCTGCTGGAGGCCGTGAGCGCGCACGAGAACGGCGCTCCGGCGAAGCAGCTGGCGCGAGAGACCGGCCTGCCGCTGGCCACCGCGTACCACCTGCTGCGGACGCTGGTGCACGACGGATACGTACGGAAGCTGGCCGACGGCGGCTTCATCCTCGGGGACAGACTGCAGGCGCTGCACAGCACCGCCCGTGGCCAGACGCTACTGAGCCGGATCCGTCCCACGCTCGCCGCGCTGCGGGACGAACTCGCGACCCCCGCGTACCTCACCTTCTACGAGGACGGTGAGATCCGGGTCGCGGAGATCGTCGACGGTCCCCGGGCGCCCCGGGTCGACCTCTGGGTGGGAATGGAGGACGCCGGCCACGCCACGGCCCTGGGCAAGTCCGTCCTGCGGGAGCTGGACGACGACGCCCGCAACGACTACCTCTCCCGGCACTGCCTCGCCGACCTCACTCCGCGGACCGTGACGACTTCCTCCGAGCTGCTCCGGCGGCTCGACTCCTCACCCGTGGCCCCGGCCGTCACGGATCTGGAGGAGTACGCCCTCGGTACGGTCTGTGTCGCCGTGCCCGTCTACTGCGGGGACACGCTGGGCGCGCTCGGCGTGTCCCTGCCGGCGGAGCGCGTCTCCCGGCTCGAGGAGGTCGTGACACGGCTCATCCCGACGGCAAACCGGGTGACGAGAGGTCTCTCTCTCACTATCTGAAATCCGTGTCCTTGTGAGCGCCGGGCGGAACGCGTTTCCTGGATGAAACGGACATACCGGAAGTGATCCGGCACACAGGTGAGGACTGCGGTCGAAACATGAGTCAGGCCCGAGACCATGCCGGCGCCCACAGGCCGTTGCGGCCGATCTGGGGTCGAACAGCGCCCCTCAAGGCATTCGCCCAGCGGCGCGCCACCTCCCAGCTCGCCGCCGGAGTACCCGTACTGCCCCTGCTGTTCGTCTCCGTCATCGTGCTCGTCGACGTGGTCGGCGGAGCCGGCATGATCTGGCTGTCCCTGCTCGCGGCCGGCCCCGCACTCGCCGCCACGACCAACGGGCCGCGCGGTGTGCTCTGCATCGGCCTCCTCGCCGCCGTACTGGGCGCGAGGCTCGGCGTCAGGGACGGTGTGCCCCCCGGGGAACTGGCGGCCGTGCTGTCCGCGCTGACGGCCGTCACCCTGGCGAGTGGCCTGGCGAGCTCGCTGCGCGGCCGCCGCGAGCGGGTGCTCGCCGCCGTCCGCTCGGTCGCCGAGGCCGCCCAGCACGCACTGCTCACACCGATACCGGAGACGGTCGGCCCCTTCCGGGTCGCCGTCCGCTACAGCGCCGCCGCGGCGGAGGCCCGGATCGGCGGAGATCTCTACGCCCTGGTGTCCACCCCGTACGGCGTCCGGCTGATCGTCGGCGACGTGCGCGGCAAGGGACTGCCGGCCGTGGGGACCGCGGCGCTCGTGCTCGGGGTCTTCCGTGAGGCCGCCTACGACGAGCCCGATCTGCTCGCCGTCGTCGGCAGGATCGAGCGGAGCCTGGCACGCAATCTCGGCGGCGACGACTTCGTCACGGCCGTGGTCGCCGGATATGGGCAGGCGGGGCATCTGGAGGTCGTCAACTGCGGGCACGCCCCTCCGTTGCTGGTGCGCGCGTCCGGAAGCGTCGAGGCCGTGGAGCCCACCCACCCCGCCCCGCCCCTCGGGCTGCGCGCCCTGTCGGGCGAGCTGCCCAGCCTCCAGGTGCTGCACTTCGCGGACGGGGACCAGCTGCTGCTCTACACCGACGGGGTCACCGAGGCCCGCAACCACGATCGCGAGTTCTATCCGCTGGCCGAGGGTCTGGCGCGCCATGTGTGCGAGGAGCCGGCGCGCACCCTGGACGCGCTCCACGACGAGCTGCTGACGTATGTGGGGGGCCGACTGCACGATGACGCCGCGCTGCTCCTGCTGCGCAAGCCGGCCGCTTCCCGAACGGCCACCGCTGGTCCGGCTGTGTCGGGTCCGCTTGCGTCGGCTCCGGCCACCGCTGGTCCGGCCGTGTCGGCTCCGGGTGCCTCTGCTTCGGTCGCGTCGGGTCCGGTCGCCTCTGCTGGGGCCGCGTGCGGTCCGCTCGCGTCCGATCCGGCGGTGTCGGGTCGGCCGGTGCCGGGCCGGGCCGCTTCGGATCTGGTGGTGTCTCGCGGGACGGGCGTGTGCTCGGACCGCTTCTGACCGCGCCGCCGTCGGACGCCGGTCTTGATCCCTTCTCCGCGAACGGAAGCGTTGATCTCCGCGAACGGAGGCGTTGAGCGACGGGTTCCGCGTCTATGGAGGGGGTGATTGACGGGTACGCCGTGAGCGCGGGCCGTGGGCCACGCGCTCTCACATACGTCCGCTCCTGATCACGCCGCGACGAGGTCGGCCCACCGGGTCACTCCACCGGGGTGGAACCGTATGCCGTACCGGGTCGCCAGGGCCCGGACGATCTCCTCGCCGCGGCCGTGCTCGTCGGGGTCGATCCCTTCGAGCTCCTGCCCCGCCGCGCGTGCGGGTCCCGCGTCGGTGACCTCGACCCGCAGGGTGTCGAGTCCGTCGCCCCGTATCCAGGACAGTCGCAGCTCCGCCGGGGGCAGCGCGTGCACGATCGCGTTGGTGAGCAGTTCCGACACCACGAGCAGCGCGTCCTCGAAGATCCCCGGCGACACGTTCCAGTCGGTGAGGACCACGCCCGCGCGTCGGCGGACGGCCGAGACGGCCCCGGCGACGGGCGGCAGCGGGAAGACGTACTCGACTGCCTCTCGAAGCTTCGTCTCCCGAAGCCTCGTATTGAGCTGTAGCGCCATCTCTTCTCCTCCGGGGTGAGCGCTGTCGGCCGATTGCCGGAACCTCAGCGCGTTGCCGGGCCTCAGAGCACGTTAAGGACCGAAATGAGGTGGGTCAATGAACGGCGGTCGGCATTACCGAACGCCGCACCCGGCGCGGTGTCCGCACCGTCTCCCCGCACGTCAAGCGGACCCTCCGCGGCGGTAATAGGCTCGGATCATGGCCGGCCCAGTCCAGTCGATCGAACGGGCGGCTGCGATCTTGCGTCTGCTCGCCGGTGAGCCTCGCCGACTAGGGCTGGGCGAGGTGGCGGCCTCGCTCGGGCTGGCCAAGGGCACCGCCCACGGCATCCTGCGCACACTCCAGCACGTGGACTTCGTGGAACAGGACGCGGAAACCGGGAAGTACCAGCTCGGAGCCGCTCTCCTGCACCTCGGCACCAGTTATCTCGACATCAACGAGCTGCGGTCGCGCTCCATCAACTGGGCCGACGCGCTGGCCGCCCGCAGTGGGGAGTCGGTCCGTCTGGGCACGCCCCTGGAGGGCATGGTCCTCGTCGTCCACCATGTGTTCCGGCCGGACGACACGCTCCAGACGCTGGACGTGGGCTCGCTGCTGCCGCTGCACGCCTCCTCGCTGGGCAAGGTGCTGATGGCCTTCGGGGCCGTGACCGTCGAGCCGGTCCTGGAAGCCGGCCTCGAGGCGTACACCCGGCACACGCTGGTCACTCCGGAGCGGCTCGGCCGGGCACTGGCCGAGATCAGGGAACTCGGCTGGGGCGCCGAGGTCCAGGAGATGACCATGGGCGAAGCCGGCATCGCGTCGCCGATCCGGGGGCACGGCGGACTCGTGGTCGGGGCGATCGGCCTGTCCGGCCCGGTGGAGCGGATCTGCGACGGCCACGGCCGCCCCCGGCCGAAGCTGGTCACCCTGCTCCGGGAGGCCGCGCGGGCCATCTCCAGGGAGCTCGGGGCAGCTCGCTGGTGACGGCCACCGCCTCACCGACACATCGGAAGGCAGAACCCGATCATGGTTGAACGGTATGTAATGTCCATCGATCAGGGCACCAACTCCACCCGATGCATCCTGTTCGACCACCACGGGCGATTGGTGTCGGTCGCCCAGCGCGAGCACCAGCAGCACTTCCCCCGCCCCGGATGGGTCGAGCACGACGCCGTCGAGATCTGGCGCAACCTTCGGCGCATCGTCCCGGAGGCCCTGTCCGACGAAGGTGTCGGCGCGGCGGAGGTGGCCGCCATCGGTCTCGCGAACCAGCGGGAGACGACGGTGGTCTGGGACCGGCGGACGGGCGTCCCGCTGGGCAGGGCCATCGTCTGGCAGGACACCCGTACGGCGCCGCTCGTCGAGGCCCTCCGAATCGACCCCGGAGACGATTTCTTCCTGGAGCGTTGCGGTCTGCCTCCCTCGACCTATTTCTCGGCGCTGCGGATCCGCTGGCTGTTCGACCACGTCAACGGGCTGGAACGGCGTGCCGAGGACGGTGAGGTGCTGTTCGGCACGATGGAGAGCTGGCTGATCTGGAACCTCACCGGAGGGGTGGACGGCGGTCTGCACATCACGGACGCGACGAACGCCAGCCGCACCATGCTGATGAACATCCATACCTTGAAGTGGGACGACGAGCTTTTGGCGTTCTTCGGTGTTCCCCGCCCCATGCTTCCGGAGATCCGGTCCTCCGCCGAGAACTACGGCGAGGCCCGCTCGCTCCTCCCGGGTGTCCGTATCACCGCCGCGCTCGGGGACCAGCAGGCCGCCCTGTTCGGCCAGACCTGTTTCTCCCCGGGCGAGGCGAAGTGCACCTACGGAACGGGCAGCTTCCTGCTGCTCAACACCGGTACGGACGTCGTCCGGTCGCGGCACGGACTCCTCACGACCGTCGCCTACAAGATCGGGGACGAGCCCCCGGTCTACGCACTTGAGGGTTCGATCGCGGTCACCGGCTCACTGGTCCAGTGGTTCCGTGACCGCCTGGGACTGATCAACAGCGCGCCGGAGATCGAGACCCTCGCGCGCACGGTCGAGGACAACGGCGGCTGCTACATCGTGCCCGCCTTCTCCGGTCTGTTCGCACCCCGCTGGCGCAGTGACGCGCGCGGGGTCATCGTCGGTCTCACGTCGTACATCACCAGGGGACATCTGGCGCGGGCGGTCCTGGAGGCCACCGGCTGGCAGACCCGGGAGGTCGTCGACGCCATGAACGCCGATTCCTCGGTGGCCCTGAAGCAGCTCAAGGTCGACGGCGGGATGACAGCGGACAACCTGCTCATGCAGTTCGTGGCAGACGTACTCGATGTACCCGTGGTGCGGCCCATGGTGGCCGAGACGGTGTCCCTGGGCGCCGCCTACGCCGCGGGGCTCGCCGCCGACTACTGGCCGGACCTGGAGATCCTGCGCCGCAACTGGCACCGGGCCGGCCAGTGGCTGCCCGACATGGACCCGGTGCGCCGTGACGCGGAGTACGACAACTGGCAGCGGGCCGTCGAGCGGTCGCTGGGGTGGATCAAACCACCGGGGTCCACTTGACGCGGGTGACGGGGGCGATGCCGGCAGTCGACACGGAACTCGCCGACTGCCGGGCCGCATCCATCACTCCCTGACCCACGGACCGACGCGGTGCCGTGTGCCGGGGCCCTGATTACACGGACTTCGGTCCCGCCTGCTGCACGACGTCGAAGGACCACAGCGTGGATCCGGCGGCGGCGGGCTTGGGGCGCTCGCCGCCCTCGCCGGCACCCTGGTGGGCCGCCTTCATGGGCCCCTCCATCCATGCCTGGAAGGACTCCTCGTCACGCCAGCGGGTGTAGACGAGGTAGTTGTCGGTGCCTTCGACCGGGCGGAGGAGTTCGAACCACTCGAAACCGTCGGAGTTCTCCACGGCGTGCGCTCGGGAGGCGAAGCGCTTCTCCAGCGTCTCCCGCTGCTCGGAAGGGACGGTCAGTACGTTGATTTTTACTACGCTAGGCACCTGACACCTCTCGTCAAACGGGGCCTCGACTGGACCCCTGATCTGGACCATGTGCGCGCAGTGTCCTACATCCGACAGTCAAGGAAGCGTGAGGACGACTCCGCGTCGTCTCCCGAAGCACAGCGGACCAAGTGCGAGGCGCTGATCGCAGCCAAAGGCTGGGACAACGCGGGCCACTTCGCCGACGTCGGCAAATCCGGCTGGGACCCCAAGGTTGTCCGGCCGGAGTTCGAGGAGATGATGTCCGCCGTTCGCGCCGTGCACGTAGACGCAGTGGTCGTGTTCTCGCTGTCCCGCCTCACTCGACAGGGTGCTCTTGAGGCCATGCTGATCAATGAGCGCGCCGCGGCCGCTGCTCATGATCGCCGGAACCGAGGCGGACACCGCCTATTGCAGCCGTGAGGCCGTCGAGAGGGCGGGGGAGCCGAAGGAGCTCTTCGGGGGGCGGGGGGCGAGGGCGCCACCCACGTCGACCTGTATGAAAATGACGCGTACGTGCCGACCGCCGTGGCGAAGTTGACCGGCTTCTTCAAGGAGCACCTGGCGTCCGCATGAGTCGGCGTGCCGGGCGGCGGTGAACGGAGCGGTGCGGCGGGGGAGGGTCGCGGGACACACCCCCCGGGGGCCCGGACCGTCCGAGACGAGAGGAAGACCTGCGCCGGGCGCCGACCGCGCC